>CBFGOY010000112.1:0-1668 GCA_965650515.1 uncultured Cellvibrionaceae bacterium | reverse complement strand
AATTGCAGTAGCAGCGCGTTTCGATCTTCCAGTTTTGCCGGGTGTGTCGCGGCGTTTATCTCGCGTAACTTTTCAATGCTCACTTGCGTATAGATTTGTGTGCTGCTGATGTCCGCGTGACCGAGCATTGCCTGGATAAAGCGAATGTCCGCGCCGTTATCCAGCATGTGCGTGGCCATCGCGTGGCGGAACAAGTGACACGCGCCGGGCTTGTCGATACCGGCGTGATATAAATATTTTTTCACCATCCCGGACAAACGGTTTTTCACCCAGGGTTCACCATAATCCGTCAGGAACAAGTGCGATTCATCCAGCCTCGTCAACAGTTGATCGCGTGCGTGATAACAATAATTTTTTAACCAATGCACTGCACGCTCACCAATCGGCAACCAGCGATCTTTTCTTCCTTTGCCTTCGCGCACTAATAACGCGGCACGCGATAAATCAATGTCATGCAGCGCAAGGTTAATTAATTCCAGTCGCCGGATACCGGTGCTGTAGAGTAATTCCAGCATGGCCCTATCGCGCACGCCATAAGGTGTTGTTATGTCCACCAGCGTGATTATTTTTTCTATTTCATCCAGGCTTAAAATCACTTTAGGCAAGCCGCGCACTGCACGCGGTAATTCCAGTTCAGCCGCCGGATTGAAGGCAATATATCTTTCCTTTGCTAACCACTTGCAGAATGCGGTCAATGGGAACAGCAACGTTTTTTGTGTGTTGATCGTGAGGGGGGCGCCATTGGTTTTACGGTGGTGATGCAAGTGCCGCTGATAGGCTTCCAGCACATTGCGTGTAATCGCCGCCGGTTCGTTGATGCTGCGCTCATCGCACCACACAATGAATCGTCTGATACTGCGCTCACGCACGCTATTGGTTTGTTCACTCAAGCCGGTAACCTCTCCCCATGCAATAAACCGCATCAGGTAAGGCGTAATGCCGTTATGGTCGATGCTCTGGTCGCGCGGTGGTTTTTGAGTGGACGATAACGTGTTGGCTTTGGCAGCGTTGCGCCGTGATTCGGTTTTGCGGTGTAGCCCACGCCTTTCTTTCGGGTTGTACGCCATGTGTATGATTCTCCTTTTTAAATTATTTCTCACACTGCCAGATACGCGTTTTCCACCCAGTCTTTTTGTAATTCCGGCAAGGCCTTGTCGTTAGTAGGTTCCACTGGATTTTTTAACACCGACACCCCACCGACTTGAGGCCGACCAGACACCGGCTTTGCTTTTTCTTGCCCCGACTTTTGTTTGTCGTAACTATAAGTTTCATTATTTTTTTGTAAGCACCCTACATCCAGTAACCCCATCAGATGTGGAGTGTCGTTGTCAGTCGATCCGTCAAACAATAATTCGTAAGCAATCGCTTTACTGCGTGGCACATTGTGCAACGCTAAAAACTCCATATCTTCCAACCGTGCCAGATGCACTTTTAATTGGGTATTGCCCCAGCCGGTCACATCGCGCAACTGTTTGCGGCTAAAACGGAAGTCGCGCTGCTCGATGCCGTCCACGGTGCAACACTGTTGCACCCAGTTCTGGATTTCCTTTAGCAGCTTTCGGGTTTGTGGCGGCAACTCATCCAGGGTTTTGCCTAACACCTCATGCGCGAGCTGGTTAGCCAGGGCAATATCACTGGCCGTTACTTCAATGTATTCCAATGTGCCCA
>CBFGOY010000111.1:0-2028 GCA_965650515.1 uncultured Cellvibrionaceae bacterium | reverse complement strand
ACCTGCGACCACCCGCTTAGAAGGCGGGTGCTCTATCCAGCTGAGCTACGGGCGCATGCTGGAATTAAAAACCTTGGCAGGTTCGATAAAGATGGTCGGAGTGGAGGGATTCGAACCCCCGACATTCTGCTCCCAAAACAGACGCGCTACCGGGCTGCGCTACACTCCGACTGCTTAAAACGCGCTGCGTTTCAAGTGGTGCGCATAATAGCGGCGTGATTTAGGCTCGTCAACGGAAAAAATGCAGCAAAATAAAATATTTAGCGCGCTCAGTTAAATTCTAATCAGCTTGCGCAAAGAGTATTCAAGCGATCCCGCGCCGGTTTCGAATGGATATAGTTCGGTCAGTTGATTCTCAAATTCAATCAATCGTTGATAGCCTTTTCCCAATTTCTTTATTGAATTTCGCCTATTGCCTTGCTTTCTGGCTGGTGTGGCACGCTGGGCTAAAAGTCGTCTAAGGTTGCAAGTGTCGCTGGCAGGCTTGTATGACGATAGTTAGCTAGTCAGAATACGCGCTCATTTATATTGGGGTCTTTATGCAAAGCAATAATTTAGCGGTTTCAATGAAGTTGGGAATGCGCCGCTTGGCATCTGGCGTATGTGTGTTATCAACCAAGTTGGCCAATGATCAACGTTTTGCGATGACCGTATCCTCGGTAACTTCCGTTTCAGATGCGCCTCCGTCCCTACTGGTGTGTATTAACCAACAGGTATCCCAGCAAGGGCATCTTGCTACCAAAGGCAGTTGGTTTGCTGTCAATGTACTCTCCGTTGAACATCAGGATGTATCTAATATATGCGCAGGCCGCGATCCAGCCAGGAATCGTTTTGAAGTGGGAAGTTGGATGGAGGATGACACCGGGCTGCCGGTGTTGGGAGATGCCCAAGCGGTATTTATTTGCCAGACCGACCAGGTGATGACTTATGGAACCCACAAAATAATCGTCGGGGGTATCCATAAGGTGATTCTAAACGGGGCAGATGTAAACCCATTGCTATATGCTGATGGTTGTTATGGTGCTTTTATGCGCCAGTAAATTGGCTCATCCCAAGGCATTTTTTAACGGTATGTGGCAGCGATTTTTAATGCGTTTTTTATTGCGTTATTTCGAATCAAAATAAAGCAATATTTTTGTGTGAAATATGCTTGCAATATGAATATTTCGTGTCTATGGGTGCTTTCAGGTTAACAGACACTAACTCTTTATGCACATCTCAGGTGCTTATCGGCTAAGAGCGTTTAAGAGATGACCAAAACTTGAAAAAATGTGATTTTCCTCGGGTTTTTTAGTGTAACTTATTGATTTTAAAGTAATTATTTTTAGTGATCAAATTATGATCAATTTGATGTTGGGATAGATTTTATGGGCCTTTGGGGCACTTTCCCAAAAACTATCCACCAAGTTATCCACAGAAAATGTGGACAAAATTTTGATGAATTTTTTTGTGCAAAAAAGTTACAGATTGAATGTTCCGTATCTTTTTTTTACGTAACAAGTGACGGTTTTTGCGCATGATTCTTCGTTTGAAGTACGGATTAAATTATGAGTAAAAAAATGAAGGTGGCGGTCCTTGGTGGCGGAAGTTTTGGTACGGCAATTGCGAATATTATCGCCTGTAATAAACACCATACACGTTTATGGATGAGGGACGGGGATCAAGCCGAAAAATGCAAATCCGAGCGCCAAAATGCGCGTTATCTCCCCGGTTATCCACTTAGCGAAGACCTGGTTATTACCGCAGACCTGGCAATGGCTGTGGCGGATGCCGATTTGATATTTGTTTCCATACCCAGTCATTCCTTCCGTTCTGTTACGCGCCAGATTAAACCGCTGTTGGCTCCGCAAGCAATTATAGTGAGTACGGCGAAAGGTATTGAACCGGAAGATGGGTTTACCTTGATGAGCCAAATCCTGGAGCAAGAGTTGTCCGGGCATCCGATTGGGGTACTGAGCGGACCCAACTTTGCCAAAGAGATTGTGCAGCAACAGCAAACCGGGACAGTGATTGCCAGCGAGAGTGATG
>CBFGOY010000110.1:0-2976 GCA_965650515.1 uncultured Cellvibrionaceae bacterium | reverse complement strand
TTGCCGTATGAGCAGGCATCCCTGGCGGTCGTGCAACGTAGTAGTGGAATTTCCAGTGGAATGCCGCTGTTCAGTTCATTATTAAATTACCGCCATTTTGTACTAAGCGAAACCGCATTGGAAATGCAGTCAAATTTTGAATTTGTCTTTGGTCAGGAGCGGACCAATTATCCGTTTAGTCTTTCAGTGAATGATATGGGGGATGGTTTTGAGTGTGAGGTGCGAGTAGATAATCTGATTAACCCGCAACGTATTAGCACTTATTTACAGACGGCTCTTGCAGGTTTGGTGGATGCCCTGCTGCATCATTCGAAACAGCCGGTGAGCAATTTGAGTGTACTTCCGGCAGCCGAGCGGCAGCAATTGCTGGTGGACTGGAATGCGACAGCGGTGGCTTACCCGCAAGATAAATGTATCCATGAATTGTTTGAAGCACAGGCGGAGCGCACCCCGGATGCTCTGGCGGTTGTCTATGAAAACGAATCCCTGAGTTACTCCGTATTAAACCGGCGCGCGACAGAATTGGCTCATTACCTGTGCATGCAAGGAGTGTTGCCGAATACTTGTGTTGCACTGTGTTTTGAACGTAGTACGGATATGATAATTGCGATACTTGCAACGCTCAAAGCCGGTGCTGCTTATGTTCCGCTTGATCCTGCATACCCACATGAACGCCTTGCGTTTATGTTGACGGATTCGAATGCAAATTTATTGATTCATCATGCACAAACACGCTCGCTTGTAGAAAGTTTTACGCAAGTTGCCAAATTGATTTCCCTTGATGATTATCAAAAAGGCGCATGTGATGTTGTCAGTCATCAATCTCTTTCCGCGCTAACTAAAGTCTCTCCCGCAGATTTGGCCTATGTAATTTATACCTCCGGCTCAACAGGTGTGCCGAAAGGTATCGGTGTAGAGCACCACTCTGCTTGTAACCTCACCTGGGCCCTGGCCGATAAAATTTATGGTGGTGTTGAAACGCTGCAAGGCTTTCGCCTGGGCCTTAATGCTTCCTTTGCTTTCGACGCATCTGTTAAGCAAATCCTTATGCTTTGCCATGGTGTGAGTTTGCATTTAACACCGGCAGATGTTCGGCTGGATCCTGATCGTTTGGCGTTATATCTACAGTCTGCACGACTGGATGGAATGGATTTCACACCCGCCCAGCTTTCGCTGTTGCTGGGTGCACACCCTGAACTTCAGTTGCCGTCATGTGTATTGGTGGGCGGGGACAAAATTGATAAACAGCTGTGGGCTACCTTGAGGAGCCACAGTGAAGCAGCAGTCTTCAATGTTTATGGCCCAACAGAAACCACGGTGGATGCGGTCTTTTGTAATTTGACTCAACAGGGTGATGAACCTGCTATCGGACGTCCATTGCCGAATATGCAAGTGTATCTCCTGGATGCCAATTTGCAGCCGGTGCCAGTAGGGGTTGCCGGCGAGTTATACATCGGTGGTGCTGGTGTGGCGAGAGGTTATCTCAATCGTCCCGAGCTAACAGCAGAGCGTTTTTTGCGGGATCCTTTTGCAACAAGTGCCGATGCACGTTTTTATAAAACCGGCGATTTAGGGCGTTTCCGTGAGGATGGCACTATTGATTATCTGGGGCGCAATGATTTCCAGGTAAAAATTCGCGGTTTTCGAATTGAGCTGGGTGAGATTGAAGGGTGTCTTGCAGGCATTGATGGTGTGCAGGAGGCCGTCGTGGTTGCACGTGATAACGCAGGGGACAAGCGCCTGGTGGCTTATATCGTCATGGCACCGGATTGTATTTGCGATGTGGCCTCGTTGCGCCAGGCCCTGGCCAAAGATCTTGCTGATTACATGATTCCAGGTGCATTTGTGCTGTTGGACCAGTTGCCCTTGACCCCCAATGGCAAGGTGGATCGCAAGGCGTTGCCGGAACCGGATATGTCAGATCTGCAACAGGAATATGTTGCACCACGCACCGCGACAGAACAGAAACTGTGCGAAATCTGGCAAGAGGTCCTTGGGGTAGAGCGGGTAGGTATTACTGATAACTTCTTCCTGTTGGGTGGCCATTCGCTGTTGGCAACCAGGCTGAGTGCAGCAGTTAAAAGTGCGCTTGAGTTAAGGTTGGAAATGAAAATCATTTTTTCGTGCAAAGATCTGGCTGAGATGGCATTGATAATTGATGAATTGAGTGCTTTTCAAAAAAATGATGCCTTGAAAAGGGATGTTGAAAGTCAAGTCGAGATCGAGTGGTAAAAATGAAAATCGTTGATGTTATAAAAGTACTTTCTGATGCAAATATATATGTTTTTCTTGAAGAGGGGAAACTTAAAACCAGATCCAGAGAAAATACACTAACAGCTGACTTGATTGAACTTATAAAAAACAACAAGCAAGAACTATTGGATTATCTGTCGCGACATGAAAATACAATCCTGTTCAACGAGGGCGTAATAACTCCTTACGACGGGACAGAGGTAGTCTTGTCATTTAGTCAGCAGCGTTATTGGTTAATGGATCAGATTGAAAGTAATATCGGGCAGCGCAATCTGTTGTTTGCGCTTAAATTGTCTGGCGAGCTTGACTTGAATGTATTGGATCGGGTGTTTTCATCACTGGTTGATCGCCATCATGTATTACGAACTCAGTTTTTGTGCAATGAAAAAGATAACCCTATACAATTAATTCGTGAGGAATATGATTTTGCTGTCGTAAAAAAAGACTTTTCGAAATTGGCCATTGCTGATCGTGAACGTGCTATTGCCCAGGTTATTGACGAGGAACATACTCGCCGTTTTGATCTGAATACGGATCTAATGTTGCGAGTTAAACTTCTGCACATTGAATCTAAACAGTATATTTTGATTGTAACTATTCATCATATTGCCGCTGATGGTTGGTCGGTTGGAATTTTGATTGATGAATTTGCCCGGCTTTATGAGGCATATAAGCTTTCATTGGAAAATCCGCTGGTTCCGTTAGGGATAAAATATGCAGATT
>CBFGOY010000109.1:0-3337 GCA_965650515.1 uncultured Cellvibrionaceae bacterium | reverse complement strand
TGGTTAGCCAGGGCAATATCACTGGCCGTTACTTCAATGTATTCCAATGTGCCCAGCGTTTTTATGTCACGCTGGTATTGATGCAACAGTGCAATGCTATCGATCAGCGTTAAATACTTTTCATGGTCACGGCGGGTGCGCGTTTTATCACTGAGGAAGGTTAATTGATCAGCGTAGGGATTGATGACCGCTAACGGTTTTAATAGGCGCTGTGCGTTGCGGTGAAGCTGCAACACCTGTTCTTTTTTTATTTTGGATTCTAAACCCTGCAAGGTTCGCTTTAATCGCTGTGCACGGTGAATCGCTTCGGTTTGTTCGCGGCTTTCATTCACAGTAAGTACTAAACAACGGTTTAATAATTCTTCATCAATGTCGATGGCCGTGGTGGTCAGGAACAACATTACCGGGCCTTCCACTTTGTATTCGCGTGTAACCAGTTGGCCACTGGAATCATCTTTGCCGGTCGAGGCAATCGTCACTTCACCTTCGCTCTGCAATAGCTTTAACGCATAACTAGCGGTGTGTGCGCCTTCCTCTTCACTGATCGCGAGGATTTTATTTTTAAGCCGGGTTTCACCCATGTAAAACAAACTCTGGCCGGTCATCGCCGAGTATTGCACGCGTTCATCTTCCGGCATAAACGCCAGCACCGCATCCATGAGTGAAGATTTACCGGCCGCGCTCGAACTTTGGATAACCACCGCCAGCGGCTTATCCAGCTTGCGTGATACACCCGCCAGATAACCCACCAGTTTATTGGTTTCCTCACCGACAACACCGGCCAATGCAAAGTCACTGAGAATGCGTTGCGGCAAGTTTTTATCACGCAGTAATTCCAACGCTGCATCACGCTCTTCATTCGAGAGCGATTGCACAGCAGCGGCAGGATTTGTTTTATCTAACTCATTTTTTCTGGATTGCTCTTGCTCCAACGCCAATAGCAATTTTCCTAAATCCTTTTTAATGACTTCATCTGATAGCCCCAACTCCACACACGCCTGGTTAATAAATATCTGCCGCTGCTTGCTGCTGTATAAATCCAGCTTGTCGATAAAGAAGCCTTCGCCGCGCTGCACATACAACTGGATTTTTAATTGCTCCGCGCCGGTGTTTTGTTCCAACCCGCGCACGCGATACACGCGCGCCTGATTGCCTTCGCCCAACTGCACATATAAACCGTCATCGCGGGTTTCAAGTAGCAGTTGTGCGGCGGGTAATGGTGGAACTGGTGTTGCAACTTGATCCAGCGGATTATTGGTAAATACAGGTGAAGATTTTTCATTGACAGTATCGTGCTGGATTTCGAGTTCCGCAGATTCGATAACATCAGCAGCATTAGCAGCTAAAGGAAGTGATGGCGATGCTGTAGTGATCTGCGGCGCCTCACCACTGCCGAGCCACTCCGCCTTGCGAAGCACCAGCGCTAAACTTTGTTGCGGTGGCGTTACTTTTAAGACGTATTCATTCGCATCCATGCCCTTGGGGAACAACACCCGGAACGCATCAATGCCATGCTGGTTTAATTGCTTCGCGACTTTTTCCGCTGCCACATTGCCCGCTTCATCGCGATCATAGGCAATTAGCACACGCTTTATTTTTAACTCAACCAACACTTGCAACAGTTCATCGGTAAACCCATTCACGCCGTAACTGCTGGTGACATTTTTAAAACCCCAGCGCCAGAACGTCATTGCATCAATCAGCGCTTCACACAGGATAATTTCTTCACAACCTGCCAAACCTTCGTAATTAAATACACCGGCATGATCACCCGGCAAGTACAAGTGATACGCCGTTCCCTCGCGTAAATTGTTTAACAGTTTTCTGCCGTATAACTGCACAACATCACCGGATTTATTAAGCAGTGGAATCACCAGCGAACCATTCAGGTGTTCGTGGCCGCTCTCACGATACACACCCACACGCTGCAACCGCTCGCGCAACTCCGCACCGGCTTTTCTATTTTTGTGCGGCAGACGTAAACCCAACGTGCGATTGGCGTGGCCGAGTTTGAAGTGATTAATTAACTCGGGATCATTCAATCCGCGCGATTCCAGGTACGCGATGGCCTCCGGGGATTGCAGCAAGGTTTCGTGGTAGTAATCCACCACCTCACGCAATAGCTTTGCATCATCCACATTGCTCGACACCGGCGCGGCCAGTTTGGGAACCGTAGTTTTTTTGATAGGCGATTCAGCGGCTAAAGGGGAAGTGACCGCAGCAATGTCATTTTTTAACAACTCCACCGCATGGCGGAAGCTCACGCCCTGGGTCTTCATCACCCAGTCAATCACCGAACCACCGGCACCGCAGCCAAAGCAATTAAACAGGTTGGATTTGGGGCTGATCACGCAGGACGGGGTTTTGTCGTCATGGAAAGGGCAACACACCGCGTAATCTTTACCTTGGCGCTTCGGCGCATAGCCCTGGCTCTCGGCCAACCGCAGTAGCGATACCTCGGCCTTGATCCGCTCGATCACTTCATCCGCAAACCGCGCCATAAAACCCCCGTTTGGCAAAACACCGTCAAGCCTCTATTAGGGTTTTATTTTAGTATCATATATGGTACTTTTGTCAATCAGGAATGGTACGGGAGATTTACAGTATGGCCATCGTCATCAATTGGTCTTTCCCTATGAGCTTCCCCGTCCAGCTTATCCAGTTACGTAAACAGCATGGCCTTACCCAACAGCAATTGGCTGACGCCGTAGGGATTCATGTGAACCAGATTAAACGGTACGAGGCAGGTACCACACAGCCTACTTTGGAAGTGCTGATTAAGTTCACCAAGGCACTGCATATCAGCATGGATACGCTGGTCTTTGGAGACGCGCCCGAACTGGATGACCAACTGCGCATGCAACTGGAAGCGATTAAGGATTTGGAAAGTGAGGATAGGAGGATTATCCACGAGGTTCTGGCTGGACTGATCTTTAAATACCAAGCCAAGCGCTGGACTCGCCCGGCGAGCTAAGGGGTAATAACAAGCGATAAACATCATTATCTGAAAGCGCCAGACCAATGGGCGGCAACCCAATGGCCCGGCTAACCACCACCGACTGATAAGGAGTCAACAATGGCTAGACTCGATTCTACGCAAGCAACACCACCCTGTCACATTCGCCGAATCAAGACCGGGAGTATGGTCTACGACTACCGGCGCAAGACACAGTACCCGCCACAGGCAACCGTGCCCTGGTTACAACTCAAGGGGCATTGGTTGGAGCAAGCAGGATTCAACATTGATTCACCCGTGACGGTTCGAGTGATGCAAGGTTGTCTCGTGCTGACGACGGAATAAATTCAGCGAGTGACGCACAATAAAAAAGCCCAGCGG
>CBFGOY010000108.1:0-3739 GCA_965650515.1 uncultured Cellvibrionaceae bacterium | reverse complement strand
CCTGATCTTCCTGCCCCTTACCCTCTGGCTTTTATTTTTAGCCTCTGGTTAGATCACGTTTCCAAAAAACATCCGGACATTTCTGTGTTAACGATTAATCTAGCGGCTATTCAGAACAATTGGCTTAAACTTAAAGCATTGGCTTCCTCAGCCCAGGTTGCAGGTGTCATTAAAGCCAATGCTTATGGTTTAGGAGCTGAGCAGGTTGGCAGGGCTTTGTATGACATTAGTTGCAGGGAATTTTTTGTAGCGACCCTGGATGAGGCATTAGCGGCGCGCAAATTTTTACCTGATGATGCCGAAATTTATGTCCTCGGAGGTGTTCGTGCGGGTAATGAACACGAATGTGCAAAAACCAATTTAATACCTGTTTTATCTTCTATTGAAGCAATAGAGCGCTGGGCTATGATGAATTCTTCATTGGATATGCCCGCCCGATCCGTAATAAAAATTAATACCGGTATGACCCGCCTCGGTGTTGATATCCAACCGTTTAAAACTTTTTGCGCTGATGATCGCTTGCTTAAGGTTTGCAATCCCGTTTTGTTAATGAGCCACTTGGCTTGCGCTGATGATCCTTCTCATCCTTTAAATCATGCACAATTTAAAAACTTTTTAAGTTGTGCCGCGCAGATGCGCAGTATGTTGCCAGGTATACGTTTAAGTTTGGCTAATTCTTCCGGAATTTTCCTTGGCAATAAATGGCAATTCGATCTCGTTCGTCCAGGGGCCGCACTTTATGGCATAGCGCCACAACCTAATACGGTTAATCCAATGAACCCCGTGGTAACTTTGAAATTACCAATTATTCAAATACGTACTTTAACGGAGGAGGCGAGCATTGGATACGGTGCGGATGTTAGGCTGCCAAAGGGCAGTCGTATTGCAATCGCAGCAGGTGGGTATGCAGACGGGGTGAATCGCACATTGGGTAAAAATCCAGAAGGGTTTTTGTGTGGACACCAAGTACAATCGATTGGTCGAATTTCTATGGACGTTACTATATTCGATATTTCAAAAATTCAATTGCCTGATGAATATTTGCAACAAGCTTCGGTTGAAGTGATTAATGAAAAATTGTCACTTGATTATTTAAGTAGAAAAAATAACGCCTTGGGTTATGAAGTTTTAACCAGCTTGGGTAGTCGCTATAAACGTGAATATATAATGGGGCCTCATAATGTCTGAAGCTGGAAAATCTGAATTGGGTGCGCTATGGGAAATAGTAAAAAAACTCGCAGATGGCCAGTTTCATTCAGGAGAAGAGTTGGGGGGGCTTTTAGGAGTTAGCAGGGCCGCTGTGTGGAAACACCTCCAAAAACTTGAATATTACGGCATTGCCTTATCGTCGGTAAAAGGTCGAGGTTATTGTATTCAAGGGGGATTGGATTTGCTTGATCGGGAACAGATTCGAGCCCATTTAAAATCACAACCGCCATTGGTTTTGCATGTCCTTCCGCAATTGGATTCCACCAACTCTTTTCTCATGCGCCAGGAAAGCCCGGCTCTGCAAGTGTGTTTTGCCGAATTTCAATCAGCAGGTCGAGGAAGGCGTGGGCGTTCATGGGTTAGTCCGATGGGGCAAAATATTTATTGCTCGATAGGCTGGGTATTCGAGGGTGGCGTTGCGGCAATCGAAGGTTTGAGCCTCGCGACAGGTGTAGCGATTGTGCGAGCTATTAACAAAATTGGATTGATCGGAGCTGCGCTTAAATGGCCAAACGATGTTTTATATCAAGGTAAAAAGCTGGCTGGTATTTTAATTGAAATGACGGGGGATCCTGCGGGCTACTGCCAGGTTGTAATAGGTGTTGGATTGAACGTATCAATGCAGGCATCACAAACTGCTGCCATAGATCAGCCCTGGGTTGCACTAAATCAGATATTAATCGAGCAGGCCCAGTCGCTGGTTTCCCGCAACCAGCTAGCTGCAGTCCTTTTGGATGAATTGGTAAATGTGCTGCAAACCTATCATGAGATGGGGTTTGCCGGTTATCAAATGGAATGGATGGCGGCAGCCGCCTATAAAGATGTAGAAGTTCAATTGCGTAATGGGCAATCATTGATGGCAGGTGTTTTCCTGGGAGTTACAGAAACGGGCGCTTTGCGTTTACTGATGGAGGGCAGGGAGCATATTTTTCATGGTGGGGAAATTTCATTGAGGGTTTTGCAATGATTTTTGAATTGGACATGGGAAATACGCGCTGTAAGTGGCGATTACGCAACGAAGGCAGAATTGTTGTCCGAGATTCCCTTCCGATTTCGAACTTGTTCCAGGATTTGGAAGCACAACTGGCAGTATTCAAAAACGAGATCCGGAGGGTTTGGGTTGCCAGTGTGGTTGATCCAGTGCTGGAAGGTGCGTTTTCTCAATGGTGCATGAATTACCTCGCGCTCACTCCCGAGTTTGCACGCACGGCCCCCAATTGTCGGGGGGTTTCCAATGGATATAAAGAGCCGATGGTGCTGGGTGTGGATCGTTGGCTGGGCATAATTGCATGCTATCAACTCACCCACAGAGCGTTTTTGCTTGCATCCTTTGGAACTGCTGTAACCGTAGATATAGTTAACAAAGATGGCGAACATGCCGGAGGATTCATAGCTCCCGGTTTGAATCTTATGCTAGATTCACTCCAGGATAAAACCCGCAGGGTTAGGGTAAGTCGTGACTCAATTTACCTGGACTTAATGCCCGGCAGGACAACGACAGATGCTGTATATGGAGCGGTAACGGCTATGTTTGCTGGGTTAATTGAAAATGGCATAAAGCAATTACAAAACAAGGCTCCTGATGCAGGCTTTGACATCATTTTTACTGGCGGTGATGCGCAAAAAATTTTGCCGTTCTATCCAGGGGCTATATATATGCCGGATCTGGTATTGGATGGTCTTGCGTATGTTCTCGATAATTCCAGGTAATTGGAGTAAAAAATGCGGGCAATTTTTTTGGTATTACTGATTGCGAATCTGGCATTCTTTGTACAGCAGCATTTCTTTAAAAGCTCCGATACAACAACTTCTGTCAGGCCGGTTACGTCCGGGGTTGACGAAACGAAAAATAATTTACAGTTACTATCGGAAATCGGAGGGGTGGACGGTTTACGAAAACAATCGAGTCCTTCTGTGATAGAAAAGCATTCGGAATCTTCGGTGCAAAGCAGCGAGTTATGCACGATGATTGGACCTTACGAGCAACTATTACAAGCAGAATATGCGGTTGAGCGATTGAATGCCTTGGGGGTAAATGCCCATATAACACCGATAGAAATACAGGAAGGTGAATCTTTTTGGGTTTATTTAAAGCCGGAGATGTCGGAAAAAGAAGCGGTCCGCCGCTTGTACGAATTGCAAAAGAAAAATATTGAAAGCCATGTAATTACCAAGGGTGAATTAACAAATGGGATTTCATTTGGTCGATTTGCTGATTATGTCGAGGCGGAAGCCCGGTTAACTGAAATTAAAAATCAGGGTTACGGGGCTGCAATAAAACGTTTGCCCAAGACAATTCAGGAGACCTGGGTTGTTATTAATTCAGGTTTTGCGGAAAAAGTAGACGATTCAGTGTGGGGTGATCTTTTGGCAAAGCAATCCGGCCTGGAAAAGAGACAAAATTTTTGTTTAGGTGTTGCTTCCCAATAAATGTTTCACTAGAATTCTGCCTCCACAAACAGCCGTGGTTGAAAAGCTGGCGTAGCTCAGTAGGTAGAGCAGCTGACTTGTAATCAGCCGGTCGGGGGTT
>CBFGOY010000107.1:0-3821 GCA_965650515.1 uncultured Cellvibrionaceae bacterium | reverse complement strand
GATATATTTCTGCGCCTGAAAACAACAACAGCGGTCGTATACTTATAAAAGAGACTGGACTCCAGCTCGACATTAAAAAATCTGTGAGGATTAAATGAGAAAAAGTGTATTACCGAAATTTTTGTCGGCGATGATTTATTGTTCAATTTTGGCAACCGCTACCCTACCTGTTGCCGCGCAAACACAATCAACCAATACTGTAAAAAAAATTGATCCGGTTGAAATTAATATTGTGGATAAAAAAGCCACAGCGGAAACCCGCTCGTTATTCGCGTTTATGCAGCAACAACGCAAACAAGCCATCATGTTTGGCCATCAACATGAAACAACGCAAGGCATCACCATCACCAGCACTGACGGTACCCAGTCAGATACGTTTAACGCGGTGGGCGATTTCGCAGCCGTTTATGGCTGGGACACCCTTAGCATCATCGCGCCTAAATCGGAGGGTGATGTCGTTGGGCAAATAAAAAAGGCGTATGCGCGTGGCGGCATCATTACTATTAGTTCGCACTTTGACAATCCGAAAACCGATAGTAAAAAAGGTGTATGGCCAATCGGCACTTCCTGGGATACAACCGCTGCTGTTGCAGATGCATTACCCGGCGGTGCGTACAACAAGGTATACAGGGGCTACCTTGACCAACTCGCGGATTGGGCCAATAACCTCAAAGATGACCAGGGGAAATTAATTCCGGTAATTTTTCGCATCCTCCACGAAAACACCGGCAGTTGGTTCTGGTGGGGCGAAAAACAATCCACCCCCGAGCAATACAAAATTTTGTACCAATACACCGTTGAATACCTGCGCGATAAAAAAGGTGTCCATAATTTCCTTTATGCTTATTCGCCCAATAATTTTTTGGCGGCCACGGAAGCCAATTATTCAGTCCGCTACCCCGGCGATGCCTGGGTGGATGTGCTGGGATTTGATACCTATGGTCCTGCTGAAGGTAATGCCGACTGGTTTAAAAATGTCGTAGCGAACGCGGCATTGGTTACACGCATGGCGGAAACGCGTGGAAAGGTTCCGGTGATTTCCGAGATCGGTATCCGCGCGCCCGATATAGAAGCCGGAAAATACGATAACCACTGGTATCGTAAATTAATTGCCGGGTTAAAGGCGGATAAAGACGCTCGTCAAATTGCATTTTTATTAACCTGGCGTAATGCGCCCGAAGGAGTTCCCGGTCCTGGCGGCAAAAACCTGCCTCACTATTGGGTGCCATCCAATCGTGAAGAAAATAGTAAAAACGGTACGCTGGAAGATTTCCGTGCGTTCTACAGCGATGATCTAACGGCGTTCAATCGCGATATTTCAAATGTTTATAATATCGAGACAACCGTTAAATAATATTCCGTATAAACCGGCTCTTGCAAAAGGGCCGTTTTTATATGGTGCAACGTAAAAATGCGTTAAACCACTGCCTGTGCCGGTTTTTAAATCGCTAGTATCGCGCGCTGTCCGCAATATTCATTAATAATTAAAACAACTCTCCAATACACAACGAAAGAGGCTCCATCATGACCTTTCCTAAAAAACTCAGCGTTATTGCCCTGGGGTGTGCCCTGGCTGGTGTGGTGCATCCCACTGCCGCACAAACCCAGCAACAAGCGGTGCCCGGCAAACAGGAGTTGGCAAGCAAACCCTGGATGAATACCAAACTCAGTGCGGAAGAACGCACGCAATTGGTATTAAAAGAAATGACGGTGGACGAAAAGCTGAGTTTATTGATGGGGTATTTCGGCACTGACGCTCCCTGGAAAAATTTTACGCGCCCGGTTGAATCCTACCCGCAATCAGCCGGTTTTGTGTATGGCGTTCCGCGTTTGGGTATCCCGCATATTTGGCAAGCGGATGCGGGCATAGGCGTAGCCTCCCAATCCGGCCCTAACGTGCGCGAGCGCACCGCGCTGCCATCGGGCATGGCAACCGCAGCGACCTGGAATCCGCAGGTGGGATTTGAGGGCGGCGCTATGATTGGTGCGGAAGCGCGTATTTCCGGTTTCAATGTGTTGCTTGCCGGAGGAGTAAACCTGGTGCGCGAGCCGCGCAACGGCCGTAATTTTGAATATGGTGGTGAAGACCCATACCTTGCCGGGGTAATGGTGGGCCAGCAGATAAAAGGTATCCAATCCAATAATATTGTTTCCACGCTGAAACATTTTGCCTACAACGACCAGGAAACCGGCCGCTTCAATTTGAATGTCAATATTGATGAAACGGCGGGGCGGATGTCGGATTTGCTTGCGTTGCAAATTGCCTATGAAATCGGTGATCCGGGTTCGGTTATGTGCTCTTACAATCGTGTTTACGGTGTGTATGGTTGCGAGAGCGAATATTTATTGAATGAAGTATTAAAGAAAGATTGGGGCTTTAAAGGGTGGGTAATGTCCGATTGGGGGGCGACTCATTCAACAATTCCTGCCGCCAATAATGGCCTGGATCAACAATCCGGTTTTCCATTTGATGTCTCCGCTTATTTTAAGGAACCCTTGAAAGAAGCTGTTATGAATGGCTGGGTATCGCAAGAGCGTTTTGACGATATGGCAGGGCGTGTGTTGTTTGCGTTATTCGACAAAGGTGTTATCGATAACCCTGTGCCGCAAGGGAGCAACAATATCGATTTTAAAAAGCACGCACTGGTTACGCGCACAGATGCGGAAGAAGCAATGGTGCTATTAAAAAATAACGCGCTCCTACCGCTTTCCAAAGATTTGGAAAAAATTGCGATCATCGGTTCACACGCAAATGTCGGTGTGCTTTCCGGTGGCGGTTCGTCGCAGGTTTATCCGGTTGGTGGCATGGCCGTTTCGGGACTCGGGCCAAAGGTGTTTCCCGGTCCTATGGTCTATTACCCATCATCGCCAATGAAAGCGCTGGAAGCGCGTTTGCCAAATTCCCGCATCAGTTTTGATGAAGGAACCAATATTGAAACAGCGGCAAAGCTGGCGGCGGAAAGTGATCTGGTTTTGGTATTCGCCAATCAATGGACTGCTGAGTCCGTAGATGCTGCAAGCCTTTCTTTGCCCGAGAACCAGGACGCGTTAATTACCGCTGTCGCCAGGGCGAATGGAAAAACAGTGGTAGTCCTGCAAACCGGTGGCGCAGTTTTAATGCCGTGGCTTAATGATGTTGGCGCCGTGGTGGAGGCCTGGTATCCAGGCACCAGTGGCGGTGAAGCTATTGCGCGGGTATTAACCGGGGAAGTAAACCCGTCCGGTCATTTGCCTATTACGTTCCCTGCATCTGAAGCACAATTACCGCGCCCCAAACTGGATGGTTACCCCGAAGTGAAGGACCAGCGTTTTGATGTGAATTACACCGAAGGCGCCGCCGTAGGCTACAAATGGTTTGATGCAAAAAAACTTACACCATTATTTCCATTTGGGCACGGATTGTCTTACACCGATTTTGAAATGGATGATTTAACCGCGACACTTAAAAACAACCAATTGAATGTCAGTTTCAGTGTTAAAAATACCGGTGCCCTGGCTGGCAAAGAGGTTGCGCAAATTTATATCGCGCCGCTAAATGCCCGGTGGGAAGCGCCAAAACGTTTGGGAGCGTTTCAGAAAGTGGAGTTAAAACCGGGGGAATCCAGCAAGGTAAATCTGAGTGTAGATCCACGTTTGCTGGCCAGCTATCAAAGCAAGACCAAAACCTGGAAAATTGCACCGGGTCAATATGAAGTGATCCTCGCCAAATCCGCAACTGAACCGCAGAGCCGTGTAAAACTAAAAATTCCGGCGCGTACGCTGGATGTGAACGGAAAATAGTTTTTTAGGCGCAAGTTGATAACAGGCGGCTTTGGCCGCCT
>CBFGOY010000106.1:0-4298 GCA_965650515.1 uncultured Cellvibrionaceae bacterium | reverse complement strand
ATTCATTATCTGCAGTAAGGATGCTTTCAAAAATTAACTTGATATACGACGTTAATTTTTCACTAAAATCCTTATTTTCTGATGCGACTATACTGGGAGTTACTAATTTGATAGCGGCATGGGATTTAAATAAATCCAATTTTTCGCGGCTACAGAATGACGAATTGGCTGTTGAAGGATTTTTTTGAGATAAATATCCATGTACATGGTGCGCAAACAAGTCCAATTTACGAATAATAAAATAACAAAAATGCCATAGTTATAAATATTAATTATCGGCTTCGCTTGTTATTCAATACTGGCTGTAACTAACTTAGGATGGGATGTGGGTGTGATTAGGCGATTTCCTTTATTTTTTCGATTTTTATTATTCGTTATTTTGCCATTATTAGTTGTCGTCGCGTTTGCATACCTTCGTTTGGTATCAAGTATTACTCCAACTGTAGGTGATTTTCAGCTCCCCGGGCTAGGCTCGTCAGTACAAATAACGCATGACCAGTATGGTATCCCAAGTATTGTTGCAAACAACGACCACGATGCTTTTTTTGCTTTAGGGTACAAACATGCCAGCGATAGGTTATGGCAGTTGGAGATCCAGCGTCGCCTTGCGCAAGGACGCCTGAGCGAAATTTTGGGGCCGGATGCATTGCCATCGGATATTTGGATGCGCACTTTGGGTTTAGGGGAAGCTGCAAAGCAATCAATGAAATACCTTAGCCCTGAAAGCCTTGACATTATTGCCGCCTACACAAATGGTATCAACGCCTGGATTGAGCATGCCCATTCGTTGCCGGTAGAATTTCAGGCATTTGGAATCAAACCTGAACCATGGAATATTCACGATACATTGAGTTGGCAAAAATTTTTTTCGCTCAGGCTCAATGGCAATATGTTTGATGAAATGCGCCGCTATGTTCTACAGCAAAATTTTTCATCAAAGCAGATGAGTTATTTTTATCCCTTTGATCCAGTAGAGGCTCTTGGAAATAATACGAATTCGCATATTGCAAATTTAATTGCTTCTCGTAATACGATGAAATCCTTGGGGGTCGGACATAAATACGCGGGAAGTAATGCTTGGGTTGTTTCAGGAAAACACACTCAATCTGGCAGTCCCATCATTGCAAACGATCCCCATCTTGGCCTGCAACTTCCAGGATTATGGTATGCAGCCAAGCTCAAAGGAGATAAGTTGGATGTCGCAGGGATGACACTGGTGGGATTGCCTGTGGTCGTTTTCGGCCAAAACGCAAATATTGCCTGGGGAGGGACGAATTTAATGTCTGACCAGCAAGATTTATTTGTTGAAAAAACTTCATCTGATCATCCAAATCAATATTTGAATGCCGGTGAATGGAAATCTTTTAACAGTCGTCGTGAAACAATAAATATCAGCGCACGTTTTCCATCAGCGCTACGGGATCCGTTAAAGCCCATTGAAATAGTAGTCAGGCAGACAGATCGAGGCCCGGTTATCAGTGACGCCCGATCAATCGGTGACGACGTAATTAGTTTGCGTTGGGCTGCGCTTGATTCAGAGGATATTACACTTGAAAGTTTCATCAAGCTCCAATATGCCAGAGATTGGTCTGAGTTTCGCAGTGCATTGTCAATTCTGAAAGCCCCGGGACTTAATTTTGTGTATGCAGATCGACTAGGTAATATTGGATACCAAGCTGCTGGGATGATGCCAAAGCGTGGTGTAGGTATCGGCATTTTGCCCCAAGGCGCATCCCCGGATTCTGATTGGCAGGGATACCATGACTTTGAACAACTTCCTTCCATATTCAACCCGGAGAAAGGCTTTATTGTAACGGCGAATGAAAAATTGAATCATAGAGAAAATATCATTATTTCTTATGATTGGGCACCTTCTGCTCGCCATGACAGGATTACAGATTTGCTGAATCAATTTCTTGAATCGCATAAGTTGATGACCGTTGATGATATGCGAGTCCTTCAAAAAGACACCAAGGATTTAAGTTCATTAGCCTTGTTGCCTTACTTGAAGAGCGTTGAATCCAATTCGGCCCGGAGTAAGGCGGTTATGGACCAGCTTGAGAAATGGAATGGAGATTTTAATCCTGATTCAGTAGGGGCTACTTTATTTGTCACATGGAGTCATTATCTGGAACAGGAAATATTCGCTGATGTATTGAAATATAGTTGGCAACGCCCCGAAATTGAAGAAACGCTTGCCTCCAGTATTGAGGAATTAACATGGCCACAATTAGCACGCGTCTTGGAGTCAAATGATCATGGCTGGTGCAAAAAAAATCAATCTCAACCGTGTTTGCAGGAATTGCATATAAGCCTTGATAAGGCTTTGAGGGAATTGGAGAAAATTACCGGTACGAGCAACATGGAGCAGTGGCAATGGAAAAATGTCCATCATGCAGAACTGCGCCATCATCCATTTGGAAGGGTTAAAGGGCTTGAAAGTTTTTTTAAACGTACTTCGCACTTCGGTGGCTCACCTAACAGTATAAATGCAGCAAATATTGAGTTTGATTTGATTGAAGGGTTCACTCAGGATTTTGGTGCGGGCTTTAGGCAAATTTTTGAGCTTGATGATAGTAGAAGTCACTGGTATATGCTCAGTACAGGCCAGTCAGGGAATATCATGAGCCCTCATTTTGATGACATGATTGATCCCTTTGCCCAAGGCCATTTGGCAAATTTCCCGATAGCGACTCAAGCGCGGGATACGCTTCATCTAGTTCCTGCAGCAGGGAAGAAATAATGAATTTATTGCAACTTTTTACCAAATATTCCCCGAACAAAGTCTTTCTTGCCATATTTATGGGGGCTCTTTCCGGGATAGCCTATTCCCTGTTGATTCCTGTACTTATGACGGCATTGACTCCCGCTGAAAATCGATTGCTATTAGAGAGCTCAGGTCCTTATCTTTTTTGGGGAATCGAAATAACGCACCCTCGTTTCGCTGTATTATTTTTAATTTTATGCATTTTAATTTTAGTTACCAGAACGGTGTCGCAAGTTCTGTTGGCCAGAATAAGTATGGATGTAACCAGTAGATTACGGCAGGGCTTATATAGACAAATATCAAATACATCTATTCCTTGCCTTGAAAAGAGTAATGGCGGTCGGTTGATTCAAATTATGACTACTGATGTTCAAAATATTGTTTATGGTGCCGGCATTATTCCTGACATATTAGTTCAGTTATCAACAGTTCTAGGGTTGATGTGTTTTTTGTACTATCTCAATGAGGGCGTATTTGTTTTTGTTTTTTGCACTATTATTTTTGGAATTATTACTTTTCGCCTGCCTATCATTATCGGTTCAAAATATTTTGAAAAATCCCGATACCATATGGATTTCCTGCAAGAGGGATTTCGCGGACTTGTGGAAGGGGCTAAAGAATTAAAATTGAATCAGGGTAAGCATGCGCATTTCATGGAGCATCAATTGTTGGCGCAAGAGCGCCATATAGTAAAACTCGAAAAAACAGCTTTTACCATTGTTCGTATTGCACGAAATTACGGTGATCTTATTTGTTTTTTCGCAATGGGATTTATCGGATTTGTGTACATTAATTACCGGGCTATATCAATAGTCGATCTGACCGGGGTTTTAATGGTTCTGTTGTATATTACCAGCCCCCTTGCCTTCATTCTAAACGTTTTACCAGAGTTGGCTCGAGCTAAAATATCCTTGAACAGGGTACAAAACCTGTTCAAGGAACTGCCGGAAGAAGGAGCGGAAAAAAAATTACACGCGGTGCCTGCATGGCAGGTCATTAAATTGAAATCAATTTGTTATCGCCATATGGGTGATGGGGCCAATATTAACGTGTTTGGTATAGGGCCCATTGATACATTCATAAATCGTGGTGAAATTACTTTTATCGTCGGTGGCAACGGGAGCGGGAAATCTACCTTGTTAAAGGTCGTCAGCCTGCATTACCCAGCCGTCAGCGGCGAAATCAGTTTTGATGACATAGCAGTTACCTCTGAAAACATTAATAGTTATCGTGCGCAGATTGCATGTATTTACTCCGATTATTATCTTTTCAAACAATTGCATATCGATTATTCCAACGATGCAAAAGCTGAGGCACAGATAAATTATTATCTTGATGTGTTGGAATTAAAAGAAAAGGTGCAATTTCAAGATGGGCATTTTTCAACTTTGAAGTTATCGGATGGACAAAGAAGGCGTCTGGCTTTACTTGTAGCCTTTTTGGATGATAAGGAGCTCTATGTTTTCGATGAGTGGGTCGCTGATCAAGACCCACATTTCAAAAAAATATTTTATCTGGATATATTGCCAAA
>CBFGOY010000105.1:0-4433 GCA_965650515.1 uncultured Cellvibrionaceae bacterium | reverse complement strand
GTTGTTAGCGCATAAGTACGCTCATATTTCTGTATTTGATTCCAAAAATTTTCTAAATTCAGAAAACATAAAGTTAGATCTGGAAGACATCACTTTACTCATAGATTTGTACATTCGTTACTCTCTGAATATGAATTGGCATTACAAAAATTGTAAGCTAAAAGTTTGCTAAAAATTAAAAACCTATGGAAGATTATACAGTATGAAAAAAGCACTTATTACCGGAATAACTGGCCAGGATGGCTCCTATTTAGCTGAGTTATTGTTAGCAAAGGGCTACGAAGTCCACGGTATAAAGCGCCGCGCGTCTCTATTTAATACCCAGCGAGTAGATCACATTTATGAAGATCCGCATGTAACTAACGCGCACTTCAAATTGCATTACGGAGATTTAACTGACTCATCTAATCTGATTCGTATTATGCAAGAGATTCAGCCGGACGAAGTGTACAACTTGGGAGCTCAATCCCACGTGGCCGTTTCATTTGAAGCACCGGAATATACTGCAGATGTAGATGCGATCGGTACTTTACGTTTGCTGGAAGCCATTCGCTTTCTCGGTCTGGAAAAAAAGACTCGGTTTTATCAAGCATCCACTTCTGAGCTTTATGGTTTGGTGCAAGAAATTCCGCAAAAAGAAACCACGCCATTTCACCCACGCTCTCCCTATGCCGTGGCGAAAATGTACGCCTATTGGATTACTGTTAACTATCGTGAATCCTATGGCATATATGCCTGTAACGGGATTTTGTTTAACCACGAATCTCCACGTCGTGGCGAGACCTTTGTAACTCGCAAAATTACTCGTGGTATTTCCAATATTGCGCAAGGTCTTGAGCCATGCTTGTACTTGGGCAATATGGATGCGCTGCGCGATTGGGGGCATGCAAAAGACTATGTGCGCATGCAGTGGATGATGTTGCAACAAGACACTCCGGAAGATTTTGTAATTGCTACCGGTAAACAAATTTCTGTACGTGAGTTTGTACGTATGTCCGCCGCCGAAGCAGGTATTACCGTGGAATTTAGCGGTGAAGGCGTAAACGAAATCGCCACAGTGACCGCTGTAGATGGTGATAATGCACCGGCAGTAACAATAGGTGACATAATTGTACGGGTAGACCCACGTTATTTCCGCCCTGCCGAGGTAGAAACCTTGTTAGGTGATCCAAGTAAAGCCAAAGCAAAATTAGGTTGGGTGCCAGAAATTACGGTAGAAGAAATGTGTGCCGAGATGATGAAGCACGACCTGAGCAAAGCCAAACAGCATGCCTTGCTTAAATATCATGGGTATGATGTTGCGGTATCCAAGGAGTAAAAAAGCATATCATATCAGCCCGCATACGCAATAAATTGCTGATTTCAAACCAATTTGTAAAGAGAAAAGTGAGCGATGAAAAACATCTTTGTTGCAGGCCACCGGGGTATGGTTGGTTCTGCCATTGTGAGACAGCTGAATAATCAACCGGAGGCGGTTGAAATAATTACCCGCACCCATATGGAACTTGACCTTGGCAACCAACAGGCAGTGCATGATTTTTTTGCCAAAAACAAGATTGATGAAGTGTATTTGGCGGCAGCAAAGGTCGGTGGTATTCACGCCAATAACACCTACCCTGCGGACTTTATTTATGAAAACCTGATGATTGAATGCAACATTATTCACTGTGCATTTAAAGCGGGTGTTAAAAAATTATTGTTTTTGGGTTCATCTTGCATTTACCCCAAATTAGCAGCGCAACCCATGCAAGAAAGTGCGCTGCTGACCGGTACACTTGAAAGTACCAATGAGCCGTATGCGATTGCTAAAATTGCTGGTATTAAATTGTGCGAATCCTACAATCGCCAATACGGTGTGGATTACCGCTCAGTAATGCCTACCAACCTGTACGGCCCCAACGATAACTTCCATCCGGAAAATTCCCATGTAATTCCGGCGCTCATCCGGCGCTTTCATGAAGCCGCATTAGCAAAAGCACCGGAAGTGGTTGTGTGGGGTAGCGGCACACCAATGCGGGAATTCCTGCATGTTGACGACATGGCAGCAGCATCGGTATATGTGATGAATTTGCCTAAAGCCGTTTATGACAGCCAAACCGAACCTATGCTCAGCCATATCAATGTGGGCACCGGCGTTGATTGTACTATTCGTGAACTGGCAGAAACCGTTGCCAGGGTGGTTGGTTATGCAGGTGAGGTTAAGTTTGATGCAAGCAAACCCGATGGTACCCCACGCAAATTAATGGACGTATCACGCCTTGAACGATTAGGCTGGAAATACCACATAAACCTCGAAGAGGGTTTACGTAGTGCTTATGCCTGGTTTATTGAAAATCAACATAACTTTCGGGCCTAGAGAGACAGTCATGACGGATAATAAAATGATAGACACGCTTAAGAACCTTGTTGCCGATATCGATTATTTTGAGCGCTTGGTCGTAGCTGAGTCAGCCTCGTTCAAAGCGGAGCTGGCCGGTAAAATCGATGCGTCTACAAACCCGTATGAGCATCTGGATATCGTCGCCAATCATTTCACTGATGTGTTGGGACTATTGTCTGCGCGGATAAAATTGCTCGAAACCAGCCTTGCCAATCAACATGTACTGGTTGCGCAGGGTTTAAACATCACTGGTAGCAGTCCGAAACATACGCTGAAACTCATTGATGAAATTCTAATTACCGCAGATTGTTTCGGTGCCCAAACCAATTTCTACGGAACTGAGAAGACAGATACCGGCCTGTATTATTCATGGACAGGCCCTTCGCCGGTGAATACCTTTGAGTTGCCAATTACCCGCAGCAAGGAAAAGTTTGGGCAACTACGTTTTATTTCTGTGGTAGATGAAGAATTGCTTAAAACCTTAACTGTCAAAATTGATGGCGAAGCCACTGAGTTCAAACTGGGATCGGCTGAAAAACAACAAATTATTGAATTTAAACTCCCAGCCTCCAGCAATCCAGGAGTAACAACTCTCAACGTGATCCTGACAAATACCGTATCACCACAAGAAAGTGGTAAAGGACAAGATAAGCGTCGCTTGGGTATAGCCTTATCCGGTGTATCTGTCACCCAAAAATCAATCATTTAATTGTGGGGACAAGTGCCCACAATCTATTTCCAGTGTTGTATATACCATGCGTAATATTATTGTTCATTACCATATATTTAAGAATGCAGGCACAACAATTGATGAAATATTGCGCACATCCTTTGGTTCTCGATGGCAAAACCTGGATAAACTACCGACACCCGGTGTAAAAATTTTGCCCTATGAGCTACAGGTATTTTTGGAGCATAATCCGCAGCTATGTGCGATTTCTTCACACGATGCATTCCTGCCAGAGCCAGTTGGTGACTTCACTATTTACCCTATATTTTTCCTGCGTCATCCATTACTACGGGCTCGCTCAGCATGGAAATTTGAATGGCAAGTCCAGGAGGGATTGACCAGCCCAAAGGGTACATTTACTGACTATTTGAATACCAAACTTGCAAAGAACGAAGCCGGAGTTTTTTCAGATTTCCAAACCTATAAACTTTCCAATCAGGTATACAAACCACTGGAATTACAGCGCCGCCCCACTACGCCGGCTGAAATATTGCAAGTTGCCCAAACTACAGTTGCCTCCTCACCATTTTTTGGGTTGGTAGAGTATATGCAACCATCACTTGAGCGCATGCATTATTACTTAAAAATGGCTTTCCCTGAGCTAAGGGTTTTTAATAAACAGCTCAATGCATCGTCAAATGAAACTGGTACAACTAACCAGGCATTGGAGAACATGCGCAATGAAATAGGCTCGCAACTATTTAGCGAATTGGAAGCACGCAACAGTCTGGATCTTCAACTTTATCAATATGCTGTTGACCGTTTTTTCTCCGTAGTACCCAATTAATAATTGAGATGAATGATTTATGTCAGTTGAAGACAACAACATATCCAATCATGAAGAAACCACCAAAAAGGCAGAATATTTATTCTTTCATCTAACCCAAGTTTATTTGGCATTATATCATCTTAATCGCTCACCTTTGGGCAAGTTATTGCGCGTATTTAATAGTATTTATACCCTGGCAACACTTCGTCCACATCGCACTACGGCTTATGTCAGCTTGATCAATGAAGCCAATGCATTTGTTGCGGAATACAAAATTGATACGCGTAAACCGCTCTCTGGCATCGGTGGTCGACTGACGATGGCATTACAAATACTGAAATTTGTTATCGCTAACCCCTATACCACGATTCAACAAGCAAACTGGTTTCGCATTAAACGCGTACTGCAACGTTTGTTATTTGGCGACGCGACACAAACTGCCGATTGGATTGGCGAACGTTTTCCCGCTGCGGACATTGGGCGCCTGGAGGTAAAGTTATTTACCGCTGATGAGCTTGCCGATCAACTACATTTTGCGGTACCTAATGCAGATA
>CBFGOY010000104.1:0-4567 GCA_965650515.1 uncultured Cellvibrionaceae bacterium | reverse complement strand
TGGCCTTTGATTTAAATAATAACGGCACTATCGAAACCCTGCCGCTGCTAAACGGCGTGAAGTTTGATTTGGATAACAGCGGTTTTGCCGAAAAAACCAGTTGGGTTGCGCCGGGCGACGGCCTGTTGGTATTGGATAGAAACCACAATAATTTTATTGATGGTGGCGCGGAACTATTTGGTACTGAAACCTATTTAAACAACGGCAACAAAGCGGCCAACGGTTTTGAAGCCCTCGCAGAATTTGATTCCAATCATGACGGTGTAATCAATAACGGCGATTCTGTGTTTACCGAATTAAAAATCTGGAAGGATGCAAACACCAATGGCCTTGCGGATTCGGGTGAATTGCTAACACTGGAGGAATCCGGCATCCAGTCAATTTCGTTAACCAATACATCAGCTCCCTTTGTGGATAAAAATCGTATTGAACACCGTGAACAGGGGAGCTTTATCCGCACTGATAATTCTACCGGTGTTATCCATACCCTCTGGTTTAATCGCGATGCGCGCCAGTCTGTTGCTGTGCATGATTTAAAAGGTGAGCCTATTGTTATTCCCGCCGCTATCCTTGCATTGCCAAATGCGCAAGGCTCCGGCAATACCTATTCGTTACATGAAGCAATGGTGCTGGATACCAGTGGTGCGCTTAAAGCAGCGGTGGAAGATTTTGTGCAGGAAAACGATGCTGTTATCAGAAAAGAATTAGTGAATGAAATTTTAGTGCTGTGGACTCATCAGCAAAATACGGCCGTTAACAGTCGCGGTGAATTTGTAAATGCGCAACACCTTGGGGTGCTGGAAAGCTTTTGGGGTGAGGCCGCAGGGCAGCAACAACCTTCGGGGCAATATGCGGTGAGTGTAGAACGGATTTACCAGCAATTAACCCTGTCTGTATATTCCCAATTAATGCAACAAACCCACGCCAAAACATTATTGGATACGGTGGATTTTACTTATGACCTGGGTAAATGGCACGGTGATTTTTCGCAAGCCAGTGCCGCTTTGATTGCAAATATTGCGAGTGGCGTTCCTGGCGCATTTACCCGGTTGCAAGATTTCCTGGACGTTATGCAGGGCTACAATCCGTATGATGTAAATACACTTTATAAAGATTTTTCCGCTGCTATTGGAATTGCAGCAGCGGGGCTGCCTGAGGTCACACGCACATTGGTGTTGTCGGCCGTATTCACCGGCAATGATGAATTAACAGGTACAGCGATCGCTGATGTGCTGCGCGGTTATCAAGGCAATGATGACCTTCGTGGTTTGGGCGGTAATGACCAGCTTTGGGGGGGTGAAGGCCATGACCAATTAGATGCGGGTGACGGTGACGATAGCCTGGATGGTGGTGCTGGTTATGATGTGCTGCATGGCGGTGCGGGTAATGACACCTATTATTTTGCGCGCGGCTATGACGATGATGTGATTACCGACACCGCAGGTTCTGATGTTCTTCAATTGGGTGTAGGCATTAGTGAAACCAACCTGTCGCTAAAAAGCGATGGTGCTAACTTTTTATTGTCACTGGATACGGGTGAACGTATCACTCTCTCGGACATGGTTAGTGATGGCAGCATTATCAGCGAAACTGCGATTGAAAGCATTCGTTTTGCTGATAGTACGGTTTGGAACCTTGCCCGTATGCAATTGGAAGCGGTGAAAGGTACGGACGGCGATGATGAAATTTATGGTTTTAATACCAATGATGTAATTGCAGGCGGGGCTGGTGATGATTACCTCAATGGTTTAGCCGGTAACGATACTTACGAATTCACACGCGGCCACGGACAGGATGTTATTAGTGATGGATCAGGAGTGGATGCTATCAGTCTCGGTGCTGGTATAGCACCCACTCAAATCAGCGTGCAACGCTCAGGCGCAGATTTACTGATAACACTGGATACCCTTGAATCGATTACCGTAACGGGTATGTTTGATGCCACTACCGGCGCTTTGGTTGCCGCTAACGCAATTGAATCCATTCGCTTTGCCGATAACACGGTATGGAACATAGAGCGTATACAGCAGGAAGTGCTAGTTGTAAAAGGCACAGAGGCTAGGGATTACCTCTACGGTTCGGATGGCGGCGACACCTTAATCGGCGGCAAGGGTAATGACCTGTTGGTGGGAAGTATTGGTGATGATATTTACCAATATGCCATAGGGGATGGCAACGATGTAATCGATGATGCAGGCGGTGTGGACCGTATTGAGTTAATCGGCGGTATAACCCAGGAACAGGTGCTGGCCAATCGCGATATTAATAATAATCTGGTGTTAAGTTTCATTACCGGCGGCAGCATTGTCGTGAAAAATTTATTTTCCAATGCCGCTAATACTTACACGCAAAATGCTATTGAGTCTATTCACTTTTCCGATAACGTTAGCTGGGATTTAAATAGGCTATTTCAGGAAGTGGCCAAAATAAAAGGTGGCGACGGTGCGGATACCTTAACGGGTACAACGGGCAATGACATTTTTGTTGGTGGCAAAGGTAATGATTCACTGAGTGGTGGTGAGGGTGATGATATTTATAAATACCGGGTGGGCGACGGTAATGATGTTATCACCGATACATCAGGCACTGATCGTGTTGATCTGGATGTAGGTATTGCTCCCCATCAACTAATTTTACGGCGTGATGCCGAGAATGATCTATTGGTGACGATAGAAAATGGCGGTGGTTTTACTATAAAGAATGCCTTTGATGCAGCAGGGAATTTTACTGCTAATGCTATAGAGTTTATAAGGTTTTCTGACAATAGCGCATGGGACCAGGTACGCATACAGCAAGAGCTAATGAATACCCCGCTTGTTGGTACCTATGAAGATAATGTCCTTACAGGAACAGCGGGTAAAGATATTTTGGTGGGCGGCGGGGGTAATGACCAATTAAACGGCGGCGCAGGGAATGATATTTATCAATACAACTTATACGATGGCTATGACGAAATTATCGATTCCTCTGGCTCTGATCGTGTAGAGCTAGGCGTTGGTTTTTCGGAGCTGCAACTCAGTATTAAGGCCGATGCGTTTAATATAGTGCTATCACAGTCTGGCGAAGATCTTTTGTCAATTAATAACGCGTTGGATTCTGCGGGAAATTTCACCAGTAATTCCATCGAGTTTATTCAATTTGCTAATGGTGTGGTATGGGACCAGCAGCGTATTAAAAGTGAATTAGCAAAACCCGTTACCCTGGGAACTAATGGCAGCGATAATTTAAATGGCACTGCGGGTAATGATTTACTGGAGGGGTTAAATGGTAACGACAATATTCATGGCATGGGAGGTAATGATATTTTTGTCGGCGGTGCGGGTTATGACAATATGTATGGTGGGACTGGCGATGATAAATATATTCTAAAGCCTGCGGATAGTGACGATTGGATTATTGAAACCGGTGGTAATAACACTATTTACCTTGATGATGGTATTACAGAAGCCGATATCGTTGTTAGAAAACATTATTCCACGGATATGTTGTTGCAAACCACAAAAAATGCCTCGCTAACCGTTTACGGTATGTATGATCGAATTACTGGTGCATTGGTTGCATCCAACGCGGTACAAAATATCCAGTTTGCTAATGGTGTGCTATGGGATTATGAACGTATTAAAAAGGAGATGTTGGAGTTCACAGAAGGCAATGATTACATTGAAGGTTTTGATGAAAATAACATCCTTTATGGCGGTGGTGGTGCTGATGACCTAATCGGCACCAGCTTTGATGATACTTTAATTGGTGGTATCGGAAACGATTACCTTCAAGGAAAAAACGGGAACAATACCTATGTTTATAATTTGGGGGATGGTGTCGATACTATTTCTGTCTCTAATACCACAGGAATAGATACCCTTAAGTTGGGTGCGGGCCTTAACGCGCAGAATGTTATTGTGGTACGGGAAAATTCCAGCCTTGTATTGAGGATGCCGGATCAGGGAAAAATTTATGCCGGTAGTCTTGAAGCAAATGGCGACTTTAGGGAATTCCAGGCAATACATTCTGTTCAATTCAGTAATGGTGATGTATGGACCAGGGAGTTTTTAGTAGACAAAATAAAAAATCCTGGAGTAATAACCTTTAGGGGCAGCGATACTGCGGATACCATAATCGGAACTTCCAATGATGATATTTTTATTGGAGGTAAAGGTAATGACACTCTCAATGGGCTTGAGGGCAATGATAACTATCAATTTAATATTGGCGATGGCAACGATACCATCCTTGATATAGGTGGTGTTGATACAATTACCCTCGGTGCGCAGGTTGGGGAAAGTAATGTAAGTGTGCGTCGAGAGTATACAGGGTTGGTGTTATCGCTAAGTACCGGGGAAAAAATTACCGTTAATAATATGTTTGGCACCAATGGTGTGTTGGTTCCCTGGAATGCGATAGAACAAATTGCATTCGCGAACGGAAATGTGTGGGATGTGGCGCGGATAAAATTAGAGGGTTTAAATGGTTCTGGCTCTAATGATGTAATCCATGCTTATGAAACAAATGATACTTTGATTGGTAATAAGGGAGATGACTTTTTAGCAGGAAGCGATGGGAATGATAC
>CBFGOY010000103.1:0-4835 GCA_965650515.1 uncultured Cellvibrionaceae bacterium | reverse complement strand
CCGCAAAAGCATCTTCTGCCGCCTGCAATCCTGCAACGTAGTGCTCGGTAAATTCTTCCATATACTCAATTGAAGAAAAGAGTCTGAGCAATAATTGTTCTTTTAATTCAGGTGTCATGATCTGGCATCATTGTGCGGAGGTCAGTTGCTTGCGGTTTTCAATTCATATTTCTTTTTGGAGGAAAACGACGAGATTACAGGCAGCAGGCCTGTCTTCCTACGTAGTCTAGAATGCACTTCAAGATTAAATCCTCCAAGCTAAAACCCACCTCAATTCAGTAGTAATATTCTGGTCACTTCATCTATCAAGTCTTTCAGAAAAGTCTCATCGGGGCTCGCTAATTCGCGCGAGGCAAGAATTGCATAAGTAAATTTTGTACCAGAAGCCAATTCTTCAGATGGATTCTTACCCGTTGCTGCATTATCACGGATAAACACCATCTGATTTTTAATCGAAGCCAATACATTTGCTGATACGTACTGTGGCGCCTGAGTATCTATTGCGATAATAACCTTGTTTGCTGCAGTGCGAAGCGCTTCGTAGTTCATATTACATTCCAAGGTTATTCAAAGAGATAACAGCTTTTTTAGTTACGCTGCTGGCCAATTGCTTCTTTTCAGCTACGATAAGGCATACACGCCGTCAATATACAGGTGCTCTATGACTTGTAAGATTCTGGATAAAGCTCTTTATCTACGGCAGTCAAATATTTTTTCAATTCCAGCTCTTCCGGAGACGCGAACTCTCTTGAAGAAATTATGCCGTAAGTAAAGACCTTTCCCTCTGGTAGCGAGTTGCGAGGATTTTTTCCTTGTTTTGCACAACTGGCAATAAAGTTGAGTTGAGCCAGTATTGATTGAATAGATGGCTCGTTTATATTTATCACCTTTTGGTTAGTAAATTTATCGATAGCTTGGAGCGCTAACTGTTCAACTTTTAAAAAATTCATTTTTTATACCCCTATAGGATTTATGCTGGAAATCATGCTTTTTGTTTCGTCATTCACTAGCAATTGAATACCGCCACCAGAAGTAGCTATTGGATTCTCTGGGTTTGTCCAGTTATCAACTACGGGCTTTGCTATTGATTTGAGTCCGCTGCCAGGCACAACAGTAAAACTTTTTAGCGTCCTTGTTTCTCCGCTAATTCCAAGCATTTCCGGCGTTTGTGTTGATAATGGATCAAACCAGTTTCCAGGATAGCCATGAGATTTTACATACTGAACCATTTTTTCAGGCGGTGGAAAAGTAATAACTTCTACAGGCTTCGAAAGGTCAATGCCACCATTTTTTGAACCATCAGGTGCGCCAAGCGCATCTTCGATTTGATCTTGAGTGAATCCATTATTTTTTAAGAAATCACGAGCGACTGTTTCCCTAGCTTGAATGTGCAAGCTAGAACTACCTTCGCTTTTTGCTAATGCAATATCTTCCGCTGTAGGCTTTTCATAAACAAGCTCGCTATGGCTATTAGCCGATCGAACCACCATCTCAGAGGGAGTCGCATTAAATTTTTCAGAGTTTTTAGCATTATTACTTGTTGAAAAATTATTATTCTCCGGCGCCAAAGGCACAGGCCTATCTGCTGCGGTAGCCGGAAGATATTCCGTGGCTTTCTTGGGCGGGGATTTGGGTGGCAGTAGGATTTTGTAGGCGAGCAGGTCGCCGCTGGCGAGTAATTGCAGTGCGTCGTTAAGCGGGTTGCGCTTTTGATAGCTGTTGTAGAGATTTTCGTAGCTCAAATAGCCCAGCAATGCCTGTGGGCTGATGCCCAGGTTGTCCAGCAATTGTTGCGCGGCCTCCACACTGCCAATTACTTCGGGAATTAAATCCGTTGCGCAGTGGGGATTGGGGCCTTTGATAATCCCTAAACCAACACCTTTCTTGCCTGCCAGGCAATGATTGGCATTGAGTGCCGGCAATTTATAGAGCATTAAATCGCCGCGCATTATCGCTGCGGCAACGGCTTGGTATACCTCTCCCGGATGGCTGCTGTGAAAATCGGGCAGATATTGATCGGTACTTCTAAGAAGTTGCACCCAGTGGGCTGGAGCCAATGGCAGATTGGCAACCAAACGAAAAGTTGAATAGGCGTCGCTGGAGTAGCGCTGCGCTGATGATGAACGCGGTGAACTTGCGCGGCCAGTCAGCTCATAAGCCTGACCGATAAAATCTTTTATGACGAAATTGACCACAATGGCATCCTTGTTTTTGATTCAGAAAAACGGGTATTCGCAGTGTAAGGACTTTGTTGCTGTTGTCCACAGTTGGCAGATGTTATACCTGACTCAAAGGGAATCCACGCCTGGAATAGGTGAAAGCCCTCCAGTTACTCGATTGAAACCAATTTTTAAGCTTAACGGTAATGTCAAACTTCTACCGCGGAGCCAGACGCAAAACCACGGCACTATGGAAAAATGCAAATCAAAGCCGGCCTTTTTCAAAATCATCCGCCAGCGATTTTAAATAATCCATCAAGCCATTCTGAAACAGCCACGGATCAGAAAGCGAAAGCGTTTGTAAATCATCTGCATCCATATGACTCCTACGACTGCCGTTGGTAATGGCATAACCGGGATGTGGGCAGCCGGCATTAGCGCTACGCATTACGTGTAGATCTTCCCCTGCGACAATTTCTTCGTAACTGATTTTGCTTGCTGGCAAACCACCCTCTTCCGGGGATTTGAAAAACTTAAGGAGCCAATGTTCAGGTTTAGGATTACGCGGATCATATTGCTCAAATAACTGCATAACATAATTCCTTAAAGTGGCTTCATTGAAATACGTTTGGCACTGCCACTGGCTTCGAGTTGGCCGAGTGTTTGCGGGCTTCTAGTAGGCAAAGATTTCCATTACTCCGCATTCATTGGGGCAACCTGAAAATATATTTTTAATAGAGCCATCACCCGTGCAATACTAATTTTCTTTTGGCACTACTGCCTCCAGCAGTTTTTATTTTTAATATTTGGACTATAACTGCCTCACTCAGAAGCAATCAATTCCGTACAGACATTTATATTCATAATCTATTTCACACAATAAATCCGCAAATTCAGGATATATTGGTTCAATTTCCCGAACAGCTTGTATACCTAAAATCAACCTTTTAACGTTCTCTTTAGCTGCGGTAAATTTAAAGTTCCCTGAACAATCAAAATCATTCGCGATGAAGTCCAGCTGATTTTTTATAGAATGAATAATTGGGAAATTTTGGTTTTTTTTGTATATTTCATCTGCGATAATTCTGGCAGCATTAATTTTGTCGATAAAATTTTTCATTGCTGTTACCTGATTTTTGTAAACTTTTTCGATTGAGTATTAAAGTACTGAATTTCACCGCCATTTGTTTTTATAACCTGATCGGGAACAGACCAAAAATCTTCTATTTTTGCCGCAGTAGATTTCAAAACTTCAACAACATCATTAATCCTATAAGTATTTGCCACTTTTTTAACAACCTCACCAGTATTACGGTCAAGTGCTATATCAGCTATACCTAACTTGCTTGGCTCGACTCCTAACTCACAATAATAATTTCCTTGATGGCCCAAAGGAATCTGATACTGGTTAACAATCTTACCTTTTGTTAATGAAACAACTTCAACTGGGCGAGAAAAATCTATTCCCAATAAGTGGCTATTAATTTTAGATTTTGGCAAACCCTGATTTTCGTAAAATTCATAAGCTATTTTTCGCCTAGCTGCTTTCTGCTTAGGAGAGTTTCCAATACCTTTTGCCAATTCAGCATTATTATTGGACGATAGATCATTTGGTTTTGAAGATTGCGGTCCTACTGAAGGCACTTCCCTATCCACCGCCGTGGCAGGCATATATTCCAGTGGTTTGACTGCCGGTGCTGAATTTCCTACCCGAACCTTGTAGGCCAGGATTTCCTTGTTTGCGAGGCCTTCAATAAACCTTTGGTTAAAATCCGTTTCCCGATCCAATAATGCCGCCAGCGCTGGATTGCGGTGCGTACATAGTCGCAGTCCTTTTTCACCGACGTTGAGTGAGCTTACGAAATTTTGCGCTTCCTGCACGGAATTAAAACTGACCGGTGAGTGATCCTGGGGATGGGATTGCGGGCCGCGAATAAAGCAATAGCCCCAACCATTTCCTGTCGCTATAGCGGGCAAGCGCTCCAGGCGGGGAATTTTTACCAAACGCAAATCGCCACGTTGGCAGAGCTTAACAAGCTCGTGATAAATATCGTAGACGTGAAAGAAATTGTGCGGGACCGGAGTACCCAAACGCATTAACACTCCCCGCCATTGTTCGACGGGGATGGTTAATTCACGGGTGATGACGCTGAATAAATGCGCGGCATCAATTGTCGTTACCGGAATGCCGCAGGAAAAAACCTTATGCCCCCGGGCGAGCAATTGGTAATGCTCGCCCAAATAACCGGGGTAAATCAGGGGAATCATGGAAACACCTCCTTGTGAAACCTATTAAGGCACTACATTCGCAGCCTTCGACAGTACTAATTGTTGGCCGCTTTGCAAATCAACCACCATCAATGCTTTCACACGATGATGGACGGTGTAAAGCAATTCGTTTTCTACATCGATTTGCGCCCCGATATAGTTTTTCTCATTATCAGGCCACACATCGGAAGTAGGATGTAACAAAGTCATTTCCGATATGATGGAGCGTTCTGCCGTGTCCAAATCGACTGCGAATATATGGCCTGTGGTCATCTCAAGCACTATAAGCCGGTTACGTGGCTCATCCAGCGCAATGGCTTTAATGAGTTCAGACTCACCTGAGCCATAAGCATCGCCCGATCCAACCGATTCATTGGAAAAAACACTCCTTGCGCCGCTGGAGACATC
>CBFGOY010000102.1:0-5247 GCA_965650515.1 uncultured Cellvibrionaceae bacterium | reverse complement strand
CACCTGGAGGTCACCATCAGTAAACAAAAAGGCGGCGATCAAACATTATTGAACAAGCCACTGACGTTGCCACTCCCCCCTGAATGGATGGGTTATCAACCCCACGCCAGCCTGGGCACAACCCCGGCCTCACGTTCCCCCACCAAACCTGCGACTAAACCGGGTAAAACCACTATATCCCGTTTACGGAGTCGCTAATGGATAACCGCAGTGCCTTATCACCGCCGACAATGCGATTGTGGCTGGCCATTCGTTTGTCGGTGGATATGGCTAATGCCCAACCGGCAAACATTGGCGACGACAATATCACCGAAAAAAATTTAATGGATTTATGCGAAGCCTTGTATCAATTCACGCCGCATGTGCAAATTTATATTTCCGAGTACACAAATGCCCATGGAGTGTTACTGGAAATTTCCCGTTCGTTAACTTTATTTGGCGGGGTTAACGCATTGCTCGATGCTGTCCATCGCCATTTGCATTCAATGGCGGATACTGCTTTCCAGGGTTATCGCCACGCATTGGCACACACCGCGCAAGCAGCCTGGTTGTGCAGCTTTCCAGACAAACCGGACATTTTTATTGAAGATATTGAACAACATATCCGACAAGACTCGCCTGAACAATTACGCCATTTTTTTCGCAAATATTTGCAACAACTACCTATAACCTGCCTGGAAGATTTCCCCTGTATCACCAATGCATTGGAACAAACCGGATTTGTAACGCTCGGTGATTTAATCCAGCAAATACGTACCAGTGGCTTACGCAGTTTTACCAAACGTTTTGGCCAGGCATTCAGCCAATACCTCAGCGATATGCTGGATACCAGCCAGGACATGCAGCAACCCGGATTGTTTTCCGCCCCGGTTCCAATATTCCATCCCGAAATCCGATTTATTGAAAGACTGGATCTGGAATTCCCGGTTACGCAACTGGATCTTTTGGAACCAGGGTTAGCTTTGCTGCTACAAAAATTAAGCCATCACTTGCAACAGCACCAACAACAATGCCAAACGATTGAATGGCACCTCATCAGTATTTACCAGGAACGCGAAACCATTCGCGTGCATTGCGATACCCCACAGCAACAAAACCATTTATTACTCGACCTCAGCCTGATCCAGTTTGAACAATACGAGTTCCGCTTTGCGGTAGACCAGTTGGAATTGCACTGCCCTTTTACCTCGCCATTGCAAGCACAGACTTATCACCTGGATTTTTCCCAACAATCGCCAAGCCATAAAACCACCCAGGATTTCACCCTTACCACCGCAAAACTTAAAGCGCGGCTGGGCAACAGTGCAATTTATAAAATCAGTTACAAGGATGATCATTTACCGGAGCTAAGCAATGACACCATCAGTTATCAAAAAGCCGCCTGGCAAGTATTGTCCGCGCTACAACAACACGCATTACGCCCCAAATGGTTATTTGCGAGCCCGCAAGCGATTGAACAAACACCGACAGGGTTGCATTGGCGGGGGAAATTACAACTATTAGCGGGTCCCGAGCGTATCCACACACATTGGTGGGATACACCCACAGCGCGCGATTATTTTATGGCGCAGCGACAAGACGGATTGCGTTTATGGATTTTTAAAGATTTGCAACAACAGCATTGGTTTGTGCAAGGCATTTTTTGTTAGCCATGAATTACACCCACCTTCATACCCTTACCAATTTTACTTTCCTGACCGGTGCTTCCCATCCCCGGGAAATGGTACAACGCGCAGCGGAATTAGGTTATAGCGCTATTGCCATTACCGATGAATGTTCATTGGCTGGTGTCGTAAAAGCATTTGCCGCCACCCAGGGAAATGACATTAAATTAATTATCGGCAGCCGTTTTTTATTATCCAACGGGATAACAGTTATTGCCCTCGCGCCCACACGCACCGCTTATGCAGAACTATCCGGATTTATTACCCTGGCACGGCGGCGCGCAGACAAAGGCAATTATGAAGCGCATTTGGAAGATTTGCGTTTTCGCTTACAACATTGCTTGCTTATCTGGTTATGCGAACCCATCACCGATGACAACGAACACGCCATTCACATACACGCCGATTATTTAACCCGTGCATTCAAGGAGCGGTTGTGGATCGGTGTAAACCATCAATTGCATAGCGGGGAACAACAACATTTTGAACGTTGGCAACAATTGGGCAAGGAATGGGGAATTCCGCTAGTTGCCGCCGGGCTCGCATTAATGCACAGCAGCAAACGCAAAATGTTATTGGATTGTGTCACCGCCATTCGCTTGAATACCCCAATACAACAATTGGGAACACAAACCCAATCCAATAGTGAAGCCTATTTAAAAACCCCCGGACAACTGGAAAAACTGTATCCACCCGCCCTACTGCAAGAAACCGAACGCATCCAGGAACAATGCACTTTTTTAATGGACGAATTGAAATACCAATATCCAAAAGAATTGGTTCCTGATGGTTTTTCACCGAGCGAATATTTACGGCACCTGGTACAGGAAGGAGTGCAAAGACGCTACCCCCGGGGAACCCCCGGGCATATCATTCAATTAATCGAAAAAGAATTGCAATTGATTGAAGAACAAGGGTACGAATTTTTCTTCCTGACCGTATACGACATAGTGGAATTTGCACGCTCACAGGATATTTTATACCAGGGGCGGGGTTCCGCGGCTAATTCGGTAGTTTGTTATTGCCTTGGAATAACTGAAATTGATCCTGACAAAATCAATATTTTGTTTGAACGCTTTATTTCCAGGGAGCGCAACGAACCGCCCGATATCGACGTGGATTTTGAAAACGAACGGCGCGAAGAAATTATCCAATACATTTACCGTAAATACGGACGTGAACACGCTGCACTGGCAGCTACCGTCATTACCTATCGTCGCCGCAGCGCCGTTCGCGACCTAGGCAAAGCATTAGGATTTGAACAAACATTTATCACCCGACTAGCTTCATCTATCGCCTGGTGGGACCAACGCGATGAATGGGAACAACGTTTGATGCGCGCAAACGAACAGCAAAAAACAGATCATTCATTTGTTCCCCCTACGCGAAATACCTTGCATTTATTTTTCCACCTGGTAAATGAGTTAACAACATTCCCTCGCCATTTATCCCAGCATGTGGGCGGTTTTATTATTGCACAGGAACGCATTAGCGACCTGGTTCCTATTGAAAATGCCAGCATGCCCGAGCGCACCATTATCCAATGGGACAAGGAAGATCTGGAAACCATGCAATTATTAAAAGTCGATGTACTTGCATTGGGTATGTTGACGGCATTACGGAAAATGTTGCGTATTATCCAAACTTATCAGCCTGACATACGGCAACTTGCAGATATTCCCCGCGACGACAACAGTGAAGAGGCTCAAGCTACTTACCAGATGTTATGTATGGCGGATAGTATCGGGGTATTCCAGGTTGAATCACGTGCGCAGATGTCAATGCTGCCGCGGTTAAAACCCAAAGAATTTTATGATTTGGTTATTCAAATCGCGATTGTACGTCCCGGCCCGATCCAAGGCGGGATGGTGCATCCATTTTTGCAACGACGCAAAGATCCAAATGCCGTTACCTACGAACATGAAGATTTAATTCCGGTCCTGGAGCGCACACTAGGCATTCCCATCTTCCAGGAACAAGCAATAAAACTCGCCATGGTCGCCGCCGGTTTCAGCGGTGGCCGGGCCGATGAATTACGTCGCTCCATGGCAAGCTGGGGTAAAAACAGTGACCTGATAAAATTTGGAAAGGAATTTATTGACGGCATGTTAGCGCGCGGTTACTCGCAGGATTTTGCCGATCGGTTGTTTGAGCAAATAAAAGGTTTTGGAGGTTATGGTTTCCCCGAGTCTCACTCAGCCAGTTTTGCGTTGTTGTGCTATGCCTCCTCCTGGTGTAAACGACATCACCCTGCGGCATTTTATTGCGCATTACTCAATAGCCAACCCATGGGATTCTATTCACCCGCACAATTAATCCAGGATGCAACACGCCACGGAGTCATAGTATTGCCGGTGGATATTAATCGCAGTGTGTACGACAACCAGCTCGAAACTGTTGCAACCAATCCTCTAGGTTCCGAATATTTTCCAAACCCGCAACCTTTATTTGCTATTCGTTTAGGGTTTAGCCAGATCAGCTCATTGGATGCCAATGCAGCGCAAGGTATTGAACGTTGGCGAGGTAAGAAACCTTTTACCTCATTGGAAAACCTCTCACGCCGTACGCCACTGACCGCAACGGATTTGGGACACCTTGCCGCTGCGGATGCTTTCGCACAACTCACTGGCAACCGCCATGAATCGCGTTGGCAAGCAGCAGCGATAAAACCGCATATTTCCTTATTGGAAAACTCCGAGCGTCATCACGATTTGTTAACCATGCCTGCACCATCATTGGAAAAAGATATGCTCGATGATTACGCTAGCCTCGGTTTAAGCTTGCGTGCCCACCCCATGGCGCTGTTACGCCACCAACCACCGTTTAACCGTTGCAAAACCCAACGCGAATTAGCCGGCATTGGCCACGGACGTTTTGTACGCGTAGCCGGCCTGGTCACCGGCAGGCAAAGGCCCGGCGCAGCCAAAGGCACTATGTTTGTCACCCTGGAAGATGAAACCGGAAACATTAATGTTGTTGTCTGGCAACAAACCCAGGTGCATTTTCGTGAACCATTATTAAATGCCCAATTGCTGGTAATAAAAGGCGTGCTGGAAATTAATACAACCGACAGCACCACACCGGTCATCCATTTGGTTGCAGGCCATCTACAGGATTACACTCATTACTTGAAAAGCCTGAGTGTCAACTCGCGGGATTTTCATTAGACGCCGACTATTTTTAGTCAGAAGGATATATTTAATTTACCGCTTGAGTAACAACGAACGGTAACTCCTATACCTTTGAGTTTCGCTATGTTTTTAGCTGCCTATGCGGCAGTGAATTTTTACCATCATACTGAAACTTATTTTTGCTATTTCTTAGCTGCCTATGCGGCAGTGAATTCCGCCCGGAAGCGTGTGCAAAATATCGATGCTTTCTTAGCTGCCTATGCGGCAGTGAATTCACAACGCTGAATTCGCCCGCGGCGCCCATATTTCTTAGCTGCCTATGCGGCAGTGAATTTCCAAGTTCCTCAAGCACGTAATTCATGAGTTTTCTTAGCTGCCTATGCGGCAGTGAATGCAAACTCTTGCCAAATCGTTGGGGTGAGTCATTTTCTTAGCTGCCTATGCGGCAGTGA
>CBFGOY010000101.1:0-5258 GCA_965650515.1 uncultured Cellvibrionaceae bacterium | reverse complement strand
TGTATCCGGTGCGACAATCGGTTTTACGTTATTGCTATTATTTATAGGCTTGGGTTTCTATAAAGTAATTGATTTGTATCCGACATTCTTTAAATATTTGAGTGTAGTTGGTGCGTTATATATTTTTTATATGGGTTATCTGATTTCGCGGTCCAGGCCGGCATTTAATCTTGAGAAACAAAGGCAACCCGGGTTTTACCAGGGGTTTCTTTTACAATGGTTGAATCCTAAAGCATGGATGGCATGTGTATCGGGCGTCTCTCAATTTTCATCCCCTTCAAATAACCAGCAATTCATAGTTTTTTTAGTAATTTATTTTGTGGTTTGTTATTTGTCGTTATTTACATGGTCAGTACTTGGGGATAGGGCCGGCCTGGTTTTAAATAATAAGTTCAGAATAGCTGTGTTCAATAGCTTAATGGGTGGTTTACTAATTCTTACCGCTTGCTTCCTGATTTACTCCCAAATCATAAAATAATTAAATTTAACTGTACGTAATCCTTGAACCGCATGGATAATCCCATCAGCGGATTACCATTTTCTGATTGCAATCTGTTCCCCTTAAAAGTTCGTGTCCTAACGACAAGAATATCCTTCCTTATTTAGCGCAAAAAAAGTCGATAAACCTATTTGTTGGCCGCCCGCTGCCGAGGTTAAACAACTAACGACGTTAATCATTTATTGGTGCGATGAAATAAACACCAGCCCACTTAAATATTATACAAACTTAGGCGACATATTGAATTTATATACCTATTCATCGGCGTCTCGATAATTATGCCAAAATTTTTAAAGAGTATTTTTATAAAAATAGCGGCTATTAAACAATTAAATCATCCAGTAGATTTCCCCCAGGTTTCGAGGCCACCGGATGTGCGATGAATTTAATTCGGTAGTTCGGCACCGCCATGGGCGTTAACTTGTTTCCACAAACCAAAAAGGTCGTTTATGTCGGACAATGAAATTCCACAAGAGAAAAAAAGTGTTCTTGTCATTGACGAGAATCTTCCCATAGGTGTCATTGCAAATACTTCAGCCATATTGGCTTTGAGCCTGGGTAAATTGGTGCCTGAAATGGTCGGGGAAGATTTTGAAGACAGTGATGGCAATATCCGGCGAGGCATTACGACTTATCCGATTCCCGCGTTGAAAGGTAGTCCCGAAGTGTTGCGCTCCATCAGGGCAAAACTCAAGGACTATGAAGCGGATCTTATTGTTGTTGATCTTTTTGGCGCGACGCGTACTACCCGCTCTTACGAAGAATATATTCAGGTTGTCCAGGAAACACCTGCGGATAAGCACGAATATTTGGGTATCGCGATCAGTGGAAGCAAGAAACTCGTTAACAAGTTCACCGGAAATTTAGGGTTGCTCAAATAGGCAACTGAAGCTTTTCTAGATCATAAATCTATTGAGAGGGTATGCAGAATGGAAGTATTAGACGTTGTAACAGCCGATAAATCCAATGCGGAGAATCAAAAACCCAAGGAAGTCCGGTATTTGATTCCTGAAAATGAATATGACTACGATCACCCGGAAGTCGTGCATTGGACTAACTATTTTCAACAAGAAGCGCAAAAACATAATGTGTTCGTCAATATCAATGCGACTATTGCTGCCAGGCGATCAATTGTTGCCGCCGAAAGTATGGCGACTGCCTGGTACGATTTTACACGTTATGTTCCCGCCTTTATCTGCAAGGCTGTGGTACAAACGGACGATGCGGAAAGACAGCATCATCTTATCCAGATTGCATACGATGAGTTGGGCGGCAGGGATAAAAATTTCATTCATTCAAAATTATATCTGGAAGCCCTGGACAAGGCAGGGATTGAGCTTATGGGTGAATCCATGGCGTCAATCAAAGGTGTTTTAAAAAGCCTGGATAACACCATGTCGTCCATGCAAAGCCAATACGGTATTGTCGGCTTGCTGTTGAGCTTCGAAATTATTGCCGAAGAAAACATTGAAATGTTGTTCAACTGCTTGTGCTATGAAGAACGCGTAGAAAGTATTTTGTCTGCTACCAAGTTTTTCAAAATCCATCGCGCTGACGAAACTGAACACATTCGCCATTCAATTGCCAATTTCCTGCGCTTTTGTAAAACAGAACAGCAGCGCCACGAATTCAAATTGGCGTTTGATGCCGGTATCGATTTCTGGCAGCGCTTCTGGGACCAAAACGCCAGGATTATTAATCTGGAAACCGATGTACGTAAATTAGCTTAACTAACACGGGGTTCTTATTGTGGCAACGGTCGTATTTATTGAAACTAATTTTAGTGGATTGGAAGCTATCCTTTACTGTAAAGAAAAAGGCTACCGCACCATCCTGGTAAGCGATAGCGTTGAGCGCTTCAAGAAATGGTTCCCTGAATCAACCTTGCATATCCTGGACAAGGTTGACCAGGTTATCTCGGTGCCAAATTCGAATGACTTTGGTGCGGTCGCTGAAACCTTGCAACACAAAGTTGGTGAATTCGATGCAATTTTAACGTTTGCTGAAATAAGAACCCTGGTTACGGCACGCCTCGCAAAATATTTTTCGCTACCCGGTGCAAACCCTGATGCAATTAAATTAGCCCAGGACAAATACCGGTTCCGTAAGGTATTGATGGACAAGGGAGCCGATAATGTCGAATGTCGGCTTATTGATAGCGCCAGGGATTTGCCTGACATAAAAAATGAAATCCGTTATCCCTGTTTCCTGAAGCCAGTGCAAGGACACTCCAGCATAGGTGCCGTGGTTTGTAAAACCATCGACGATGTTGATCGGATTGCTCAGGAATTGGCTTCAATTAATGAAGACTGGATTTCGTCGGCCTTTGTGGTTGAGGATTTTCTTGATGGTGATCTCTACAGCGTCGAAATTCTCACGACCGGTCCTGGCCAGCACCATGTCGTCGGTATTTCCGATCGTGACGTTGTACATAACAGTGTGGAGATCGGTGCCTCATTTCCTTTTTCAAGCCCGCTTTCGGAGCGCATTGAGCAAAAAGCCTGTGCTGCACTGGATGCTATTCATTACACCTTTGGCCCAAGCCATATAGAAATTATTGTCCAGAACGGTGTTCCCCATTTGGTGGAAGTGAACGCGCGTGTTGGCGGCAGTGGGCATTCATTTATGTTGGCGCTTGCCACCTCTCGTTCCATCGTGGGGGACTGTATCGAATTGTGCCTGGGCAACCTGAATACAGAGAGCAAAATATATGAGCATACCCAAGGCGCCGCCTGGAAGTGCTATGTGAGTGAGCAGGCGGGTTTTATTAAAAACCTGCCAAGTGAAGATGAGATAAAAAGCAAATTCGATGTTGAACATGTGTGGCTACATCGCCATGTGGGTGATGAGGTAAGCACGTTGAAATCCAATTACAACTGGATTCTCCAAGTGATGTGCCGGGGTAAGGACCAGGAAGAAGCCAAATTAAACGCAGGTAGTGTAATTAACTACGTTGCACAACACACCGTCATTGCCTAGCGTGGTATTACAGTGATAAATCGCGGACGAATTAACCTTTTGCTGGCTACGCTCGCCTTTACTATTTCGTCGGCGGGCTCGGTACTGCTACATATTGTGTTTGCAATTGCTATTTATGCGCAGACAAAATCGGGCCTGCTTACGTCATTGTTTGTTTCCTTGCAATGGCTCCCCGCGTTATTGGTAGTGCTTTATCGCAGCGATTGGGATCACGGTATAAATCCGAGGAAGCGTTGGTATCTCCTTGATGTCGCGGCGGCGATCCTGACATTGCCGATATTATTTTTTATTGGCGATGACATTCATTATTTGCCCATAGTTCTTATACTCCTGGTACGCGGTATCCTGGACCAGGTTAACCGTATTAATAAAACCGTTATCTGCCGTTTCATCTTTCCAAAGGAAAAATCCACCCATTACGCATCTTTTATGCAGACAGGCTATCACTTCGGAATAGGGGCGGCTGCGGTTGCGGGAATTTTTATCGCAGACAAAGCAGATTTGGCCACCATTGTCTGGATTGATATTGCCACTTTTGTTATTTCCGCCGGATTGATCGCTTTAACAAAATGCACGGAAGACGTTGATTTCCCTGCGTCAGCGCCACGCAAGTCCCTGGCGAAGCGATTTGATGAATATCGAAGTTCATTGAAAGCAGACGCAAGGTTGTTTTACGTAGCGGTACTGCCACCCCTGACTGCAACCTTTTTCCAGGGAAGCTACAGCGTTCTACAACCCATATTCCCATTGGTGCATTTCAACCTCGACGCGTCCGCTGTATCGGCCTCTTATGTGATGGCAAGCCTGGCTATATTTGCGGGTTCATCAAGCTTTTCGTTGGCTGCCAAAAAATATCAATTTTTTAGCAAACCCTTTTCAAACATAGTGACTGGCGTCACTGCTCTGTCCTTTGTTGCAGCCGGTATCTATATGCTTACGGTGGTTACCGCCAATGTCTGGATAAGCTGCGTTAGCTTTGTTTTGATGATTTATATCTTTGAATGCTTATGGATGACCGGCTACGCCGGCATCGTAGAGCTTTCACCGAAAGGAAAATTGGGTTCAACCTTCGGGATATCCTTTGCCATAGGGTGTTTCACCGGCAGCCTTGCGGCAGCTTTAACCGGGCATTTATTGGATTTTTTTGAAAACGATTTTGCCGTAACTACCGGTATTTTAATGATCACATACCTATCAGCAATCATCCTGGTATATGCGATCTATCGAAAAATCAGCCTGGCTTCGGTAAACGATAAGCTATTGGAAGCTTCTTCATAAACGCACAAAGCTGGCATATGGACTGGATTAAATATCAGAGATAAATATGAATAAGGTAAAAAACAATTATCCACAACAATTAACCGATTCCAATTCGCCTCACTTAAAAAGTGAGGGAACCCCAGCGGTGTTTATGGAAGTTTATAGTCCGCGTGATAATTATAGTGAAGTTGCGGATAGGTCCAGTGCGGTGGATTTTCCGCCGGATGAAAATTCGAGCAGTTTACCGGGATACGTTGATTAAGTTTTATCGCGTGGGGATAAATTACCATCAACGAATAAATATTAACTAGGCTAGACAATGGTGATACATATGAGCAATTGGATTACTAAAGAGTTGCAACCTTTAACGGAGGCTAATCTTGATTTATTGATTGGCCATAAGATTCCGGCAATCATTGAGGAAAATTTTATTCCGCTGGAAATTTGCGAGACTGTGGCTGAACGCCTTAAATCGCTTGAATTCTCCAATTATGATCACTTGAACGAAATTCCCGTGTTC
>CBFGOY010000100.1:0-5299 GCA_965650515.1 uncultured Cellvibrionaceae bacterium | reverse complement strand
AAGAATGGAAGAAGGTGGTGCAGAAGTATTTGTGTATTGCGCAGATGTTAGTAACTATCACTTAATGAATGAAATTTTTGAGTCTGTTGAAAATAATATTGGCAAAATTAATGGTGTTATTCATGCGGCGGGAGAGGTTAACAATGTTGTAAAACCTTTCCAGGAGGTTACTAAAGAGGATTTTAGCGAGCAGCATAAATCCAAAGTTGCTGGTGTGTTAGTTATAGATAGGATTTTAAGAAATAGGAAGATAGATTTTTGTTTGTTAATGTCCTCTATAAATGCGTTTATCGGTGGTGTCGGTTTTTCAACTTACGCATCTGCAAATATATTTATGGATTCGTTTGCGCAAAATAAATACGCACATGGAAATGAAACCTGGTTTTCAGTTAATTGGGATCGATGGAATTTTGATGACTCGGTAGAACGCAAAAAGGAGTTGTCAAATCTTGATGGTGTTAAAGTATTTGATTATTTAATGTCAATACCCTATGCCCCTCAGGTTCTTATTTCAAAAGTTAATCCCATGGATGAAGTAGGGGAGTCGATTGAAGAGGTAGTGACCGAGCTGAATCCAACGGAAACGTCACGAAAATTGCGCACTGTAGAAAATGAATACGTCGCTCCCAGAAACAAAATGGAGCGTGAGTTGGTCGAGGTTTGGGAGCAGGTCTTGGGGGTAGGGAATATTGGCATCACGGATAATTTCTTCCTGCTTGGAGGGCATTCGTTATTTGCTATCCACGCTGTGTCGAGGATGAAGGAGCTTGGAGTTAAAGTATTGTTTAAGGAATTGGTTGCATCACCAACCATTGAAGGAATTTCTCTACTGCTAGAAAGTCGTGTATCAGAAAGCATCGACAGCTATCAATATCAATATAAGAGTGGCGATCCGATTTACAGCATTCCAAACAGGCAATTATTATTCAAAGCGGTGTTTAGGGATCACTGGAATCAGTCTGGAATGTTAAATATATCTCATGTTAACTGCGATGCTGTACGTGAGGCGCTGAAACTAGTTTTAAAAGAAAACCAGGGGTTGCAACATGTTTTCCATTTGGATAATGGAATGGTGCGCGAAAAAATTATTGATCCGGGTTCAGATATTCTTGAGGTCGTTGATTTTTCTCACATCACTGATGAACATGAGCTAAAAAAATCTATTGAACATCAGGCTAATGATTTGCAGGCAACATTAGATCTGACAAGTAAATTGTGCAAATTTGTCATTTTTTATTGTGGTGAAAACGAACCCGCAAGATTCTTTTGGATCGTTCATCACTCCTTAATGGACGGTTATAGCATAAAACTTTTTGTGCAAGAATTTTTTATGCGTTACCTGCACTTGGTTGCAGGGAAGGAGTTTAACGGGCCCGCCAAAACAACATCAGTTTCAGAATGGGGAAATTATTTGCATTATTATGTGAATTCAAAGGAGATTCAAAGTGATGTGAATTATTGGGTTTCACTGCCATGGAATAAAATAGGAACTTTAATGGATTATCCAGATGGTCTTATCAAAAACCAATCGCATGATCCCAAAAACTATGGCAATGACATTGTAATTACCAAAACCCTTGCCGAAAACTATAGTTCTTTGCTGTTAAATAACTCTCCCAGCGCTGAAAACTTTACTAGCACTAATATTATTATGACGGCGTTTACTAATGTCATCTCGATGCTGACAGAAAGTTCATGTGTTCGTTTTGATCTGGTAGTAAATGGCAGGGATAAAATAATTCGCAATGTAGATTTGGATAAAACAATAGGCTGGTTAATTGATAATATTCCTGTCGTTATTGAAGTGGATGAAAAATTAAGCCCAGCTGAAAAAGTGAATAGCTATCAACGGCAGTTAAGTGCAATTCCTGGTTCCGGGCTTACTTATAATGGACTGAAATATTTAAGTGAGAATGACCAGATTCGTACACAAATAGAGGCTACAGGAGATGCTGAGTTCAATATCAATATTGTTCCTCCTGCACTGCTTGAAATGGACCAGATAGATTTAACTGGTTTGCCGGCGCATCTAATCTCTCTTTCCCGTGAATCGGTTGGCCGTTGTAGTAGTTCTGAATTGACGGATATTAAATGGCCATCCTATATTCTCGTGAGCTTTAGGAATGACAAGTATGAGTTTACATGGATGTGTCGTGACAATATTTATAAAGAGACAACTATTGAGAATGCGCTCAATTTGTGGATTCAAGAGATTGTGAAACTTATTGAATTGAAAAATCTCAACTCGTAACAAAGAATTTTTACGCTGAAGAGTATGATATTTTCAGTGTTGGTAAAGCTCTCAGTTATTTGAGATATGGGTCTTAATACCAGCTCACTATTCTCCTCATGAGAAAAGTATAAGATATTTAAAGGAATGGATTTAAATGAACACTAATGAAAACATGATAGAACAGTATCAAGATGATATTGCCGTTATTGCAATGGCGGGTCGATTTCCCGGTGCCAATAGCGTTGAAAAATTTTGGTCTAATCTTGAACAGGAGGTAGAGTCCGTCACCTTCTTTAACCAGCAGCAGTTGCTTCAGTCTGGTGTTGACCCAGTATTGCTCGATAACCCAAATTTTGTGGGTGCAGAAGGCGTGTTGCAGGACGTTGAAAAATTCGACGCAAACTTTTTTGGGTTTTCACCAAGAGAGGCAGAATTATTAGATCCCCAACATCGCATTTTTCTTGAGGTAACCTGGGAACTTTTGGAACGTGCAGGATATAGCTCTGAAACGATAAAGGAAGTCATTGGCGTCTATAGCGGTGCTGGCGCGAGTTCGTATTTATCACGTAATTTATTAACACATCCGGAATTCGTCCGCGATGTCGGAACGTTTAAAGTCTCCCTGTCCACCGGCCAGGATTTTGTATCCACACGTGCAAGTTATAAATTGGGTTTGACCGGTCCGAGTATTAATATTAATACGTTATGTTCATCATCAGCAGTGGCCGTCCACTATGCTCGCGAGGCACTACTGGCATATCAATGTGATATTGCTATTGCGGGTGGTGTAACTATTTCAAACTCTCGTGAAGACGCTTTGTTTTATCAAGAGGGAGGAATAGGTTCATTTGATGGTCATTGTCGTACCTTCGATGCGAGAGCTGCAGGCACTGTAGCGGGTAATGGTATTGCACTTGTGGCATTGAAGCGCATGGAAGACGCATTGCTAAGTGGGGATCAAATACTGGGTGTAATCCGGGCTTCGGCAATTAACAATGATGGTGGCGATAAGGCCAGTTATACCGCCCCCAGCCCTGAAGGACAGGCGCGTGTAATTACCGAGACTTTAGAGATTGCCGATATTAATCCAGAGACTATCAGTTATGTGGAGGCCCATGGTACAGGCACTAATTTGGGGGATCCGATTGAAGTCGCCGGCTTGACACGTGCTTACCGTCGTTATACAGACAAAAAAAATTATTGTGGTATTGGTTCTGTGAAGACCAATATTGGCCATTTGGTTGCCGCCGGTGGTGTGGCTAGCATGATCAAGACAATTATGGGTATGCAACATCGCCAAATTCCAGCCAGTCTTAATTTTGAGGAACCGAATCCGAAAATTGATTTTGCAAATAGTCCTTTCTATGTTGTTAATAAAACCCGGGAATGGCTTCCAACTGGTGGGGATGTCCTGCGTGCAGGTGTGAGTTCATTTGGCATTGGAGGTACCAATGCGCACATTATTCTTGAAGAGGCTCCGCAGCTTCAACCATCAACAGCAGGTCGTGCTGTGCATACTGTTATTTTATCTGCAAAAACAGCAACTGCGCTGCAGGTAATGAAGCAAAACTTATTCGAGCATATCCGCAACAATCCGCAGTTAAATCTTGCAGATTTGGCATTTACACTACAAGTTGGTCGACATAATTTTGAGCATCGGTTTGCAGCTAACGTCGCAAGTCTTGAAGAGCTTGCATATAAATTGGATGGTGTTGACAATAAGTATTGTAGTGCTTCGGTGCAAAAAAATACCTCGCGCGAGTTATGTTTTATGTTTCCGGGGCAGGGTAGCCAACATTATGATATGGCTCGGTTTATTTATGAAACCGAGCCAACTTTCAAAAATCACATTGATAACTGTTGCAGCATTCTAAAGCCACTTCTTAATCTGGATCTACGGGAATTACTCTATCCGGCAACAGGCTTGGAGGCAGACGCGCAAGAACAATTAAAACAAACCTTGTTTTCTCAATTGAGTTTGTTTGTAACGGAATATTCTCTGGCACAACTTTGGATGAGTTGGGGATTTAAGCCGGATCAAATGATTGGGCATAGTATTGGTGAATATGTTGCTGCATGTTTAGCTGGTGTGTTTAGCCTTGAAGATGCACTCGGCATTGTTGTGTGCCGTGCAAAGCTAATGGCACAAATGCCAACCGGTACAATGATCTCTGTTCCTTTGAGTGAGCAGGAGATAAAACCATACTTGCACGATAGTATTTGGCATTCCGTTCAGAATGCACCGGCGATACAGGTTTTATCAGGAACGGAAACTTCTATAGCAGAATTGATTCAACGATTGGAAAATGATGGTATTACCGTAACACGGTTGCATACATCTCATGCATTCCATTCCGGGATGATGGATCAAGCGCTGGCTCCATTCATGGATTTTCTGAGTCAGGTCAAGCTGCATCCACCCATACTAAAATTTATATCCAACCTTAGTGGTACCTGGGCGGGTAATGAAGTTTGTGAACCATCTTATTGGGTTGATCATCTGCGTTTTACGGTTCGTTTTAGCGACGGTGTAGCGACCCTGTTGGCAGCTGACCCACAACAATTTTTCCTTGAGGTAGGGCCGGGCCACACCTTGACATCATTGGTTCGTGCTCAGTTATCGGCAACCTCATTGGTAGCAAACTCTTTACCGCATCCAGCTAATAATACGCAAACATTGTGGACATTGGGCTCCGCTTGGGCAGCTATGTGGTTATCGGGTAATCGCTTGAATTGGTCGGCCTTATACAGTGGCCAACAACGCAGTCGTTTGTGTCTACCGACTTATCCGTTTGAGCGGAAGCGTTATTGGATTGATGCTGCTCCACATGGTGCCCGCCAATTTAAACCGGATATTATTGTATCGGCTGGTCAAGCTGTCGATGTTCCCACCACCGCTATTCTCGAGGGCGTACTGCGTGTGGAGCTGGCACCTAACGCCATGGTTGATGCTGAATTATCCGGAACTCAATGGCAGCAAGTTGTCTCGTTGCAAACTGAATTTGCGGAAAAAATAAAATCCGTTCTGGGAAGCTCTTTTTCCATTCATGCATCAGGTTTGGAGTT
>CBFGOY010000099.1:0-5414 GCA_965650515.1 uncultured Cellvibrionaceae bacterium | reverse complement strand
TGTGCTCACGGGTTTGTGGCATTGGACCGTCGGTCGCACCACACACCAGGATCGCACCGTCCATCTGGGCAGCACCGGTGATCATGTTCTTCACATAGTCGGCGTGGCCTGGACAGTCAACGTGTGCGTAGTGACGGCTGGGTGAGTCGTACTCTACGTGTGACGTATTAATGGTAATACCACGGGCTTTTTCTTCCGGTGCGTTATCGATACCGTCATAAGCAACGAAGCTTCCGCCCCAGCTCTCGGCACACACCTTGGTCAAAGCTGCGGTCAGGGTGGTTTTACCGTGGTCAACGTGACCAATGGTGCCCACGTTGACGTGGGGCTTGTTACGTTCAAACTTTTCTTTAGCCACTTTTCTATTCCTCTAAAAGATGAAATATCAAACTATTCTTCGTCTCTTCTCATTTTGCCTTTTGCCATCACTTCTTCAGCGACGTTGCGCGGGGCTTCAGAATACTTCAAGAACTCCATGGTGTAGGTTGCACGCCCCTGGGTTGCGGAGCGTAGCGAGGTCGCATAACCAAACATCTCCGCCAAAGGAACTTCAGCATCAATGACTTTACCGCTCACGCTTTCGTCCATCCCCAGGATCATGCCGCGACGACGATTCAGGTCGCCGACCACATCACCCATGTTTTCTTCCGGAGTAACTACCTCCACCTTCATGATGGGCTCAAGCAGAACCGCACCACCCTGTTGGGCCAATTTCTTGGTCGCCATGGATGCCGCAATTTTAAACGCCATCTCTGACGAGTCAACGTCGTGGTATGACCCATCAAATACCGTTGCCTTGAGACCAAGCAATGGGTAACCCGCGAGAACACCGTTTTGCATTTGTTCGGCGATACCCTTTTGAATGGCAGGCACATATTCCTTTGGAACCACACCACCAACGATTTCGTTTACAAACTCCAGACCCTCTGCATTTTCATCAGCGCCCGGCTCGAAACGAATCCAGCAGTGGCCATATTGTCCACGGCCACCCGATTGACGAACAAACTTACCTTCGATTTCGCATTTGTTGCGAATTGCTTCGCGATAGGCAACCTGGGGCTTGCCAATATTGGCTTCCACATTGAATTCGCGACGCATACGGTCAACGATAATATCCAGGTGTAATTCGCCCATGCCACCAATAATGGTCTGCCCTGTTTCTTCGTCGGTTTTAACACGGAATGAAGGATCCTCTTGAGCCAATTTACTCAGCGCAACCCCCATTCTTTCCTGATCCGCCTTGGTTTTCGGCTCTACCGCTACGTGAATTACCGGCTCCGGGAAATCCATGCGCTCAAGAACAATAATATTGCCCTGATCGCATAAGGTGTCACCTGTAGTCACATCCTTCAAACCAATGACCGCTGCGATATCACCCGCCAGAACCTCTTTGATTTCAGAGCGTTGGTTCGCATGCATTTGCACCATGCGACCAATGCGCTCTTTCTTCTGCTTGACGGAGTTATACACAGAGTCACCCGAATTCAGCATCCCCGAATAAACACGAATAAAGGTCAAACTACCAACAAAAGGGTCTGTAGCGATTTTAAATGCCAGCGCGGAAAAAGGATCGTTGTCATTGGCGTGACGCTCAGCGACCGTTTCACCATCCTCCAGCACACCTTCAATTGCCTTGACTTCCGTTGGTGATGGCAAGTATTCAATAACCGCATCCAGCATTGCCTGGACACCCTTGTTTTTGAAGGCCGAACCGCCGATAACGGGAATAATTTCACCAGCGAGGGTTCGCGCGCGAAGCCCAGCCTTGATCTCTGCCTCGGAAAGCGCTTCACCGCCGAGATATTTTTCCATCAGCTCTTCAGAAGACTCTGCCGCAGCCTCGATCAGTTGCTCACGCAACTTTTCGCATTGCTCCTGTAAACCTGCCGGGATTGCCTCATATTGGAAAGACATCCCCTGGTCATCTTCATTCCAAATGATGGCCTGCATTTTGACCAGGTCAACGACACCCTTGAATTCATCTTCCGAACCAATGGTCATTTGAAGCGGGACGGGATTCGCCCCAAGACGGGTTTTCAACTGCTCGACAACGCGCAGGTAATTAGCACCCGTGCGGTCCATCTTGTTGACGAAAACAATGCGCGGAACTTCGTATTTATTGGCCTGGCGCCATACAGTTTCAGTTTGGGGTTGAACACCGGAGGAACCGCAAAGCACCACAACAGCACCATCCAGCACCCTCAGGGAACGCTCCACTTCGATAGTGAAATCCACGTGCCCGGGAGTATCAATTACGTTGATGCGATGCTCTTCAAATTGGCCTCCCATGCCCTTCCAGAAAGTGGTGATAGCCGCAGAGGTAATGGTGATGCCACGCTCTTGTTCCTGCACCATCCAGTCGGTAGTGGCGGCGCCATCATGCACCTCACCAATTTTGTGTGACAGGCCAGTGTAAAACAGTACGCGCTCGGTAGTTGTAGTCTTACCGGCATCTACGTGTGCACATATACCAATATTGCGGTAGCGTGCGATGGGCGTCTTACGTGCCATGGCTGTGCTTCCTCAATCACTAACTCTTTAAAAGGTAAAGGCAGCAATGCTGCCTTTAATCCTCACCCGGATAAACTGACGCCATCTGGCTAGAAGCGGAAATGCGAGAACGCTTTGTTCGCCTCAGCCATGCGGTGAACGTCTTCACGCTTCTTCACCGCAGCACCTTTACCCTGGGCAGCATCCATCAGCTCGCCCGCCAGGCGAGCCGGCATGGATTTTTCACCGCGCTTGCGGGAATACTCCACCAACCAACGCATAGCCAGGGCACTGCGGCGGGATGCACGCACTTCAACAGGAACCTGATAGGTCGCACCACCCACACGGCGGGATTTAACCTCAACCAGTGGAGCGATGTTTTCGAGAGCCTCGGAGAATACCTCCAAAGGATCGCGATTTAATTTGGTTTTAACGATATCCATAGCGCCGTAAATAATGCGCTCTGCTACCGATTTCTTACCACTGATCATTACGTGGTTCATAAATTTCGCCAGGGTCACGTTACCGAATTTTGGATCCGGCAGCGTCTCGCGTTTGGCGACGACTCGTCTTCTTGGCATTGCAAATAGCCTCTCTTCAGGGATTTTCCAAGACAACCCTATAAACCCTATTGTTTATAGCCTGCTTGGCCTTACTCGGTAGTAAACCGAAAACTTCAACAACCTAATCAAGCGGCGGATAACATCCGCCAGCCATTACTTAGGACGTTTCGCACCGTATTTGGAGCGACCTTGTTTACGCTTGGCAACACCGGAAGTATCCAGTGAACCGCGTACAGTGTGGTAACGCACACCTGGCAAGTCTTTAACACGACCGCCACGAATCAGCACCACGCTGTGCTCTTGCAGGTTATGGCCTTCACCGCCGATATACGAGGTCACTTCAAAGCCATTGGTCAAACGCACACGGCATACTTTACGCAGCGCCGAGTTTGGCTTTTTAGGGGTGGTCGTATAAACGCGAGTGCAAACACCGCGTCTTTGCGGATTACCTTGCAGAGCTGGAACGTCACTCTTGTCTACGATGGGTTTTCTTGGCTTACGAATCAATTGATTGATCGTTGGCATGAAAACAAACTCCATAGATATACGCCTTCATCACGAAGGCAGGTTTAAGAAAGCGAACTATCAAAAATAGCCCTGCTTCCCACTTGGGTAAAAGTGGGTGGCGCATTGTAAAGATGCCCCCACCCACCGTCAAGGCAAAACCCGCTTATCTGGCTCTGTTGCATCGTCAACAACCGATAAAAAAGCAAGGCTGGGAATGCCAGCCTTGCTCGGGATTTACCGGGAGGTTTTCCAACCTCCGCACCTCAGCGATTCATCCGCATTAGTTAATGCCGGATTTCAACGCCTCGGTTAATGCTGCTTCAACATCTTCTGCGCTTACACCAACATCATGGTTAACAGCTTCTTCACGGCGGCGCTTGCGATCCGAGTGATATGCCAAACCAGTACCCGCCGGAATCAAGCGCCCCACAACCACGTTCTCTTTCAAGCCGCGCAGGGTATCTTTCTTGCCAGTCACCGCTGCCTCGGTCAGAACGCGTGTTGTCTCCTGGAAGGAAGCTGCCGAAATAAAGGACTCGGTTGCCAGGGACGCTTTGGTAATACCCAACAGTTGACGTTCGTAGTTAGCCGGTTGACGGCCTTCCGCACGCAGTTTTTCATTCTCTTCAAGCAACTGGTTGTACTCAACCTGCTCGCCTTTTACGAAAGTCGAATCACCCATGGTAGTAATTTCTACTTTGCGCAGCATTTGGCGAACGATAGTTTCAATGTGCTTATCGTTAATCTTCACACCTTGCAGGCGGTATACATCCTGGATTTCGTTGGTAATGTAACGAGCCAGGGCTTCTACACCCTGCAAACGCAGAATGTCATGCGGGTTAGCCGGACCGTCGGATACAACCTCACCCTTGGCAACCATCTCACCTTCGAACACGGTCAACTGGCGGTGCTTTGGAATAAGCACTTCGTAGTGGGTCGAGCCATCTGGCAATACCTGTCCATCCGTTGGAGTGATGATCAAGCGGCGCTTGCCCTTGGTTTCTTTACCAAAACTGACAGTACCGGAGATTTCAGCAAGGATTGCGGGCTCCTTCGGACGACGAGCTTCGAACAAGTCGGCAACACGCGGCAGACCACCGGTGATATCGCGGGTTTTAGACCCTTCCTGCGGAATACGCGCAATGATGTCACCCACATTAATGGTGTCGCCATTGTTGATACTCAAAATCGCCTTGGACGGTAGCATGTAGTGCGCAGGTACGTTGGTATTCGCCAGGAATAATTCCTTGCCTTTCGCATCCACCAACGTAACCGCCGGACGCAAATCCTTACCGGCAGATGGGCGCTCGGCGGGATCCAGTACCTCAATAGAACTCAAGCCTGTCAATTCGTCAGTTTGGCGACGGATAGAAAGGCCATCTTCCATTCCGGAGAACGCCACAGTACCCGCCACTTCCGATACGATCGGGTGGGTATGCGGGTCCCATTTGGCTATTACCTGGCCACCTTTTACGGACTCGCCATCTTTTACGGTAATTAATGCACCGTAAGGAATCTTGTAACGCTCACGCTCGCGACCGCTGGCATCAGCGATGGCCAATTCCCCGGAACGGGAAACAGCAACCAGGTTACCGGCTGGATTGCTAACAACTTTTACGTTCAACAGGCGCACTGCACCTTCCTGTTTCACCTGCACACTATCTGCCGCAGATGCCCGCGATGCCGCACCACCGATGTGGAAGGTACGCATGGTCAACTGGGTACCCGGCTCACCGATTGACTGGGCAGCGATAACACCAACCGCTTCACCCACGTTAACGCGATGACCACGGGCCAGATCGCGGCCATAGCACATGGAACAGATACCGCTGCGCGCTTCACAGGTAATTGGCG
>CBFGOY010000098.1:0-5463 GCA_965650515.1 uncultured Cellvibrionaceae bacterium | reverse complement strand
TGCCATCGATATACGCCGGGCGACTCAAACGCGGCAGCAGGCCATCGCCCAGTTGCTGCAAAGTCACATCGGGATTGTTGGCTTGCAAGAACGCTGCATCGACCACGGTGCCTTCAACCAATCCGGCGCCGGCACCGGCGGGAACGGTCCCTGGCACGTTAATGTTATTACCGCCGATAGTATCGCAAGGAGCGCCGGTTGCGGCACCGCACTGGGCCGCACTTAAATTCAAATTGGACCAACCGATGGTTTCATATCCTTCTACGGTGGATTGCAGGTTTTCGCCGGCAATCCCGAACAGCACCCCCATGGTTTCATTACGCCAACTGGCGGTTAAGGCTGCGCGGGGACTGGTTTCGCCATTGATTTCAGCGTACCCCAATTGGCCCTGGTAGGTTGCCTGGAAGCCTTCATCCTTGCTATCGAAAGGCCGAGCACTGCGCATATTCACGGAACCGGCCAAACCGCCCTCCAGGGAGCTGGCAAGCGGCGTTTTGGCCACATCGATACGGGTGAATAATTCTGTGGGGAAAAGGTTCAGGTCCACTTCGCGATTTTGGTTTTGGGAATCCACACTCCCACCTGACGCCACAGCAATTTGCGCCCCGTTAAGCGTGACCTTGGTGAAATTGGTACCGAGACCGCGAATGGCGATCTGCATACCATCGCCATTGATATCGCGAGTGAGCTGGATACCGGGGATGCGCCCGATGGATTCCGCGACATTCAAATCAGGAAATTTACCGATGTCTTCAGCGAAAACCGATTCCACCAAACTGGTGGATTCCCGCTTGGCATTCGTTGCATTTTGTAAACTGCCCTTGTAGCCGGTAACCACGACTTCTTCCACTTCTTCTTTATTTACCTGTTGGGCTTGGGCCAGGCTGCTTGCAATCGCCAGGCTCAGCAAGCTCAACTTAAATAGGGAACCTGTGTGTTTCATGATAATAATCCCGAGTTTTATCGTTGTAATTGCGCTGTAATCAGCAGTTCGAGTGAGCATCGTTGTACCCCGTCCATCAAATAGGGTTGGTGATTCCCTTTATGGCGAATCACCAAACACCCATCTTGTATACATGTATACAACGACACAAATCCTATTACTTGTATACTAGTGCGTCAATAACGATAAGTTGCCGGGAGAAAGCTGGGTATACGCGTAACAGCGAGGAACAAAAATTGACCGCTGGCTTACAAACCAGGATTGGGGTTAACGGGGGGACTTTGGCATTGCAAAGGAGTAGAATGCGCCCACTTTTCGCGCTTCTATATTTTTATTTTTGGTTACCCAGGCCCCATGATTCCACGTATTGACCAGACCTCTCCCGTCCAAGCCCTTTACCTGGGTTTTATCAACGCCCTGCGCAACTCGGGCTTTACCGGTGACCTCAACCCGGATTACGCCAACCGTACCGTTTTGGCCACCGATAATTCGATTTACCAGGTATTGCCCCAAGGCGTGCTTTATCCAAGGGATACTGAAGACCTGGTACGCATAGCCAAACTCAGCCAGCAGCCGGAATTCCAATCCATTGTGCTTAGCCCGCGCGGCGGGGGCACCGGGACCAACGGCCAGTCATTGACGGATGGGTTGGTGGTCGATACCTCCAAATACATGAATAAAATCCTGGAGATTAACCCGGGGGAACGCTGGGTACGGGTTCAATGCGGGGTGGTTAAGGACCAACTGAATGCCGCAATCAAACCCCATGGATTATTCTTTGCACCCGAACTTTCCACCAGTAACCGCGCCACTATCGGCGGCATGATCAACACCGACGCATCTGGCCAGGGTTCCTGCCGCTACGGTAAAACGCGCGATCATGTGCTGGAACTTACAACGGTATTGCTGGATGGCAGCCTTTGGACTTCCCACGCGATTGATGAATCCGAGTTGGAATCCGTATGGAAGCGCGATGACCTTATCGGCGAGGTGCATCGCGTTGTGGATTCGATCCAGCGCGAACACCATGCATTGATTGAGCAAAAGTTTCCGAAACTGAATCGCTGTTTAACCGGATATGACCTGGCCCATATCCGCGATGAAAAAGGTCGGTTCAACCTTAACAATATTTTGTGCGGCAGCGAAGGCACCTTGGGTTTTATCACGGAAGCCAAAATTAATTTGCTGCCAATCCCTAAATTCAGTGCGCTGATTAACGTCAACTATCGCGATTTCAATGCCGCCTTGCGCGACGCCACTGAATTGATGAAGGCCAATCCGACATCCATTGAAACAGTGGATTCCAAGGTATTGAGCCTGGCCATGAATGACATTGTCTGGCATAGCGTCGCGGAATTTTTTCCCGCGCCCGTTAGCGGTGAAAAAATCCAGGGCATCAACCTCGTTGAATACACGGCTGACTCAGAAGAAGAATTAAAGGCAGATGTCGGAAAACTCACACAATTGCTCGATCAATTTGCGTTAGACACCAATACGGGACGTATCAGTTACTCGGTTGCATGGGGTAGCGATGCGGTTAACAAGATTTGGGGAATGCGTAAGAAAGCGGTAGGGTTATTGGGAAATGTTGAAGGCGAAATCCGCCCCGTTCCATTTGTCGAAGATACTGCGGTGCCGCCGGAAAACCTCGCTGATTTTATTTTTGAATTCCGTGCGGTGCTGGATGAATATAACTTGACCTACGGCATGTTCGGCCACGTGGATGCCGGCGTACTGCACGTTCGCCCGGCATTGGATATGAAAGATCCGGCACAGGAAAAAATGGTGCGGGTCATTACCGACAGGGTTGTTGCCCTCACCCAAAAATATAACGGGTTGCTCTGGGGCGAACACGGCAAAGGTGTTCGCTCGGAATATGCGCCTGCATTTTTTGGCGAACTTTATCCGCAAATCCAACGTATTAAGGCGGTATTTGATCCGCACAACCAATTAAATCCTGGAAAAATTGCAACGCCATCCACACACCTCGAATTGTCCAGGATTGATGGAGTCATGACGCGCGGGCAACAGGATCGAAAAATCATCGCACAGGTTTGGGATGGTTACAGTGAAGGTGTGCATTGCAACGGAAATGGCCTTTGCTACAACTGGAACCCTAACGATGCCATGTGCCCCAGTTGGAAAGGTACCCGCGAACGCAAACACTCGCCCAAGGGCCGGGCCTCGCTAATGCGCGAATGGCTGAAGCAAATGAGCGAGCGCGGCGTTAATGCCGTTGAAGAAAGTAACAAAATAAAACACGCGAACTTTGTTTTTAATTTACCGGCACGCATTATCAACACCATAGGCAAGCGCAAAGGTGAATACGATTTTTCCCACGAGGTGCATGATGCCATGGCGGGTTGCCTTGCCTGTAAATCCTGTGTGGGCCAATGCCCTATCAAGGTAGATGTTCCGGAATTCCGCGCAAAGTTTTTTGAGCTTTATTACAGCCGCTATTTGCGGCCGTTAAAAGATTATTTTGTGGGTGGCCTGGAATTTATGGTTCCTGTGCTCGCCAAATTCCCCTGGGCTTATAACCTGGCCATGAAGCCGCGGTTCATGCAAAAATTTATGGCGCGCTTTATCGGCATGGTGGATAGCCCGCTGCTCACCGGTATTAATTTACATAAAGCCGTGGAAACGCTGGGAGTTAAATACGCAACATTGGAAAATATTGCCCAACTCACCCCTGCGGAAAAATCGAAAGCGGTTATTTTGGTGCAAGATGCGTTCACCAGCTATTTTGAAACCCCATTAGTAATCGACACCTTTACCCTATTAAAAAAATTGGGTTTTGTTCCCTTGCTAGCGCCATTCAAACCCAATGGTAAACCCCTGCAAGTCCACGGTTTTTTGAAAGCCTTCGCCAAAGCTGCCGATGCCAACGCCACCCGGTTAAATGGCATTGCTTCCTCGGGTATTCCATTGATCGGTATTGAACCGGCAATGACCCTCGCCTATCGGGCTGAATACAAAAAAGTCCTTGGAGACAATGCCCCCAAAGTATTGTTAATACAGGAATGGCTTGCACAACAGGTTGAGCAATTAAGCGCTAAAGCCCAGGATTTCAAAACTGCACACTTTTCTTTACTTGCACATTGCACTGAAAAAACCAACGCAGTGAGTTCACTTAAAGATTGGCAATTTATTTTCAGTAAGCTCGGCCAGGGGTTAAACGTAATCGATACTGGTTGTTGCGGCATGGCCGGTACCTATGGCCACGAAAGTAACAATGTGGAAACCTCAAAGAAAATCTATGCGCTTTCCTGGTCGCAAGTAGTAAACAATCCGGCAAATGCAGGCACGTTAACGGCTACGGGATATTCTTGCCGCAGCCAAACCAAACGCATCGACAATGTGAAGCTGCCACATCCGGTACAAATTTTATTGCAGCAAGCGATATAACTACCTATGAAGCCTCTTTCGTGGGGCTTTCCTAATATCAATGAACGACGAGCCACGACTATGAAATTATTACGCAAACTATTTGGTGCTAAACCCAACGTTGAACCCGTCAAAACAGTGCCTTTGCCCGTTGCTGTCAAGCCACCAAAACCGGTAATTACCCTGGACGTGGTGGAACGCGCTAACGACGAGCAAGAATTATTAACGCTTGCTATTGAAGGTGCGACCAGCCAATTGCGTCAGGCAGCCGCCGAAAAATTACATACTCGTGAAGTTCTTGAACAAGTTGCCAAAGCGGTTAAAACCAAAGACAAAAACGTATTTAAGATCATTAAAACCAAACTTGAAGTATTTAAAGCGGAAGATGCAAAACTTGCGGAGCAGGAAGCGACTGCCCAGCGAATTTGTGAAAAATTGGAGAAGCACTCGTACCTGGAGGCGGATGCACTATTTAAAGCCAAACTGACCATTTTACAAAACGAATGGGCCGCCCTGCCTTCCGCTTCAGCATCCAGCGCGGAGCGTTTCCAAAAGGCCCTCGCCACCTGTGAGGCAAAAATTGCCGCACGCGCCCAAGCGATCGCCGATGAAGAAGAAAAACAAACGCTGGATCAACAAGCAAAACAATTGGCCGAAGATGCCCTGGTAAACCTGAAGCAATTGGCAGCCGAAATCTATCGGCACACGCATATCGATGATTTGGTGAATGCTAATTACGAATTAAAAATCCAGGAACTAAGCAATGCGGTGCGATTGGCAGCTAATCGCCAGTTACCTTTGGAGAAGCTAACGCGCGAATTCGAACACCGGAAACAGCAAACACTTAACCTGATTGATCAAATTAAAACATCCGGAACTATCAGCCAACTCAATCAATCATTGGAACAATTAAATGATAGCGACCTGGTGAAACAGGTCCAGCAGAAGCTCAATCAGTTCATGAAATCAGCCAGGGAGTTGCAAGAAGATATTCCCGAAGCCCTCGAAGAAGCCAGGGGCAGGATCAATACATTCTTTTCCGAACAGCAGCAAACCGAGCAAGCGGCCAAAAATGCGGTGCGTGAATACAGTGAATTGGTACGCAAGGGTTTATGGGCCGCAGAGCAAGGTTT
>CBFGOY010000097.1:0-5584 GCA_965650515.1 uncultured Cellvibrionaceae bacterium | reverse complement strand
CGCTGGTTGCTGGATCAAACCCAGTCCACCTTCCACTTTGTGACGGTGAAGAAAAGCACCGCTGGCGTGGAAACCCCTGAAAATATGACGTTCAGTCAGTTGCAGGGCACGGTCTCCACCGCAGGCCAGGCTACCTTGACCATTCCGTTGTCCAGCATTAGCACCAACAATGCCACACGCGATCCGCGTATGCAGAATTTGCTGTTTGAATCTGCTTACCTGCCGAACCTGCATTTCACCACGCAATTGGATGTTGCCGCGATCGATGCCCAGGCAGCGGGTAGCGCCAACATACAAAGCGTGACCGGCAGCCTGGTCCTTCACGGTGTGGTCAAATCCATTGTGTTTGATGCACTGGTGGTCAAGCATGCGAACAACAGCATCAGCGTGTCGCCACGCAAGCCTATCGTGATCAATGCAATTGATTTTGATCTGGCAGCAGGCGTTGAAGCCTTACGCAGCATTGCCGGTTTGAGTACCATCGGTGAAAAAGTACCGGTGTACTTCAAGATCTTCCTGAATCGCGATAACCCTGACAATGTTCCGGCGATTACCTTGCCAACGGCCCCAACCGCACCCATGAGCTTGACCGGTGTAGTGGGTTCAACCGGCACAGCAAGCCTGAACTGGGCGGACACCAGTGCTAACGAAACCGGCTTCCTGGTGCGTCGTAAAGGCGCTGACGGCCGCTGGACCACCGCCGCCAACAAAGCGGCCAACAGCGTTAGCCATAGCGACACACTGCTGGACTTCGGCAGCTATGACTATAAGCTCATCAGCTATACCGACAGTATCCCGGCAGCGGCTACCGCGCCATTGACGCTGGTGTATGCCGATAACACCACCTCGTCAATCTCGTCATCCGTAGTGGGTTCCACCGGTTCCAGCTCCTCAGTGGGTAGCGTATCAAGCCGCAGCTCCGGCAGTTCGAGCAGTGCCGCACTGGTGGGTGATGCCAGCCGTGGCCAGGCACTCTGGACCCAACGTAGCTGTGTAGGTTGCCATGGTGTGGATGGTGAGCGGAACGCTAACGGTACCTTTGCCGCTAACCCGGTTAACCCGAACCGTACCCTCTATCGTCACCGCCTGGATACCCAGGACCGCACCCTGCGTGAATTTATCTCTATGTGGATGCCGGAAGGTAACGGCGGAAGCTGTACTGGCCAATGTGCGGCTGACCTGGAAGCTTATATCCTGACCTGGCGCAGACCCAGCGACGGAATTCCGGATAAACCGGTTTCCAACTTCAGTTGTCCGTCCAACGCCCAAAGCTATGGCCAAAGAACCCTGCGTTTGTTGACCAAAGCCGAGTACCAACGCTCTGTTAGAGACCTGGTGAACTATCAAACCGATGTGATTTCCAGCTTGCCCGATGACTTCATCGCGGGTTCATTTGTGAATAACAACACATTGACCATTGATAAGGCACGCTACACCGCCTATTTGGCCCATGCTGAACGTATCGCTACCGACGTTGCCACCCGCTGGAACTCGGTATTGGGTTGTACTCCATCAACCAGTTGCGCCAGCACCCTGGTAAATACCTTGGGTCCACGTATCTTCCGTCGCCCGCTGACGACTGACGAGCAAACGGCTTACCTGAATGTTGCTAACGGCACTACCGGCACCCGCGCTGTTGCGGACGGTATGCAAGTGGCGCTGACCGCTATGCTGTCTTCACCACAATTCCTGTACCGCTCCGAAATCGGTGAGCTGTCCAGCAGCGGTGTTTACAAACTGACCGGTTACGAGATGGCAACCTACCTGAGCTATACCTTCACCGGTACCACACCAACCCAGGCGCTGTTGACAGCGGCGGGCAACGGCACCCTGAACACCGTTGCGGGTATCCGCACACAAGCGGCCAGCCTGCTCAATTCAAACTCGACGACCACCAAAGACCTGTTGAGCGACCTGGTAAACCGTTGGTTGATGACCGAGAAAGTGGAAACCCTGACCAAACCCGCCGTTGCTAACTATGCGACCCTGGGCGCGGACATGAAGAAAGAGCTGGGCAAAAACTTCGCCTACGCGATGCTGGATAGCTCGGGCACTTTCGCCGGTATCTACAACCCAACCTATACCCACGTTAACTCACGCCTGGCTACCCACTACGGTATGCCATTCAGTGGAACCCAGGACGCTGATGGTTTCGTCAGGGCAACAACTTCCGAGCGCGGCGGTATCCTGCTGTCAGGTGCGTTCATGTCCCGTTATGCGAGCACCACGGATTCCAACATGATCACCCGTGCGGTAGCGATTCGCAGGAAACTGATGTGCCAGGATATTCCCGAACCTCCGTCAGGCGTCAGCCTGGACCGTGAAGCCCTGGCTGCACGCGATAAAGAGTTCTATGAAGATCCGCACACTACCCAACGTATGATTTTCGACCGCATTACGTCAGGCACCAGCTGCTCTAACTGCCATGCCGAGATCATCAACCCGTTGGGCGGTGGCTTGGAGAACTTCGACGTAGCCGGCCGTATCCGTACAACCGATCTGAAAGGCAACACCATTGTGGCGACCGGTAAGTTCTTCTCACCTTATCCACAATTGCAATTCCTGAACGATCCGGATCGCGTTATCTACTCACCGGAAATCCAGTTCAACGGTGGCAAAGACCTCGCCCGTACCATTGTTGAACATCCACAAGTAGCGAACCTGGCCCAGACCTGTCTGGCTACCCAGTTCATGAGCTACAGCTCCGGTATTCACTCCATATTCCTGATCGATTCCGATAGGGATGTTGGTTACAAACGTATCAGTAAGGATGAAGAAAATGCTTACCGTTGCGACATCGCTGATCTGACCAACGTGCTTACTACAAGAGGCCCGCGTGCAATGCTGGAAGAAATCCCGGTATTGGAAACTGTGATGTATCGTAAGGAGTGGGTGCGCTAATGCGCCCCCTCCCCGGCCTTGTTAACGAATTGGAGTAAATAAAATGAGATATAAAGACTGCTTCGATAAAGAGCGTAGAGATTTTCTGCGTGTCGTACAGCGCGCTGGTATTTCCGCCAGCTTGCTGAAAGCTTCCAGCTTAATCGGCGGGGTTATGTTGGCGCGTGTGGCTGAAGCGCAAACCGGTACACCCAGTAAAAGTTGCCTGGTGTTTTCCGGGGGCGGGTGCCAAACCAATTTATGGTATCCCAGCGGCGGTGTATTTCCCGCCCAATCCGCGCCATTGCAAACGCATTACAGCAAAATTGCGATGATGAAAGCTGCCACATTGAGCGGCGCCGGCCACGGCGTGATGTTCCACCGCTTTGATAACGCCAGTTGGGGCAAGGACAGCTTTGATGTGAACATGGGCCGCACCATCGGGGCCAATTACCCGGTTAAATACCTCAATCTGGGCACTACACCGCTATCCAGCCTGAGTCGCGAAGGTTCACGGGAAATCCCGACCATTACCAGCCCGCAAGCAGCGTTGGATATTTTGTTTGCCGGCGGTACCAATACCGGCACCGGTACCGCCCCCAGAAAATCCATCGTGGACTTGCATTACCCTGCAATCAGCAGCTTGAGAACCAAGCTAGGGCAGCACGAGAAAGAAAAACTGGACAGTCACTTTACCGCTATCCAGGAAATCGAAACGGCGATTGGAACTGGTACTGGCGGCGGTGGCGGCGGTTCCTGTCCCAAACCGACCAACACAACAGCCGTGGGCTTTGATGCGCTATGTAAAATGCAAACTGACATTGCAGTGCTGGCACTGAACTGTAACCTGACAGCCTCGGTATCACTCGCATTTGGTGCGGACGACCACAACCACATCCTTGATAAATTGGGCGGTCGCCCATCGCATGAATCGCATCACTTTAACCAGGTGAAATACACGGAAGACATCGCTTACATGCAGAGTCTGAGTGCAAACCTGCTGGATAAACTCAGTGCCGCCGGTTTGTTAAATACCACCATCTTCATGCAGCTCTCCGATATGGGACTTGCGGACCAGCACGGCAACACCGATGTTCCAATGCTGGTTGCAGGTGCCGGTATTGCCGGTGGCCGTGTAGTGGATATGGGCGGCAAAACACAAGCCTCCCTTTACCAAACCCTCGGTCAAAAGCTGAATGCGGACCAAAGTCCAAACGGTGCTGCATACCGTGACTGGGCTGTACCTACGGTTTCAGGTTTGTAATTCTGGAACTTGCGGTTAGCGATCCGACACTGCGCGGGTCACTGACCGGCCAACAGGAAACCTGATTGTTCATACAACAATCAGGTTTTTTTACGCCTGCGTTGCGGCCATTGGTATTCATCATTCCAACAACGCCGCTACTGCCACAACTTCCATGTCAACCACACAGCCCCGGCGCAAGTCCAGGTTAGTTGTTTTTTACTGATGAGCCTTTTCAGGCACGGATGATAATTAGCGGGCGTTTAATTGATAATTTTTGTAAATCGTTTTAGCAAAAAACGTGAAGAAAAATGCGCCACCCTGGCTTAAACCCGCAGAAATCAAGCACTTTTTCCTTAATCCCGTCCATTCCAGGCATAGTTTCCCGCTTTCCGTTCCTCTTTATGCCCCATCATGAGTCATTGCCTGGCACACCACCGCTGTAATACATTTCCGACAGCTTAAAAAGTTTGCGCAACCATATTAATAACAGACAGGCAAAAATGACATTATCAAGATTTTCCAATGGCCCGGATGGCTCACGTGTAAATGCGCTTTGTCCTCCCTACGCCATTAAATATTAAAAATAATAATAAAAACATTGTATTAACTATTTCGCCTCATTTTTAACAGATCGTTAGTGAGGCTTTTTGTATTCATCATCTGTTTGTTTGCAACTCGACTTGACCCCTATTCGGATTTCAACCGGATAGCTTTAACAAAAAATGTTAGCGCAATCACAACAATAAAAAATCGGGCATACCCCAAGGAAGGCAAGCGTCAGACATCAAGCTCAACCCACACCTACGACAAGGCTTTAAGCAAGAAAGCAGTATTGACATGCCTCTGTGAGGTTTAGGGAAAAGCATTTTTAGCAACTCGTTAAAAACCAGGCCGACATGATTCGGCACTAACCTTCGAGGAATAAACCATGAGCTTACAAGCTTTTGTGACTAAACCTCGCCAGAGAGGAAAGCTTGTCCGCCCCCTCTGTGCGGCAGGTTTTTCACTGGCGATAGCAACGCTATCCATCCAAGTCCAGGCCGCTTGCCAATATGTGATTAATAACCAGTGGAGCAATGGATTTACCGCAACCGTAAAAGTGACCAATTCAGGGGTCAGTGCCATTAATGGCTGGAATATTAACTGGCGCTACAACGGCGCTGACCGCATCACCAGCAGCTGGAATGTCAACCTGACCGGTTCGAACCCCTACATTGCAACCAACATTAGCTGGAATGGCAATTTGCAACCCAACCAGAGCATCGAGTTTGGTATCCAGGGCAGCAAGGGAAGCGCTCCGGCGGAAATTCCGGTCATTAACGGCACCGTGTGCGGCACAGCGGCATCGTCAACTCCCGCCAGTTCGGCCGCCCCTTCCTCCACCGCGGTAGTGTCCAGTTCAAGCGCCGCGTCGTCAAACGGTACTGCCCAGGGCGTTGCTCCCCTGGTGGTACAGGG
>CBFGOY010000096.1:0-5823 GCA_965650515.1 uncultured Cellvibrionaceae bacterium | reverse complement strand
TTGCCGGAAATTTTTCATCTATGTGGCAAGTTTTGATTCTCGAAAAAATCAAGATGTATTAATTCGGGCCTTTGCTCTTACGTCACCTGAGACTAGATATGAATATCAGTTGGTCATTGTTGGAAAAGGTTGGGATGGAGTTTATAGCCGTCTTGCAAAGATTGCAAAAGATGCTGGTTTAAGGGAGGGTGCTGTTCTTTTTCTGGGTCATATTACTGATGATGACCTGATTGATCTATATAACCTGTCTGCCCTGTTTGTCTTTCCGTCTTTTAGGGAAGGGTTTGGCTTGCCTGTTCTCGAGGCGATGTCCTGTGGAGTGCCTGCTATAGGCTCCAACACTACCAGTGTTCCTGAGGTCTTGGGTCGAACCGATGCTATGTTTGATCCTCAAGATGAAAGCGCTATTGCCGCCAAATTAGAACAGGCACTGCATGACCGCTCTTTTTATGAATCATTGAAAAAGCATGCCCTTCAATATTCAAAAAATTTCTCCTGGGAAATGTCTGCAAAAAAAGCAATTGAATTCATGGAGAATATTGAATGCAGTATCAAAGATGAAAAGCATACTTTGGATGCAGATACTGTTTATCAAAATTTTCTATCTCGGGTGAAGGAAAATTCTGACATCAGGAAAATTCCAGAAAGCTTTTTACTCAAATCTTCGCTGGCTGTTGCGAATAATGAAATTACCGCTCTGCTTGCTTTGGGTAAGCTAAAACGGAGTGTAAAAATTGGATGGGTCACTACATGGAATACAAAATGCGGAATAGCATCCTATGCTAAAAATTTGAGCAAAGCTACTAACCAGCCATCTGTTGTATTTGCTCCGTTCGCGCAAGATCTAATAGAGGCTGATGGGGCGAATGTCGTTCGCTGTTGGAGATCCGGTGGTGGCAGCCTCTCTATGCTCAATGATGCTATGGATGATGCAGGTGTTGACGTAATATCAATACAGTTGAATTTTGGTTTTCACGATTTCTTCGCTCTGTCGGATTTTATATTCCGTCAAAAGAGCGGGGGCCGTGTGGTGACAGTAACACTCCATGCCACTGTGGATCCTCCTCCAAACGTAATTAACCGCAAGCTTTCTGAGCTTGTCCCGGCACTTAGCATTTGTGATGCCATTTTAATTCATTCTCTTAGTGATGTGGAGAATCTTAATCGATTGGGCATCCGTGAGAATTTGTTTTTCTTTCCTCAGGGGGTGATTAAGGCAGTGGCAACTAAGGAAAAAAATGAAAGCAGAACATTCAAAGTTGCTTCCTATGGCTTTGCATTGCCTCATAAAGGATTGGAGCAGCTTATTGTGGCAATTGATACTTTATCCCGTCAGAGTGTTGATATAAGATTGGATATGATTAATGCTGTATATTCAGACGCTGCTTCGGAAGCGTTGATTGCACGCTGCCAAGAACTTATTATAAATTTAGGACTGTCGTCGAAAGTCAGGATGATTAACGATTACCTAGAAGATGGAGAGTCTTTGAACCTTTTATCTTCGGCTGACTTGGTGGTTTTCCCCTATCAAAATACTTCTGAATCGTCCAGTGCTGCCGTAAGAATGGGATTGGCTTCAGGGGCCCTGGTGGCCGTAACTCCTTTAAATATCTTTGAAGATGTTCGTGATTTTGTATATGAATTGCCTGGAACAAATTCAGAGGATTTGGCTCTCGGTATTAGTCAGCTGATCAATCCGAGCATGCAAGACATGGAAAATATAGTCCGAATAAAAGAAAAATCCCAGCGATGGAGAAGCTGTAATGACTTTGAAGAGTTGGGAAGATATTTCTCCGATCTTGCCGTGGGCATGGTCCAAAAAGCTGTTCATTAAATAGGCCGATCTGAAGGAGGGAAAATGTCTTTTGAAGAAAATTATAAAATTTATGTTGAAAAAATGAGTTCGGCATTCCGTGCTCATGGCATAGATGTGGCAAATGAATTTTTTTTACTTTCTGAGACCGCTCTGGCTGCTGCGAAAAACGGGAACTGGTTGCAGGCCGTGGGTGAGTTAAAAGATGGCCTGGAGCATGCGCTTGGAGAAAAATTGAATTCCAGTCATCGATTCTTGAAGACGCCTTATGTGAGGGACTTCACGTTTGACGGTGGTGAAAAGCTGTCGATTGCGATAGTTAATGAGCAGTCTTCAGAATGGTATGGAAGAGATGGCGCCGAGCATGCTTTTGATTTTCTCTTAGAATCAAAACGTGGTCTGTTTGTGAATTCTAAGCGCTATTTGGATCTTGGGGGGCACCAGATGATATGGGCATGCTACTATGCCCTGCAACCCAGCACGGTTGAGGTCGTTTCTTTTGAGCCATCCATACTTAATGTCGCGATTGGAACATTTAATTGTTTTTTGAATGCGGTCATTAGCAAGATAAATATTATTCCATTCGCCATTCTGGCCTCTAATTCATCTGAAGGCGATGAAAATTCAAAAATGCTGGTCGACTTTATGAATATTCCGCTTCGCGGCTACCGTATTGATCGAATGGTTGATTTGAATTTTGATTTCGTCAAAACGGATATAGAAGGGTATGAGCTCGAATTGCTGGAATGTGCGTGTTATATCGGTATTTTGAAACATGCTCGATATTCGCATTTGGAGCTTCATCTTGGACACCTTTATGGAAGTGGTGTTGGTGGAGATGTATGGATAAGCCGACTTGAATTTGCCGGATTGGATGGGGCGGAGTTATATTCTGGCCGTGATATGTTTGAATTTCTGGCAGAAGCTAGCCCTAAAGGATTTTATTCATTTATTTTAGAATGATTGACAGAACTCAACCATGAAAAAAGCGATTGTTACCGGAATAACGGGTCAAGATGGTGCATATCTGGCAGAGCTTTTGTTGCTTAAGGGATATGCTGTTTATGGCACCTATCGACGCACAAGTTCGGTTAATTTTTGGCGGATCGAAGAATTGGGAATTGATGGCAATCCTAATCTCCATTTGCTTGAATATGATCTTACAGATTTTGGTGCGAGCATTTCGTTGCTGCAAAAAGTTCAGCCAGATGAGATATATAATCTGGCTGCTCAGAGTTTTGTGGGGGTCTCATTTGAGCAGCCAAATGCTACAGCTCAAATTACTGGTATTGGTGCGCTTAATTTGTTGGAGGCCATTCGCCTTATTAATTTGGATATTCGATTTTACCAGGCGAGTACCTCCGAAATGTTTGGGAAAGTCCAGGGTATTCCACAGGTGGAAAGCACGCCGTTTTATCCGCGCAGCCCGTATGGCGTAGCAAAATTGTATGCCCATTGGATGACTGTAAATTACAGAGAAAGCTACAATATATTTGGTAGTAGTGGTATTTTATTTAATCACGAGAGTCCTTTGCGGGGCCGTGAATTTGTTACCCGCAAGATTACTGATGGCGTTGCCAAGATAAAACTGGGTACGCTCGATGTGCTGGAGTTGGGCAACTTGGAAGCCAAGCGAGACTGGGGTTTTGCCAAAGAGTATGTGGAGGGCATGTGGCGCATGCTGCAAGCAGATGAGCCCGACACCTTCGTGTTAGCTACCAACCGTACGGAAACCGTGCGCGACTTTGTACGTATGGCGTTCAAGGGGGCAAATATTGAGGTGGACTTCAGGGGCGCGGCCGAGAATGAAACAGCGGTAGACACAGCTACAGGCAAGACCGTTATGCGCGTCAACCCCAAGTTCTATCGTCCCGCAGAAGTGGAACTCCTCATTGGTGATCCTGCCAAGGCAAAGGCGAAGCTCGGGTGGGTGCCGGAGACCACGCTGGAGCAGTTGTGTCAGATGATGGTGGAGGCTGATTTGCGGCGCAACCAGTCTGGTTTCTCTTTCTGATGATCGCTGTAGACTCCATGCTGAAACCAAGAGCGCTAATTACCGGAATCAAGGGATTTACAGGCCGGTACTTGGCCGCGGAATTGCAGAGTCACGGCTGGGATGTCTGGGGTATGGGAACACAACCGGGTACTGCAGACGCTCGCTATAGCTGCTTAGATTTGCTAGATGAGCCTCGCCTGCATACGGTCATTGCAGATGTGAAGCCAGAAGCCGTCGTGCACCTGGCAGCCATTGCTTTTGTGGGCCATGGTGATCCGGATGCGTTTTATCGAGTGAATCTATTGGGCACGCGCAACCTGCTGGCCGCGCTGGCGGCTGCCCCGAAAAAGCCGCGTTGTGTACTGCTGGCGAGCAGTGCCAATGTTTATGGAAACTCGACTGAAGGAGTGTTAACAGAGGCCACGTCCCCTAACCCTGCAAATGACTATGCCGTGAGTAAATTGGCCATGGAATACATGGCGCGGCTGTGGATGGAGAAACTTCCTATAGTTATTGCTAGGCCATTCAATTACACCGGTGTGGGGCAGCCCGAGGATTTTCTGTTGCCCAAAATAGCGGCACATTTTCACAGGCGTGCTCATACCATTCAGCTGGGTAACCTCGATATATGGCGCGACTTTTCAGATGTTCGAGCTGTCGTGCAGGCCTACCGCCGACTGCTGCAGGTGTGTCCTGCAGGGGTCACAGTTAATGTGTGCTCTGGCCGCACGCAATCACTGCGGGAGGTCCTGGATATGATGGAACGCATATCAAACCACACCATGGATGTGCATGTGAACCCCTCGTTCGTGCGCACGAATGAAGTTCGCTCGCTATGTGGAAGTTCCGAAAAATTGCGTGAGTTGATTGGTGACTGGGATGTGCCTCCGTTGGAGGAAACCTTGCGCTGGATGCTCGGCGAACTGCCGCATGCCTAACCACGAACTGGAAAAAATCCTCGCGGAAACAAATAAATAGCTCAGGGGCTCATCGACACAACAACCATCTGTGTCGGGTAAGGAGCCTAGCGCACGCTGAGGACTCCATTTTCAGTCGTGCCAATCTCTACTCTTTATCAGCCGTTTGTACCAAAGCTGACCATGATGCACGTCGTCGTGTTGTAGAGATAGAAAATCTTTTTGTTGTTGGTCTTCGAGAAAAGATAAAGCGCCATGAATCTTGAGGACTGCTCTGGGCGATCAGAGGGTATTCTTAGGTTGGTGCAGGTTCCTCCTGGAAACGTAGAAACCCCAGGGGTTGGCAGGCGCCAAAAAGAAAGGTTGCCAGAAGCCCCGGTATATTGCTCAAAGCGGAGATATATGGGGTCCTCCTCGATATAAAAAGTCTGAGCCTGTGCGGAATGTGCCAGAAATGCACCGCCAACCGCGGCAAGAATCGGGATGTATTTTTTGAAGTTCATTATTTCCTCGTGATGTTTGTTTTCAATCTAAGAGCAAGAGATTGATGATCGTGCTGATGTCGGTTGGGTTGCTGGCGTTGTTTGTCTGATAACTTGCTGCAAGCGTTACCCCGCTGAATGCCTCATAGCCCCTGAGCATGATATGGTAAGTGCCCACCGAGGGAGTTGGGAATGAACATGTTTCATTATTACCAACAAGATACGGCCTGCAGTCGTATGATGCCGTAGTTGGTACTTGTCCAAACTTCACATAAAGATCAACGTCCCCTGTTCCGCCACTGACTCGAATTGCGAGGTTGGTAGCGCCGACCGGAACGGTCACAGAGTAATTCTGCGTAGAGCCAGCACTTCCAGATAGATTATTCTGTAGCAGTGGCGTTAGCGTGGTGCCACCTGAACTCAGGTTGAACTGGGCATTAACGGTGGTATTTGCATTGATAGTGAAAGAGCAAGAGCCTGTGCCGGTGCAAGTGCCTCCGCTCCAACCTGCAAAAGTGCTGCCTGCTGCGGGGCTGGCGATCAGCGTGACTGTAGATCCAGGCGCCAACGATTCCGTGCAGGTCGCGCCGCAGTTGATGGCTCCCCCTGATCGAG
>CBFGOY010000095.1:0-5885 GCA_965650515.1 uncultured Cellvibrionaceae bacterium | reverse complement strand
TTGCCGTATGAGCAGGCATCCCTGGCGGTCGTGCAACGTAGTAGTGGAATTTCCAAAGGGACGCCGCTCTTCAGTGCAATGTTAAATTATCGTCATTCAACGCCGTTGGATCCCACATCGGAGATGCAAGCTGCTTTTGAATCTGTCGGTGGTGGACAGGAGCGGACTAATTATCCATTCAACTTATCGGTGGATAACCTGGGTAATAGTTTTGCATTGGAGGTACAGGTAGACAATTCACTTAGCGCGGAGCGTATAGGTGGTTATGTACAGGCGGCTCTCGCAGGTTTGGTGGATGCCCTGCTGCATCATTCGAAACAGCCGGTGAGCAATTTGAGCATACTTCCAGCGGCGGAGCGCCGGCAATTGCTGGTGGACTGGAATGCGACAGCGGTGGCTTACCCGCAGGATAAATGTGTCCATGAATTGTTTGAGGCGCAGGTGCAGGCATACCCAGAACGCGCTGCATTGGTATTTGAAAATCAGACGCTGAGTTATGGCCAGTTGAATAGCAAGGCAAATCAACTGGCGCACTACCTGATGAATGAGCGCAAGCTGCAACCGGATACCTTGGTGGGTATCTGTTTTGAGCGTTCATTGGATATGGTGATCGGGATATTGGCGGTATTGAAAGCGGGCTGTGCCTACGTCCCTCTGGATCCTGAATACCCCTCTGCGCGCTTGGAATACATGTTGACAGATGCCCAGTTAGATACGGTGTTGACTGGCATGGCAACTCGTGTTCGTGTTCCTGTGGGAGAGAAGCAGGCGGTGTGCGTGGATGACATTTCGGTGTTCGCACAATTATCCCTTCAATCGGTGGACAATCCCGTACTTGGTAATCGGGATTCCAATCATCTGGCTTACGTGATTTACACCTCGGGTTCAACTGGTAATCCGAAAGGTGTCATGGTTGAACATCGCAACCTTGTTAATTTCCTTGTCGGCATGACCGATCAACCAGGTATTGAAAGTACAGATTGTTTATTGGCAGTTACCTCCACCTCTTTTGATATCCATGGCCTGGAATTGTTTTTACCCTTGGTTGTGGGAGCGAAGGTTGTTATTGCCTCGCGGATTGCTACTGCAGATCCAGATCAGCTTATTGATTTAATCAAGTCGCAATCTGTATCTATGATGCAAGCCACACCTGCTACGTGGAAAATGTTGTTGGAGGCGAATTGGAAACCCGAGTCCGCGATTAAAATCCTGTGCGGTGGAGAGGCGTTAAGTCACTCACTTGCCGCTGCATTGCTCGACAGGCCAGCGGTTGATTTATGGAATATGTACGGACCGACAGAAACTACCATTTGGTCTTGCGTGAAACATATTCGACGCGGTGAAAAACGGATTTTGACTGGAAAGCCAATCGCAAATACAACTGTATATTTGATGAACCGCGATTTGAATCCGGTCCCCATTGGCGTCGCCGGTGAGCTATTGATTGGTGGGGCGGGAGTGACTCGCGGCTATCTCAATCGAGCGGAGTTAACAGCAGAAAAATTTATTACTGATCCCTATCAAGGAAGCAGTGACGATAATAGTAGTGCTCGTTTATACCGGACTGGGGATTTGGCTCGCTGGACTGCTGAAGGCGAATTAGAATTCCTGGGCCGGATTGATCATCAAGAAAAAATCCGGGGTTTTCGTGTAGAGCTGGGTGAAATAGAAAATACACTGCTTACTTATAACGGTGTTAAAGATGTAGTAGTAGTAGCAAAAGAGTTTGCGGCAGATGACAAGCGGTTAATTGCTTATATTGTTATTAATGAATCAGCCCAGGATATTGCAGCAATTGATAAAAAGGAAGATGAGGAATTATTTATCGAACGTCTGCGTGAGCATTTGAACCAAACGCTGCCATACTACATGGTTCCCTCCATATTTGTCTCCTTGCAGTCCTTGCCTTTAACTCCCAATGGAAAAATTGATCGTAAGGCATTACCCCAACATAATCTATCCGGTATAAATGTAACCAATAATTATCTGGAGCCAAGCGGTGATGTTGAAAAAATCATGTGTGGTATTTGGCAGGATATTTTGGGTGTCGAACAAATTGGAGTTAACCAAAGCTTTTTTGATTTAGGTGGGCATTCTCTATTATTAGTCAAAGTACAAAATCGCATAAAAGAGCAATTGGATCGCAAGATATCAATAATAGATATCTTCACTTATCCTACTGTCAGGCTTCTGGTTAATTATTTGTTAGGCCGCGAAGAGCAGGAAACACATCAATTTAAATTGCCATCACCATCAGAATACTCCACTGATTTTGCCATCATAGGTATGGCTGGTAGGTTTCCTGGCGCAAAAAATATAGATGATTTCTGGAAAAACATTTGCGATAGCGTTGAATCGCTACGCCAGTTTAGTGACGAAGAATTAAAATCGGCTGGAATAGATGAGTCCACTTTATCAAGACCTGATTATGTTAAGTCAGGGGTACTGCTGGATGATCTGGATCTTTTTGATGCTGATTATTTTGAAATGACTCCCACAGAGGCTGACATTACCTGTCCACAACAAAGATTGTTGTTGGAATGTTCTGTAGAAGCACTTGAGAATGCAGGATATGGGGCTCTAAAAAACGAACAGAAAATAGGTGTGTTTGTTGGTGCAGGTAACAGTGCTTATTTATTAAATAATATATTGCCCAATGAAAGACTAAACAAATCCATGGGGCAAACTGCATTAATGATTGCTCTGGATAAGGATTACATTGCATCACGTATTTCTTATAAATTAAATCTAACCGGCCCAAGCATCAGTATTAATACTGCATGCTCAACATCACTAACAGCTATAGCGCAAGCATGCCTTAACTTATCTGCGGGCAATTGCAATATGGCACTGGTTGGTGCTTCAGCCATTCCTCGCCTCACTCCATATGGCTATTTTTATCAGGAAGGTAATATTCTTTCTCCTGATGGTCGTTGCTACCCGTTTGATGAAAGCGCAAATGGAACGAGATTTAGTGGTGGAGCCAGTGTCGTTTTGGTGAAAAGGCTTGAACGGGCGTTGGCTGACAAAGATACGGTGCATGCCATCATTAAAGGGATAGGAGTAAATAACGACGGTAATTTAAAGGTTGGCTACACGGCTCCAAGTGTTCAGGGGCAAGCAATGGCCATAAAAGAAGCTTTGGCTGCTTCTGCAATTGATCCTGAAAGTATCCAGTATATTGAGACTCATGGTACAGGGACCTCGTTGGGTGATCCAATAGAGATCACTGCCCTGAATAGAGCATTTGGAAAGTCCGCCAGTAAAAATACCTGTGCGCTAGGTGCTGTAAAAGCAAATATTGGACATCTTGATACGGCAGCCGGTATGGCAGGATTGATTAAAACGGTAATGGCTATCAAGCACAAAAAAATACCTCCCACCATTAATTATCAACATGCGAATTCACGAATAGATTTTGAAAATAGTCGCTTCTATGTCAATACTGAAATTAAGGATTGGGTTTCAAATGGGGCTCCGCGCCGAGCAGGAGTGAGTTCTTTTGGTATTGGTGGAACAAATGCTCATATTGTTTTGGAAGAGGCTCCTTTGGCAGAAGCTGGTTTTTCGCATCGTCAATGGCGACTCCTTCTCTTATCAGCCAAAACAAGTGAAAGTTTGCAACAGGCAGGAAAAAACATAAAAACCTATCTGCACAGCACGCCCGATATTAATTTGGTCGATGTTGAATACACACTGCAAGTGGGCCGTGAAGCTTACAATCACCGTCGCTTTATAGTGTGCGATACAACTGACAGAGCAGTTATTAAGCTGGATTCGGATGGAGTAGCAGTTGAGAGCAAGGTAGTTGATAGCAATCAAACGTTGCCAATTGTTTTCATGTTTCCTGGGCAGGGGTCTCAATATGTAAATATGGCAAGAAGTTTATATGAGCAAGAGCCCACGTATCGTGAATGTGTGGATCATTGTGCTGATATATTGTTGTCTCATATAAATACTGATATCCGCACCATTATTTATCCAGATCATGATGATGTGGAAAATGCAAAGCAACGATTAAATCACACTGAAATATCTCAACCAGCACTCTTTGTTATTGAATACGCATTGGCAAAATTGTGGATGTCGTGGGGCGTTATTCCCTCATCTATGATTGGCCATAGTGTTGGTGAATATGTTGCAGCATGCTTATCAGGTGTGTTCAGCCTTGAGGATGGCTTAAAGCTGATTAGCGCCAGAGGGCGTGTAATGCAAACAGTAAGCGCCGGAAAAATGTTATCTGTCCTTTTGGGAAAAGAAAATCTTGTTCCACTACTAATCGAACATAAATGTGATTTGGCAGCAGTAAACGGTACAGGTAACTGTGTTGCTTCAGGGACAATATCCGCTATCGAGGCATTAAAATTGACGCTGGATGGCATGGATATATCCAATACCGAACTGAATACGTCACACGCATTCCACTCATCTATGATGGATGGGATTTTAGGTGAGTATAGAAATATATTGGAAACAGTAACGTTTAATAAATTGTCGATACCAATTATTTCAAATCTGAACGGTGAGGTCGCAACTGATGGTTTGCTGCAAACGGTAGATTATTGGTTAAAGCATCTGCGCAATACAGTAGAGTTTTCACAAGGTATTGCAACTTTGTTACGGGATACACCTAAACTGTTTTTAGAAGTTGGTCCAGGCCTGACATTAAGTTCACTTGCTAAAAGGCATCCTCAATTTGGAGTTAGCGTTGCCATTGCGAGCACGCCGCATCAATACGATGACACTGATGATGAGTATTTCCTTCTGCGATCACTGGGCCAATTGTGGCAGCAAGGGCTTGCTATTGATTGGTCTGAATTTAACAAATCATGTATGACTCATCGCATTTCTTTGCCAACCTATGCCTTTGACCGCAAGCGCTATTGGGTTGATTCGGGTGAATTCAGTTCCGTTTTTGCCAAGAATAATTTCAAAGAAATGAATCAACAAAGTACTTGGGTGTACTTGCCCAAGTGGAAAAGAGTTTCCGTTGGGGCTGATCAGGCAGTAGTGGAAAAAAGCAATAAATGGTTAGTCTTTGTCAGTGATCTTGAGATTGGTAATCAATTGATTCGTTATCTGACTGAGCGCGGCCAATCAGTTGTATGCGTGAAAATGGGGAGTGAGTTTATTCGTCAGGATAGTGGAAATTATTCTATAACACCTGATCAATTGCAGGACTACGAGCAGCTTTTCCACTCATTAAAGCAAGACAATATGCTTCCGGAAAAAGTGTTGCATCTCTGGAGTGTACGTACGTTATGCAATGAGGATAGTTTGTCTTATGAAACCTTTTTACACGCACAAAAGGTTGGGGCTGATAGTGCTATCTTATTAGCAAAAGCATTGGTAAGCAGTGGATTGTCGATGATTGATGTCAATTTTGTTGCTAATAATGTGTATAGCGTTACAGGTTTCGAAAATGTTTTCTCTGAAAATTCTTCTCTCGCGGTAATTGGTAAAGTTATTACGCAAGAAACACCAAAGATAGAGTGTTATTACATCGATATTGATATAGAGGAAGCAACAAGCTCGAAGCAATCTGACAAATTAGTTAATTTGATTTGGTCTGAAACCACTTCTGAAAATCGGCAGGCGCAAGTTGCTATACGAGGGCTGCATCGGTTGGTGTTGGAGTTTGAGCACACTTACGATAATAAAGAAAAGTTGAATTCACCGCGTATCATTCATGGTGGTGTGTATATCATCACTGGTGGGGTTGGCCAAATCGGTTTGAATTTGGCAGATCATTTAGCCAGGCAAGCACAAGCTAAAATAGTCCTCATTGGTCGCTCTGGATTCCCTAATAAATCTGAGTGGGATAGCTGGCTAACCGAAAAGGGTGAGCATAATCCGATTAGTGTAAAAATATCCAGAATACAAAG
>CBFGOY010000094.1:0-6559 GCA_965650515.1 uncultured Cellvibrionaceae bacterium | reverse complement strand
TGAAGGTTACCAACCACCAACAAAGGAAAAGGCACCAGAAGACCCCAAGGATAAAAAACCGCTATTGATTCGTATCCATCTCCTATGCGACGGTACTAAAAATAATAAAACGAATATTGCTGAGCGCGAAAAATTCGAGCAGGGTAAAGAATCCGCTGCCTATAGAAAGCAGGGCACCGGCAGTGATAACAGTTATGACAATGGTAAAACCAATATCGCCCTTATGGAGCCACATGTTGAGGTTGGCCTCAATAAAAATGGCTACGACGCGGTTGTAAAGGTGTATGTGGAAGGGCAGGGTACTTTTGACCTGCAAGCCGATGGATTGGTCGGCTACGCGATGGGCGCCGGTGCTTCGGGGATTTATCAGCGGGCGCGTGATGGTATTAATCGAGCATTAGAGCAGCTTCAAAGGAAATTATTTCTTAATAGAAAGCCAGAAGAAAATTTTATAAAACAAGTTGACGTCGACGTGTTTGGATTTAGCCGTGGAGCTGCCACGGCACGGCATGCCATTCACGCAATAACAACTGAAGAGGCCATGACAATTTCCAGCCCGGATGGTATGGGAGCCCAAAGGGTCATTATTACGTATCCCTTGGAACAGCGTTTCCGTCAATTAGGCTATACCGAAACCCGTCCAGACCAAATTAAAATTATCTTTGCCGGCCTCTATGACACGGTTGTTTCAGTTAACGCGAGCCAGTTAAAACCGGCATGGATGGCGAATAATACCCGTGACCAAAGGGCGGTTGCCAAAGCAAAATTTGCATTGCACCTCGCCGCTGCCGATGAACACCGGGAGGACTTTCCCTTACATACGATCAAAAGCTCAAAAAGCGCAGGTAAAGGCGCGGAATTTTATTTGCCTGGCGCTCACTCGGATGTCGGGGGAAGCTACAACCTTGCAAATACAGATTTGCTGGACAAAAAAATTCAAAATGCCCGTATTCGCGAAGTCAGGACTACAGGCGCCTATAGTGATTTGCTAAAAGAAAAAGAGGAATTAATTTCATTAGGGCATCGAAAGGAAGACATTGAAATTGAAACCACCGAATGGCGTAGCGGGCGGGGCGGAAGGTGGCCAAGTGAGGGTAAGCTGTATGTATATCGCCAGATTAATGGCTATGAATATGCTCGCCCCAGTGATGAAATTGAGCGCGTTATAAATCGGGGGCGGGTATCGGATTTAAAAGAAGATATGCAGAATTTAAAGCAGGATGGCTGGTACAAAGACGGGCAAATTCGTATCGATAAAGATTACGTAGCCTCAACCGTACGAGCGGCCGAATATTTGGTTAACCCAATCGGTGCTGCAATGAGCGGTTCTCCCGTCTCTGGAAGGTTAATAACTAACCGCCGCGGTATTAAAAGTGCGTACAGCAATATTCCATTAAAAATTATGGCCAGGTATGCACGCAAGTTCAGCTTGCAAATAGCAGGAAAGCTGGAACAGCGCGCAGACATAACCCTGTCTACGGACCCTGCATTACCGCTACTTGAAAAAGATATTGAAAAATATCTAGGAGCGAAAGGCAACACGGGTTCCAAGCCGGAGGATTGGTTAGTTATAGCGTCCGCAAAGGCAATCCATAATAATATTCAAAAAATCCGCAATGAACACCTGCATATGTCCAGTCGTTTTAATACTCCTGTAAAGGAGTTTGGCTTTACACCGCGCATTATTAAAAATCGCCGCCGGAGATTTTATTATGAAGGTTAAACACCTATTAACAAGCGGGCTGGTGGTATTGGTTAGTTTTATCAGCGGATGTGGAGATAAAGCAATGAGTAAAGATATAAAGAAAACAACAGAGTTTGATTGGTTTGCAGTTGCTACGGCACCGCGAGATTATCCGATGGAAGTTATTAGCGGTACTTTTTATTACAAAGGTGAAGATCACGGTTTGGATATTCCTTCGGGAGGCACTCTCAATGTAGGTTGGGGCCTTTCAATGAGTTCTTATGATATTGGTCCTAAATTTAAGCCTCTTCCAGACAGATTAGAAGTTACATTTTACTCCTATGCAGAAAGGCAGGTGTATCGAGGCAGTTTTGTATTACCCTATGAAAAAATTCTTGCTCTATTTCAGCAGAGCTTAAAAGATTTTCCAGATAGCCCCTACGGTGAAATTTTATTGGGTATTGCACCAGGTGGTATCGTTGTCGTGTGGTTGGTTGGTTCTGTAAGAACGGAAGTTTTTTTTAGTCAAGCTGAAAAAATTGAATTGCCACCTAACGCGGCCTTTGGTTTGCCTTTTCAATCTAAAGAGCAAGCGGATCATTATATTGAAAGTGCGTTGGCAGAAAGCGTAAGTCAGGAACAGTTGGCCTACATCAAAAAGTTCGGCCCTCCTTTCGGAGCTTGGAATAGATTCCGCAAGCTATACAAATGGACTCCAGTTTATAAGGATGGAAAAGTGCCGTATCGAGGCGAAATGCCAGCAACATTCGTAAATGGAGAGTTTTATCAGATTCCAACGCAGTTTACAGATGAATATGCCAATACTCCAAAACCACTTTTGAAGGAAACTAATTTTCGTGCAGGTGGGCCTCATGGTCCTGTATACGAAATATATTTTGACGAAATGGAAATTATCGAAGTTTTCGAAAGGTTAGGCAGTAATGGCGAACTGGTTTATCTTGAGTTTGATCCACAATTGCCTGAATTGAAGATGAAGATACGCGCCTATAATGATAAAGAATCCATAGAGTTCAAAAAAGTAAAAGTAGAATAGTTTTCTAAAACGGCGATTTAAATCGCCGTTTTTTATTAATATTTCCCCATCAGTGGCTCTGTCGTTTTACAATCTATGAAAAAAATTTGGAAATCACCTCGGCTAAACGAGTCCACAATACTATTAAAAAAATCCGCAATGAACACCTGCATATGTCCAGCCGTTTTAATACTCCTGTAAAGGAGTTTGGCTTTACACCGCGCATTATTAAAAATCGCCGCCGGAGATTTTATTATGAAGGTTAAACACCTATTAACAAGCGGGCTGGTGGTATTGGTTAGTTTTATCAGCGGATGTGGAGATAAAGCAATGAGTAAAGATATTAAACAAACGACAGAGTTTGATTGGTACGCTGTCGCTACGGCACCACGTGATTATCCGATGGAGGTAATCAGCGGTACTTTTTATTACAAAGGTGAAGATCACGGTTTGGATATTCCTTCAGGCGGAACCCTGAATGTTGGCTGGGGAGAGTCCGCCAGTGCTTACGATGTTGGGCCGAAATTTAAGCCATTACCAGACCGATTGGAGGTTATCTTTTATTCGTACGCTGAGAAGCAAATTTATAAGGGAAATTTTGAGCTGCCTTACGACAAAATATTGAGTATGTTCCAAAAACGACAGACGGAATTTCCCGACAGGCCGTACCGATCCGTTTTACTTGGTATAGCACCTGGTGGTGTTGTAGCAGTATGGTTATATGGAGGTGGTGTTAAAGAGATTTTTTTTAGCCATGCTGAAAAAGCTGAAATTTCCCTAAACGCTGCCTTTGGTTTGCCCTTCCAATCTAAAGAGCAATCAGATCACTATATAGAAAGCACGTTAGCAGAAAGCGTAACTCCGGAGCAATTGGCTTACATTAAAAAATATGGACCTCCGTTTGGTGCGTGGGATAGATTCCGCAAATTATACAAGTGGGCTCCAGTATATAAAGATGGAAAGGTTCCACACGATAAAGAGTTACCGGTAACTTTTGTAAACGGCGAATTTTATGAAATTCCCTCTATATTCACCGAGGAATATAAGAATACTCCTAAGCCGTTATTAAAAATAACAAACTTTAGAGCCGGTGGCCCCCAAGGCCCAATTTACGATATAGATTTTGACGAAATGGAACTCATAGAGGTATTTGAAAAGTTAGGCAGCAATGGCGAACTGGTTTATCTTGAGTTTGATCCCCAATTGCCTGAATTGAAGATGAAAATACGTGCCTATAACGATAAGGAATCCATAGAGTTCAAAAAGGTGAAAGTAGAATAGTTATCAAAACGGCGAGCCAAAATCTCGCCGTTTTTATTTTCGGAGTTTGTTGTATTGACTACGACATCAATACATATTCATATTTGGTTGCGCATTGACGCCGCTAATGAAGGAACATTTCATAAATCATATGCTGACGCTCACCGAAACCGGGTGCCTGGCTCAAATTGTGTGAAGCTCCGGAGTAAGTCATCAGGTCAGAGAGTAAAGGTTGGGTTTTCAAACGCGCCGCCATTTCAGTGGCGTTCCATAGTGGGACTACCTCATCGGCGGTACCGTGATCCAGCCTCACACCAGCGGCCAGCGTAAAATGCAGCGGCGAACTTGCGAGCATTCGCAGGCGAGCTTGTTCAGATGTTTTCCCCGCGAAGAATTGGCAATGGTATTGGTCGCCATAGTTAATTCGCACTGCTTCGCGATAAAAATCGGTGGGAGCGCTAGCCGCCGCAACGCCGTGACACGTGGATCACGAATGCCTAATAGAAGCGCCACATTGCCGCCGCAGCTGCCGCCACGCACCATTAAACGATCAAAAGCGGTAGGCACAGTTACCAATCCGTAATGGACGTTGCTACCGACGGAATGTTGATAGAGCCGTATCTCGAACGTGGCGTTGGAATGATCGGTAAGCAGCAACAAATAGCGCAACACAAAAGCAAGCTATAAAATTTCACAGGCCTTACTCCTTGCAATAATTGGCTGCCACTAGACAATATCATAGTCCAGGTTTAAACAGCATGGTGTTTTTCATCCGTGGTTTTGAAACGGCATTTATAAAAAATTCCGCTTGCTAACTTGTTGTAGCCTCATCGAATCTCATTTTTTTATGAGATTAATATTTATTAAATTCTTTTGTTTTCCGGAACGATAAAACGCAGGTTTAAACTTTTACCCAAAGGCTGTCGAAAAAACCCCGGGGTTTTTTATAAAAGTTAACCATCCTTAACGATAATTATGTCTTCAAAGCCACACAAAATTTCTGTTGAACAATAAATTTAATTTTTCTTTTTATCTGTAAAATTAATCAGGAAAAAAATAGTTAATTTACTGTGTCTCAAAACCCAATAATAATTTTATTTTTTGTTTCACTGCCAAATAAAATTTCGTCTAGTATAAATCCGCCGCGATGCCGACATTCGGTGGGGCGGTAAAACATTAATAATTAACTAGCGAAAGGATAAGATCGATGAAGCAAAATTTGTATAGATCCTTAATCGGATTTTGTGCCGCATTAGTGTTGAGTTCCCAAGTGGGGGCGCAATCCCAATGTTCAAACCAGGTTCCGGTATTTACTTATAATCCCGGTGCAGTGACTACCTCCGGTGATTACGATAGCAGTTATCCCGGATGGCTTGCGTTTGATGGGAATGATAATAGCATGTGGATTTCCAATACCTATCAAAACTCGGCGTGGATTGCCTATCAATTTTCGTCTTCCAAAAGAGTTGATCGGTATTCGATTCATTTTTCCAATGGCACCCTCACCGGCCGGGCACCACGGGATTTTGAATTGCAGGCCTATAGCAATGGAACATGGAAAACTCTGGATAGACGCACCAACCAAATAAACTGGCTTGGCTCGGAAAAACGAACTTTCACTGTGGGCCAACCAGGTTATTACACCCAATATCGTTTATTTATAGAACAAGATAATGATGATCGCGCGCAAATTGTGGCGGTTTCCATTGGCGAGTTATCGCTCGAAAGTTGCGGCTGCGATTCAAGCTCTGACCTGGTTCCGGTGTTAGGTGCGGACAATTCATCGGTGAGTGTATCAGGTGCCTACGACAGCACTTATGCGGGTTGGAAAGCATTTGACAGTTCCCTGAGTTCCATGTGGATTTCTGCGGTAGGGCAAACACCTGCCTGGATCGGCTATGAGTGGAGTAATTCACGCTATGTGGATTCTTATGCAATTACTTACGCCAATGGCAGTATCACTACTCGCTCACCTAAAATCTGGCAATTACAAGGCTGGAATGGGGCTGCGTGGATCACCGTGGATTCACGCAGTAATGAAATTAACTGGAGTGGATTTGAAACGCGCAACTACACAGTGCAAACGCCGGGGAGCTATTCAAAATATCGTTTAGTGGTCGCAGATGACAACGATACCCGTACAGGTGTTGAAGTCATTTCCCTCGGCAATTTGTCGTTGAAAGGTTGCGAGTTAAACATCATTGCGGCAGTTAACCTTCATGGCGATTGGCATGAGGACAACACACAAAGCGGAGTGGGAATTGAGCACTACGTCCCTACCAGCATTGATCTTGGGGCAGCAAGATTCCGCAATATGATTTCATTTTTTGCCGGAGGAACCGGGAAGATCTTGCGTCTGGCACCCAATGATGCCCATTATTTTGTGAACACAACTTGGGTCCTTACAGGTAATAAACTGACAGTCACCTTTACCGATAATAAATGGTCATCGACAGCGGGCACTTATGATTATACCTATGAAGTTCTCAGTGCTGGCAGTGGCAATCTGCGTTTAAAAGTTATCAGTAAAACCAAACGATAATTAGCCATTACCATTACCGGGTACCCGCCAGGTATCCGGT
>CBFGOY010000093.1:0-6612 GCA_965650515.1 uncultured Cellvibrionaceae bacterium | reverse complement strand
TAAGCTTCATTTATTTGGCTGCCTTTTATCACTGTTGGTAATCGCCACCTCATTTGCCCCCTCAATCATTACCGGCAATTTCAGCCAAGCATTCAAGTTAGCCTACATAGATGTTTTACATCAATATGGGGCGACTACCATGGGGGCTGCCAATCTTTGGATTTTGCTGACGGGCAATGCCGCACCCGATTCAATTATTTTATTTGGTATAGACCCCGACTCCCCTCTCGCAGCATTTTTTAAAGCAAAAAATATCGGAATGATCGGTTTTTTTCTGGTTTGCCTTGCGGTATTCCTCCAGGGAATGGGACGATTAATGGAGCAAAAGTTACCTAGCCAAAACCCACAAAATTCATCTCAGCTTTTCTTTTACGCAATGGTTTGCACTATGGCATTTTTTGCCCTATTGCCCGCAATGCACGAACGATACTTGCTGCCCGCCGTGATCGTGTCATTGGTTTATTATGCGTTAAACCCCGGAAAAATTATTTATCCCTTAATTTTTAGCTTTGTTTCGGCATTTAATGTCGCCATGTGTTTAGGGATTAAAACTTCCCATGTCTGGCCAGCGATAGCCTGGATAATGATGGGGATTTTCGGTTATACAATTATTGAATTATTGGTTGGCAAGCGTTGGGGGGTATTTACCAAAAACGTGTTCTTCCGCTTTTTCGGAACAAAATACATCGCGGTGGTCGTGCTAATAGCAGGATTTACCTACATAGGTGTGCGCCTCTATTACGAGGCTAAACTGATTTTGCCTGATTTGAAGCCCCATCAATTGTTTTTAACGGACCTGCCTGTTTTGTCCGCGAAGCAGGATTATGGTCAACTCAATATCAATAAAAATGTTAATGGCAATACATTGAGTGCTGCGTCCCGCCGCTATGCCAGGGGGCTGGGTACCCATGCAAACTCAACAATAGAATACGAATTACCTCCGCGGAGCGAAAAGTTTTCCGTTGCCGTAGCGTTGGACGATGGAATTGAGTCGGCCAGCGTTAAATTCTCCATATGGGGAAACGACCGGCTCCTGTGGGAGTCTCGCCATCACTATGGCAGTGAAAACCCCGAATATATTGAACTCGATGTTCAAAACGTGCATCGCTTGCGTTTACAAGTGGACAGCATAAATGACATTAGTAGCGATCATGCCAATTGGTTAAGCCCAATTCTCACCGTTGCGAGTGACGATAAGGTTTCAAACCCCGCCATTACTCCTGGCCAAAACAAAAACATTGCGAACTAACAGGTTACGAATGAGAACTTACTACCGTTATGCCATCACCACGATCCTGGCCCTGGCAATATTAATCACGCTGATGTGGCTTTCAACATGGCAATCAATTAATTTCCAAAAGACCGAAATTTCTTATAACGGCTCAGAGTTTGAACCTATCTCCCTTCCTTTTACTCGCGATCATATCGGAGCCTATTCCATTCGTATTTCTATTGATGGTATTCAGTCAACCACACATAGCTTCCGAATTTATCCCGATGATGAAATTCATGTACTCCTTGTCAATGGTGAACCAATATCATTGGAGCATTTGTCAGTCGATGACCGGCGCAATTACAGTGCAGGGTTCGCGATCAAGATAGACAAATTCCTTCCACACCAAACTAATACCCTGGAAATCCAGTTAAGCAACGCAAGCAATCCTGCAGGATTTCGTATCGAATCAACGAAACGCCTGGGTAACGGAAAACTGCTCGGCATTTACCTATTGCTTTGTGGGTTGGCGTTCCTATTGAAACGGCATCTACCTATCAACTCGACTCAGACTGCCCTGCTGTTACTCAGTCTGGCCATCTCTTCATTGTACCTGTCCAAGACGGACGAGCGAACGCGCACATTTGATGTGTTTGAAGGTGGCGGCCACATGGATTACATTGAATATTTAATCGAGCACAAAAAGCTTCCAATACCCGGTGATGGATGGGAGTATCACCAACCCCCGCTTTATTATTTAAGCGCTGCGCTCGCTAAAAAATCTGCATTAATAGACAGCAAGGTATCGAGTGAACTCTGGGGTCAGTTATATGCCTTGTATCTGTGGGTACTTTTTTTAATAGCAGGCCTCGCCACCATTAAAATCGCATTCCGGACTCACTCCCGGGTGATCTTTGCAGCCAGCCTCATTCTCTGCTTATGGCCAGCCGGTATTATTCATAGCATCCGTATTGGTAATGATTTGGCCATATATGCGTGTTATTCACTCGCATTTTTTTTTACTATCAAATGGTGGAAAAACAGAAATTCGCAAACATTATTTTGGGCAAGTTTATGGATGGCTGGTTCACTATTAAGTAAATCAAATGGGCTAGCGGTAGCCGCGGTTTTGGGAATGCTCATGATATTTCATATCTATAGCCGCACACGCAAACCGATATTATTTAAGCAACATAAAACCAAACTGCTCCGCGATATAGCAATTGCCGGCGGTTTATTCTGCTGCGCAATAATGTTGAATTTTGCCGACAACGTTAAGCACTATCTTGATGGAACATCGGAAGACTGGCTGCTCTCAAACGTTAGCGAGATGATTAACCCCGGCTTAAAAGTTAATAATGAACCTAAAAACTATCTCATTTTTGATGCAGCAACTTTCATTGAAAAGCCGTTTATCAGCACTTGGGAGGATGAATATGGACGCCAGTATTTCTGGAATTTTGTTTTGCGTTCATCGTTATCTTCCGAGTACTTTTTCAACGGAAAATGGATGAACGCCTGGGGCACGATAAATGGTATTTTGTTGCTAATCGCCTTGGCGGGCACATTAATATTTTATCTGCAACAGCAACCAATGACCTCCTGGCATAGGATCAAGCAGATTAGTTATCGCAATGCTCCCTGGATAATGGGGTTGGTTTTTCCGTTTATTTTATTACTTGCTTATCGAATCAAGGTTCCACTTTCTTGCAATACTGACTTTCGATATATCTATCCGGTGATAGTTGCAATTATATTTTTCGCAGCTCAACCTTGGTCCAGCAATAAAAAATTATTGATCCCTCGACTGTTAACCCTGGGCGCGCCTCTCATTGCATTAAATACAATTGTATGGATAGGCTTATTACTTAACCAATAGCCTACCAAAGTAGGCATGGAGTTGATCCAAGCACCAGTTTTTTGCCATGCAAGTCACAGCATAATTGATAATAAAAACGACTTTTTGATTAGGACTATCGCCATGAATGAACGAATACTTATTATAATTCCCGCATATAATGAAGAAAAAAGCATTCGCCAGGTTGTTAAATCCATTAAAACATACAATTCATCTTACGAATGTATTGTTATTAATGATGGTTCACGGGATAACACACAGCTTGAGGCAGAGCGCGATGGATTAGCAACGGTGATTCAGCTTCCCGCTAACCTTGGAATTGGTGGCGCAGTCCAAACCGGTTTCAAGTACGCATTATATGAGGGTGCAGATTATGCAATCCAATTTGATGGTGATGGACAGCATCTTGCGGAAGAGATCCCAACCATTCTAGCCCCCCTGAAAGGCGGTAAATTCGATGTTTGCATAGGCTCACGCTTTATCGAAAAAACCCACGGTTTTCAATCAACATTTATGCGCCGTGTAGGTATTCGCATTTTTGCTTTTATAAATTGGTTATTAATTAAGAAAAGGATTTTTGATAGTACATCCGGATTCAGAGCTTACAACAAGGAAGCAATTGCTTTTCTCGCCGCAAATTATCCTACTGACTACCCAGAGCCTGAAACTATTGTCTTATTAGGCAAAAATGATTTTCGCATTAATGAAGTATCTGTTGAAATGGCCGAGCGCCAAGGCGGGGAATCATCTATTTCCGGCTTTAAATCAGCGCATTACATGCTTAAAGTTATTCTTGCAATGTTTATGGCTGCTCGAAGAGAAAAAATACGTAGGACATCTCCATGCTAGAACAGATTTCAACGACGTTACTGGATAATAGAATCCAGGTCTTCTCCATTATTGGCAGTGTGTTGTTATTGATATTTGTCTTAAAACTGATACGACGGAAAAAACTGAAAGAAGAGTATTCACTATTGTGGCTTGGGTTTGGAATAATATTTATCTTGCTCTCAATAGTGAGGCCACTGCTGGAAATTGTCGCAACAGCCATCGGTATAATCTATGCCCCGGCAGCGCTGCTGCTTATATTAGTAATTTCTATATTTTTTATCTTGATCCAGTTCTCTATCGTCATTTCCAAGCTGGCGGACAGTAACAAAAACCTTATCCAGGAAGTTGGAATTCTAAAAACCGAGGTCAAAAAACTTCAACAATCGCTTAAGGAACAGAAAATAAATGAAAACAAGAATAGTTAGTATATTAAGGTCAAAAACCCTCTATCTGATAATTAGCTCGCTTCTAATCATTGCTTATATATTTGCCAGCATCCAGCCAACATTTTCCAATTTAATTATTACCTCACCCTCAGGAAAAACACAATCACTCGAAACACCACGTTTTATAGAATCATTTGAAAGCGGGGTTTATCGACTGGCTGGAACCATCACATTGACCCAGCAATCGAGCCCAGTACTACGCATAATTCCAGACGACGAAATATACTCACTGAGTATTAACGGCCAACCGGTCAATTTAAATGTTATATCAGCCGAGCAGCGCAAAGACTACAGCAAAGGATTTATGTACGATTTAAAGGCTTACCTGATGGAAGGCGACAATCAATTCGAAATTTCTTATTACGATAGAGGCGGCCTGATGGGAATTGTAATCAGTGCTGAGCCCAATGAACGTTCTGTACGCTTTTTTTATTTGCTTGCAACGGCCATTGCATTGCTGCTTTCGGCCAAAATTTTGAAAGCTATAAACGCATCGCTGCCAGTGCGTGCCATATTTTTTGCAGCTCTAGTTATTCGAATTATGTATTTTTCGGTAACGCCCTCTGACGTTCGGGACCATGACATGGGGGACCATATAGGCTATACGGAATATTTGGCAAAGAACTGGACGCTACCACCCGTGGAATTTGCCACAGGCGGTGCGTTTTTCCACCCCCCGCTATATTATTATTCCGGGGCTATTCTTTATAAGGTGACGCAACTGATTGAACCGACAAATAAAGTTATTATTTATCGGGTACAGCAAATGTTGAGCTTATGTTATGCATTGGGTTATGTGCTATTTGGTTTGCTCATACTGCAGGAATTGTTGAGCCGGTACCGGAAGGCAAATAACGATAGCCCAATACCACTGATAGACTCCGAAACTAATAGGTGGAAAAGAACTGTTATTAGAATGCAACATTCCCTCAAGCACGACAATTTATTTTGGGTCATAGGCGCTTTATTCGCATTGTGGCCTGTAGGGATCGTTCATTCGGTCAGGATAGGAAATGACCCCATGTTGTATTTCCTGGTGAGCGCCAGCTTGTACTATATAATTCGCTGGTATAGGTCTGATAGATATAAAGACCTCATTGTCGCTAGCTTGATAGGTGCTGCAGCCGTACTAACCAAGGCAAATGGCGAGATATTGATTGCAGTTTTGGGTGTTATCGGTCTTTATAAAATGATAAAGACCAAAGCCTGGGCATATTATTTTAAAATCGCTATTGTGCCCTGCATACTGATGCTTTGTGCTGTAGCCATCACTGTAGGACCTGCCTTGATTTTAAAAATGCAAGGAAAGCGCGAAAAACTTTACATCGATAATATTGATGGGATATCAACCGCAAACCTTGTAGGAAATACAGCAGCCAATTATTTATGGTTCGACGCCAAAATATTTATTACTGAACCCTACGCCGACCCCTACGATGACCGGATGGGAAGGCAATTTTTTTGGAATTATTTAGGAAAAACCGGAATAGTCGGTGAATTCAAATATCCGAAATTGATATCAATCAATACCACCACCATATGCAGTTTCCTTGCGATAGTGATGTTTATTTACACTATCGCAGGAATCTATAACATGCGAAAATCAGACTTTAGGGAAATGGCTCCAATTTTATTATTCGGCTTTTTCTTTTGGGCAGGTGTTACCTATATGCGCATGACCTTTCCAGCAAATATCGATTTCCGATATATATTGCCGATATTGATAACGATCTGTGCACTGTACGCAATAAGCATAGTAAGCTTTGAAAGAAATGGAGCGATTCGTATGGCCAATTTGGGTAAAGCAATTGCTATACTTTTCACTGTCATTGGAACAATTTTTATTTTAACCATTTAGCCCAATGTAGAGTTGTGCCTGTAAATTTTCTGTTGAAAAGAATTGAAAGCTTTATGGGCACAACACTCCCGACAAGCTCGGTAGAATCCAGGTTATACCGAGCGCGCTTCCCTCGCCGCAACCCCCGTGTATTTCCACTTTCCCTGCTTCCAACGCCAGCGTTTTATCATTGCACGTATAAATTCATCCATAATGGCAGCGATCAATAATCCGTATAAACCGAGATCGCACGGAATAGCCAGGAAATAGGCCAGGGGCACTGAAAATAACCAGATCACACCAATGCTCGAAATCGAAGTAAATGCAGCGTCCCCGGTGCAACGTAATGCAGAACCTACAGTGATATTAACTGTGCGCCATGGCTCTGCCAGAAAACTCAATGCAAACGCCCATAGGCCGATTGCGA
>CBFGOY010000092.1:0-6627 GCA_965650515.1 uncultured Cellvibrionaceae bacterium | reverse complement strand
GATACATTCCCTGCGGCGTCCGTAGCGGTAATATTAACGGTTTCTTTATTAGTTAAGGCAGACACGAGGGTTATCGAATAAGCGCCTGTTGTTGCATGAGCCGTAACAGTGCCCAGTGTATTCGTATTATTTGCGTTTTTAACAACGACAACGCTGCCTGCTTCTGCTACACCGCTAATCACTTTTCCTGCTATATCAAAACTCGCCGTAGGAATAGCAGGCGGTGTTTTGTCTGGTGCAACTATGGTCTTTATTCCCGAGATATTTCCCGCAGTATCTTTGGCAGTAACATTGACGGTTTCTTTATTAATTAACGCTGTTGTAAGCGTGACGCTATAAGCACCGGTAGAGGCATCTGCAACAGTGGTTTTTAACTCCACTCCAGATGAGTTTTTAACAGTGACTGTGCTACCCGCCTCAGCCACACCACTGATAACTTTACCAGCAACATCAAATGCTGCCGTGGGCACAGAAGGCGCGATTAAATCAGGTGCAACAATACTTTTGATCGTCGATACATTTCCTGCGGCATCTGTGGCAGTTACATATACCGTTTCATTATTAATTAATGCATTGGTCAAGGTGATCGAATAAGCACCAGTTGTTGCGTTTGCTGTGACAGCCTTTAACTCTGTCCCCGCTGCATTTTTCAAACTCACAGTGCTGCCTGCTTCTGCAACACCGGAAATAACTTTACCGGTAGCATCGAATGCTGCAGTAGGTTGTGCAGGTGGCGTGATATCTGTTCCCAGATTAGGCGCCGTAATAGATTTTTGAATCGAAATATTTCCCGCTGGATCCTTCGCCGTTACATTTACTATATCTTGCTGCGTTAGTGCCGTTACCAGTGTAATTTTATAAGCCCCCGACGTGGCATCAGCTTGGACACTGCCTATTTCAATCGCGCTCGCAGTCTTTACACTGACTATGCTGCCCGCTTCTGAAATACCGGAAATAATTTTGCCCGTGGGATCGAATGCAGCAGTGGGTTGTGCAGGTGGCGTCACGTCTATTAAAGGCGCAGTAATAGATTTCGCAACAGAAATATTTCCCTCTATACTTTTTGCAGTTACGTTTACGGCTTCAGAATTAATTAGTGCTGTTGCTAATGTGATGTTAAAACTACCATTCGAGGCAGATGCTAGAGCAGAACCCAATTCAACGCCGTTGGTATCTTTAACGCTGACGACAGCTCCACTTTCAGCAATACCGGTAATATATTTACCTGTAGTATCGAATTGAGCCGTTGGTTGCATCGGTACGCGGGTAGAACTGCGTCGCAATAATTCGTTTATGTCCCATTTTGTTCCATCAGAAAATTCAACGAAACCAAAGTCTTGCGAAGCATAAGGCTGATATCTAAAATCGCCGACCAAATAAACTGATTGTTTATTGCTGGTTAAAACGATATTCCTGATTGAGGATTCATAAAGATAATAACGCAATGAACCATTTTCAATACTGGATACTCCGTGTCGCGGGGCCAATCTGACCTGAACATCATCTTTTGAAACAGCATCTGAAAATAAAACTCTGTTCGTTTGGCCAGAAACATTGGCAAAAGAAGTAATAATTTGTGTTCCGGCGTCATCATTAATAAAGTAAGTATTATTACCTTTGCCTCCATTCAGAAAATTAATTCCATTACCGCCAATTAATTTATCGTTGCCGTCACCGCCGGAAATATCATCGTTGCCGTCCATACCGTAAATTACATAATTAGCGGTGTCCGCAAGATGAATTTCATCACCGTAATTTCCGCCTACGATAAGCATAGGGTTTTGCGTTGACTCAACTATTTTTTGTTCAATTACTGTAGAGTCCCAAATAGTACCATCTAAAAAAGTTATTTTTTCTACGGCAGAAGATGGGTTTAGTACACCATTGGAAAACTCATCGACAACCTGAATGCTGTTGTTACTATCAGCGATTGAAATAAATAAATTTTGTCCGACTTTCATTAAAGTAACATCGCCAGGTAAAATACCGCTTAAAAATTGAATGGTATCCGCACCGCCGCTGTCTTTTATAACGTCTACGCCATCTCCACGTGCGAATTGATAGGTATCATCACCTGCACGGCCCTCTAAACTATCAAAACCTAAACCGCCATTAATCACATCATTTCCAGCACCGCTAACGATAGTATCAGCGCCCGCACCGCCGTAAATGGTATCGTTGCCCGAAAAGCTATAAATATAATCCGCGCCGCTTGAGCCTTTTACACTTTCCCTATAAATGCGCTCCGCATCCCATACAGCACCGCCAGCAAATTGAACACTTGCAACCTGAGCTCCTTCAGGATTTGTACTTAGACCAAAATCAACTCGTTCTCCAGTATTCAAGTAAAAAGAAGCAACTCCCCAACTGTCGTAACGTACAGTGACATCACTCTCATTAATCCCTAAACCGAAACGAATTGTTGTGCCTACATCATCCCTAATCCGATCGATACCATCGCCCCGATTAAATATGTAGGTGTCATCGCCACCACCCCCGTAAATAGTATCGTTACCCTTTCCCCCATTAAAAACTTCGTTAGTGTTAAAGCCAACGATTTCATCGTTACCCGTTGTACCTTTGATTGACTCTTTTTGGATATAGGCTGCATCCCAAATATTGCCATTGGCAAATTCAACTTTTTCAATAGCGGTATAATTAAAATTTACTTTTTGCTCGCCAGTATTTGACGTGATGACTAAACCATAGCGATTAAAGCTGACATTACCTTCAAAAATACCTGCACCAAATTTAATTGAGTCGAGACCTCCGGTGTCAATAATTGTATCAACACCGTCCCCCAAATTAATTTGATAGGTATCGTCACCATATAACCCAGTCAGGGAATCATTGCCTTTTCCACCGACCAATATGTCGTTGAGATCTGAACCAACTAAATTATCAACTCCATCAGTTCCTTGCAGGATCAACGGCTTCATAATTGCTTGCTGGATATAATCTAGATCCCATACGTTATTATTTGAGAATTGAATTTTTTCAATAGCTGCATTTGGAATGACTGCACCTGTGGCAGCATCAAACATGCCCCACACCGTAATTTTCCCTCCAGTGCTTAAATCTATAATTAAATTGGCCTGACTTCTACGCAGCACAACGTTGCCTTCAAGAACTTCAGAGGAAAATTTAATCGTATCCACACCACCTTCTTCATTAATATCATCCGAGCCATCGCCTAATGCAAATTGATAAAGATCATTACCCAAGCCCCCTACCAATGCATCATCGCCAGTGCCGCCATTTAAAATATCGTCACCGTCATAAGCATAAAGATAATCTCTGCCACCGTTACCATTTAAAATATCGTTGGCAAAAAAACCTTGAAAATCATCACTTCCAGCCGTACCTTGCAGCACGACACCTTTGGTTATTTCTTGTCGGATACGATTTAAATCCCAACTATTTCCATTTGAAAATTGAATTTGTTCAATCGAATTTCCAGAAATAATTTCTCCCGTATCCATGTCGAACATATTGGTGACGGTGATGTATTCGCCATTACTCAGCAATACACGTAACTGGTTAAAATATCGATGAATACTCACATCACTTTCATTAATGCTGGCTCCAAATCGAATGGTATCTGTACCGGCGGTCTCGGTTATGTAGTCCCAACCATCCCCCATTTCAAATTGATAAATATCGTTACCATTGCCGCCACCTAAAGCGTCATTACTTTTATGACCGATTAATATCTCGTTGCCATCTGTCCCGATTAGCTGATCATTTGAATCAGTTCCTATAATCGGGGCACTCATTATTTCCTGTTGAAGTCGCTCAGCATTCCATACAGTACCGTCTGAAAACTGAATGGCTTCAATTTCATTTTGCTCATCACCAACGGCGATGAATTGGCTCGGGACGACAAGGTTAAGATGTTTGGGACCACCGATGTCAGTATCAGCGACAACGGCCTTGGCATCTAACGGAGCATTACCATAATCGGACCCTGCAATGGAACCGGTATCTGAATCGTTTAGATTAAATAACGAGTCAATGCTGGAAAGCCCGGTCGATTTAAAATGGCTTTCAAAAGTAAATAAATCGTCCCACAAGCCATTCATGCCATTATGTGCGGAACTGACAGCCGTTAATGATTGATCGAGCGTTTTACCCAGCTTTAATTGGTCAAAGACTTCCCTAATGCCAATACCGCCGTTGGCCCTGATGTCATTGTCAAGAAATTTAACGGCAATATAGCTAACTGCGTAACCTGCACTAGTTGAAGGGGAGCCTGCTGTTGTCTTAAATAGTGCTTCAAAATTACTTTGCGTATTGATATTGCGTAATTCAGCTTTTACGCGCTCATCTGCACCCTGGATAAACTCCGCCGTACCTTCCACGAACCAACCCGGCAGATTGAATATATCCATGTTATTAGCCATTACCACGTGTGTTAGTTCGTGTGTAATCAAACGATCGTAATAGTAAGGTGTCGAGCCGTTGGGTAGGTCCGCAAAATCATCCAGATCGATTGTTAATACCGGAATCACCGATTGCCCATCAGCAGCGACTTTAAAGCTAATATTGGCGACGTGGCCACCAGTAATATTCCTGCCAAAATTTAACTCTAAATTGCCCCTACCGACGAGACCAAAATGATTTTCAATTAATGTCTCTGCCTGGGGAATCCAGCGGGTTTCTAATTTGTGAAGAATAGCGGTAATTAAAGGGTCAACTACATTAGGCGTTTTAGTAACAAACATATCTTTAACGGTTAACACAGCACCATCTGCCAATGTAAGCATTAAGTCTTTACCGTTAGAACGAGCAACTACATTCGATTGTGTGATGCCCGCTGTGAAATGGATTTTGTCTGTGCCATGGGTATCGGTGATAACATCGTTACCATCGCCCAATGCGTACTGATAGACATCATCGGCTGCACCACCAAAAAGACTATCGTTACCTTTACCACCGATCAAAATATCTTTAGCTGCGCTACCTATTAACGAGTCATCGGTCTGTGTACCATTGTATGCATGGGTGTGATCCTTTAATACTTCGGCCTTCAGTTGCGCTAAATTCCATATGGAATTATCAGCAAATGTTACCGACTCAATGGCATTACCCGTAAACTCTCCCGAACTATTAAACGCGTTTGCAACGGTAATTGATCCTCCGTCAGCAAAGCTAAGGATTAGGTTATTATTGGCATCCTTACGTACTATTACCTGTGATTGGGTGATGCCAGCACCCAATTGGATGGTATCGTTGCCTTGGGTATCGGTAATCACATCCCTGCCATCACCTAATGAATAGTGATAGGTATCATCCCCGTCAAAGCCGGTAATGGTATCGTCCGCGACGGTGGATGCGAGCGCGCGTTGTTTTAATTGGTTTAAGTCCCATACTGTATTCAATGCACCATCATAAAAAGTGACGTTTTGAATACCGTTTTCCGCAATCAAGGCGCCATGCGCATTAAACATATTTTTAACAGTAATATACTGGTCTTCTGCAATAGTAAAAACCAAATCAGTGCCATTACGACGAACCGTTGTTTGCCCAACGGAAATATTTTTATCAAATTTAATATGGTTATTGCCGCCTATATCGACGATGGTGTCATTACCGTCATCCTTGCGAATTATGTAGGTGTCATTGCCCGCATCACCGATTAAAGTGTCATTTCCCTTACCTCCAATCAATACGGAGCCGGAAAGGTTCGCAGTCAGCACATCCTTATTTAACCCGCCCACCAGGTACTGGCTCGTGCCACCTTTGAGTACAACAGCAGTCTCCAGTTTTGCGAGCATTAAATCTGAACTGGTGATAGTGGTTTGCTCCAACGGAGCAACACCATTTAAGAAATGTTCTTCATTTAAAGGAGTAAATACCACTGGCGTGCTTGCCAGTTGCTCCACAGTGCGGCCAAAGGCGATCTGAACGGGTGTATTGCTTACCCCGTCCTGGATTGCGAGGTGTTGATTATTACCAGTGGTGAGTAGCAGGTAATTACCCGAAATATTGATAGAGGCATCATTGAAATCCGACATGCCTGCAATACCCAAGGTGTTGTTTCCTTCGGTGTTTCTTATATAAATGAGATTGGTTATTACATTGGGGGAAGAGCCAGTACTCGTCGTACTACCCAATATATCGCCAAAAATATTACCAGTCGCGGCCACATTTTCAGCGGAGACTGGAACCAAGTCCAAGGGTTGTACATTAGTAACCTGACGAGGGTCCCAAATATAAATATTATTCCCGCTACCTCCATCTGCCTGATCAAGCGGTCCCATTATGATGGTGTCATCATCAGCGCCTCCATATAAATAATCTATATCCTGGTCATCGCCACCATATAGGTAATCCTCACCGTCTCCACCGTGCAATTCATCCAAACCTATTCCACCATCCAGGTAATCCTTACCTGCACCGCCATAGAGTTTGTCAGCACCACTCCCGCCGTACAAAACATCATTATCCGATGCCTCGGCCCGCGCACCGCCCTGGCTACCAAAAATGGTATCGTCGCCTTGGCCGCCGTTAAGCAAATCATCACCTTCACTGCCGACCAGAAGATCATTATCCAAACCGCCATCAATAGTGTCTTGCCCTTCCCCACCGAAGATTGTGTCTTTATCAACACCACCGGATAAATAA
>CBFGOY010000091.1:0-6674 GCA_965650515.1 uncultured Cellvibrionaceae bacterium | reverse complement strand
GGATCATTTCCCACATAACATCCGCCTGCGCGGATATCGTACCGGCAATACCTCACAGCCCAATAGCGACGCGGCTTGCAGCGGGGCACAGCCTAGCAGAACCCCCGGATTTTTGCACACAGACCCCAAGGCGGTTTTTGGATTAACGCAGGTTCAGACCTTTGGTCACTTATGTCACTGCTTCGCTACCGGTTCTGATGGTGCAATGCCATGCAGTGCTTTATCCACTGAGTTAATGCCAGCGTTCTCCCGGATTTAGGGAGTGACCATTGGTAGCCGCCGAAGGCGCGCGCAGCTTGCTGCGCGTGACTGAGGTGGCCACGCGCGGCGGTAGATGGTGAGCGTGAGATAAGGCTGACCCGCGCGTAACGCACAGGCTTGCTACGAAGTGCACCAGGTAAAGAGTTTCTTGCGGCTTTGCCGCCACCTTGGAACAACGGCGGCATTTAACATAGCGTAAATTATGCGGCGCGCAGCGCGGACAGTGGCTTGGTTGGCGTTGCCGCTTTTTGGCAACGCGAACCAAACACTGCGCATAATTCTCACGTTATGTTAAGTGGTGCTGTTGTGGTGTAGCCCCAGGATTGGGGCGCGTGCTGTAAGGAGGAACGACTGGAAGCGCGGGGGACGATAAACCAACAACGCCGCTAAACACATGACTGATTGGCGCACTGTTTGCGCCGTTGCTTTTTGCAAACAGTGTGACAAGCAGTGATGTGTGTGCAGCAGCTTTATTTCTATCTACTCACTATCCAACTCCGCATCACTTTCAATTTGTAGCTGTTCTATCAGCGCGTTTCGATCTTCCAGTTTTGCCGGGTGTGTCGCTGCATGGATTTCTTGCAGTTTGCGGATCGATACATGCGTATAAATCTGTGTCGTACCTAAGTCAGCATGACCAAGCATCGCTTGTATGTAGCGAATGTCGGCACCATTTTCCAGCATGTGGGTAGCCATCGCGTGACGCAGTAAATGGCAAGCGCCCGGTGCATCAATGCCTGCATTTTTTAAATAGCGCTTTACCTTGTCTCCCAGTTTGTTATCGCTAAAGGCTTCGCCGTAATCGTTCAGGAACAAGGCATGATTGTGTTCATCGATAACGAGTTGTGGGCGCACCTGTTGCAGATAATTTTTTATCCATAACGACGCACGCACGCCGAGCGGAAGCAATCTGTCTTTTCCACCTTTGCCGTTTTTCACGTACACCGTTAAGCGCGTCAGCGATACGTCTTGCAATTGCAGATTACATAATTCATTGCGGCGAATACCGGTGCTGTAAAGCACTTCCAGGATGGCGCGATCCCGGATACCCGTGTCGGTATGGGTATTCACACTGCCTAACAAGGTTTCAATTTCTTCTGGACTTAGCACTGTCGGTAAAGCGGGACTCTGGCGCGGCGCAATCAGTTCCGATGCCGGGTTATAGAGTAAATAATTTTCCTGCGTAAGCCATTTAAAGAACTGCTTGATATCGCTGATGTAATGATTACGTGTGCCTGCGGATAAACACTCGCCATTGTCCTGCCGATAATAAAATAGATAGCGCTGGTAGCTTTCCAGCATGGGTTTGGTGATCTCTTGTGGGGTGGCAATGCTGCGCTCATCACACCACGCAATAAAGCGGCGCAGATTGCTTTCACGGCGCTGCAAGGTGTTCTCCGAGTAATTGCGCACAGCCATGGCTTCGTTGTAGCGCAGGAAGTAGGGATAAAACGCGGTGTGCTCTATCGCCACCGGTAGTTTTTTAATAGCAATACGGCGTTTCTTTTTGATTGGCATAACTACGATTCCTTTCTATTTTTCACACAGCCAGATACGTGTTTTCCACCCAATCCTTTTGTAATTCCGGTAATGCCGCGCTGTGACTGGCTTTCACTTCGTTTTCATTGCCCGCAACCGCCCCGCGTTGAGGCCGCGTTGGCACCGCGAACCCTGCCACTTCACCCCGCGAACTTTCTGTCGTAGCTACATTTTTAGATTCAACACTGGAGCGGACACTGCCATTCATTAATTTATCCACATCCACTAACCCCATAACAAAGTGATTGGCTTGCTCGCCTTCACCTTGATACAGCAATTCATAATCGAAGGATTGGCCACGACTACCGCGATGTACCAACACATATTCCATGGAGACTAACCGCTGTAAATGCACACGCACTTGAGTTTCACTCCAGCCACAGAGTTCGCGCACATGACGGCGACTAAAACGAAAGTCGCGCTGCTCGATGCCATCCACCTTGCAGCTTTGTTGCACCCAGCCCTGGATTTCCTTTAGCAGCTTGCGGGTTTGTGGCGGTAACTCATCCAGAGTTTTTCCTAACACCTCGTGCGCAAGTTGATTGGCCAGTGCAATGTCTTGCGCAGTGACTTCGATGTATTCCAATGTGCCCAGCGTTTTTATGTCACGCTGGTATTGATGCAACAATGCAATGCTGTCGATCAGCGTTAAATACTTTTCATGATCACGGCGGGTGCGCGTTTTATCGCTGAGGAAGGTTAATTGATCAGCGTAGGGATTGATCACGGCCAACGGTTTTAACAGGCGCTGTGCGTTGCGGTGGAGTTGTAATACCTGTTCTTTTTTTATTTTTGACTCTAGACCCTGCAAGGTTCTTTTCAGGCGTTGCGCACGGTGGATCGCTTCGGTCTGTTCCCTGGATTCATTTACGGTCAACACTAAACAGCGGTTTAATAATTCTTCGTCAATGTCGATAGCCGTGGTGGTCAGGAACAACATCACCGGGCCTTCCACTTTGTATTCCCGTGTGACCAACTGGCCACTGGAATCATCTTTGCCGGTGGAGGCAATCGTCACTTCACCTTCGCTTTGCAACAGCTTTAACGCGTAACTCGCGGTGTGTGCGCCTTCCTCTTCACTGATCGCGAGGATTTTATTTTTTAAGCGCGTCTCACCCATGTAAAACAAACTCTGGCCGGTCATGGCCGAGTATTGCACCCGCTCGTCTTCCGGCATGAAGGACAGCACTGCATCCATCAGACTGCTTTTACCGGCCGCGCTGGAACTTTGAATCACCACAGCCAAGGGCTTATCCAGCTTGCGCGATACACCCGCCAGATAGCCCACTAATTTATTGGTTTCTTCACCGACAACACCGGCCAATGCAAAGTCACTGAGAATGCGTTGCGGCAGGTTTTTATCTCGCAGCAATTCCAGGGCTGCATCGCGCTCTTCATTGGTCAGTGCTTGCGTGGCGGTGCCCGCGCTTGTTTTATCGGCATCATTTTTTCTTAGCTGTTCCTGCTCCAGGGCGAGCAGCAACTTACCTAAATCCTTCTTGATAACCTCATCCGATAAACCCAACTCCACACACGCCTGGTTAATAAATATCTGCCGCTGCTTACAGCTGTATAAATCCAGCTTGTCAATAAAGAAGCCTTCGCCGCGCTGCACATACAACTGAATTTTTAAGTGCTCCGGGCCGGTGTTTTGTTCAAGACCACGCACGCGATACACACGCGCCTGATTGCCTTCGCCCAAGGTTGTATATAAACCATCGTCGCGGGATTCAAGTGCAAGCTGTGCAGGTAATGAAGGAACAGGGGTAGCTTGTTGATCAAGTGTGCTTATTATTTCAATCTTCGGTGTTGGCTCATGGACGGAGAGACTCGAAAGTCGCTCACGGCTTCCTGCCTCTTGCGACACTTGCACATCCTTGTGCATCGTCTCACACCCTGTTTTTTCTGTAACAGCAGCTAAGGGAAGCGGTCGATGCGCCGTAGTGATTTGCGGCGCTTCACCACTGCCGAGCCATTCCGCCTTGCGAATCACCAGCGCCAAGCTTTGTTGCGGTGGTGTAACCTTGAGCGCGTATTCATTCGCGTCCATACCTTTGGGGAACAACACCCGGAACGTATCAATGCCATGCTGGTTTAATTGCTTCGCGACTTTTTCAGCAGCGCTATTACCCGCAGCATCGCGATCATAGGCAATCAGTACACGCTTGATTTTTAACTCAACCAGCGCCTGCAATAATTCTTCGGTAAAACCATTCACACCGTAACTGCTGGTGACATTTTTAAAACCCCAGCGCCAGAACGTCAGTGCATCAATCAGCGCTTCACATAAAATAATTTCTTCACAACCCACAAGGCCGCTGATATTAAACACACCGGCGTGGTCGCCCGGTAAATACAGGTGATAGGCCGTTCCCTCGCGTAAATTGTTTAACAGTTTTCTGCCGTATAACTGCACAACATCACCCGATTGATTCAGCAAAGGAATCACCAGTGAACCATTCAAGTGTTCGTGGCCACTCTCGCGGTACACGCCCACACGCTGTAACCGCTCACGCAATTCCGCACCGGCTTTTCTGTTTTTGTGCGGTAAACGTAAACCCAGGGTGCGATTGGCGTGACCGAGTTTGAAGTGATTAATTAATTCCGGATCATTCAACCCACGCGATTCCAGGTACGCGATTGCCTCCGGTGATTGCAGCAAGGTTTCATGGTAGTAATCCACCACCTCACGCAACAACTTTGCATCATCAGCACTGCTCGACACCGGCGCGGCGAGTTTGGGAACCGTAGTTTTTTTGATAGGCGATTCAGCAGCTAAAGGGGAAGTGACTGCAGCAATATCATTTTTTAACAACTCCACCGCATGGCGGAAACTCACACCCTGGATCTTCATCACCCAATCAATCACTGAACCACCGGCACCGCAGCCAAAGCAATTAAACAGGTTGGATGATGGGCTGATAATGCAGGACGGAGTTTTGTCGTTATGGAAGGGGCAGCACACAGCAACATCCTTTCCCTGTTTCACCAGTGCATATCCCTGGCTTTCCGCTAACCGCACCAGTGACACCTCGGTCTTGATGCGTTCGATCACCTCATCTGCAAACCGCGCCATATCCCCTCCCAGCAAAAACCTGTCAATAGACTCAGAGTAAAAATAACTCTGTTGCAGGGTACTCTATTTTAGGGTATTGTCAATCGACCCGCCAAAAACAGGAGTTACAGTCATGGTTTTAGCAACGCAATGGATGACCACCATGACCATCGACGAGAAGAGCTTTTACACTGACCTTGGAAAGCGCATTGCGCAAATCCGCAAGGCGCAGAACCTGACCCAAACACAATTGGCCGAACAGTTAGGTATTGCCCAACAAACCATGGCGCATTACGAGGGCGGAACATTACGGATTTCAGTAGCCACTCTGTTGGCAGCCGCTGAAGCATTGAATGTGTCAGTGGATGATTTTCTTTATGAAGAGGCGGCCACTAAAGGGAAAGTAAAACGCGGGCCGGATTCCAAACTACAGCAACAGATCGAGAAGATTCGCCAGTTGCCCCGCACCAAACAACAATTTGTGATGGAAATGCTGGATACCGTAATTCAACAATCCGGCAATTCCGCATGAGGGGGTAAAACAGAAGCGCTGGCCGTGAGTGCTACCAACACCCACGGCCAGCTAACCACCACTGACTAAGAAGGAGTCAACAATGGCTAGACGCGATTCTACGCAAGCAACACCACCCTGTCACATTCGCAGGATCAAGACCGGGAGTATGGTCTACGACTACCGGCGCAAGACGCAGTACCCGCCACAGGCTACGGTGCCCTGGTTGCAGCTTAAGGGGCATTGGTTGGAACAGGCGGGATTCACCATTAACACACCGGTGACGATTCGGGTGATGCAGGGGTGTTTGGTGTTGACGGCGGAGTAAAAAAACAAAACCCCGGGCAGCGAGCTGACCGGGGTTTTACCTGTCATTGCAATTGGATCTACTCGCTTTCCTCTTAAAAGAGAATTAACCGCAGCCTGACTTAAATAGGCATATCAATTTCATCTGCCTTTACGACGATCACATCACCTGATTGCATTTCGATTTCTAACTTCCTACCTTTAAGGTCTTGATCAGGGCCACGCAATTTATTGATGGAACTACTAGGCCCCCACTCTTCATTTCGCGGAATAATCAGCTCAGAAACTTTCCTAGCTTCAATATATTTAGAGTTCGAATCACGATCTCTAAGTATAAAGCTGCAGCTTCCGCCACCTTCCCATTTAAATACTATGTCGACTAAGACCCAATCATGCATAAAATTTTCTCCTATCTAAAAGTCAGTATTAACAACCGCCTTTTATTGCCCCCATGCCAGAACAAATTGTTACTTTGCCGCTACTCATACCTCTATCACTATTGGTTCCTGCTGAACCATTAGAATTATTTCCTAGCGGTAAATGAGCGCCTGGTGACTCAGGATCAACAACGTTACCTTCACCATCTAATCTATTACCATCAGCATCATTCACATGACAGTGAGGACCACAGTCTGCATCAGGATGAATTAGAATTCGTTGCTTGCCAGTTACTGGATCTATATAAGACCCTTGGCCGGCTTGAGGATTTGGACCCTTAGGGATCAGCCCGTTACCTGTTGCGATTTTATCGATTTCTTCTGGTGTTTTTCCTGATACATCACCTGGATTAATAGTGGGTGACTCACTTCCCGCGTCAACTCCTTCAGATACAGCATTCGCAACAATTGCTGCTGTCGCAACCATGGCAACAGTACCAACTACAGCACCAACTGCTGCGCCCGCTGGGCATGCAGGTCCTGTCATTGCACAGCCTGCTGCCGCACCTGCAACTGTATTTTTTCCTGTGGGGTCGATCATATTCACCGGATCATTTCCCACATA
>CBFGOY010000090.1:0-7094 GCA_965650515.1 uncultured Cellvibrionaceae bacterium | reverse complement strand
CGCTGGTTGCTGGATCAAACCCAGTCCACCTTCCACTTTGTGACGGTGAAGAAAAATACCGCCGGTACCGAAACGCCGGAAAACATTACCTTCAGCCAATTACAAGGTACTGTTTCTTCGACCGGTCAAGCAGTATTGACTATTCCCCTGAGCAGCATCAGTTCCGGTGTTGACCTGCGCAATACCCGCTTGAAGGAAATCCTCTTCGAGGCCCAATACCTGCCCAGCCTGCACTTCACTACCCAGCTTGACCTGGCAGCAATCAATGCCATGGCCGCCGGTAGCACCAGTGTCCAGAGCGTGACCGGTAACCTGGTCCTTCACGGTGTGGTCAAATCAGTCGTGTTTGATGCACTGGTGGTCAAGCATGCGAACAACAGCGTCAGCTTCTCACCACGCAAGCCTATCGTGATCAATGCAATTGATTTTGATCTGGCAGCAGGCGTTGAAGCCTTGCGCTCCATAATGACCCTGACCAGCATTGGCGAGAAAGTCCCCGTGTACTTCAAGATGTTCTTGAATAGCGACAATCCGACCAACATTGCTGCGACCACCCTGCCAACAGCTCCGGCAACCCCGTTGAGCCTGACCGGTACATCAGTAACTACCGGTGCAAGCCTGAACTGGGCGGATGCCAGTGCTAACGAAACCGGCTTCCTGGTGCGCCGTAAAGGGGCTGATGGTCGTTGGGCAACAGCAACCAACACAGCGGCCAATACTGTGAGCTACCTGGATGCGGTCACTGCCGGCAGCTATGACTATAAAGTCATCAGCTATACCGACAGTATCCCTTCAGCGGCAACAGCGCCATTGACCCTTGTGGTGGCAGGCGGCAGCTCTGCATCCTCAGTCACTACTACCTCTTCCAGCTCGGTAGTTACGTCTGTTAGCAGTTCCAGCAGAAGCACTACATCAATGACGTCTGCAAGCTCAAGCAGCGTTGCATTTGTCGGCGATGCGACAACAGGCCGCAACCTCTTCTCTACGACAGGCTGTCAAGGTTGCCATAAAGATAACGATGGCGATGGACGTTTCACTGATGGTATTACCCACTTTGACGTAAATAACTGGAAACACCCAGTGAACTTCCCAGCGGGTAATTACACCGGTACCAGCGTAACTGACCTGGCCCGTTTCATTAACCAACAGATGCTCGGTAATTTCGCTACCTGCTCCGCAGCCAATTGTGGCGAGCACCTTGCGGCATTCTTGTGGTCACTCAGGGGCAGAACCCAGGATAACGGTGTAGCCTGTGACACCAGTTCACCGGTTCAATACGGTATCCGTTCCGTCAAGTTGCTCACCTCTTTCGAATATCACAATTCATTGCAAGCATTGTTTAACAGAACATTGCCTTCCAACTTTGCATCGAAAGAATTGGCCAACCCTGACAAGACAGTTGCCAACCTGCCGAACCACCTGACCGAGACGGTTTCTGAAGCACGCCTCCTGTCCTACAAGAAAAATGCGGAAGACATTGCTACTTGGGCAATCAACAACAGTGCAATATCCTCATTGAATTGTAGCGACACCACCTCTGCAAACTGTGCGACCAGCTTCATCGACAACTTCGCGTACCTGGCCTTCCGTCGTCCATTGACCACTGAAGAAAAAACCGAGTACACCGCAATTGTCCGTAACGGTTCTACCGGTTTGCGTTGGGCAATCCAAACCGTGCTGATGTCCCCGCAATTCCTGTACCGCACCGAACTGGGTATTCCAGTTAGCCAGGCACGTTCGCAATCCTGGGGTAATAGCACTGTATTCCAATCTGCCGATGGCACTGCTTATGCGTTAGACCCGTATGAGTTTGCCTCTGCACTGGCTTACACCTACACCGGTAGCGCACCAGACAGAACCCTGTTGAGTGCTGCGGCTAACGGCCAACTTGAAAATGCGACCTCACTCGGCCAACAAATTGATCGTTTGCTCGATTCAGACCTGGGTAAAGCTCAAATCGGTCGCTTCGCCGGCTTGTGGTTCCGTACTGATGACGTCGTGAATATGACCCGTACCGCTGGCTCTAACTTCACCCAAGGGGTGAAAGACTCAATGGCGCAGGAAATCCGCGAAATCTACAAGTATGCGTTCTACAACAACTTGCCATTCACTGATATTTACACCGGCGACTACACCGTACTGAACAGTACCCTGTCGCAGTACTACGGTGTTTCAGGTGGCGGTACCAGTGCAACCGATTGGCGTATGGTTAACACCGCCAACTCCAAGCGCGGTGGCGTTCTTGCATCCGGTGCCTTCATGACCGTTAACGCCCATGCCGGTCGTACTTCACCGATCAAACGTGCGGTGCATATCCGTCAAGACATGCTGTGCCAAAACATTCCATTGCCAACATCCTTCGTAGATAGCACTGGTTTACGTGACAAGGCTGCTGCCGAAGCGCAAGTTGCATTGGAAGCTGGCAACCTGACTACTACCCAGTTCTATGACATGCAAACTGCAGTTGAAGGAACTCCTTGCTATCAGTGCCACAATGCAATCATCAACCCACTGTTCGGTGTAGATGACTTCGACCACGTTGGTATGCCACGCAGTGTTGTTAACGGCAAAGTGGTGCAAAAAGCGCTGGATCTGAACGGTAATGAGGCGCGTACTAATAACGTGGAAATCCCAATGGTTAACAACGGTGGACGCCTGTTCGGTGCCAACGGTGTAGGAACTGTGGGCTTCGCGGAAGTGAACGCCGAGAAAGATACTGGCTCACCGGGCCTGGCATTCAATGGTTCAAAAGACCTGGGCAAAGTGATTGTTGCTAACAGCCTGCCAGGCGTAAATGCGTGTTTGATCCAAAAATCATTCCGCTTCGCGACCGGTTATGCACTCAGCAGACAATTCCAGGATGACACACTGGAAACTGCGCTCAGCACACAGCAACAAGGCCAATTGGCATGCGTAGCCAATACGCTCACAACCAAACTCTCTGCAAGCAATGGCAACCCAAGGGCCATGCTGAAAGAGTTGGGTATGTCTAACGTAATTCGTTTCCGTCGCTAAGGCTAAAGGGTGGGGTTCGCCCCACCCCTAAGTGGACAACCAAAAACAGAATTCTAAATCCAAGAGGTTTGGTTATGAAAAAGATTGATAGCAGATTTCGCCACTTGCCCGAGGAAGACGCACTCGAGGCGATGGAGCATTTCAAAAAGCTCGAAGAAGGTCCCGCAGCTTTAAATGCTTATTTGAAAGAAGATTATTACAGCGGTAATCAAAAAATACGTGAAGATTTTGTCAAGCAAGATCGCCGCCGCTTCCTTGATCTGGTTGCCAAATCAGGTATTTCCGCAGGCTTGCTGAAAAGCTCGGCATTGCTGGGTGGCATCCTGGCCAATCGCCATGTTATGGCCCAGGACGCAACCAACAAGCGCGTCGTGTTTTGCTACCTGAATAGCGGCGCAGCATCCGGAGCCTGGATGCCATCCAGTTCCAGCCAAATGAACCAGATAACCCGCCCCTATGGTCCGGATGGTTACGGTGTTTCGGATATTTGCCACTTCCGTCAAGTTGACGTAATTACTTCCGGCCATGCTACTGCGCTTAACTCATTAGGTGTAACGGACTACAACTCGCCCACTATGGATAAGCGTATTGCAGCGGTTTTGGGCAGTAGCACCCCCCGCTCTTCAATTTACCTGGGTGCGAAAGCAACCACCAACGGTACCCTGTGTAGCAATATCGGCCCATGCCAGGACAACCCCACCCAGGCATTGGCCAATATTTTCAGCGGCACCAGCGGTGGCGGCGGTGGCACCACCACCGACACTACCTACGCCCTCTCCTATGATGCGCAATTGAGAGCCCTTGAATCCATCAAGAGCAAACTCAGCACCCAGGAATATGCGCGTTACCAGGAACACATCGATTCATTGAAGAAAATCAAAACCAATTTGGCTAACCAAAACAGTAGTAGCAGTACCCCAAGCACGACCAACTGCGGTAGCAATATCACCCCAAGCATGGCCAACATGCAGGCAACCGGTAAATCCCAAGCCGACATCGTTGTTGCTGCCCTCGCTTGCGGTATTACCAAGGTGGCAACCTTGCAATTGGGTAACCACCAGGGTGATTGGCTCGGCCATAACACCAACTGGACCCAGGATGCCCACCAGGCGTGCCATGGAGCACCAAACTCTAGTGCGTTTATCGAAATGTGGCGGTACCTGAACGATGTACCGGCATACCTGATCGATAAGCTGCGTAAAACTGCCGGTCCCGATGGCCAACCACTCATCAACTCAACTGTATTTGTGCAAGTGACTTGTATGGGTAATGGTATGGACCACACCTCCGGTAACGGTCCGTTCATCGTTGCCACCCAAATGCCCGGTTTTGTACGCGGTTTCTCTGCGCGTCAAGGCGGCAATGTGTATGACCTGAACGGTGCAATTCCAAAAGGTATGGGATTGAGCGGCATTACGTTGGGAAGTAATACACTGGGTCTCATCTAATCCCGGTGTAAGTGGTAAAAAAACGCCTTCTATTGCTTTGCATGGAAGGCGTTTTGTTTTTTCAGGAACTCATTTAGCATTGACGCCCGAAAATATAGTTTGAACTGTGGTAACCCTGATGAATAATAACAAGCAGTACCCGGCCAGTTTTATCGCTCATCTCCGCTGCCCTTATTGCGGCAGCCATCAAAACCAGGGATTTGATTTTAATAGCCTTCACTGCAATCAATGCGGAACCGATCATTTCCAATTGGGGGACATTCCCTGTTTGTTTCCAAATGGTGTTAATCACAAATTATTATGGCAGCATCAAATTGCCTCCATGAAAAATATTGCCCAACAAGGATTGGCAAGCATGGAGGAATCCCTTTCCCGCTATGATTTGTCGCCGCTAACCCGCCAACGCTTATTAGAAATTTATAACAGCAGCAAGCAAAACACCGCCGCAATAATTTCACTCATGCAACAACATGGCATTGAAGCACCGGAAGAGCACCAGCCCGGGCAATTCAATGCCGGTGACCTCAGCGAATATTTTGATTTGGTTTTGCGCGATTGGGCCTGGGATGATACGCAAAGCCCGGGCACTGAAAATTTACTTTCCTGTAATCGCGTACTGGATGTCATTGAAAAATTACCAATCGCACCAAAACGTATTCTGGTACTGGGAGCGGGTGCGGGACGATTGAGCTGGGACATTCATTGTCGAATCAAACCGGAATATTCAATTGCATTGGATAGCAATCCACTTCTCCTTGCGGTCGCCAACTCGCTAATTCATGGACGCCAATCACTCGCGTTCAGTGAATTTAAAAATTTTCCGCAAGTTAATTTTCCGGTGAACCGTACCTGGACGCTATCACCCACCCCGGATTTGGAAAACGCGCGTGCGACCTGGTTTCCCTTTGCAGCGAATGCCTGGCAATTACCATTTGACGAGGAAAGTTTCGACTTAATCATCACTCCCTGGTTTATCGATGTGAACGGTGGGGATGTAAGGGATTTAATTGGAATAATTAAAGATAAGCTCACTCCCGACGGCTACTGGATTAATTCCGGACCGTTGCTGTTCACACGTCATTTACCTGTGCAGCTAAAATATTCTGATGCGGAAATAAAAGAATTTATCGCTATGAGCAATTTCACTATTTGCTCGGAAAACCTGGACAATACCGGTTATCTTTTATCACCCATGGAAGCGCGGTTCCGACAAGAGCAAATATGGACTTTCAGCGCGCAAAAGCAATCGCAGGTAAAACCGGCGCCTGATAGCTATAAATTTCCTCCCAATTGGTTAGTCATGCATCACTTGCCAATACCAGCGGGGCACTACCCAATTACCAATCCCCATCCATTAATTGAAGCTATAGTGTCCCTGGTTGATGGTGCGCGTTCAATCAATGACATTTGTTTTCTCGTCGCCGCCCATATTCCTGAAGGGGTTGCAGTCAAAGATGTAGTTGTTACGGTTTTTGGACAAATACTTCAGGAACAAAACCAATAAAAATTTCGCTGTTTAATTTAAAACAATAATTTATTTACAGAGGCAACCGAAATGATAAGAGATACTTCCACTGGCTTTGGTATTGTCAGCATTATTTTTCATTGGCTCAGTGCAATAGTCACACTGTTCCTGTTCGGACTTGGGGTTTATTTGACAAGTTATGGTTATTATTCGCCGAATTATATCGAAACTGCGCACCTGCATTATGCCTTGGGTGTTTTATTGTTGGGATTAGTGAGTGTGCGATTAATATGGCGACTCACCAGTAGGACCCCTGTTACGCTTGCTAATAATTTACCGGCAAAAATCAGCATTAAGTTGATTAAGTTTTTACTCTATGCAGGGCTTTTCATTATTTTATTGAGTGGCTACTTTATTTGCACTGCTGAAGGCCAAACCATAAATGTCTTTGATCTTTTCCAGGTGCCCTCCTTTGTTTTACTGGAAACATCGCAAGTTAATATTGCAGGATTAACCCACAAATATGTTGCCTGGGGGTTATTCGCCCTTGTGTTAATTCATGCCGGGGCAGCGCTTTTCCATCATTTTTTTGTCAAGGACCCTACTTTGGTGCGAATGATCAAGGCCAAAAAGTAGTAAAAGCAATGCCATCAAACCTCACCCGCATATCATTTCAATATTAAAAACATGGTTTATTTGTAAAAATAAGCCATGTTTTGTGACCTCTTTTTCACTTTTACTATAAGTCGGATTAATTTAATTAATTTTTGTGAATTGATCGCGCTGTCAATTTGCGATACTGTGAAAGAATAAATATAAAAATTGATTTATATCCAAAAAAGTTTAAGTGTAGTTATAAGACCATAGCGCCAAATGGATACTTAAGGCGCCATAAAAAGAAAGGCCGTGATAAGAACGAGGGAAACAAGTGCTTTTTTCTGTGAAATGCAGCACTTTTCTGATTCGCCATCCAGTTGTAAATAATTTGTAGCCAAAACAGAAGATCTGTGTTAGTCGCGATGTAAAAAATTGTAGGATTTTTTTATCGAAGCTATTCAATTGATACTTTGTTAGCGCTACCAAAATAACAACAAACTGACTCACAACAACAAAAAAGGCGCGAACGACTATGTTGAAAACCCTGATTGTGTATGCCCATCTGCTCT
>CBFGOY010000089.1:0-7137 GCA_965650515.1 uncultured Cellvibrionaceae bacterium | reverse complement strand
CACACAGTAACCTGGTGGGTACTTTGGGTATCACTCGTGTGTTTGTTTTTTCTCTCCTACCCGCCCACAGAAGTTGTAATCACCACCATTCATGGCACCAAGAGCTTTCACTTCGGCTTGGGTGCAACCAGTTTCACCATTATTATGTTTACCATGGGTATTGCTTTCGCAGTAGGTAAAGCATCGGTGTTTAAATATATTTCTGATGATTACCCCAAAAATATTGGCGTTGTTTCCGGAGTAGTAGGTTTGGCAGGAGGTTTAGGTGGATTTATTTTACCTATTTTATTTGGCGCCTTGGTTGACTTAACGGGCGTCCGCTCTTCAGCATTTATGTTTATGTTCGGTATTATTTGGACATCACTCATGTGGATGTACTTCTCCGAAGTTAGACCCGTACACGCCGAAAAAGAGTTGCACCGCAACACACCCCCTCAGGAATATTAATTCTATTCTATAGGGCTTGATGCAGATCAACCGCTAAAAGCCCAGCATTTTTATACTGATTACAATTTATTTTTTCGATTACATAAATGTATCAGGAAATTACCATGACCAACAAAGAAAGTGACTTACCATTAGTCTATTCATGCTCAGGCTGCTCCAATGTAGCGCAGCTCGCGAATGATATTGCCGTGGTACTCGACCGGGAAGGACATGCGCAAATGTCCTGCATCGCTGGCGTGGGGGGCAATGTGAAAGGGTTAGTCAAACTTGCAAAATCGGGCCGCCCTATTCTCGCCATTGATGGCTGTAAAATTGCCTGCGTAAAAAAAGTATTGGAGCAGCATCAGATTAAACCCAGCTGGCATTTTGAATTGAGTAGTTTGGGGTTAAAAAAAATAGAGCATCAGGGTTGCTCTATTGGCGATATGCATAAGGCATTGAGTGCTGCACATCAATTATTATCCATAAAAAACATTGGTTAGTTTATGAATTCTCCGCGACAGACCCCATCAGCAGACTATCTGATTTAATACAAACTCACTGAAAATTAACAACCAGGTACATACCGCTAGATTCACAACTACCTCCAAAGTGGTAATCGTGCACCCATTCACGGCAATAACATCACCCAACCAAAGCCGCTAGTATGACACCACTATAGAAACAACGCCGAGCTTAATGACCTAAGGTCATCCCGACTATGGCATTAAGCCAATGGGTCTGTTTGGAAATGAACAGGCCTCCCGGATTGGAAAGGTGTTTTATGCTGGTTGAATCGCCACTAACAGATAGGTTTGCGCGCACGTTTGGTTATTTGCGCCTGTCACTCACGGAAAAATGTAATTTCAGTTGCAGCTATTGTTTGCCCGATGGCAGCGAATGCCATTCTATGGAGGGTGATTTAAGTCTGATTGAAATTCATCGTTTAGTCACCGCTTTTGCATTATTGGGCACTCAAAAAATTCGCCTGACCGGCGGTGAACCGAGCTTGCGTCGCGATTTATGTGACATCATAAAAACCTGTAAAAGTATTGCGGGAATTAACTCGGTAGCACTTACCACTAACGGCTTTCGCCTGGAAAAAGACGTAGCCAGCTGGCGCGCTGCAGGTTTGGATGCGCTTAATGTCAGCATTGATAGCCTGCGTCCGGACATGTTTCAACTGATCACCGGTAGTGGAAGGTTGCGCAGCATTTTAACGGGCCTTGATGAGGCTCAAGCCCTCGGCTTTAAACAACTCAAAATTAATACTGTGTTACTGCGCGAACAGAATGCCCGTGAGTTGGACGACTTTCTTGCGTTTATCAAAACCCGCAAAATTACCCTTCGTTTTATTGAGTTAATGCGCACGGGCGACAATGCGGATTTTTTTGCCCGCCAACATTTAAGTGGTGAGAGTATTCAACAGCGCTTGCTAAGTGAGGGGTGGACGCAAAAAATTCGTAACGCTAATGCTGGCCCCGCCAAAGAATTTGTCCACCCGGATTACCTCGGCTCTATTGGCCTGATAATGCCCTACAGCAAAAACTTTTGTGCTGATTGCAATCGCCTGCGGGTATCCAGCAAAGCGGAATTATATTTATGTTTATTTGCCGAGCAACATAAATCCATGCGCGCATTATTACAAAACGATGACCCGCAACCGCTAATGAATTTTTTGCGCGCCGCACTACAACATAAACCTGCCAGTCACGATTTACAGAACCAGATCACCGGTTCAACCCGTCACTTAGCCATGATTGGCGGTTAATTTTTCTATAGATAGCGAGTGTATTATTTATGGGCCACCACACCACAGAAAATATTTTACCGCTAGCGATTGCAGTACTGACCGTATCTGACACCCGCAGCATTGCCAATGACACTTCCGGTGCGGCGTTAATTGAGCGACTACAAGATGCACAACACCAACTCGCCACACGCGCTCTGGTCATTGACGATATTTATCAAATCCGAGCCCAGTGTTCGCAGTGGATTGCCGACGAAAAAATTCAGGTGATTTTAATCACCGGAGGGACAGGTTTTACCGGGCGCGATTCAACCCCTGAAGCCATGACGCCACTATTTGATAAAACCGTAGAGGGTTTTGGCGAATTGTTTCGGCAGATCTCCTATCGCCATATTGGTACGTCTACGATTCAATCCCGTGCAGTAGCAGGGCTGGCTAACAACACCTTGATTTTTTGTTTGCCCGGTTCTACTAACGCTTGCAGAACAGCCTGGGATGAAATTATTAAATATCAACTCGACTCCACCCAAGGCCCGTGCAACTTCGTTCCGCATTTAAAAAAGAACGAACGTGCCACCTGTGCAACGCGAGGATAGATAATTTTTATGCACAGTAATCATCTGCACACTACCAGCCAATTAAAGCCCGCACTCACCCATCTCGATCAGACGGGAGCCGCCTGCATGGTAGACGTGAGCGATAAAACAACGACTAAACGTATTGCCGTGGCGAGTGCGATTGTGAGCACCCGCCCCGATGTTATTGAATTGATCAATAATGCCGGCCTGCAAAAAGGCGATGTATTAGCGGTGGCGCGTATTGCCGGCATTATGGCCGCAAAAAAAACCGCCGATTTAATTCCACTCTGTCACCCATTGGTACTCTCAAAAGTCAGTGTGGAGTTTGATTGCAATGTTTCTGTTGGCACTATTTTTATTCGCAGCCGTTGTGTCACCAATGGTCAAACCGGCGTGGAGATGGAAGCACTAACCGCCGCCAGTATTGCCGCATTGACTATTTATGATATGTGTAAAGCAGTAGATAAAAACATGGAAATTAGTAGTGTTTATCTTGAACAAAAGTCCGGCGGAAAAAGTGGTGACTGGCAAAAGGAGCACACGCATGATTAAAGTTTGTTTTTTTGCTGACTTACGCGAACGTTTAGGTTGTGCTGAACTGTTTGTCAAGGATTTTTCAGGCGAAAATATTAACCAACTTAAAACGTTTATTGTCAAACAACATCCACACTGGGAGAAAGTATTTTTAGAAAAAAAGTTACTAATCGCTGTTAATCATGCCATGGCTAGTAAAGACACCGCCATCGCAGCGGGTGATGAAGTTGCTTTTTTTCCGCCCGTGACGGGTGGTTAGGATGAGTTTATATGCGTAATCTAGTGCGAGTACAAACGGATGATTTTGATTTAAATAAGGAATACAACCGGTTAATTACTACAAATTCTACTTGCGGTGCAGTCGTATTATTTAGCGGGCTGGTGCGCGATTTTATTCCTCCACAACAGCTGGTTAGTCTTGAATTGGAACATTACCCACTCATGACAGAATCCATGCTGGGCCAACTCGGTGTGCAAGCAAGCGCACGTTGGGAGTTGCAGCGCACAACAATAATACACCGCACTGGAAAACTCTTGCCGGGTGACCAAATCGTGCTGGTAGGTGTATCCAGCGCGCACCGTACCGATGCCTTCGAAGCTGCTCAATTCATTATGGATAAGCTCAAAACCAGCGCCCCTTTTTGGAAAAAGGAAACCTTGAAGCGGTATCCAGATAGCAAACAGGAGTACTATTGGGTTTCAGCCAAAGACAGTGACGAGCAACTCGCCCAACGCTGGTAAAACTATCCCCCCTAATTTACCTCTCCTAACTGACACTCAAGAATTGGACCGGGTTTGAACCTTGCTTTTAATTATGAATATCAAACACATTGGTTATCTATTTTCAGCGCTGATGTTGTTAAGTAGCAACAGCACACTATCTGACGATAATGTTCAACGAATTGTCAGTATGGCAAAGGATTACTGCGGCTCATGCCATTCAATGCCAAACCCTACTGTGGCCCCGAAAAAAAGTTGGCCACGAATAATTGAGACCATGAATGAAATTGCCTTAAAGAAATATGGGAAGGCAATCATAGACGCAAATCAAACGCGGGATATAACCGCATTCTATTATGGCACTGCACCTGAAAATTTGCCCGTCTTGCCTTACAACAAACCGTCAGACAGGCTGACATTCAAACAGCATGTAGTTGGCACAACTCAAACTATGCCCCTGATCACCAATATTAAATTGGCGGCCATCAATCGCAATAAAAACACCGACTTTATAGTGAGTGATATGAGTAATAATGCGGTGTTTTTGCTATCACAAGATAACGGGAAATGGCAGGAGAAAAAAATTGCAGACATCAGCACATCGGTTTACGCCGACATTATTGATTATGATGGTGATCTTAATAAAGATATACTTATTGGGGATATTGGCGTTCTTCCGTATACCGATAAACAGGTAGGGAAAATTTTTCTACTTAAAAAACAAAAAGGCGGAACATTTTCCAAAGAAATGCTTATGGATGGCATAGGGCGTATTGCAGAAGTCCGAGCCATTGACGTAGATAACGATGACGATCTTGACATAATGGTTGCCGCCTTTGGAGGCGGAGATAGCGGTGAAATATTCTGGTTAGAAAATCAGGGTAACAACAAGCATGCAAAACGAAGCCTATTAAAAGTGACCGGTGCACTTAACATAATTCCCTGGGATATAAACAACGATGGACACATGGATTTCATTAGCCTCATTTCTCAGGAGCATGAATTATTTATGGCTTTTATTAATCAAGGCAACAAACAATTCACTCAACGTGTGCTCGCACGCGGCCCCCACCCCATGTTTGGCTCCACCAGTATGCGTTTGCTTGATTTGGATTTGGATGGCGATATCGATGTTTTGTTTACCAATGGCGATGCTTACGACACTCAAAATGATTTAAAACCTTATCATGGTGTTCAGTGGTTAGAAAATTTTGACGGTAAAACATTTAAATTCCGCGATATAGGCAGGTTTTATGGGGCAGCACTGGCACAGGCTGGTGATATGGATAATGACGGCGATTTGGATGTAGTGGCCAGCAGTTTTATGAATGACTGGAATGATCCAAAACGACAAAGCATGGTTTGGTTTGAAAATGACGGCAAGCAGAACTTTATTCAACACGACCTTATCGCCAAACCAGCGAGTATTGCATCATTTGAATTAGCCGATGTTACCAGAGACGGATATCTGGATATTATTGCAGGTAGCCTTAGGTTGGATCTTTTATTTAAAATGAATAACGCAGACGATAAAAGTAAAGACGCAGAGCCAAGCCCTACCCCAAGAGTTGTGATCCTTGAAAATATGGGGAGAAAATAACAAGGCTGGTACCAAAAACCAGCCTCACCCCAAAAACATTTTTCCTCCGGCAACCAACAATACCAATGCCATCACTTGCCGAATAACAGTAGCACTAAAATGTTTGCTGCCAAATTCCGCACCCAACCAGCCACCTAATATGGCAGCAACAGCCCAATAACTAATGCCCTCTGGCAATACCGGATGCATGGACATAACCCCTAGCAAGCCTGCTACGGAATTTACCAAAATAAATACGGCGGCTACCCCCGAGATTACGCGAGTTTCACCCCAACGCAGAAATAACAATAGAGGGCTCAGGAAAATTCCCCCACCGACACCGACTAACCCAGACAGGAACCCAATCATTAAACCCGCACACATTAACAACCATTTTTTTGGTGCCTGTATTGTTTGTGTAGGCGCTTTTTTAGCAGTTAAAAACGAATGGAATGCCGCATAAATTAATACAGCACCCAAAATAGGTTTGTAATAGTCACCTGGAAGTGTTAGTCCGCCACCGAGATAAGCGCAGGGAATAGAGGTGATAATTAATGGCCACAGCAGCGACCAGGAAAATGCATTAGTACGAATATATTTAGTACTGGCGACAGTGGCGACTAGAATATTTAACGCAAGTGCAGCAGGTTTCAAACTTTCCGGGGCGAGCCCCGCAAGCGCCATAATGGCAATATAGCCAGAGGCACCCGCATGCCCCACCGAAGAATACAAAACGGCAGCGATAAAAATACCAACAGCAATTAACAGCGGCAGCAAATCCAAAAAAGCCTCACTACAATTAGCGAATAAACCTATCAAAAGGGATAACGGTGACCGTTTCACCTGGCAGCGCTGTTCCGCGCTCTGTCTCCAGGCAAATATAACCATTAGCCTTTGCCATACTGCTTAATACGCCAGAGCTTTGCGAACCGGCACTAACGACGGTATTCACACCTTGCTCACTCGCTAAAATTCCACGCTGAAAATCCATTCGCCCTGGATGCTTTTTAAAAGATTGTTGTGCGATGGCGCTAAGCTGCAGCGATTCAATCCATTTTTCTCCAGCTAGATATCGTAAAGCAGGCACAACAAGCTGATGATAAGTGACCGCCGTTGAAACAGGATTGCCCGGCAGACCAAAGAACCAACCTGCCCCCAAACGACCAAATGCAAAAGGTTTTCCTGGCTTCATCGCAATTTTCCAAAAATCAATTTGACCCAATTCTGCCAATATTGTTTTGGTGTAATCCGCATCACCCACAGAGACCCCACCGGTAGAAATGACGACATCAGCCCATTGTGCAGCCTGCATAAACGCTGCGCGAAGAGCCGGCAAATCATCGGCGATAATGCCCATATCTTTTATTTCGACGTTTAATCGTTGTAAGAGTGCGCATAGCAAGGGGCGATTGCTGTCATAAATTTTATCTTCTGCGTGCGCACTGCCAAGTGCCAACAACTCGTCGCCCGTCGATAGCACAGCGATACGCAACTTCCGCCAAACCTTGATGCGCGCAATCCCCATGTCGTTTTCGAAGCCCGCGACCAGC
>CBFGOY010000088.1:0-7245 GCA_965650515.1 uncultured Cellvibrionaceae bacterium | reverse complement strand
AGCCGCTGAAGCCCAACAAAATTTCTATGTATGTCTGCGGCATTACCGTCTATGACTATTGCCACATTGGCCACGCACGCACTTCCATTGCTTTCGATGTGATTGCCAGGTTTTTGCGCAGCCAGGGCTGGGATTTGAATTTTGTTCATAACATTACCGATATCGATGACAAAATAATTCGTCGTGCGAATGAGTTGGGCGAAAAATTTGATGAATTGACCCAGCGTTTCATTGATGCCATGCACGAAGATGAAAAAAGTTTGGGCATCCTGCCGCCCACCGTGGAACCACGTGCGACGGAATTTATCGGTCCAATTATTGAAATTGTCGATACCCTTATTAAAAAAGGCCACGCTTATGCGGCAACAAACGGGGATGTTTATTACCGGGTAACCAGTTTTGATGGTTACGGGAAGTTGTCGAACAAAAATATTGATGAGCTACTGGCGGGGGCGCGCATCGAAATTGATGAAATTAAAGAAGATGCGCGTGACTTTGTGTTGTGGAAAGCGGCGAAACCGGGCGAACCTTCCTGGCCATCACCATGGGGGCAAGGTCGTCCCGGTTGGCATATCGAATGTTCAGCAATGGCAAAAAAATGTTGCGGTGATCAATTGGATATCCATGGTGGTGGTGCAGATTTACAATTTCCCCACCATGAAAATGAAATTGCCCAAAGTGAAGCGGCAAACGGGCACTCCTATGTAAATTATTGGATGCATGTGGCTCCGTTGCGTGTGGACGGAGTAAAAATGTCCAAGTCGCTGGGTAATTTTTTTACTATCCGTGATGTTTTGGAAAAGTATCATCCGGAGGTGGTGCGTTTCTTTCTTATCAGTAGCCATTACCGCAGCCCGATAAATTATTCTCAAGATAGCCTGGTTGAAGCCCGAGCCGGGTTGGAACGTTTTTATTCCGCATTGCGCGATCATGTTGCGGTAGCCCCGGCGAGTATTGCGGATATTGCCAACAGCCAGTATTACAAGGCTTTCGTCGATGCGATGAATGATGATTTCAATACGCGTGTAGCCCTGGCCACCATGTATGACCTGGTTCGTGAGTTGAACAGCTGCCAGGAAGTCGGGCGCGCTTCGCAATTGGCCGCTGAGTTAAAGGCACTGGGGGGTATCCTGGGAATATTCAGGTTTGACCCGACCGAATTTTTGCAGTCAGGAGCGACCGACCAAATTTCCGCCGAAGATGTGGAGCGGTTAATTGCGGAACGTATTCAAGCGAAAAAAGACAAACAATATGCGCGTGCCGATGAAATACGGAAAGCATTAACAGAAGCTGGCATTGTGCTGGAGGATACACGTGACGGCACCACCCAATGGCGTCGGGAATAGGTCTATTGGATATGAAAGAGCAAATATTCAGCGAATACGCCTTGCATTGGGCTGGTGGTTTTATGCTGATCTATGTGTTGGCACAGCTGCTGGTATCCAGGCATTCTCGCTTCCAGTTCTTATCCCCCATTCAAAAAAGCGTTGCTGTAAAAGTGATTGCTCTGTGCGGATTCGTATTGGCTTATTTATTAGTTAAGTTGTTGGTAGGCTAGGCAACCAGGGTCGTTTAGCAGGTAATCTATGGTTTTGCGTAAACTCTTAAGGCATCGCGGTTTGGGTATTAATTTATTGGCCGGTTTTTGTTTTTTAATGCTGGCGGTTTACGGATGGGGTTTAAGCTGGAAAGAAATGGGTGGATATCTTTTGATATTGCTTATTTTATTGGTTGGGTTAATTGGTACGGCTGCGCTATTGGGTTGGGTGTTGCATAAGTTCAAAACACGCGCCAATAAAACCGATAATTCGCAGAACAATGATGGAAACTGAAACCATCATATTTTATTCAAGATGATTTCCAGCACTAACTTGCTACCGAAGTATGCCAGCATTAAACATACAAACCCCGCCAAAGCCCAGCGAATCGCTTTAGTGCCGCGCCATCCCAATTGAAAGCGCCCCCAGAGCAAAAGCGCGTAAATAAACCAGGCGATTAATGCAAAAACAGTCTTGTGGACTAAATGTTGCGCGAACATATCTTCCAGGAAATAGAAACCTGAAGCTATCGCAAAAGTAAGGAGTAATTCCCCTACCCATAAAAATTCGAACAGCAATGACTCCATGGTTTGCAAGGGGGGGAGGAGTTTGCTATTGGCAAGAAGGCTTTTATTTTTCAATGCACGATTTTGATAGGCAAGTAAAAGGGCTTGCAGGCTGGCGATAGTAAGAAGGCTGTAGGCCAGGATTGATAAAATCACATGGGCGGCAATAGTGTATTCCAGCGTGTGCCGCCAATCCGGATTGTTGCCCAATAACGACCCCAATACTGACGCCGCGGAAAGGGGGAACAAAAGCAGGAATAAATTGTGCACCTCTTTTCTTAAGCTGCTCATGAGAACTATCGCATTTACCACCCAAAAAATTAACGAGGATACCGAAAATAAACTAAAGGCCAGGTGACCATCATCCAGGCTCAGGCCATAAACACCGATGCCGTGGATAATCAAGGCGAGCAATGCGACATAGCGTATATGAACCGACGGCAGCGACTGATGACGGCCAAACTGTCGCCCAAAATAAATGGCCGCGATGGTATAAATAAACAGGGCAATGAGGTTGGCGCTTAATGTCATCATGCTGGAATGGGTGATCCTTTAGGGCATTTTCAAGGGCAAAACCGAGGTCGCAAGTGTGTCACAAGGCCCTTCCAAAGAGAAGATTAAATGAGAAATGACCTTGATAAGTATCGACCCGGGTATTAAGGATTGCCGGCGTAATACACCTGCGGCGGGCATTTTGAAGGTATAATCGCCGCCACTTTATCGGATCGCCGCCAAGCAAGGCTTATCGCAGGTGATCAACTTTCAACTGATGTTTTGAGACAGGCTATGTTTGAGAATCTAACCGACCGTTTATCCCATACCCTGCGCACCATTACCGGCAAGGCGCGCCTCAGCGAAGACAATATCAAAGATGCCTTGCGTGATGTACGTAAAGCCCTGCTGGAGGCAGACGTAGCATTGCCTGTGGTTAAAGCCTTTATTGATCAGGTCCGCAGTCGTGCATTGGGCCAGCAAATCAGCAAAGCATTAAACCCCGGCCAGCAATTCATAAAAATTGTTGAGGCTGAATTGGTTGCCACTATGGGGCAGGCTAATGAATCCCTGAACCTGGCGCAACAGCCGCCAGCGGTGGTATTGATGGCGGGTTTGCAAGGTGCCGGTAAGACAACCTCGGTTGCCAAATTGGCCCGCTTTCTCAAAGAGCGTGAAAAGAAAAAGGTATTGGTGGTCAGCGCGGACATTTATCGGCCTGCTGCCATTCAACAATTACAGACACTGGCTGGTGAAGTCGGAGTGGATTTTTATCCATCGTCCGGGGATCAAAAACCGCTGGATATTGCGCGCAATGCGATTGATCACGCCAGGAAGCAATTTTTTGATGTGTTAATTGTGGATACCGCCGGTCGCTTGCATGTTGATGAAGAGTTAATGACCGAAATAAAAGACCTTCATGCGGCCATTAGTCCTATCGAAACTTTATTTGTAATTGATGCCATGATCGGCCAGGACGCGGTAAATACCGCTAAGGCGTTTAATGATGCCTTACCCCTTACCGGTGTTATTCTGACCAAAGCGGATGGCGATGCCCGTGGCGGGGCTGCTTTATCTGTTCGCCATATCACCGGCAAACCTATCAAGTTTTTGGGGATGGGCGAAAAAGTGGATGCGCTGGAGCCATTCCATCCCGATCGCATCGCTTCACGTATTCTCGGAATGGGTGATGTGCTCTCGTTAATTGAGCAAGTTGAGCGTAACGTCGATAAGGAAAAAGCGGAAAAGCTGATTAAGAAAGTTACCAAAGGCCAAAAGTTTGACTTGGAAGATTTGCGTGATCAATTGCAGCAAATGCAAAACATGGGCGGGTTGACCTCTATGTTGGATAAATTACCTGGCCTCGGCAATGTTGCGCAATTGGCCCAGTCTTCCAATATGAATAAGCAATTCAAAACCATGGAAGCGATTATCAATTCAATGACTCCGGAAGAACGCCGTAACCCTGACGATTTGAGTGGTTCGCGCAAGCGCCGTATAACCATGGGTTCCGGCACGCAAATTCAGGATTTGAACCGCCTGTTAAAACAATATAAGCAAATGGCCAAAATGATGGGCAAAATGAAAGGTGGCGGCATGCAAAAAATGATGCGCGGTTTGAACGGAATGATGCCCGGTGGCATGCCATCCGGAGGTGCTTTACCCCCTGGATTTCGCAAATAATTTATTGTAAGTATGCCCGGAATGAACTGCTCCCTGAATCGGTGATTTGCCAACCTGGGGCAGTTCAGGTTGGCGGGTTTCATTGCGATAATTAAATTCTTAGCGCAAAGACCATTTTTATTAACTGGTTTCGCCTTGTAACGTTAAAACCAATGATCTGGCTCCCCCATGATTGCGATGCTCACATAAATAAATACCTTGCCATATTCCCAAATTCAATCGTCCTTGTGTAATGGGAATATTAAGGCTCGCACCAAGAAGGCTGCTTTTTAAATGGGCGGGAAGGTCGTCGCTCCCTTCGTCATTATGTAAATAATAAGGTTCGTTTTCGGGCACCAGGCGATTAAAAAAACTTTCAAAGTCTTTGCGCACTGTCGGATCAGCATTTTCGTTAATGGTGAGCGATGCGGAAGTATGTTTGATGAGGATATTCAATAATCCAACTTTGGTTTGTTTTAATTCCGGTATTTCCCTTAAAAGTTTATCGGTAATCAAATGAAAGCCCCGGCGATGTTCCGGCAACTGGATTTCTTTTTGTATCCACATAGCGTTTACCCGGATTATTTAGGGGAGAGGGCCTTGCCTTTAAAATTGATCCCTTCCCAGCCGTATTTCATGAAATTACGGATATTTTGATGATCGTTCGCATCCGGATGTTGCAATACATCAATACGATAATAATCACCAAAACAACTCAACGTTTGTTCCTTTGTGAGGTTCATTTGTTGAGCAAATGAAAATAATTTACACGACCCTGAATTTTGTCCCGCATCATTTTTCATATCACCATTTTTAAATTCTGTAGCGGTGAAATTATAGTGAGCGTCAATCAGTGCAATAGTTTCTTTAAAATCGATACTGGAGGGGGTTGAATTTAGCTTTGCGATGAATGCTTCAATATTCATGGTTAACCTGTAATAAAAATAATATTCGTAAACATTTTAACGTTTGAAACGAAAAAATAATAACACTTCTGGTTATAACCTCTGGTTGTGTTAGGGTATTTGCGCTATGGTTGCCACATCCACTATCGGGTCATTGATGATCATGACGAAAAGACGTCCAATTTATATTCCCTTCGCAGGACCGGCGCTGTTGGAGGCGCCGTTGTTAAATAAAGGCAGCGCCTTTACCCAACGCGAACGGCAACAGTTCAACCTGGAGGGATTGTTACCCTATAAGATTGAAACTATCGAAGAGCAGGAAGCTCGCGTTTACCACCAGCTATGTTCATTTCAGACGCCGATCGATAAACATATTTATTTACGTAATATACAAGACACTAACGAGACTGCTTATTTTCGCCTGGTAACTGACCATCTCACCGAAATAATGCCGTTGATTTATACCCCTACGGTAGGTTTGGCTTGTCAGCAATTTTCCAAAATATATCGCCGCAAGCGCGGGCTTTTTATTTCCTATCCTGACCGGGATCGCATTGACGATATGCTTCAAAATGCGACCAAGCAAAATGTCAAAGTAATAGTAGTTACCGATGGTGAGCGTATCCTGGGGCTAGGTGACCAGGGAATAGGCGGGATGGGAATTCCCATTGGTAAACTTGCCTTGTATACCGCATGTGGTGGTATTAGCCCGGCTTATACATTACCTGTAACTCTCGATGTGGGAACTAATAATGCAGCGTTACTGGATGATCCCATGTACATGGGGTGGCGCCATCCGCGGATTAGCGGTGAGGATTATTATCAATTTGTGGATGAATTCATTCAGGCTGTGAGGGTACGTTGGCCAAATGTCCTTTTACAATTTGAGGACTTTTCACAAAATCATGCAACACCGTTATTACAACGTTATCGCAATCAATTATGTTGTTTTAATGATGATATCCAGGGGACTGCGGCAGTTACTGTGGGTACGCTCATGTCCGCATGCCTGGCGAAAGGCCAGACGTTGAGCGAGCAGCGTATTGTATTCGCGGGTGCCGGCTCTGCCGGCTGCGGTATCGCTGACCAAATCGTGAAGCAGATGGTTGCGGAGGGCACTGTTGAAAGCGAAGCGAGAAGCCGGATTTTTTTGATAAGTAAATATGGTTTACTCCAGGAAAATGCCCCCGAAATATTTGATTTCCAACGCCCGTTTTGTACTCCGGATGAGATAGTAGCTAACTGGTCCTTGACTCATGAACGAGGTGATGGGCCTATTAATTTGCTGGATGTTGTCGTTAATACCAGGCCGAGTGTTTTAATTGGCGTATCGGGACAAGCCGGCCTATTTACCAAAGCGGTAGTGGAAGCCATGCAAATGCATTGTGAGCGCCCGCTGATTTTGCCGTTATCCAACCCGACCTCGCAAGCGGAGGCCCAACCGGTAGATCTGCTGCGCTGGACAGGAGGGAAAGCATTGGTTGCTACCGGCAGCCCGTTTCCTGCTGTCGATATGGGGGACCGGTGTATCGAAATTGCGCAATGTAACAATAGTTATATTTTCCCGGGGGTTGGATTGGGGGTAATCACTGCCAAGGCATCGAGGATTACTGACTCTATGATGATGGCGGCGAGTAAGGCCTTGGCTGATTCCTCGCCGGTGGTCCAAACAGGCGAGGGGGCTTTATTGCCCCCATTGGAAACTATTCGAACCGTTAGCAAGTCAATTGCAAAGGCGATCGTACTTCAAGCCATTGCTGATGGTGTTGCCATGCCTATTCCGGAAGATTTGATTGAGGAAAAAATACAGCAAAACTTTTGGGAGCCTGAGTACAGGGAGTATCGTCGAACTTCGTTTTGATGGTGTATTCGGGTATTAATGTCCGGTTATGAAAAATGTGTGTATTTTATTTTTTTGTAACCTATATGCTAGTCTTCAAAAAGGAGGTTTCCATACGATTGCATATTACTGATGTTGAATATGGTGACATTTGGTCAAATAGACCATAAAATCAACACCAAGTTAATAATTGTTGATTTTGGTGCCATTCTCTCTATCGCTTCTTTTTTAGCTGATGCAGA
>CBFGOY010000087.1:0-7516 GCA_965650515.1 uncultured Cellvibrionaceae bacterium | reverse complement strand
GGCGCATTGTTGGGTAACCTGGCCGGGAGTGTGTTGGGCAAATTGTTTTAATAATACCGTTGAAAGGCCGTGCAGCCTTCGGATAAACACCCGCTACGGAATGGCTGGTGATTGCTCCGAAGGCTGTTTGAATAATCGGATATTTTCGGCCCCGTTGAGGAAATACTTGTGCATCTCACCAAACGCATCAACGAGTTTTTCGACAAACAATTGTGTCTTGATGGATAGATGACGGTGCCGCGGGTAGATAGCGCAGAGTGAAATATCGGTCGGTCGGTAATCATCCAATAACGTTTGTAACGCTCCCTTTTTAATTTCCTCGCCCACAATAAAATCCGGTAACAGGGCTATGCCCTGGTCGCGCAGCGCCACTTGCTTTAAGGAGTCGCCATTGTTGGACCACATGACGCAGTTGACGTGCACAGCCAGTTCCCCCTTGGGGCCGGCTAGCTTCCATTGGTTGCCCGTGGCCTGGAATCCGTAATGCAGGCAACGGTGATGCTGGAGTTCTTGCGGGTTTGCGGGCATGCCGTGAGCCTTCAAATAAGAGGGGGATGCGCAAAGTACCCGGCGAACCGGGGCAATCTCCCGGACGATCAAACTTGTTGATACGGTGGGCTCTGCAATACGAACGGTCACATCAAATCCCTCTTCAATCGGATCGACGAAGCGGTCATTCAACATCAAATCGACATGAACCTCGGGATATAGCGCCATAAAATCGGCAATGACCGGGGATAGGTAAAGGAATCCGAAGGTCATGGGCGCATTGACACGCAAGGTGCCGCGGGGCCTGCCCTGGAGTTGTGTCACTGCGGTTGTCGCGGCCTCCATTTCATTGAGGATGGAAACCGCTTTTTCATAAAACACCAGGCCCATTTCGGTCGGATTCACCTGGCGGGTGCTGCGCCGCAGCAGTTGGGTGTCCAACTCGTTTTCCAGGGCAATGACATACTTGTTGATGGCCGAGCGGGAAAGCCCCATTTCGCGGGCCGCAGCGGCAAAGCCGCCCATTTCCACCACCTTGGTAAATGCGCGCATGGCTAGAAACTTATCCAATTCGATTGTCTCCGTTTTGTAGACACAATGTCGATAATTTGCCTGATTGTATTCCAATCATAACATTGAAATACTGTGGCAAGTCGATGGGCACCATGTATCAGGCTTGGTGGGCAGACCGGGATAGAACCCTGGATAAACGCATGAACCGTCACACTGTGGACACATGCTGAAGAAAGTGGTTCAGGCCGCACCTACGGGTCTATATCGGTAAAAAACAGCATGTATGGAGGGCAGCTTATGCAGCGTACTATTCTGATGAACGGAAAATTCACTACCCTGGATACCGCACAACCCTATGCCACCGCAGTGGCCATCAAAGATGGTTTATTTGAGGCGGTGGGCAGTAATGAAGAAGTACTCGCCCTGAAAGATGACGACGACCTGGTCGTCAATCTCAAGCAACACACCGTCATTCCCGGCCTCAATGATTCCCACACCCATGTGATCCGCGGTGGCCTGCATTACAACCTGGAGTTGCGCTGGGAAGGTGTACCATCCCTGGCCGATGCGTTACGGATGTTAAAAGTACAGGCTGACCGCACCCCGCCCCCGCAATGGGTCAGGGTGGTGGGTGGCTGGAGTGAGTTCCAGTTTGCCGAGCGGCGTATGCCCAGCCTCGATGAAATCAACGCCGTCGCCCCGGATACCCCTGTCTTCATCCTCCATTTGTATGATCGCGCCCTACTGAACCGGGCCGCGTTACGCGCGGCAGGCATTAACCGCAACACGCCCAATCCGCCGGGGGGGTGATCTACCGGGATCGCCAGGGTAATCCTTCGGGCATGTTAATTGCCGAGCCCAGTGCCTTGATCCTGTATTCCACCCTGGCCAAGGGGCCGGTATTGCCGTTTGAGGACCAGCTCAATTCCTCACGTCACTTCCAGCGCGAGCTGAATCGGCTGGGTATTACCAGCGTTATCGATGCAGGCGGCGGCGGGCAAAATTACCCGGATGATTACCAGGTAATCCGGGAGCTGCATAAGCGCGGCGAGATGACCCTGCGCATTGCCTACAACCTGTTTGCGCAGGAAAAAGGCCATGAATTTGATGATTACCAACGCTGGACCGGGATGGTGAAGCCCGGTGATGGCGATGCCATGCTGCGCATGAATGGCGCCGGTGAAAACCTGGTGTGGTCGGCGGCGGATTTTGAAAATTTCCTGCAACCGCGCCCTACCCTGGGCACCGACATGGATGCCGAACTGGAAAAGATCACCCGGCTATTAGTGGAAAAGCGCTGGCCGTTCCGCATCCATGCCACCTACGATGAATCCATCACCCGCTTCCTCGACATCTTTGAGAAGGTCGATAAGGAAATTCCCTTCAATGGCCTGCGCTTTATCATCGATCACGCCGAAACCATTCGCCCGGCCAGTATTGACCGGATCAAGGCGCTGGGCGGCGGGATTGCGATCCAGCACCGGATGGCCTTCCAGGGTGAATACTTCGTGGAGCGTTATGGCGCTACTGAAGCCCAAATGACGCCCCCCATCACCGATATGCTCGCGGCTGGTGTGCCGGTAGGCGCCGGTACCGATGCGACGCGAGTAGCCAGTTTCAATCCCTGGGTGTCCCTCTACTGGCTGGTGACCGGCAAGACCCTGGGTGGTTTGTCCCTCTATCCTGAGGAGCGCCAACTGGATCGAGCCCAGGCGTTGCGGCTGTGGACCCGGGGCAGTGCCTGGTTCTCCGGCGAGCAGGACGTGAAAGGGACGATCACCGTCGGTCAATATGCGGACCTGGCCGTGCTTTCGGGGGATTATTTCAACATTGATGCCGAAGCGATCAAGGGGCTTGCTTCGGTGCTGACTATAGTGGGTGGCAAGATCGTGCACGGCGATGGGGATTTCAAAACACTCGCACCGCCATTGCCCCCGGCCAGTCCGGACTGGTCGCCCGTGAATACCTTCGGCGGGCATTATCACCGCGATAGCTCCACCGCCCGGGTGCTGGCGGGTACAGCACCCCTCTGCATACATAGCCACCACCATTCCCACAACCATTCCCACAACCATGCCCCCCGCGATCCCTTCTGGGGACCGCTGGGTTGTGGTTGTTTTGCGTTTTAATCATGGAGACACGCAGGATGAAAACGGTTATTGGTTTGTTATTGGCGTTGGTCATCGGCATCGCCTGTCGGTTGCTGGACATTCCCCTACCGGCACCGCCCTTGTGGGGGCCTTGCTTGTGCTGTCCATGACCGTTGGCTACATACTGATGGATCGCTTTGCCTGGCATCGCGCCAGCCAGTCCCGTTCACTGTGCGGTGGTCCTACCGGCGAATTGCCAAGCCGGGGTAAACGGCCATGATAGGAGCGATAGTGGGAACCCTGCTGGGGCTGGCGATTGGTATGGGTTGCCGTTGGTTTGATATTCCCTTGCCGGCGCCGCCGAAGCTGGTGGGGGCTTTACTGGTGGTCGCCATGACCATCGGCTTTATCGGCACCGATGTTTTTTTGCACTCCCGTAATCACACACCCGTAACCGACATACATCCCGAAGGAGATGACCATGAGCAATCCGAAACTTGAAGTGCTGACCCCCCAAAACAGCCAGCTGATCTTCATTGACCATCAGCCGCAAATGGCCTTCGGTGTACAAAGCATTGATCGGCAGACCTTGAAAAACAACACGGTGGGCCTGGCCAAGGCTGCCAGGATCTTTAATATCCCCACCGTCATTACTACCGTGGAAACCGAGTCGTTTTCCGGTCACACCTACCCCGAGTTGCTGGCGGTATTTCCCGATGCGCCGCTGTTGGAGCGCACGTCGATGAACTCCTGGGATGACCAGAAAGTACGCGATGCGCTGAAGAAGAATGGCCGCAAAAAGGTAGTGGTGTCAGGCCTGTGGACCGAGGTGTGCAATAACACCTTCGCGCTGTCGGCAATGCTTGAAGGCGGTTACGAAATTTATATGGTTGCCGACGCCTCCGGCGGCACTTCCAGGGATGCACATGACTATGCCATGCAGCGCATGATCCAGGCCGGTATCGTACCCATGACCTGGCAACAGGTGTTGTTGGAGTGGCAACGTGATTGGGCCCGTCGCGATACCTATGATGCCGTCATTGCACTGGTACAGGAGCACTCCGGCGCCTACGGTATGGGAGTGGATTATGCCTACACCATGGTACACAAGGCGCCCGAACGCGTTAAACATGGCGAACGCCTGAGCCCTGTACCGGCTAAATAAAGCTGGCGCCACCGGCCACCGGATTGTCACTGCGATAGTCCGATGGCTGCCCGGATGGCAGTTTCCACTCAGGATCAGGTGAGAGTGTCATGCGCGTTATCCCGCAGGTTAAAAATTGTCGCGTCCCCCTGGCTTTGTTGCTGGCACTTATCCCTGTTTCGCATGCCTGGGCCGATGGCCCGGGTTTCGAAACTTTTCGCTGGAATGAGGACTATCGCTATTTACACGCCCAACCATCACTGAACCCCTACGAACAGATAAAGTACAACCCCTTCGAACTGGCCGCCCGGCAAGGGTATATCTCGGTCGGCGGGTCGGTACGCAGCCGTGTGAACCTCTATCGCAATGATCGCTTCGGGGTACAGGGCGGGCGGGATGGTGAGCAGTGGTTACAGCGGTTTTATGGCCATGTGGATATCCATCTGGGCGAGGGATTCCGTACTTTCATCGAACTGGATGCGGGCTATACCGATACCAGCGGCGCCCTTGTCCCGGGTCCGTTCGATAAGGATAAAGCCGCCCTCGGCCAGGCATTCATTGATTGGCACGCCGGCGGCTCCCGCTGGCGTCTCGGGCGGCAGGAAATGGGGTTGGGATCGGCGCGCCTGATGGGCACCCGGGACGCAGCCAATATCCGCCGCTCCTACGACGGGCTGCGCTGGGATGGTGTCTATTCGGGGACGGATTGGCGGATGTTCTACCTCCAGGAGGTTCAGGTGGATCACCGGGCCTTCAGCGATACCAGCAATGACCGGCATAACACCCTCTGGGGATTAAACACAACCTGGGGCCTAAGCCTGGGTAAGGCTGACCTTTACTACCTGGGCCTGAAGCAACAAGACACTGTTTATAGCCAGGGAATCGACGATGAAGCCCGGCATTCAGTCGGTACACGGTTATTCGGCTCCCACCGGGACTGGGATTGGGATATTGAGGCGCTCTACCAGTTCGGCCGATTCGGTGAAGCCGATATTCACGCCTGGACGGTCGCCAGCATTGTTGGCTATCGGTTTCCACAGGTGCAATGGCAACCGCGACTTGCCCTGGGCATTAATATCGCCAGCGGTGATAAGGACACCCGGGACTCGCGCCTGGGTACCTTTAACCCGCTATTTCCCAACCTGGCCTATTTCGAGGAAGCGGCGATCCATGCGCCGCAGAATTTCTACAACATAGAGCCGGAAATCAGCTGGGTGGTGACATCCAAGCTGGGGGTCGCGCTGGATTGGAATTTTTTCTGGCGCCTTGAAGAAAGCGACGCCGCCTATGTGCGCGGTCTAACACCCTTGGCGGGCACGGCGGAGGTGAAGGGGCATTTCGTGGCGCATACGCCATCAATAAGCATTGACTACCAATGGAACCGCCACTTGGGTATGGATGTGAGTTACAGCCATTTTTTTGCCCGCCAGGTGATTACCCGCGCCGGTGGGGATGATGTGGATTTTTTTAAGGTTCAGGTTGAGTGGAAATTTTAACTTTCCTTAAAATACCGGGACATAGAGAATGAATCCTTTGCCAGCAGGATGAACCCTGACATGACAGAAACGCCGACAAAAACCTCCGCCTGGGCACCGTTCCGTATCCCGGTTTTTCGCGCCTTATGGATAGCCACACTGGCCTCCAATATCGGCACCTGGATGCACGACATCGGGGCCGGGTGGCTTATGACTTCGCTGTCCCCCTCCCCGATGATGGTGGCGCTGGTACAAACCGCCACCACCCTCCCGGTCTTTCTATTGGCGCTGCCCGCCGGTGCGCTGGCGGACATCGTTGACCGGCGCCGCTATCTCATCATCACCCAGGTATTTATGGCCATCGCCGCCACCTGCCTGGCAGTTATCGCACTTACCGGCGTTATGACACCCTGGCTGCTGGTGGCGCTGACCTTTGCCATGGGCCTGGGAACCGCGATGATGATGCCCGCCTGGGCCGCCATTACACCGGAGCTGGTGCCGCGTGCCGAACTGCCGTCGGCCATTGCACTAAACAGCATGGGGATTAACGTTGCCCGTGCGATTGGACCGGCCATTGCCGGTGTAATCGTGTCAATGGCGGGCAGCGGCGCGGTATTTGCGCTTAACGCCTTGTCCTTTATCGGGGTAATTAGCGTCCTCACTTACTGGAAACGGACTCCCCACTTCAGTGAATTGCCTGCCGAACGCGTACTGGGTGCTATGCGGGCGGGCCTGCGCTTCACCCGCCATTCGGCAGAATTGCAGGCGGCGGTGGTGCGTGGCCTGGGGTTTTTCCTGTTTGCCAGTGCATCCTGGGCGCTCTTGCCGCTGGTGGCCAGGCAGATTCCGGATGGCGGCCCGCAAGCATTCGGCATACTCGTAGCCTCGGTGGGGGTCGGCGCCGTGTTTGGGGCGTTGGTTTTACCCTCGTTGCGCGAAAAAATATCCCGCGATGGATTAGTGGTCGGGGCGACGCTGGTCTACGCCTTGTGCCTGTGGGCATTAGCAAACCTGAGTGGGTTATGGTTGTTAGCGTTGGTGATGGCGGTGAGCGGAATGGCCTGGATTACGGTACTATCGTCCTTGCAGGTAGCGGCCCAATTAGCCCTGCCCGGTTGGGTGAGGTCCCGTGGGCTTGCGGTGTTTATGTCCACCTTCATGGGCTCCATGGCCTTGGGAAGTTTATGCTGGGGCACGCTGGCGGACCTGTACGGCATCGGATTCTCCCTGACCGCGGCAGCTACCGGCGCAATGGTTGCGCTGTTATTGACCTGGCGCTGGAAGATCAGCGGGGCCGAAACCCTGGACCTGACGCCCGCCATGCATTGGCCTTCCCCACCGGTGGTTGGCCAGCATGATCGCGGTCCCGTTCTGGTGACTATCGAATACCAGGTACAGCCGGAAAAAATGGCTGAATTCCTGTCGTTAATCTATCAGCTGGGCAAACAGCGCCGACGCGACGGCGCATTCGCCTGGGGTGTCTTTGAGGATACCGAACGCACCCACCATTTTATTGAAACCTTTAATGACGAATCCTGGCTCGCGCATTTGCGCCAGCATGAACGGGTGACGATGGAGTCCCGCAATTTACAACAGAGGATAAAAGCCTGTTTGTCCAACAGCGAACCTATTGTTGTCAGGCATTACCTGAGTCCTGAGTGATAAAAAATTGAATCGAAAATGCCCGGTGGTTTGCACCAGGCGTGGTATTACTTACAACGTGGGAACCAGGCCAGTACTAGTCCGGAAAACCGGATACCTGGCGGGTACCCGGTAATGGTAATGGCTAATTATCGTTTGGTTTT
>CBFGOY010000086.1:0-7767 GCA_965650515.1 uncultured Cellvibrionaceae bacterium | reverse complement strand
GAATTGTTGCGACTGACGCCTGGTATGGTTCCCCAAGTGATAGGGTTTCGTCGGTGCTCATGGGTACCGAACCGGGCGTATTGTCTTCGCAAATAGATACACTTATTCAATCTATGGCTTCCTTTGCGCCTCCAGTAGCTGCTGAAACAACCCTGATTCCACTACATTATGATGTTTCGCAATCAGTTATCGCAGTGAATGTGTAATTTGATATGTTGATAAATTTGCCGTGATGTTTACATCACGGCAAATTCCTTAGGTTTTTTTATGCTACAAACTATGAGTAATAATGGAATGGAATCTGTTGATTCAGGCCTGATGTGTTTGGTTTTATTGGCCCGCTTTCACGGTATCCCCTCAGACCCTGCGCAACTAAATCATGAATTTCGCTTAGCGGATAAACCATTTTGCGTTGCGGATATAATGTTGGCGGCGAAGAAATTAAATTTACAAGTCAAGAAAGTCGCAACCAGTATTGATCGTTTTGACCGGACACCGTTACCGGCAATGATGTTAACAAAAGATGGCCGTTTTTGTGTCTTGGCAAAAGCCCATAATAATCAATTTCTGGTTCATGATCCGGCCGTCGAACGCCCGCAAGTTTTGTCCCATGAAGAGTTTTCATTGTTATGGAATGGTGAATTAATACTATTTGCCTCGCGTGAATCCGCATTTGGTTCGCTGGCAAAATTCGATTTTACCTGGTTTATTCCCGCTGTTGTTAAATATAGGAAATTGCTCGGTGAAATTCTACTGGTGTCTTTTGTCCTGAATTTATTTGCGTTGGTGACACCGCTTTTTTTCCAAGTGGTCATGGATAAAGTATTGGTGCACCGTGGATTGACGACCCTGGATGTCATCGCTATAGGTTTGTTAGTTGTATCTATTTTTGAAGTGGTACTGTCTGGTTTGCGCACTTACGTGTTTGCACATACGACGAGCCGTATTGATGTGGAGCTGGGTGCAAAGATTTTTCGTCACTTATTGGCATTGCCAATGTCTTATTTCCAGGCGCGGCGTGTAGGTGATTCCGTTACACGTGTACGTGAGTTGGAGAATATCCGTTCCTTTCTTACGGGTAATTCTGTCACAGTAGTATTGGATGTATTTTTTTCCATCGTTTTTATTGCTGTTATGTTGTTTTACAGTGGCTGGCTCACCTTGATTGTGTTGGCATCCCTACCTCTTTACGTTGTGATTTCGGTGCTCATTACTCCGCTGTTGCGTGCGCGTTTGAATGAAAAATTTAATCGCAGTTCGGAAAATCAATCGTTTCTAGTAGAGTCTATTTCCGGTATCGATACCTTGAAAAGTATGGCCGTAGAGCCACAAATGACACGTCGTTGGGATAATCAATTAGCGCATTATGTATCTGCCAGTTTTCGTGCAACAACTTTGGCCACTATTGCACATGAAGGTGTCAATTCAGTGGGTAAGTTAGTCGTAGTCTGTACGTTATGGTTAGGGGCTCGTTTGGTTATTGATGGAGATTTAAGTGTAGGTCAGTTAATCGCTTTTAATATGCTTGCGGGGCGTGTGGCGCAGCCAATAATGCGCTTGGCACAATTGTGGACTGACTTTCAACAAATAGGGATTTCTGTGCAACGCTTGGGCGATATTTTAAATGCACGCACGGAATTAGCCGCAGACAATCGTTCGAGTTTGCCAGCATTAAATGGCCTCATTGAGTTGGATCAGGTGAGATTCCGTTATCGCCCTGATTTGCAGGAGGTGCTAAGCGGTGTGAGTTTACGTATAAATCCTGGTGAAGTCATTGGTATTGTCGGTCGCTCAGGATCTGGAAAAAGTACATTGACACGATTAATCCAGCGCCTCTACGTGCCTGAACGCGGACGTGTTTTAGTCGATGGCATTGATATTGCCCAAGCGGATACGGCGTCATTGCGTCGGCAAATTGGTGTCGTATTACAGGAAAATTTATTATTCAATCGCTCAATTCGAGAAAATATTGCATTGGCTGACCCCGGTGCTCCCCTTGAGCACGTGATTGCCGTTTCGAAATTGGCTGGTGCACATGAATTCATTTTGGAGTTACACGACGGTTACGACACCATGGTGGGTGAACATGGTTCAACACTATCAGGTGGTCAGCGGCAGCGGATTGCCATCGCCCGTGCTCTTATGGGTAATCCGCGAATTTTGATTTTCGATGAAGCGACCAGTGCGCTGGATTATGAATCTGAACGCATTATCCAAAACAATATGCACGAAATTTGTAAGGGTAGAACGGTTATTATTATTGCACATCGTCTATCAGCGGTACGCCGCGCAGATCGAATTATAGTAATGGAGCGCGGCCACATTGTTGAAGAGGGACATCACGATCAGTTGCTTGGTAAGGCGGACGGTCATTATGCCCGGTTGTTAGAGCTGCAAGGAGGCTAATATGGGAATTAGAAAAGAAGCCTTCGTTGATTTGATGGATCGTTACAAAGAAGTATTTCGTGATGCCTGGCAGCGTCGTCATGAAATGGCTCCCATGATCCGTAAATCGCATGAGGCTGAATTTTTGCCCGCAACATTGGCATTACAAGACACACCTGTTCATCCTGCCCCGCGTCTATTTATGTGGCTGATTTTATCGTTTGCTCTTTTAGTATTGCTATGGGCGATTTTTGGTCGTATTGATGTGGTTGCAACAGCGACTGGTAAAGTGGTGCCAGATAGCCGCAGCAAAGTGATTCAGCCGATTGAAGTATCGGCTGTCAGCGCTATCCATGTGCGTGATGGCCAAGCCGTAAAAGCCGGTGATGTCTTAATTGAATTGGATGCTGCTGTTGCGCAAGCGGATATTGACCGATTAACCAATGAAGGTTTAGCGGCGGACATGGATGTAGTTCGCTATCGCGCGTTATTAACGGCGCAGGATCAACTCTTGTCTGCAAAAAAACAGACCAGTGCTACTCCCGTGCTGGAGCATTTGCCATCCACAATAGATTCTGTTCGTTTGCAAGAACAGCAACGTTGGGCTAGTGGAGAGTTTGAGGCCTACAGTACACGTTTAGCGCAATTAGCCGCCAGTATCAATCGGCGTGAGGCAGATCAGCGTGCAACGCAATCACTGCTTGAAAAACACCGGGAAACAATTCCAATTACCCGTCAGCGGGAAATAGATTATCGCGATTTACTCGATAAAAAATTTATCGCCAAACATGAATATCTTGAACTAAAAACAAAATTAATTGAACAGGAGCGTGATTTAATCGCGCAGCAAGAACGATTAGCGGAAATATCAGCCTCACGTATCGAGGCAGAAAGAGAGCTGCTGCAATTTGTTGCAGAACGTCGTCGTGAGTGGTTAGATAAACTGCACGATGCCGAGCAGCGTGCCTCATCGCTGTCCCAAGAGCTTGTAAAGGCTCAAACCAGGGGTCGTTTTATGCGTTTGACTGCTCCCGTGGACGGGGTAATCCAGCAGCTGGCTGTTCATACATTAAATGGTGTAGTGACGCCAGCTCAAGCGCTAATGGTGGTGGTGCCCGAAGAAGGCCCGATCGAAGTCGAGGCATATTTGCCTAATAAAGACATCGGGTTTGTGCATGCTGGGCAGAAAGTCGAGGTAAAACTGGAAACATTCTCCTTTACAAAATACGGCACTATTGACGGTGAGGTAATATCAATTTCCTCAGACGCGATCCAGGATGAGAAGCTGGGTCTGGTATTCAGTGTCAGGGTTCGCTTGGATAAAGATCATTTGTGGGTTGATGGAAACCGTGTAAACCTTTCACCCGGTATGGCAGCGACGGTAGAGGTGAAAACCAAAGAGCGTCGTGTAATCGAATATTTCTTTGATCCACTTATTCGGCATACATCTGAAAGTTTCCGTGAGCGATGAGTGGTTGCATGAAGCTATGGAAGCGATAAGCGGAATATTGAAAAGTATTAGTCTTAAATTTTAAAATGATAGGCAAGGTCAGGCGGTTAAGTTAGTTTGACGGTCTTCGTGCCCAAAGCGGAAGTTCGTATGAAATTGCCAACCCTGATGCTTGGTCTAATGAAATAATTGTGAATACAATCGAAACTTGTTTAATAGGCTTGAGATGGTCGATAAGAGCGAAATAGAAATAGCTGCCCCTAAATCAGATGGGCACATATTGACCTCGCTTGAGGTTTCTTCTGGTGCACCTGTTTCGCAGTTAGACCATCTCAAATTATTCAGCGCTGATACTTGGGAAGATCTGACACTAGAGCTGGTGACACACTGGAAAACCCAATATTCGCGTGTAGTCCGCTGTGGTGCAGGCGGTGATATGGGTAGAGATGTGATCGCTTATTCGCATGAAGCTCCCATTTTATGGGAAAATTTTCAGTGCAAGCATTACAGCAATAAGCTTAATCTGGCGCAAGGCCTATTGGAAATAGCGAAGCTCATTCACTACGCTCATGTGGGTGAATTTACAATGCCAGCCCATTATTACTTCGTTGCTCCTCAGGGCGTATCCAATGATTTTCTAAAGCATCTCAATGACCCAGCTAGATTGAGGACTCAGCTCATATCTAGATGGGATAAGGATTGTAAGAGCAAAATCACCACCAAGAGAGATGATGATATTGAGCTTACTGACGAGTTGCGTGCCTTTATTGATTCAGTCGATTTTAGTATCTTCGATCACTTGCCTCCGATTAAGATTATTGAGTTGCATTCAAAAACAGAATTTCATGCAAAGCGCTTTGGTGTTCAGGTGAAAAAAAGACCCAGATTTGAATCTCCGCCCGAAGTGTTGTCTGAGAATGAAGTTGTTTATACAAATGAACTTTTAAACGCTTTTGCTGATGCTGAAGGCATATCAGAATTTAAAGCTTCTTCCTTAGAAATCGGAAGCGACTATAAAGAAGAATATGATAGTGCTCGCAAAAACTTCTACGCTGCTGAGGGACTTGAGAAGTTTTCTCGTGATTGGCTTCCTGAAAATTCATATGGCGATCTGGTGGACGAATGTTATGAGGCTGTTTCAGCAACAGTTAGAAGTGAACATAAAAATGCCTATGTACGCTATTTGGAGACCAATACACATGCAACCAAGATTACATATGATTCACACCCCTTGAACCCGTACATAAAAATTCAAGATAAAAAGGGAATGTGTCACCAGCTAGTTAACTCAAATCGTATCAAGTGGATCAAGGGGGACGGCTCATGAAGGAACGTTATCAGAGCTTTAACAGCCCTATTGAACTTGGTACACGGATTTGCTTGATGTTGACGGCTTTGAATTCTAAGCAGAGCCTAGATGACCTAGTTTTACTCGATTATGCCTTGCTCTACTCGAATGAGCTCAATGGCCCGGACAATTTGCATCCAGCATTGCCAAATCATTTAGCAGAAATTGCTCACCGTAGGGAGATGCTCCCAAAAGCTATAGATTTTCTTTTGAAAAGGGGCCTGATACGTTTGGCTATCGAGCCTAATGGCCATTACTACGAAAGCAATCATAGCACTATTGAATTTGTATCATGTCTTCAGTCCCCGTATTTCAAAAAGGCATGGGTTAGATTGAACTGGATTAATGAAAACAAGCAGCGCATTGTTAATATGAAAATTACAGAGCTGGCGAAGAGTTTTACATGATTATTAAAAAGCTAGAAGTAAAGGGCTCAGGAAAAGAGACAGCAACTGTTGAGTTTGAAGCTGGTCTGAACGTAATTGCTGGTGCTTCAGACACTGGCAAGTCATATATAACAAAGTGCTTTCAATTCATATTTGGATCGGAGCAGCCTCCAAAGCCAATTGAGCAATCTAAGGGATACACGCATCTCGAAGTTACAATTGAGTTGAACGATGGAAAACAGGTTCTCTTGTCGAGAGAGCTTGCAGAGAGGGCAGATATTACCCTCACCGAGCTTGACAATGATAATATTGTGACCGTATTGAAGCCGAACCATAAAGGGAACCCAAACCTGTCCAGCTTTTTCCTAGATCAACTAGGGCTTGATAATAAAACATTGGTTATGGGCTTAGAAAGCATGCGACCATCCTCACTAACTTTGAGGATTTTCGAGAAAATATTGTTGGTTGACGAAGAGCGAATTATTTCGGAAAGCTCCCCATTCGGTAAAGGACAGAATACGGAAAAAACATTAGAAACGTCCTTTATTAAAACTTTGCTCACTGGTGAAGATGACGCATCAATATTGGCTTGTAGGGATGAGAGGGATTCCAAAGAAAAAATTGGCAGGAAGATTGAGGGTCTCCAAGAGTTTTTGGATAGGTTCTTCCCTCAAGAAGAGGATAGAGAGAATACATTGGAGCAACTGGATACTGCTCTTGACCAGTTAGAGCGTGCGTACGAAGAAGCAGAAAGAGAATTAAATGAGCTTGTTCAAGCTAATAATAATATTTTGAGAGAAAGAAATTCTGCCAAGCAGCAGGTTATGGGTATCTACGAGAGGCTCGCCGACGATAAAGCGCTTTATCAAAGATTTGGAATGCTGGAAAAAAAATACCTGTCGGATCGAGAACGGCTTGAGGCTAATTCCGAAGCGGTTATTTATATGGAGCATCAACGTTTAGTAAGCTGCCCACTTTGTGGTAGCGAAATTATCGAACAGGATGATGTTGATGTAGGCACAATTGTGCAAGCTAACATCGCTGAGATAAAAAAGATTGATGTTCATCTCAACGACTTAAACTCTACCCAGGAGTCTGTACAGTCTGCTCTCGATGCAAACGGGAATAAATTGGTAGTAATGGAGGGGGAGGTTGAACGGCTGGATGAACTTTTAGCCCAGAATATCGTAGGCAAGCTCAATGAGAACCGCGCTGTACTAAAACAGCTTGATTTGGCTCGTTCCAAATTTAGAAAAGAGCGGGATCAGGAAAAGAAGCGTCAGGAAATATTTGAGGAAATTGGAAAGCTACAAGTAGAGCACGATAAAATCTCAGATAGTTATGAATTTCCCGACTTCTCAAAGCAGGCAGTTGAGCTGGGCAATGAAATATCTGAAATATTGAAACGATGGGACTTTCCGAATGGTGATAAAGCTGTTTTCGATATAGCAGCTAGGGATATTGTGATCAATGGTAAGCCTAGAAGTCATTATGGTAAAGGGTACCGTGCAATTTGTTTTTCTTCAATTCTGCTCGGTTTGATGGAATATTTATTTCCAAAGGGACGTCATCCTGGTTTTGTAATTTTAGACTCACCTTTAACGACCTATAAAAAACAAGACGAGAGCCAAGTAGCATCAAATAATGAAGTGTTTCTCGCAAATAATTTGATCTACGCATTTTACCGTGATTTATGTGATTACTATTCTGGCAAACAGATAATCGTCTTGGACAACCAAGAGCCTGATGAGGATTTATATGAATCCATGAATTATATTCATTTTTCCGGCAACGATAGTGTTGGGAGATATGGTTTTTTCCCTTTACTGCAATCTAGCAAATAGAAATGGTTGAAGGAGGATTTAGTTTGTCTAACTCAGTGTCCGCAATTGGCCGTTATTGACTTTATTCCTTTAACTGGAATATCGTAGCTCTACCCAGTTATAGGCCCGTTTCGACTCGAACGCGTGCTTGGTACACGTCAAACCGTGGCGCTGATTGATCGAATCATCAGCGTACCGAACGACCCCATGAGGGGCGGTCGGCTCACATATGAGCCTGCGCCCCCGCAAGTACCGCAGGCTGATTTAGGAGCCTATTATGCGGTCAGATAAAATTATTCACTTACGTCGAATTGCTGCAAGAAAACAAGCGCAGCATTGTTATTACTGTAATTGCATTATGTCACGGCACTACCC
>CBFGOY010000085.1:0-8213 GCA_965650515.1 uncultured Cellvibrionaceae bacterium | reverse complement strand
TGAGGTATTGCCGGTACGATATCCGCGCAGGCGGATGTTATGTGGGAAATGATCCAGTTAATAAAATCGATCCCAGCGGAATGAACACTTTAAGTCCTTTTACCATGTCGCAAGTAGACGCAAATATGCGCGAAATTCAAAAAACTATGGACCCGGCCGAAGTTAATATGCGATACGCAAAAATGTCGATTGGATCCTTTGCAATGCTTGCAAGCGGAGGATCTTTAGCATTTGCTGCCGGAGCACTAACATTTGCAGATGGTGCCTCTGGAGGATCAGTTGTATCAACTACATTACAAAAATTTGGGGCTGATACCTCGATTGCTGATGGTGCAGCCTCCGTTGTTGACCTCACTTTAGGTGGGAAGGGTATCGCTGATGGATTGGCGGACATAGGAAAAACTTTTATTTTTGGAAAAGACGCAATGGAGCTTGTCCCAAAAACTGGAATGTTAGCGGCAGAAACAGCGCTTACACAATACGAGTTGAAAGGTAACGTTGGGAATGTAATGAACTCATTCGCACCTTCTGAAGCCAGTGGCAAAACTCCCTCCAGAAGTGACCAAGGTATGAGTGGCGGTATCATTAGGATATGCAGTGGAATGGGAGCGGAGAAAGGTGGATGCAAATAATAAGAGGAGTTCTATTGTGAAAAATCTAATCGCGAAAAATCCGAAAGAGGCGATTGCTTTTGTAATTCTTCTTCTAGCTTTTGTCGCCTGTTTATTTGTTTCTCTTAGAAGCGTGATCACTAAAGAACAAGTTGTGGAATCCGTTTTGATTTCATACGATTGCGGGAAATATAAAAGAACTTCTATCCATAATCACGTCGTCACGTTAGAAAGTGGACTTCGTTTTCAAATCGCTAGTTCAAATTTGCCATGCGATCAAGTTGAAGAGCCAGCCATCGGTAACGCCGTAAGTTTAATAACAAAACGGAATGAATTATTAAGCTTGTCACAAAGCGGTAAGGAGATTTTGAAGTATTCCCTTCTCAAAGAAGACTCTGATAAAAGTACTGCAACCATATTTATGGTGACGGTAATAATATTTGTCTCGCTACTTTGGAGCGGATTCAAAATATTTCATAACCGACCAACTGGCTAAAGTAAATCGCAATCATTATTGATTTATCCTTCAAGCCCCGGCCAGCCCGCTGTCCGGGGTTTTGTTTTTTATCACTCCGCCGTCAACACCAAACACCCCTGCATAACCCGAATCGTCACCGGCGTGTTAATGGTGAATCCCGCCTGTTCCAACCAATGCCCCTTGAGCTGCAACCAAGGCACGGTGGCCTGTGGCGGGTACTGTGTCTTGCGTCGGTAGTCGTAGACCATACTTCCGGTCTTGATTCGGCGTTTGACTCGCAATAATGATCGGCGCGTTTGGCTTCCTTCCCAAAATCCAAATATCACTGGATAAAAAATCCCCGCCGGCTTTACCGGCGGGGATTTTTTTCAGGCGACGAGAACCTGGATTACGGACAAACTACATCTTTACCCGCACCCTTAACAACACTTACGTTGGCAAAAGTAATATCCAATGTACCTTTGGTGATGAGCGAGAAAGGTTGTAATATTTGTGTCCAGAATTCTTCGGGTGGTTGTTGTACGCCGAAGTTTGCGCCTGAGTTTGGATAGCAGCTGAGTGGTACTGTGACGGTTTGCCAATCCTGGCCGGAGAAACTTTTGAGTTTTTCGGTCAGGTCGATATCCGATGCGCAATAAGAGCCGCAACCCAGGCGCAAATAAGTTGCGTCGCTCGGCGCGGTGTTGACTTTAATATCAAATACCAGCGCAGAATTTTCTTTTACGTAGTTAATAAAATCCTGGCGGTCATTGATCGAGAAAGCGACTTGGCCGTTGCCATTGCCAAGCCATTGCACGCGGCGCGCATCCTCCTGGACTTCGCGGTCAACGGCTTGCAATGTTAGTGATGAGGCTTTGATGGTGCTGGTGGTTGCGGGCACGACGTCATTTTGGAAGCCGATAATTTCCAGGCGCCATGGGTCGATTGGTCGCTGTTTGAAAATGTCCAGTTTATCCATCGCTTCGGCGGCTTTTGGCCCTTCTTCGGAAAGGTTATCGGCAAGCGTGTCTTTATCGCTGTAACCCAAGCCATAACCATATGCAAAGAGCGGATCGTAATTCGCATCGCCCAGGTTGAGTGGCGATTGGTTGGGTAATTTCGGCCAGGAGAAGCTTAAACGGCCTTTCATGTCGTAATTAATGTTGCCTTCCGCATTTTTGAAAATCACATCGGCAACGCCGTTACCTTCTGTGCCCGGCAACCAGATAGCAACAAACGCGTCTGAGGCATTGATTTCGCGATTTACCCATAGTGGGCGGCCGGAAATAAACAGCGAAACAACAGGGATGGCCTGGCTGCGCAATTTTTTCAGTAATTCCCAATCGCGCGGGTCGCGAACTTTATAAGCCAGCGAACCGGCGTCGCCTTGCATTTCGGCGTAGGGGTCTTCACCGAATACCACGATGGCGACATCGGGTTTTTCGGTAAATGAACCATCGACGCTTAGCATGGTTTTACCGCCCGCTGCATCCACGATTTCTTTAATGCCGGCGTAGATGGAAGTACCGCCGGGGAAATCCGCATTGGTGTTGCCGGTGCCTTGCCAGGAAACTGACCAGCCGCCGGATTGTTTGCCGATGTTGTCCGCACCGTCACCGGCAACCAATACTTTTTGTTTGCGATTGAGCGGTAATAAATTATTTTTGTTTTTCAGCATTACCAAGGATTCGCGCACTGCCTGGCGCGCGATGGCGCGATGCTCGGGCGCGCCGAGGATTTCTTTTTTACCGGCGAGTGGGCGTGTAGAGGGCGCGCCTTTTTCAAACAATCCCGCGCGGATTTTTACGCGCAATATCCTGCGTACCGCATCATCCAAACGCTCGGCGGTAATTTCGCCGGATTTGGCTTGCGCCAGTAAATTGTTGTACAGCTCTTTCCAGTCAGGTTCGGGCACCATGTAAATATCCAGGCCGGCCATCAGGGATTCGGGGCAATCCACCGCAGTGCAACCGGGAATAAAACTGTGGCCGCTCCAATCGCCTACGACCAGCCCATCAAAACCCATACGGTTTTTTAGTACATCCGTGAGCAAATATTTGTGGCCGTGCATGCGTGTGCCTTGCCAACTGGTGAACGAAGCCATCACTACCTGTACGCCGGATTCAATCGCGCTGAAGTAACCGGCGCCGTGGATATCGCGCACGAATTTTTCATCGCCCTGGGTTTCACCTCGATCCACACCATTCAATGTGCCGCCGTCGCCGATAAAATGTTTTGAGGTGGCGATAACATGTTCGTTGGTCAGGAATTTATCGGAACCGCCATTACCTTGCAGGCCCTCCACCATTTTTCCGGCGAACGCGCCGACGATGCGCGGATCTTCCGACCAGGATTCATAGGTGCGGCCCCAATGGTCGTCGCGCGCGACAGCAACGGTCGGGGAGAAATCCCAATCCAGGCCGGTCGCCGCAATTTCACGCGCGGTGGCCCAGCCGATTTGTTTCAGTAGTTCAGGATTGTTGGTGGCGCCCAGGCCGATATTGTGTGGAAATAAAGTGGCTCCCACGACATTGCCCAAGCCATGTACCGCGTCTGTGCCCCACATGATAGGGATGCCGATACGGCCGTTGGATTTATCGACAGAGGCGTTATAGAAACTGTCGGCGAGTTTTACCCAATCTTCCAGGCTCGCGTATTTATTAGCCCCCGGTGTGCTGCCGCCACCATTGAGTACAGAACCTACGTGATATTTGGTTACGTCTTCAGGCGTCAGGTAGCGGATTTCCGGTTGGATAAGCTGGCCGATTTTTTCTTCCAGGGTCATTTTGGCCAGGAGTTCATCGATGCGTTTTTCAATTGCCGGATCTTTCGCAACGGCGCTTTTGATCGCAGGCCATTCAACCTGCGGAGCGACAACCTCAGCCGCAGGTGTTTTGGTTTCGGGAGCGGGGGCTTCGGTTTTTTTTGAATCGCAGCCTGCCAGCAGTGAGAGCAGCACTGCGCCCGGGATCAAGGAGCGAAGTGGGAATGTGGGGTTCATAAATCTCGGTGACCTGTAAACAGAAAATGCCTGGTGGGCGGGGTTGTTAAAGTATTGTTGTATCGCTGTAGTAAAACGTTGATTGTAAAGGAATATTTATAAAAATAGCATTTACGTGCAAAACCGCTAATAAAATTTACCCTTTATGACATTGGATGCCATATCCGGGCGTTGAAAGGCAAAGTGCCAAGGTATTATTTCGATGGGAAAACATTTGGTTTTTATAGATGAAACCTGTGTCGCGCTGAAGGATTTCATCAGTTCATTTTTAACGGATAGATAAACCGGGAGGGGATGCGAAGGCAATCGGGGCTATGTGTGACATAGCCCCATGGTACGGGGAATCAGTGGAGGGAATTCAGATAGGTATCCACTTCTTTTTCAGCCTCATCTTTACGTTTGCCGTATTTTTCTTGCAGTACGCCAATGAAGCGTTCGCGGTTACCTGCAATACGATCAAAATCGTCATCGGTAATATCGCCCCATTTTTTTTGCACCGCACCTTTCATTTGTTTCCATTTACCTTCAACGACATCTTTGTTCATGATATTCACCTCGATATTAATGGAAAATCCATTTATTTTTTGTATAGCCTCTTCGCTTTTTTTGATTGATATCGGATGGATAAGTTTCGTTTAATTTTTTAATTCTATTAAAGCAAACAATGGCTATTAACAATTCGTTTATTAACGAAGCGGCAATTTTTTTTATCCATCAACGGCCCCCGGAAACATCAAGCAGGGTCCCTGTTATGTAGGAAGCTTCTTCAGATGCCAACCACAATACCGCAGCGGCAATTTCTTCCGGCTCGCCGGCTCGCTTCATGGGAACCAGGGGCGCAACGCGTGTTATGCGGTCGGATTCTCCACCCTTGGCGTGCATTTCGGTGTTGATAATACCGGGCCGTACGGCGTTAACGCGGATTCCCTCGCTGATAATTTCTTTGGCGAGGCCGAGCGTGAAGGTGTCTATTGCGCCCTTGGTTGCAGCGTAATCGATGTATTCAAACGGTGAGCCGATGCGCGAAGCCATGGAGGAGATATTAACGATGGATCCGCCGTGGCCGCCGTTTTTAATGCTCATGCGTTTTATTGCTTCGCGTGCGCATATAAAACTGCCGATGACATTCACGGCAAATAAGTGTGTTAATTCATTCGCATCAATATCGCGCAATAATTTTTGCCGCAAAATCGCCGCATTGTTAACGAGCAAATCCACGCGACCGAAATGTTGGTCAATCTGTGAAAACCAATTGGTGATGTCCGCTTCTTTGCTGAGGTCGACCTGTGTGTAAATTACCTTGCGTCCGTGCGCTGAAATTTTTTCAGCGATGGTTTGCGCTTGTGATTCCTTGTTGAGGTAAGTAAATGCGACATCGTAACCGCGTTCGGCGGCGAGCACGGCGGTGGCTGCGCCTATACCGCTGCTCGCGCCAGTGATAAGGGCCACCGGTGATGACATCATTGCGATTTCTCCCGCCTGAATTGCTCGCGCTTGAGGCCCGCGTCCATTTCGCGCAGTAGCGCCATATAAAGCGCATCGGCGCTGGCGGCATAACCTTCGGGGCTCATATGGACCAGGTCGGGCCGCATGAAGGGAATTTTTTGTTTAAGCCAAACCTGGGCGCCGCAATTGCCCCCCATCATGGCGCCCCAATCCCAATAGAGGGTTTTTTCCTGGTGGGCGATACGGCGCTGGCTGCCCTGTACTTTTAACAAGGCCGGCGGCAAGGGCAAGCGGCAGCCGCCATTGATATTGGGGGCTTTGCTTTTGGCGGAACTGGGGGCACCGATGAGGAGGATGGCCGCATTGGGGGCCGCTACCCGCAGTTTGCGTATAGCCTGTCGCAGTTCTTGTTCGTAGGTTTGCGGCACCAGGTCCTGGCCGAACGCTTCGTTGGTGCCATAGGCGAGGATAATCAAGTGCGGGTCGCGCCATTGGAGCTGCTGGCGCAGGCTGGCCTCGTCCCAGCGGTTGATTACATTGGCGACGGCGCCATTAATGCCCAGCGCATCCAGGGTGATGCCGGGTGCCTGGCGATCCAGGATGACACCGCCCAACTTGCCGCCGGTGGGCGCCAACAACCGTAACCGGTCGATGTTACCGGCCTCGATGGATTGGCTGCCCAATCGCCAGGCGGCTTTAGGGTCGCCCTGTCCCGGCAGCTTGGAAACCTTGCCGTTGGCCAAGGCCAGGCTCCAGGGGGTTTGGCGGGAATGCTGCCAAATACTGAGCTGCCATTGGCCCGCCGGAAGCGGCTCCTTTGCCTTTATTTCCACGATGGAATTGCCCGCCGAGGTATTAATGAATCCACCGAGCGGGAAAATGCCGGTGTGCCTGGCGATTTTGCTATCACTGAGTGTCCATTTGCCCAGGCTTCGCAAGAGTACCTGGTGCGAGCGCTGGTTAGTGATATAACCTGGGGTCAGCCATCCGATGCCGGCGTTGCCGAATTGGCGTTGCAGGCGCTGGCGTAATTGCCCGGTGAAATAATCGCCGGCGGTGTGCGAGTCGCCCAATTGGATAATGCGCAGGGGTTGGGTACGTGTGCCCTTTTCGAGTTGCTGGAGGCTTTCCCACAGTGCGACTGCCTTGCGGTCGCCGTAGTCGTGGACCGGCGTAAATTGATTGGCGGCCGCCGTGGCCGCCAACAGGGAAAATACACAAAAACAGAAATATCTCATCGTAGGCTAATCGTCGGGTTGGGCTGTGGGTTTGGTGGTGGCTCCCCGGCTTGTGCGGGGTGCAATGCCGCCGGTTGGGTCTCGGCGGGTGTTGTGTCGGGTTCTGCTGCGGGCGGAACGCGGGGCTGCCCTGCCCGCAGTTGCGCCGCCCCGGTGAACTGGGACAGTGCCAGTTTTGCCAGCAGCTTCTGCCCCTGGGTGGTGAAATGCACCCCGTCATCGGTGCGTACCATCACGCTGCCGCGCTCGGGTAATTCCATGAATTTGGTAAAGCTAAAGCCATCTACGGTCAGGCTGGGAGCGGTGGCGACAAAGCGGGCAAAGAGCGGAAAGCGGGCGGCTTCACTCGCGTAGATTTCATTGAGCAACGGCTCCTTGCCGGCCAAATCCTCCCGCCCCATCGGCGGGGTTCCCAACCAGACAAGGCGGGCGCGATATTCGGCGGCGGTCTGGATGATCCGGTTTACGCGGGCGCGATAAACCTCCTGCCAGCGCGCGGAACCGAAACGCACATAGCTGCCTTGCAGGTTCATATCCCAAGGGTCATTCGCGCCGAGGAAGACGATAACCGCCCGGTAATCCTCCAGCTCAAACGCGGCTTTAACGGTCGCCGGCCAATCAAAAAAGGCGGGATAGGTGAGGCCGGTGCTATGGCGGCTCAAGTCCATGGATTCCACCTGGTAGCTGCGTTTCAAGGCGGTGATCAGGTGGGGTGCTACGCCCTGCATCAGGGAGTCGCCCACCAGGAGGATGCGATCACCCGCGTGTAACCCGATAGGCTCAGTAGCAGCCGCCAACTGTTCCGGGGTGGGTTCTACAGAGGTTATATCCCCAAGGGGGGTATTTTCACCCTGCGGCAAAGCGACTGCTGTGTCATGGCCAGCGACTGGACCCGTACCTGGGTATTGGCTTTCCGCAATGCGGATATTCGCTACTACCGGTATTTGCGGGTCTGTCACTTCCGCATCCTTATCCGCAAGCGCGGGTGTCGGGCAGGCGGGTTGTGCGGGGGTAACCGGCTCGGGGCATTTGGGCGCCTCCGCCAGCGGCATTTCCGGCTCGGGTAAGGCTTTATCGCCCACCAGTAACAATTGTCCCGCCAGCAGCATGCGTTGTTCGCGCTCCTCCAGCCAGGGTGATGCTAATACTCGCCAGCGCTCCAGGGTGTTGCCCCCAGGTAGTTCGAGGCCTGGCAGCGCGCCCACTTCCATAAAAATATGGTGCGTTTGTTGCCAATACTGGAGCAGGGCATTGCCCTTGATAAGGACCAGCAACACACAGGCAAAGCTGATCGCCGCCAGTGCGCTGCGGTGATGGGATTCCTGTTCAATTTCCAGGAAGGGTTGATGTGTTAATTGCATAGGGTATTGCTTCCATTAAAACCCGAAGTAGATAAATCCCGGCATGCCTGCCGGGGCCAACTGCATGATCGTCAACGCGCTCGCCAGCAAGCATAAACT
>CBFGOY010000084.1:0-8276 GCA_965650515.1 uncultured Cellvibrionaceae bacterium | reverse complement strand
ACACCAAGTTAAGAATTGTTGATTTTGGTGCCATTCTCTCTATCGCTTCTTTTTTAGCTGATGCAGAATAGGCAGTAATAGAGGGAACGGGCCGATGATCTAAAACTATTGGCGGGTATATTATAAAACCTCGACGATAACTTAAGGTCATATAGGCATGGCGTTCAGCCTATGCGGATATTTCAGGAGTGTAACCGGTGCCAGTACAAGGGCAGTTTCAAGTACAAATTATCGATTTTGCTGATTTGCGGCTTGGGCAATCCTGTAACAGTGCTATTGCACTAACCCTAACCCTTTTTTATAGCTTTTTAATCGACCTGAGTTGTTCGATAAAGGACTAAAACATGGATTTTCTTTCTGCACAGAAATACCTATTAAATAAACATCAGGCCAAAGAGATGTTCCCTTCTGGCCCTGATATGGCGGTGTATAAAGTCTGCCATAAAATGTTTGCGACCTTGACGGCTGAAGGCGGTGTTCCGCGCGTGAGCCTCAAGTGCGATCCTGATTTAGCCCTGCAATTGCGTGAGCAATATCCAGCGGTGCGGCCGGGGTTTCAAATGAATAAAAAACACTGGAATACCATCATATTGGATGGCTCCATTCCAACGGAGCAAATCCAGCGGATGATCGACCATTCCTATCAACTAATCGTTGATAATTTGCCGACGGCTGAGCGTGAACAATTACTTGCCTCCAGAAAGTAAGCCTAGCTATAACGCCGGGTTTAAGTCCGGTGTTTAATGAAATGGACTTCATATATCTAGGTGCTGAATATGTCTATTAAAGGAATTGGCCTGGATTCATTAAGCTCGCCCGATCCTGCGGTTTCCCATAGCTCCCATGGTCATGTTGCTGCGCGCCTCAAGTTAATCCGCGAAACATTTGGCATTTCCCAGCGAGAATTAGCTAAACGTGCCGGCGTCACCAATAGCAATATCTCAATGATTGAGCTTGGGCAGGTCAGCCCGAGTATTCAGTCGCTTGAGCGTATTCTCGCAGTCATCCCTATTAGCCTATCGGATTTTTTCGCCTTTCAGTCGACATCTACCGTTCGTGTTAATCGAGCTTCAAATTTATCGTTTTCCGGGGAAAGGAGCCTTTCCCAAACAGGAGATCAATTAAATTCCCGAATGCTGGTTATCCCGGTTAATAATACTAGCGGACTGGGATTGCCGGAATGTGACACCGCCGGTTTGGTTGTGTCGGGCATTGCACAATTAAAAATAATTGCAGCGACTGAACAGTTAAGCGCCGGGGATAGCTTTTACATTCCCGCGCGCCAACTCCATCAGTTTATTAATTCCGGCGAAGTCCCCCTCCAGCTATTCCTTTGTTCGCGCATTGTGGGCGGGCACTAATTATTGTTTTTTTTCGTATTATTCCCGTTAGCTCTGTATGGCGTGAGGCAACTTAACCTCCGCCTGCTAAACTCAAAGCCTGGTTTTCCCTCCTATTACAAAGAGAGATTTGATTATGTTCCAAGGAAAAGCCCTTAAGGTTTCGCTGCTGCCGGAAGGTATTGCGGAGTTAACCTTTGACCTGCAAGGCGAGTCAGTGAATAAATTCAATTTGCTTGCCGTCTCTGAACTCCAACAGGTTCTGGATTTGCTCGATCAAGCCAAAGACGTCAAGGGGCTGTTGGTAAAAAGTGCCAAGGATGTATTTATTGTCGGGGCCGACATTATGGAATTTGGCGCTGTTTTTGCGTCTGGACCAGAAAATATTACAAGCCACCTTGCGACCAATAATCGCAATTTTTGCCGCCTTGAAGATCTGCCGTTTCCGACTGTCGTCGCCATTAACGGTTTCGCATTGGGTGGTGGATTTGAGTTTTGCCTTTCCTGCGATTACCGCATTGCAAGTACCAATGCCAAAGTCGGTTTGCCGGAAACCAAGCTGGGGATAATACCCGGCTGGGGAGGAACCGTGCGTTTGCCCCGGATTGCGGGCTTGGATACAGCGGTTGAGTGGATTGCCGCAGGCAAGGAAAACGATGCGGAAACTGCCTTGGCTGTTCGTGTTGTTGATGCCGTAGTCGAACAGGAAAAGCTTTATGAGGCCGCATTGCATTGTTTGAAGCAATGTATGAATGGCAAGTTTGATTATCTGGCGCGTCGAACCCAGAAGAAAGGTCCGTTGAAGTTAAACTTCATTGAATCCATGATGGCGTTTGAAACTTCCAAGGCATTTGTGGGAGCACAGGCCGGGCGCAACTATCCGGCCCCGGTGAGTGCGATTAAAGCCATGCAAAAAGCTGCGGATAAAGGTCGCGATGAAGCGTTACAGGCGGAAGCGGAAAACTTCGCCAAAATGGCGCAAACCCCGGTTGCCCAGTCATTGGTTGGTATTTTTGTCAATGAGCAAATGTTGGGTAAAAAGGCAAAGGGATGGGAGAAAAAGGCAGATAAAAAAATCGAGCGCGCCGCGGTTTTGGGCGCTGGAATAATGGGGGGAGGGATTGCCTATCAATCAGCACTCAAAGGCGTGCCTATCAAAATGAAGGATATTGCCCAGAAAGGCATCGATTTGGGATTATCCGAAGCCAATAAATTATTAAGCAAGCGTGTTGAACGTAAAAAAATGTCGGCGGCGGAAATGGGCGATGTGCTTAATCGCATCGAACCAGCGTTAAGCTATGACGGCTTTGACCAGGTGGATATTGTGGTTGAGGCGGTTGTTGAAAATCCAAAGGTAAAAAAAGCTGTTTTAGCCGAAGTTGAATCCAGGGTGAAAGCCGATACCATCATTGCATCCAATACCTCCACCATTTCGATTTCTCTTTTGGCGGAAGCCATGAGCCGCCCGGAAAATTTCTGTGGCATGCATTTTTTCAACCCCGTGCATATGATGCCCCTGGTCGAAGTGATTCGCGGTGTGAAAACCTCGGACAACGCTGTCGCCCGTACGGTAGCTTACGCAAATGCGATGGGTAAAAAACCAATAGTTGTCAAAGATTGCCCCGGTTTCCTGGTGAATCGCGTGTTGTTTCCCTATTTGGCCGGGTTTGCGATGCTGGTTCGTGATGGTGTGGATTTCCAGCGTATTGATAAGGTAATGGAAACCTGGGGTTGGCCCATGGGTCCTGCCTATTTACTGGATGTGGTAGGGATTGATACCGCCGTCCACGCCGAAAAAGTCATGGCTGAGGGTTTCCCTGACCGTATGAAACGCGATTTCACTTCTTGTACCGATGCGCTTTTTGCCGCCGGCCGCCTGGGCCAGAAAAATGAAAAAGGTTTTTACAACTACGAATTGGATAAGAAAGGAAAGCCGGCGAAGGTACCCGCACCCGAAGTGCTCGACATCCTTAAACCGACAATTACCGCCGCAGTGGAAATAAGCGATGAAGATATAGTCGCCCGGATGATGATTCCCATGGCTACCGAATTAACGCGTTGCCTTGATGAGGGCATAGTTGAAACGGCAGCGGAAGCGGATATGGCCCTGGTCTATGGCACCGGTTTTCCTCCGTTCCGCGGCGGGGTTTTCCGCTGGATTGACTCTATAAGTGCGCAAGCATTTTACGATATGGCGAATAAATTCAGCGGTCTTGGGGCCTTATATACCCCACCCGACAGCTTGAAAGCCAAAGCGGCTAACAATCAGAAATTTTACGGTTAAGGAGTCAGGACAATGAGCTTACAACCACGCGACGTTGTTATTGTCGATTATGCTCGCAGCGCTATGGGGCGTTCAAAAAATGGCTGCTTCCGTCATATGCGGGCAGATGATATCTCTGCTGCGATTATCAGGGGCCTGTTGGCGCGCAATCCGCAATTGGACCCCAATACCATTGACGATTTACTCTGGGGCTGTGTAATGCAGCGCGAGGAACAAGCTTTTAATATTGCCCGGAATATTTTGCTACTGGCGGGGTTGCCGCATACCGTACCTGCGCAAACGATCAATCGCCTTTGCGGTTCCTCCATGACTGCTTTACATACCGCGACGGCGAATATCCGTGCCGGGCTAGGTGATGTTTATTTGATTGGCGGAGTGGAACATATGGGGCATTTGCCCATGTATGAGTCAGTCAGTATAAACCCCCTGCTAGGGTTATCGGTCGCCAAGGCGGCCGGCAATATGGGGATGACAGCGGAATACCTTGCGCTTCTGCATGGCATTAATCGCCAACAAATGGACGAGTTTGGCGCTCGCTCCCATCAACTCGCCGCAAAGGCTCGCGAAAGCGGTAAATTCAGCCGTGAAATCATTCCCGTCGATGGCCACAATGCTGATGGTTTTCTAATTTCGGTAGACCAGGATGAAACTATTCGTCCGGAAACAACGGTGGAAGCCCTGGCAAAATTACCGCCGGTGTTCGATCCAAAGAATGGCCAGGTTACCGCCGGTACCTCATCGCAACTCAGCGATGGTGCGTCGGTGATGTTGGTGATGTCGGCGGAGCGCGCAAAATCCCTGGGTATAAAACCGATTGCAAAGGTAGTGTCATTAGGGTTGGCCGGGGTTGATCCTTCCATTATGGGATATGGCCCAGTTCCTTCTACTGAGAAAGCGCTCAAAGCTGCCAATCTCACCATGGAGGACATAGATGTTGTAGAGCTTAACGAAGCGTTTGCGGCACAGGCTTTACCCGTCCTGAAGGACCTTAAATTGCTGGATGTGATGAACGATAAAGTTAACCTGCATGGCGGGGCCATCGCATTGGGGCATCCATTTGGATGCTCCGGTACGCGGATTACCGGCTCCCTTCTGACGGTTATGCAAGATCGTGATATGAATCTCGGCGTCTCCACTATGTGCATTGGCCTGGGGCAGGGGATAACAACCGTTCTCGAACGGGTAAATTAGTGCCCTGAACGTTTGCCCGCAGCAAACAGCCAATCTGCGGATTGGCTGTTTGCTGATGTACAGAACTTTGCCATCTTATTTGCAAGGTTTTTTCTGAACCTCTGTTAAAATCCTCCATCGTTTTTTTGGGATGGATATGATTTGAAGTTTTTTCGCCTTGATGAGGGCGCTTCGCCAGCTGCCTGGGTTTTCTCCCAACTTTCCCATCTATTGAATGGTATTGATGACCAGTCATTCGCCATGGGCTTCAAATGTCCACAACCTTATCTTCCTGGCCAACCGGCAATAGAACTGGTTGCAATAATCCATGTGAATACCCAATCACCAGAACCGGTCATTCATGTATGTATGTTTCCTTTTTCCGCAGGAAAGTTACCGGATATTGATTCGCTGGCTGGTGACCTGGCATCCATCACAAGTTACGCACAAAGGAATCACTTTCCCGTCCTGGATATTTCAGCGCCTTGGAATTTGCTTCCGGTACAGGTACCCAAACCCTGGGGGCGGGAAATATGGTTTACCGGGATAGAGGAGCGCGGCCAGGCGGGAGTGAAGGGAATCGGTGGTGCGCTGCCTTTGCCTTGGGTTTTAGCGCTCTTTCCGCAAACAACCGAACAATCATTGATTTTGTTAAAGGTGCTCGATCCTTTGCCCGATGAGGTGTATGGCGACCTTTACTTCGAATTGCATGAAGAGAAGCAAGAAGTTTATGTCGTTACGCATATCGATACCCAGGCTTGGCCGGAGGGGGTTGGTTATATCCAGTTGGGCTTTTCACCTGCAAAAAGGTCTGCCTATGCGAACGACGATGAATTTAAGAAAGCTTATCTGGATGCAGTGGAAAAATACGAGAAAGTGCGTCGTGCTCTGGATAAAAAACTGGATGGATTTCGTCAACAGGAAAATATAGGTCTGAGCGAACCTTTATCGTCAGTCAAGTTGAAAAAATGGATTAACAATTTGTCGCAATCCATTGAATACAAAGACTTAATACAAAACGAGCAACAGTTAAGGCAGGTAATGAATGATTTTGTTAACCATATGCCATTAACGGTAGGCGACACTTTGGCAGTTCCCAGGCTTGTACCCCATGCGCTCCAGCATGGTGTCCGGGTTGTCGAATTCCAAACGCCCGTTTACGAGCGAAAAATCCTCAGTTTTGCACAAAAAGTTCTCACCCAAAACCATTGGGATACCAGGGAAGCATTAAGCATCGCCAATATGGATCATCCGTTTACCTCTCGCCCAGAAGTCATATTCAGGAATGATGTTGCTAGCGTTGAGCAGATCGTGAATTTTGATGATTTTGTAGTGCGACGTATTCATTTGCAGGCGGGTACCTGCGATGCGGAGAAATCAGGCTATGGGTTACTTATGCCCGTTACAGGTGAATTGATAGTATTGTGGGGAGGTAATCAGCGAATTATAAAAGCTGGTGAAGCATCCTTATTACCGGGATTCCTAATGAAACAGTGTAAATTTATGGCCGAAGGCGCTTGTTTATTTCTATATGCATTTCCCAAGGTGTAATAGGTTTTGATAGTGTTGGGTGCTAGAATGCGCGCCCGGTTTACCTAGAGGTATTTATGTCATCGTTTTACGAAATCATTGAGCTTATGAACGGCGATGTGGCTCTGGCACGGGCTGATGACGAAAATAATGAACCTTTGGTCACCATTCGTTTTTCTTCCGAGTCCCTGGCTTTTCTTGGTGAGGAAAAATTCAACGTAGCTAAAGCAATGATTGAGGCTGGTATGGAGGCGGCGGGTGATATTGCGGACCAGCAGGCTGAATCCACGCTGGATGATCTTATTGAAGAAGTAAACGATACCGAAAAACTAATGCTGCACTAGTCAGTGACAGCGTCCTTGCTAGCGAACTCTCAACAGCAGCCCCTGGCATTTTCCCTGCATAGCGGCAATCTCCAATTGATTCAATTCTTTATCGGTTAGTTTTCCCGGGCTGGAAATAACGGTGTGGCTATTTCCCGCTGCCAATGCCTCCCAGGTAATCCATAACAAACTCGGCAGATCATGGCAGTGGATTAGACGTATATAACGCGTATTGACCCCGTAGGATTCCAATAATTCACGACTGATATTGTGCGGCGCGATCCAGGTTATCCAGCGATCCCTGGCACTATTACTGAGGTAAGCAATCATAGGCATCAGTAATGCCATTTGCTCCGGGGAATCACTGGTGAGTACCAATTCGGTGACTCCGCCTGAAGGTTGCTGGCGTTGGATATGTGTAGAGCTGACACGGGCTAGATTAGTCACGACGAATTACTCCTACGCTTAACCCTTCGATACAAAACTCCTGGTCGCGCATATCCACATGGATAACATCAAACTCCGGGTTTTCAGGCCAAAGTTCCACCAATGCTTTGTTTCCCGAGCGTTTAAAGCGTTTTACTGTCACTTCCTCGCCAATCCGGGCAACAACAATTTGGCCATTCCGAACCTGGTCTGTGCGATGCACTGCCAGTAAATCACCATCCAGTATTCCGGCATCTTTCATGCTCATGCCATGGACACGCAATAAGTAATCCGCGCCGGGTGAAAAAAAGTCATAAGGAATATTGCAATAATCCTCTATGTGTTCCTGGGCAAGAATGGGGTTGCCCGCAGCGACACGTCCAACAATCGGGATTCCGTTGTGGGTTTCCGGCAAACGTATTCCACGCGACGCACCTGGAATAATTTCAATTGCGCCTTTTCGGGCCAGTGCCTTGATATGTTCTTCAGCGGCGTTAGCAGACTTAAAACCCAGGATGCGCGCGATTTCAGCACGGGTAGGGGGGTAGCCGGTTTCATCGGCATATTTACGAATAAGGTTTAATACTTCTTCCTGGCGCGGCGTTAAGTCTGACATATGGCACTCCTGGTCTGTTTATTTGTACAGTTATTGTGATTATATACAGTAATTAAGGTTGTGCAATAGTTTTTCAAACCGGTCTTTATTTGCCCTGTTGATGAGGTAGATGGCGCATTCAGGCCGGCTACCCGTCGTATATCGCCCAGGCAAACATACTGGCGGAGTAAAAGATGGGTATTTGGGATGATTCCGATTAAAGGTTTTGTGATTTATGCCGCTAGCATTAGGGCGCAGGGATTATTTATCCCGCGTTGACAATAACGATGTCTCCCGTTGAATCCCAGGTGATTTATGAATTCCTATTCTGCCGTGCAAAATTATGCCAGTGTCAAGGTGCATTCCGGTGTCGAATCCGCCTCGCCCCACCGATTGATCCAAATGTTGTTTGAAGGTGCACTTGAGCGGATTGCGCAGGCGAAAGGCGCCATGCTGCAGAACCAGATCGCTCGCAAAGGTGAATTGATCGGGAAAGCCACGGCAATTGTAGGTGGGTTGCAGGGGAGTTTGAATGATAAGGATGGTGGCGGTCTGGCCGACAACCTGGATAGCCTTTACGACTATATTATTCGTCGTTTGACCCAGGC
>CBFGOY010000083.1:0-8644 GCA_965650515.1 uncultured Cellvibrionaceae bacterium | reverse complement strand
ATGCGGGGAAGTATCACTTTATTCAGGAGCCAAACCTGTAAAAACGTAACCAAAACAGACATTAAAAGTATGAATGGATACTTGATATAAAACGGAGCAGAGAGAGTCACCACGAACGGAATGTGCCATAGATATATCCAAATACTGTTTTGCCCCATAAACATCACAAGGTCGGTTAACTTAAAGGATTGAACCAATGTTAACAGTGGCGCGGCACCCATCCATAACAATATCGAAATACACAACGCATAAGAATAATAATAAATTTGAGGAGGATATTTGTATTCCTGGGTAGGAATGAACTCGCCATACCCGAGCCATAAGTATGAGCAATATATGGCGAAGACAGCAGCAATCAACAAACCAGAGATTATCATTTGAAGTTGCGTCAATTGCGTGAGGCGCAATCCAAAGGCAAAAATTATCCCGTAGGGAATAACATAAAAAATTGTTTTCTCAATGACTGTTCCTGCCGGCGTATCCAAATACGCACTTGATGCCATCAATAAAAGCTCATTCGCAATTCCGATACAGAATAAAACAAGCAAAAAATGCAGATTATTAGCCATTCGTTTATGGATATGGAAAATTAATGGCGCAATCAACGCAACCATCAGAAAGACGCGAATAATCCATACGTAACCTATCCCTTGGTCTAACAAATAGCTACTAATTATTTTTGCAAAACCCGGCAATTCAGAGGGAAAAGAAAAAGCAAGGCAAGATAAAAAATAAATACTGAGAAAGCACCATACAGGCAACAATAATCGCTTGAATCGGCTGGCTACATAATCAGCATATGCGCGCTGCTTGAAAGACAAACCAAACGAGACCCCTGATATAAGTACCATCATAGGTACATCAAAGTTTCTTATTTGAAATAAAAAATAAGGGGGTGAGCAATGCGCCAAGATAATCAAACACAAACCGAAAAAGCGCAAAAGGTCTATACGCAGGTCCCTCATCGCTAAACACTTCTCATCATGTAAGCCAATAAACCCTTCACATAAGTGTGAAGGGGCCAACGAAAATTGCTGTTACAAACTCAACTGGCGATTGCTCGCTTTAATAAATTCTTTTTTCAAATCGTCATATGTATGGACAGCGGGGAATTGCGGGAATTGTTCGATTACATTTTGTGGGGCGTGGAAGAGGATGCCCTGGTCGGCTTCGCCTAACATAGTGGTGTCGTTGTAGGAATCGCCAGCGGCAATCACACGATAATAAAGAGTTTTCAAAGCCAGCACCGACTGACGTTTTGGATCTTTTTGGCGCAATGTGTAACCCGCTACCATGCCGCGTTCATCCACATTCAAGCGGTGGCACAACAAGGTCGGAAAACCCAATTGACGCATCAGGGGTTGGGAAAACTCATAAAAAGTATCGGACAGGATAATCACCTGGAAACGCTCACGCAGCCAATCCACAAATTCCACCGCGCCATCGAGGGGCTTGAGCGTTGCAATGACATCCTGAATTTCTTTGAGGCCGAGTTTGTGTTCCTCCAGGATACGAATACGCTGCTTCATCAGGACGTCGTAATCCGGAATATCGCGGGTAGTGGCTTTCAGTTCTTCAATACCAGTGGCTTTCGCGAATTCGATCCAAATTTCCGGAACCAATACACCTTCCAGATCCAGGCATGCAATTTCCACAGCAACCTCCAAACGGTTAAAAATCAGGCTATTCAGGTCAAAAGAGTGGCGCAATCTACCTTTTTTGCCGTACTAAAGCAAACCGAAATCCAACACCAAAAGCACCCAAAAGCCAGCTCGCAGCGCCTCGCCGCTTGGGGCAAGTGCCCTGCTCTGCTATCCTTGGCGCCCTATACAGGAGGTTCCGGAAGAAGTGGAACCGATAAATATCACCGTGAGTAGTAGCCATGACCGAAAACCTGATTGATGTCGTTGACCTTGAAGCCAAACTCCAGCAGGAAAGTCCCCAAAAGATCATTAAATACGCCCTGACGCAGTTCGATAACATCGCTATTTCGTTCAGCGGTGCCGAAGATGTTGTACTCATTGAAATGGCCCGTAATTATCGTCCTGATGTTCCGGTATTTTGCCTGGACACCGGCCGTTTGCACCCGGAGACCTATCGCTTCATTGAAAAAGTACGCAAGCACTACGGTATTAAAATCGATGTGGTTTCACCTGATGGTGAGGCGGTACGCAGGTTGGTACAAGAGAAAGGCTTATTCAGTTTTTATGAAGATGGCCATGGCGAATGCTGCGGTGTGCGTAAGATCGATCCGCTGCGTAAGAAGTTATTAACCCTCGATGCCTGGATTACGGGGCAACGCAAAGACCAAAGCCCTACCCGCGCTGACATTCCGGTTATCCAGAATGACAAGGCCTTCGCCCGGCCCGGTGCAACACTGACGAAATTTAACCCGCTCGCTAATTGGTCCTCCAAGGAGGTATGGGATTACATCCGGTTATGTGAAGTACCCTTCAATGAATTGCATGAGCGTGGTTTCGTATCAATTGGATGCGAACCTTGCACCCGGCCAATCACACCCGGGCAACATGAACGCGAAGGGCGCTGGTGGTGGGAGGAAGCCACCAAGAAAGAGTGCGGCCTGCACGCAGGCAATATGGAAACAACCTCCTCATACCAGGCATGAGTACGCATGCCTGTTGATTAATCCTACCCCCACGAATCATTTTCCGCGGACAAAGGTGCCTGCATATAATCATTTAATGCTTGCGGGCCTCGAATGCGCCCGAAATGTAAAAATAGATTTTGATGGAATCTCTGCAAATTACCGGTAGTTGCGTTCAAGCATGGGATAAAGTTTTCCAATTCCAGCAAACTGACTGAATCCAGCTCCAACGAATTGAAATTGCTCACGAAATCGGTGGACTGCAAGCGTTTTACGTAACCGGATTCTGCGTTAAGCCCAGGCACCCAATGTGATTGCAACCATTCATCAGACTGCTTACCACAGTAGTGACAGCGCGCCACAAGCTCGTCGAGCGAAGGAACAAAGCTTTCCAAATCATTGCAGGTATGGCGCTCCCGTACTATCAGGCTCATATTGGTCACTTTGATGTCGAAGGCGATACCCGCCAGGAGGACGCGGACTTGCGCCGCTGGAACCTGCAAACTGCAAAATATAATGCCTTCAACCACCAGTTCCAGGGTTTTGAAGGCAACGACTATTTGCCCCAGAGCTTCGTACAGGCGGGTTTTATTGGATTCATTTATTTCTATTATTGGATTCATAGACACCTGAGGCTAACACCTGCTCACAAGCCGCAGGTCTAATTTACCATGGCATCTAAACACACAGAAATAAGATAGAGGAATAACAGCGGATTACAAGGAATGCCCTCTCCACGTCCTTGTACGGAGACGGAAACCAAACAACCGGATAGCGCGGACTAGATTATTTCTCCACAAACGCACGTTCAATTACATAGTCACCGGCCATGCCAATCCGCGGCGAAACCGTTAAACCTGCCGTATCCAGGATTGCGCAAGTATCGTCAAGCATGCCAGGGCTGCCGCACAACATAGCGCGGTCTGTGGCCGGGTTTAGCGGTGGTAAACCTATGTCAGCCAATAATTTTCCGCTTTGCAAAAGATCCGTCAATCGGCCCTGGTTGGTAAATGCCTCACGGGTGACGGTCGGGTAATAAATCAACTTATTCCGAACATCCTCACCCAGGAACTCATGATTGGGCAATTCCCGGGTAATAAAATCGCGATAAGCCAGGTCATCCACCTTGCGAACTCCATGCACCAGGATGATTTTTTCAAATTTCTCGTAGGTTTCCGGGTCCTGGATCAAACTGATAAACGGTGCCAACCCCGTACCGGTGGAAAGCAGGAACAGGTTCTTTCCCGGCTTCAGGTCCGCCAGCAATAGAGTACCGGTCGGCTTCCGGCCCACCAAAATCGAATCGCCCTCTTTAATATGTTGCAGCAATGAGGTTAAGGGGCCATTGGGTACCTTGATGCTGAAAAATTCCAAATGCTCCGCATAATTAGGACTGGCGATGCTGTAAGCGCGCAGTAAAGGTTTTTCATTTTGGTTGAGGCCAATCATCACAAACTGGCCATTTTCGAAACGAAATGAATCATCACGGGTAGTAGTAAAACTGAACAAGCTATCGTTCCAATGTTTAACTGATAAGACTTTCTGGGTGTTAAATGCGCTCATATTTTTTCCTTATTGACGATTATGTTGCAACGCCGTGTGCAACTCGGGCAAAGCGGTAAACAGATCCGCAACCAGGCCATAATCCGCGTATTTAAAAATTGGCGCATCGGGATCATGGTTGATTGCAACGATGGCCTTGCTGTCTTTGATGCCTGCGATGTGTTGCATAGCGCCGGAAATTCCCACCGCGATATAAAGCTCAGGGGCGATAACGGTACCTGTCTGGCCGACTTGCCAATCATTAGGCGCAAAGCCCGCGTCCACACAGGCGCGGGTTGCACCTATGGCAGCATCAAGGTCTTCTGCTATCGGCGTTAACAATTTTCCAAAGTCCTCACCTAAACTGCGTCCGCCAGCAACGACAACACGTGCGGAGGAAAGGTCCGGTCGCTCTGATTCGTTGATATCGTCCGCCAGCCATTGGCTAACGCCTCGTGATGAAGGTGCCGAAACAGAAAGGATCTCCGCGTTTCCCCCGCTCCCTACCGCGCGGAATGCCGTCGGGCGGACGCTAATAATCTGCCGCGGCTGGGTATTCTCAATGTACGTAAAAATATTACCCGCATATTCGGGCCGTACGTAGACGGGAGCAGCCCCCGGATCAAGTTGGATAGCGGTAACATCGGTGATGGGGGCAACATCCAGATGCGCGGCGACAGCCGGTAATACACTTTTACCCAACACACTATGGGCAGCCACAATAATTTCGTACTTGGAAGCGATGCCAAGAATTAAATCCTGCACATCTTCAACCAATGGATGCAGGAAATGCTCCGCCTGGGCGACCAATACACGCTTTACTCCCATGAGTTGCGCCGCTTCGCGGGCAAGCCCATTCGGCTGGTCACCAAAAACCAATAGATCAATCGGTTTTTGCCACACCGCAGCAGCGGCAACAACTTGCGCCGTAGCAGGCTTTAAGCGATTGGCCTCCTGCTCTGCAATTACCAATATGCTCATGGCAATACCTCCGCTTTGCGTAATGTATTTACTAACTCTTGAACGCTGGATAATTGGATAGCACCGGGTTTTTGCGGCGGCTCCACCGATTTCAACTTGGAAAAACGCGGAGCCAGGTCAACTCCCAGGTCGGTCACCGCCAGTGATTCAATCGATTTCTTCTTGGCCATCATCAAATTGGGTAATTTAATAAAACGCGGCTCATTCAAGCGCAAATCCACCGTCAACACCGCGGGTAATTGCAAGCGGATTTTTTGGGTTCCCTTTTCGATTTCCCGCGTAACAACCACAAACCCGTCATTGATTTCAATTGCGGAAACAAAGCTTCCCAAACCCCTGCCCAACAAGGCCGCCAGCATTGAGCCGGTCTGGCCATAGTCCTCGCCCACCGCTTGCTTGCCCAGGAGTACCAGCCCCGGCTGTTCACGCTCAACAATAACTTTCAAAACCCTGGCAACGGCAAGCGGTTGTAAATTGGATTCGCTTTCTACCAGTAATGCCCGGTCGGCCCCCATCGCATAGGCATGGCGCAAACTATCCCTGGCATCGGGGCCGCCAATCGCAACAGCCAAAATTTCTGATACCTGGCCGCGTTCCTTTAACCGTACCGCCTCTTCAATGGCTATTTCATCGAAGGGATTAATTGTCTTGCGTGCCTGGGATAAATCCACTTGCCCGCTTATTGGATCAACACCGGGTTTTAGGTTGTGATCCACAGCATGCTTCACTGCAACAAGAATTTTCATGGTGAAACCCTCAAACTTACTTGTCGTCCAGTGTATTTAGCGCTAGCATATTTGTTAAATTGATAATTTATATTTTATATATCCGACAAATAGATATGAAATACACATTACGCCAATTAGAAATTTTTGCCGCCATCGCGCGTTCCGGGAGCGTTTCCAGGGCCGCTGAACAGGTCGCGCTATCCCAATCCGCTGCCAGCACCGCCCTGGCTGAGCTGGAACGGCAATTTGATTGCCAGTTATTTGATCGCCACGGTAAACAGTTAGTTCTTAATGCGCTAGGGAAAAGCCTGTTACCCGCCGCCAGCAGCTTGCTAACCCAAGCGGAGGAAATTGAGAAATTGTTGGAAGGTAAAGCCGCGCTAGGCAATTTAAAATTGGGCGCCACGCTGACTGTCGGTAATTATTTAGCGATATTGATTGTCAGCGAATTCATGCTTCATCACACCGAATGCCATATCGACCTGCAAGTAAAAAATACGCAAAGCATCCTCCAACAAATTGCGCGTTATGAATTGGATTTGGGATTAATTGAAGGAAGCTGCCATCATCCTGAATTAATTGCCGAACCCTGGATGGACGATGAACTTGCGGTATTTTGCTCGCCCGATCATGAGTTGGCGCAGAAAAAGAATCCCACAATTGATGATTTAACCTCCGCCACCTGGATTTTGCGCGAACAAGGCTCCGGAACGCGCGAAACGTTTGACCACGCCCTGCGCCACCATACTGCCGGTTTAAAAGTGCGACTTGAACTTGAGCACACGGAGGCGATCAAACGCGCAGTGGAGTCCGGATTAGGTGTTGGTTGTATATCACGACTGGCGCTACGCGACGCATTCCGTCGCGGCAGCCTGGTGGAAGTCAAAACGCCGATGCTTGATTTGAAACGTCAATTTTTAATGGTCTGGCACAGGGACCGCTATCAAACACCGACAATTATCAGCTTCCTGGATTATTGCCGGTCCTTAACGCAAAACCTGAAACGCAGTGATGAAATATTTTTGCCATCCATGGTTGGATAAGTATCACTAATTTATTTGCAATTAACTTAATAGGAAAATAAATGCAACGCGACCGGATGGAATATGATGTAGTGATTGTCGGCGGCGGCCCTGCTGGCCTTGCAGCCGCGATTCGCTTAAAACAATTGGCAGCGCAACAAAACCTTGAATTGAACATTTGCCTGCTGGAGAAGGGAGTTGAAATTGGCGCACATATTTTATCGGGTGCCGTTATTGATCCCATCGCCTTAACAGAGCTAATCCCGGACTGGAAAAATAAAAAAGCACCGGTCACCAATGCAGTCCTCGATGATCAGTTTTTGTGGCTTACTGAAAGTAAGCACTACAAGATCCCATCGTTATTCTTGCCCCCCTTAATGAGTAACCACGGCAACTATATTGTGAGTTTGGGGCAAGTCTGTCGCTGGTTAGCCACAGAGGCTGAAAGCCTGGGGGTGGATTTATTTCCCGGTTTTAATGCTTGCGAGTTTATCTATGGAAGTGGTGGCGAGGTCCTTGGTGTCGTTACCGGTGACATGGGAGTTGCGCGCGACGGTAGCCACAAACCAACTTTTTCAGCAGGTATTGAGCTGCGTGCAAAATACACCCTGATAGCAGAAGGTACACGCGGCTCATTAACAAAATTATTGGAAACCAAATTTAATTTGCGTGAACACGCCGAACCGCAAAAATATGGTTTGGGTTTCAAGGAAATTTGGCAAATAAACCCTGAACACCACCAGCCCGGCAAAGTGATCCACACACTTGGTTGGCCTTTGGAAAACGATACGGGTGGTGGAGGATTTGTTTATCACCTGGATGACAATAAAATTGCTGTGGGATTTGTAGTGCATTTGAATTACCCGAATCCCTACCTTAATCCATTTGAAGAATTCCAGCGCTTTAAAGCCCATCCCGGTATTAAACCGCTGCTGGAAAACGCACAACGCCTTGCCTATGGTGCGCGCACCATTAACGAAGGTGGCATCCAGTCTTTACCCACCCTGGTATTTCCCGGTGGGGCGCTAATTGGTTGTTCTGCGGGTTTCGTTAACGTGCCCAAAATCAAAGGATCTCATAATGCAATGAAGTCGGGTATGCTTGCTGCTGAAGCCATTATTGAAGCATTGGCAAACGCCGATCCGACTCCAGTATTAAATAATTATCCGGAAAAATTAAAAAAATCCTGGATATGGAAAGACCTCCATGCCGTGCGCAATATAAAGCCTGCCCTTTCCATGTGGGGCAATATTGGCGGAATGGTTTATGCGGGAGCTGATATGTGGCTGCATTCCCTTGGCATTAATTTGCCCTGGACGCTGAAGCACAAAAAAGCTGACCATGAAACGCTCATCCCCATACACCAAGCCAAACCCATTAATTATCCCCAATCGGATCGGCAAATCAGCTTTGATCGTTTGTCATCGATTTATCTATCGAGGATAGATCACGAAGAAAACCAGCCGGTACATTTAAAGCTGCGCGATGAAAATATTCCCATTCAACACAACCTTGCGCTCTACGGTGCGCCTGAGCAACGTTATTGTCCGGCAGGTGTTTATGAAATTATCCAAAAGGATAATAAGGATACGCTGCAAATTAATGCGGCCAATTGCATTCACTGCAAGGCATGCGATATTAAAGATCCGCTACAAAATATAACCTGGGTTCCACCCGAGGGCGGAAGTGGCCCCTATTACGAGGCCATGTAATAAAAAATCTTAAGCCAGGCAAACACCTGTACCACCCAATCCACAATACCCTCC
>CBFGOY010000082.1:0-8658 GCA_965650515.1 uncultured Cellvibrionaceae bacterium | reverse complement strand
CCCTGTACCACCAGGGGAGCAACGCCCTGGGCAGTACCGTTTGACGACGCGGCGCGTGAGCTGGAGGTCGTCGCGATAGAGGAGGGCACCGAAGACGGCGCTACCGACGAAGCCGTGGTACTGCCACAAGCCGCCCCGGTAATAACCGGGACTTCAGCCGCTGCCGAACCTTTGGAGCCCTGGAAACCGAACTCCACGTATTGCTTGGGCTGGATACTGCCGTTCCAGCTCAGGTTGGTGGCAGAGTAAGGGTTGGTTCCGCTCAGGGTGGCGTTATAGCTGCTGGTGATACGGTTATCACCGGCGTATTGCCAACTGATGTTCCAGCCATTGATCGCGGTTGTCCCGTCGTTAGTTATTCTTATTTTGGCATCGAACCCATTATTCCACTGGTTGTTTACTACATACTGGCAACCGGCATAGGCCTGTGTGGAGAGAGTGGATACAGCCAGGGAGAACCCGGCCGCATAGAGGGAACGCGTTAGCGGACCCGCCATGCGAGGGTTGATCGCAGAGGCTTTAAAGCTACTCATAGTGTCTTCCTCGGAGGTAAACGCCGGCTTTCACCGGCAACGGTCATCAACAATCGTTATTGTCAAAACGGGTAAAACAAGGGTTAAAGCAAGTCCTGGTCGGTGATAAAACAGCACTGTCAGAAACGACCTTGCCCGATACCGGGGGAATCGGGCCTGACAACTAGTCAAACTTGCGGGAAGCGTTCAAACGGATTTGCTCACTGAGCATGGGTGGCTCGGGTTCAGCCTTGCGCATGGCGCGCAGCACTTCGCCGGCCACAATAAAGGCGCTGACAAGGAGGCCGGAGTAGATAAACATCACAAAGCTGTAATCGGCGGTGTAGTTCCAGTTGCGGGCGATGCCCAGGTAACAGGCAAACAGCCAGGAGACGGAGGACAGGGCACCGGTCAGTACCACCAGGATTTGTTCAAAGGTCGGCAGGCCGAGCAGGCCGCGGCGCGAGGTCACGCGCGGGAAACTGAAATAGTGCAGGGCAATCCCGTTGAGGGTCAGCACGGCAACGACGGTGAATTTGGCCCAGAGTTTTTCATTCATCAGGTACTGCTGGGGATTTTCCAGGTAGCCGAGCAATACCAGGGACAGGCCGGAAATCCACAGCAGCACCAGGGCGATAAACATAATCTCGGCCGACCGGGTGAGGTCGCGCACGGCATTGGCCGACAGGGCATTGCCACGGGTTTTGGCCAGGGCCAGGTCCTGCATCAACAAAATCCCGACAGCCACGCAGGCCGAGAGCAGATGGGCATACACAATCAGGGTTTTCAACATAGTCGTTCGCGCCTTTTTGTTGTTTTTGGGTCAGTTTTTATCTTATTTATCATTAATGATTGCGCTAACAAATTGCTGTGTTTTAACTGTCGCATAAAAAAGCCCCAAGCGTTTTTATGGCAGGGATACACAACACAACGCTAACGCGTAAATTAATTAACTATGGATGGCGAATCAGAAAAGCATCGTTTTAATAAGATTTGATGCTTATTTCCCTCGTTCTTATCACAATTTAAAAAAGTTGGCACTTGAGCTTCCGCTTAGTGCAACATCCCTATAACTAAATTAAATAATTTTGGGGTTGGAAACTATTCTTATACTTTGTTTCGCCACGGTACCGTAAATTGACAGCGCGATCAATTCGGAAGTATCACGGTCGTTTGGGTTAATAGTGACAAGATGTGGGATTTGATGAAAAAAATTTAACGGGATAGCGGGAAATCGGATTTTTGATCCATAGGTAAAATATGGTTTTTAACCATGGCAGCCGGGCGACCAGCACCGCCTTAAAACGATGGGCCGACGGCAAGTTACCGGCTGCGGCTGGTTTAAAGGCAAGGCCTTATTTGGTACTAATAAAAGGTGCTACCTGACCAAACGTAAAATTTGAAAGGATTTGCCTGGTAGGCCTTGACTATTGCTCCGGCCGGTAATCCCGTAATTGCCGCCCAGATACTCCTACAAGTAGTTGATACATAAACACCGGTTGTTCCCACTGGCACCCAGGCAATAGGGTTGCCAAAACCGCAAGAACTTAAGTTTATGATTTTTTAAATATAATGTAATGTTTATTGGTGAATGTGTGATATTTATCGCATTTATGTGGTTAAAAAGAAAAATTCTATCTATTTCGCTATAAGGGGTTGCCATTTGCAAATATTTACAATAGCTTAAAGAAGTTCATTGACAGCGCTGTTTTTAAGTAAAGTGCTGTTTTCATATATCAAAAATGCATTATAAAAATAATTATAAATAGCGAATGACGAAGCTGACTCAATAATCGAGCCAGTTCCGCCGGGTTCCATCTCTGCTGCGTAACCTGTGTATTACCTTGGATGTGCTAATTAGCGCAATTTTGTTCTGTCCAAAATGGTTGCGCTAACTAAATGATGAGTTATCCGCCAAGCGAAATGTCTGGGATGTTAATCGCAGATTGCGACGCAGCCATTGTAGATAATGTAAAAGTGACTATTTGTGATATGTGTTTAATCGGATTGCTTTTGACAGTTTTATCGGTTTTTTCGCAGTCAACATACACCGGGACCTATTTTGTTCCAAAAGTTTCATTGCGGTCGTTTTACCACCGATCAATTCGCTGAATTCAATTCATTCGATTTTTATAAAAATAAACAGCTGTTTCATGCATTTAAGGTAGCGCAACCAATCTCAATTGTTACATCCCCAATGGACTGATAGTCGTAACTGGTTTGCGACAGCCTTACCGGACGTAAGGACATATCAGCGCTTGCAGTTCAGCGCGAAATTATAACGAGGGCTTCAATCCCTCCTCACTGGAATCCAGGAGAACTTCAATGATGACTCCAAGAAGAAAAACCTATGGTCTAGCAGCCTTGCTGGGCCTTGGGTTGGCAGTGGCGGGTCAAAGTGCCAGCGCTGCTTGCGTCTATAAAATCAGCAATGAGTGGAGCACCGGGCTTACCGGCGAAATCGTTGTCACTAACAGCGGTAGCTCTGCAGTTAATGGTTGGTCGGTAGGTTGGCAATACAACACTAACCGCCTCAGTGGTTCATGGAATGCCAACGTAAGCGGCAGCAATCCCTACACGGCTTCAAACCTGAGCTGGAACGGTACCTTGCAGCCTGGCCAAAGTGCGACTTTTGGTTTCCAGGTTGATAAACGTGGCGGTTCTGGCGAGGTGCCAACTCTGACCGGTAGTATCTGTTCAGGTACCACACCCACCAGTTCATCCGTTGCCACAACCAGTGCTGCTCCTTCCAGTGTTGCTGTTACTACTTCTTCCCGTTCCAGCAGCAGTACGCCGGTAGTTTCAGGTGAGCAATGTAACTGGTACGGCACGCGTTATCCATTATGCGTTAACACCCAAAGTGGCTGGGGTTACGAGAACAACAGAAGTTGTATCTCCCGGTCAACTTGCGCTGCCCAACCGGCGCCTTACGGTATTGTCGGAGCTAACAGTTCTGTCAGCACAGTTCCGTCCAGCAGCTCGCGTCCAAGCAGCTCCAGTGTGCCGACGACATCCAGCAGCATAGCGGTAACCTCAAGCTCGCGCAGTTCATCCAGCAGCATTACACCCAGTTCGAGCAGCGTTGCCACTACCGCTAGCTCAAGCAGCGTGATGACCACAAGTTCACGCAGTTCAAGCTCCAGTTCACGCACAAGTTCAAGCGTCGGCTCAGTTGGCCCACGTATGGATAACCCCTTTGTCGGGGCTCGCTGGTACGTTGACCCGGTCTGGTCTGCAAAAGCGCAAGCTGAACCCGGTGGTTCCAAGGTTGCCGGTTACAGCACCGCTGTGTGGATGGACCGTATCGGCGCTATCGCACCGGAAGATGGTGCATGGGGCCTGCGCGATCACCTGGATGCGGCACTCGACCAGAATGCAAACGTCATCAAGGTTGTTGTTTACGATTTGCCGAACCGCGATTGCCATGCCCTGGCGTCTAACGGTGAGTTGAAACAAGGTGCGGAAGGAACCCAGCGCTACCGCACTGAATATGTGGATCCGATTGCTTCGATTTTTGCTGATCCAAAATATGCCAGCCTGCGCATTATTGCGATCATCGAGCCGGATTCGCTGCCAAACCTGGTCACCAACCTGAGCGACGCGGATTGCCAATTGGCCACCGATGCAACCCATGGTTATGTGGCTAACACCCGTTACACCTTGAGCAAGCTTTATCCGATCACCAACGTATACCCTTACGTGGATATCGGTCACTCTGGCTGGTTGGGTTGGACGGATAACTTTGGCAAAGCGGTAACCCTGATTGCTGATGCGATCAAAGGGGCTACCGGTGGGGTTAATTCAGTCGCCGGTTTTGTATCCAACACCTCCGGTTACACGCCGTTGTACGAGCCATTCCTGGATTCGCTGGCTAATAGTGCATTCCCTGGCAGCGGTGGCGGTACCCAAACCCGTCAAGCCAAGTTCTACGAGTGGAACCCGCACTTCAGCGAAGTTTCCTTCGTGCAAGCATGGCGTACAGCAATGATTTCCGCCGGTTTCCCGCAAACCATCGGTATGTTGGTAGACACTTCCCGTAACGGCTGGGGTGGTCCAAACCGTCCGACAGCACAATCCACCAGCACTGTGCTTGATACCTTTGTCGATGAATCGCGCATTGACCGTCGTACCCATCGCGGTAACTGGTGTAACCAGAAAGGCGGTATCGGTGAGCGTCCACAAGTTGGTCCTGTTGCCGGAATCGATGCCTACGTTTGGGTGAAACCGCCAGGGGAATCCGATGGTGCGGCGTCACAAGAGTTGTCCTACGACCCACAAGACCCGGCCAAAGGCTTCGACCGTATGTGTGACCCGACTTACAACTACAACCCGGGCAGCGGTTCCAACGTGGACACTGGCGCTATGGCGAATGCCCCGGTAGCGGGTCGCTGGTTCAAAGAAGGCTTCCAGGTCTTGTTGAACAACGCTTACCCGCCGTTGGAGTAATCGAGTGAGAGTGAGCAGGACAGGCATTTGGAGAGATGCCTTGGTCAGGGACGACTGTTTGTGAAATGAAATCAGGTAATACTCACGCTCACATTGTTTATCTGATTTCGCGTGTTACCCCTGAAACAACTGTGACTTTACCGGCCTTCACTTTGTGATGGCCGGGTTTTTACCAAGCGTTTTCAAGAAGTAAACACCATGAATCGACTGGTTTACGAGTGGGACAATCAAACCGGTAACCTGCATGCAATTCCAATCTTGAGTGAAAGCACTGAGGCGGTGAATGGCCCTGGATTCATCTTGTTCCATGAGGGAATAACGAAGAAAAAATAATTCGATTTTATTTTTTATGTGTAGCGGCAATTCCGATACACAAATTCCTATCGCAAGCCGATGTATTTGCGCCATCAAACCGGCGCAGGGCGAGAGGGAATATAGCGATACCTGATCACTGTACTCAGCGAGTGCGGTGATTTTGCATTTTAGCGATTACCAAAAATTAAAGGTCAGCACGTTGGAGTTTTTTGGCAGGGACGTACCATAAGAAAAAATTTTCACTATCACACAGCAGGAGTTATGACCATGCAATCCGCGGGTTTAAAAAAAATGTTGGTTGTTGCCTCGGTGGCAAGTGCAAGTATTCTTGCACAGCAAGCCCTGGCACAATCAGCGCGTTGTACTTACAGCATTAGCAATGAATGGAATACCGGCGCAACTGCCGCTATCACCATCACCAACACCAGCACAGCGGCCATCAATGGCTGGACTGTTGGCTGGCAATACACCACCAATCGCCTTTCCAGTTCGTGGAATGCGAATGTCACCGGCAGCAACCCTTATTCCGCCAGTAATTTGAGTTGGAATGGCTCCATCCAGCCAGGCCAAAGTGTGCAATTCGGTTTCCAGGTGGATAAACGCGGCGGCAGCGCCGAGCGCCCGGCGATTACCGGCAATATTTGTGGTGGAAGCGCCTCATCAACGCCGGTTTCATCGGTAGCGCCGAGCAGTGCAAGAAGCTCCTCTTCTATCGCCGTGGTGAGCAGCAGTGCAAGAAGCTCCAGTGTTTCCAGTGCAGTTAGCGGCCAGCAATGTAATTGGTATGGCACCATTTATCCGTTGTGCGTAACTACCCAAAATGGTTGGGGTTATGAGAACAACAGAAGTTGTATTTCCCGCACGACTTGCGCCGCGCAACCTTCGCCATGGGGGATTGTGGGTGGCAGCAGTTCGCAGCCGGTATCAAGCTCCGCAAGCAGCGTAATTGCTAGCAGTGTTTCCAGTTCGTCGGCGACGGTTTCCTCTGTCCGCTCTTCGGTAATCTCTTCATCTGCACCTTCGTCGGTGATGCCGTCTTCATCCAGCTCGTCATTGATACTTTCCTCATCCAGCTCATCTATGCCCGTGTCTTCTGCGGCTCCATCATCGGTGGCGCCGTCATCCGTTGCCAGCAGTTCACGTTCTTCGAGCTCTGTTTCAAGCGCGGTGAGTTCAGTCCCGGCAAATAACCTCGCGGTGAATGGCGATGTTGAAAATGGCACGACCAACTGGGGTACGCGTGGTGATGCCACTATCGTTCGCAGCACGGCGGATCGCTATGCCGGCACTGCGAGTTTGTTTGTGAGCGGCCGCGCGGATTATTGGCAGGGTGCAACATTCAATGCCGGTACCTTAACCCAGGGCAATGTGTATGAAGTTGCGGCCTGGGTGAAATTGGCTCCGGGTGAATTACCGGAAACCATCAAGATCACCGGTAAGCTGGTGGATGATGCCGATACCTCCACTTATAACGAATATACCGAAGTGGCGAGCGCGCAAGTTACTGCGGACGGTTGGACATTGTTGAGCGGTACTTATATTCCAAGCGGCTCCACTCCGTTTGAATCATTTATTATCGAGTCGGTTGAAGGTTCGGTAAATGTCAGTTTCTTTGTTGATAATTTCTCTGTCGCTGGCGAAATAGATGAAGAACCGGAAGTGCCTGTTGGTTCCGGCCTTTCCAGCCTGGCTGATTTCCCGGTGGGAGTTGCCGTTGCGGCGGGAAGCGGTACTGCTGATATTTTCACAAACACTGCGCGTCAAACTATTGTGCGTGAAGAGTTCAGCCAAATCGTTGCTGAAAATATTATGAAAATGAGCTACATGTATTCCGGCAGCAATTTTTCATTCACCAATTCAGATCGCCTGGTGAACTGGGCCGCGCAAAATGGCAAGTCCCTCCATGGTCACGCGTTGGTGTGGCATCCAAGCTATCAGTTGCCTGCCTGGGCAACGGACAGTAATGCTAATTTCCGCAGCGATTACGAACGTCACATCGACACGGTTGCCGCGCATTTTGCCGGTAAGGTGAAAAGTTGGGATGTAGTGAATGAAGCGTTGTTTGATGCAGCTGATGACGATGGTCGCGGTTCAGCAAACGGTTATCGCCAATCCGTGTTCTATCGCCAGTACGGTGGCCCCGGGTACATTGATGAGGCGTTCCGTCGCGCGCGTGCGGCGGACCCAACCGCAGAGTTGTACTACAACGATTTCAACACCGAAGAAAACGGAACAAAAACTACCGCGCTGGTTAACCTGGTGCAACGCTTGTTAACGAACGGTGTGCCTATTGACGGTGTCGGTTTCCAAATGCATGTGATGAACGATTATCCATCCATTGCAAACATCCGCGCGTCCTTGCAAAAAATTGTTGCATTGAGCCCAACACTCAAAATCAAAATTTCAGAGTTGGATGTGCGTTTGAATAACCCATACGATGGCAACTCCGCCAATGATTACACCAATCGCAGTGATTGTGCGGTGTCTTGCACGGGGCTTGATCGCCAAAAAGCGCGCTATAAGGAAATAGTCCAGGCGTACCTGGATATTGTCCCGCCGGCGCGGCGCGGTGGAATTGTCGTATGGGGTATTGCAGATCCGGATAGCTGGTTCTACACCCATCAGAACCTCCCGGATTGGCCATTATTGTTCAATGATAGCCTGCAGAAAAAACCGGCATACCAGGGTGTGGCGGAAGCCTTGAACGCAGCGCGTTGATGGGTGCAATAAATGGCGGTTAAAGCACCGCCATCCATAAAAAACCGCGAGATGAAAGTCTCGCGGTTTTTTTTATTTGGAAAGCAACATTTAAAATGCAGTTTGTCGCAGTAAAAATATGATTGATAAAAAACAAAAATGGGATTTTGCACGCAGATAATCCTTATCCATTGGCAATATATTGTTCACAAATAAAAATAAATTAACAGAAAGGGCATCCGGTCAATCCAGGTCACACAATAATCAAACTTCCTTTCCGGAGAAATCTATGAAACTTCCGAAACTTGAGCGTTTGCGGATGGTTTTCTGCTTGGGGACCCTGGTGTTTGCGTCCTGTGAACAGGCGCTGGCTCAAATGGCAACCTGTACTTATTCAGTTACCAACGAATGGAGTACCGGTTTAACGGGCAGCATCACAATAAGTAATACAGGTGACACCACTATTAATGGTTGGTCGATTAATTGGCAATACACGGCTAATCGTATCAGTAGCAGTTGGAATACCAATTTAACGGGATCGAATCCCTACACTGCAACCAACCTCGCATGGAACGGTATTATCCAACCGGGTCAATCTATCAGTATTGGTTTCCAGGTTAATAAAAATGGCAACCTGGCTGAAAAACCGCAGGTTAATGGCAGTGTTTGTAGCGGTTCGGCAACCAGT
>CBFGOY010000081.1:0-8712 GCA_965650515.1 uncultured Cellvibrionaceae bacterium | reverse complement strand
GAACCACCCCTGTTGACCGACAGGGTTCCGCTCCATCCTTCGCCGCGTGTGAAATAAATTAAGAGAATCTGTTACGCAATCGTTTCATCGGTAAGGCAAAAAGATGCTCTCGGAAACATTCCGTAGCTTCATGGCATTTGTTTTATCTTACCGAGTGACGGGAGTAGCACGAAATTTTTGCACCAAGCATTAATTTGGTAATTTATTTTGCGAAGCATAACCAAAAGGGCTAATTGTAGACGTATCCCCAAGCCCAAGACTCAACGATGCCATAAATATCGCACTGGCCTGTACCTCGAGCTTTGATGGATTTCCCGGAAGCCTGGGCCGCCAACGCTATACTCATTATGCCTTTACCACCCTCAGTATTTAAATCAAATGCCAGATGGCGAGTGTGCCCACCGCTAATACATGAAGCTGGCGTTCCGGAAAGAGGTTGATCAAAAGTGACGTAACCTTTCCCATCTTTATCTGCCCTGACGTTTACAACTTTAACACCATCTACCTGAGCTTCTCCAAACGATAAGAGTGGAATAAACACCATGGATATTATTAAAGACCTAACTTTCACTTTCATTCCCCTATTTGTCTCAATTAAAGTCGTGCCATGCGGCTAATTTAAATGAAGCTATTTTAAGGTATCAACCTGATTCGATCAGCAATGGGCGCATAGCCACATTCGGTAATATAAATTTCAATCTGTTTTCCTGCCAACACACCTGCTAAAAGCGTAGAGTAGGCTGCGTCCTCTGCCGGCCCCTTTTATTTGAAACATATTTGTACAGAGCACTTAGTTTCGCTAGGAAACGGAGAGGTACTTGCGACTACATGACAAACAATAAATGGAAAGATGTCTTATTTTCAACCCAATATTCTGAAGCTTCCAGCCAACTTTTCACGAATCGCCCCATCGTATAGGCGCTTTGTGACCACCCTTTAGCGGCGTCACGCAACACCAATAAATAACCTTCGGAAGGCAACCAATCCATGTCCCCCAAGCATTCGTCAAGAGCATCCCAATTGCTTCCAAAATATTCAGGAAATTGCATAGCGGCAGATACCACAGCAAACAGATCGTGATCCGTCCTTACCTCAGATAGAGTTCCTTCCATCACTACTAACCCAAGGCTAGTAAGATCAGGCCCAAGCTCATCAGGAAGCACGAAGTGAACCGCAACGGGAGAAACCTTTTTTAAATAATCTAGGCGCATTAATCGCTACCTCTTCTTTGGATCGATTTGGATGAAATTGACATAATGATCCTCCGTATAGTAGGTCTTACCAGTATCCATATCCTGAACAACTCGACGAGCTCCACGATCAGTAGCGCCGGGAGTGTCTACTGTGTACTCGCGGTAATTACCCTCTGGCAGCTTGCCTTCCTTATTTTTAAAAATGGTTCCATCTTTTTTGTGAGGAAAAGGTCCACCGGATTCAATCCTCTCAAGGGTCTTGTTTATTTCTGTGAGGCGATCAGCGTCATTGAGCGGTAGATTCCTTGCACTCTTTGCAACTTTCTTGATGGTCGCTACAGCAGCCACACCTGTCAAAAGCGTCAGCGTAACCTTGTCCATACTGCCTGCACCGGCCAATTTATCTTCGATTTTGGAAACCGACTGTGCGGCAGCTTTGTTTAATGTAGCCGTGTCAGACTGATAACCCATAGCGTCAACGTACATATCACCCATCATTTGATTGGGATCAACGAAGAATGGCGCGATTGCCATCAATACATCACCTATAGAAACATCCGTTTCTGCCGCAGCTGCAGAAACCACCGCTAGGGAATTTTTTGCTGCAGCTCCTGCAATTATTTTGTTCAGAACTTTTTGGGTTATATTTTTTAGATCACCGCCGGTGTATTTATTAACGATATCTTCACTGACAAATGCAGTGTGTCCTTGTCCTCTTAAGGCATAGCCTGAAAAGGAATTACCCGATATAGTCCCGGAGACAAAGGTAAGAACCATGGTTGATTTAGAGCGATCGTCTCTTTTGCCTGTAACTTTTACCTCTTCGACATTCTCCTCAGTTTGTTCTCGTTTCACGGCTTCACAACTGTTCCCACTTCCAGTCTCGTCACATTCAAACCCACTCGGATCAGTTGCATTCAGAGGGTTGTTCCACACATAGCTATATCGATTCAAACTCTGCACACGCAGTGGATCTTGAATAATCGGGTCGGCTTGTACAAAGCGGCCCAGCGTGCCGTCGTAGATGCGACCATTCATATGGATCAGACCCACTTCCGCCAATTGTTCATGGCCAGTAAAGCCGCGGGTGGTGATAGGCTTACTTGCAATGCGATAGTTGTCATTGTTGGCCAGCCATTGCTTGATGCTGCCACTGGTAACGATTTTGCGCTCGCGTCCCCAGGGGTCGAAGAAGTTGGTTTGTTCTGCTGCGCCAATTTCATCGGTAATTAAACCAATACTGCCCAAATGGTCCTTAATAAAATAACGCTGGGCCTCGCCCAATTTGGTGCCGCTGTTATTCACAGTTTGGGTGATTTGCGCAACACCGGCGATATTGCGCTTCCATTGGATACTGCCGTCCCAGTAATAAACTTTTTCTACCGAACCCAAATACAAACTGGTAGTGACTTGATTGGTAGATGATGTATCAACACGTTTGTATCGCGCACGATTTGGCCCGTAGCTGAATTCGGTTTTATGGCCACCTTTGGTAATTTCTTTAGGCAAATCATAGGTGGTGTACTTCATGGTACGGCCAGCTGAATCATTCAGCATGTTGCCATTTTTATCGTAGAAATAATTAGTTGTACCCGCGCGGCATAATGCGTGAGGGCCGGCATTGGTTCCCGATCCACATTGGGTACCATACAAGTAATTACCAATACCGGTTTTATCGGTAATGTTATCAATATTGTTGTAATTGGCAGTTTCACTTGCCGCCAAATCACCAGAGGTTGTCCAGGTACGTAAACGGTTCAGGCTGTCATAAGTAAAATTCTCGCGAATATTACGACGCACCGAATCACTGGCTGTTCCCGTTTCATGGCGCCAACCCAAGTTACCCACTTCATCCCAATCCAATTCCAGATCCTGAATGGGCAAAGATGCCAGCGCGCGATTTGCCCGCAACCTCTTGGTCAAGCCGGACTCAGGGTAGTAATCTGCTAATTGGGTAACACCATTGCCATAATTTGCGCTGGTGATATTCCCACGCGCATTAATTTGGTTAACGGTGTAGTAGGCCTGCTGTGTACCGTTATAGCTGACGGCATCCACCACTTTATTCAGATAACCGTAGCTGTTATAGACATTTTGGATACCGTTCGTCGCAAAGGAAGCACCGGTGCGCGCAGCATCGAAGGTTTGAAATACACGACCAAACTGGTCATAGGTAATTTTTTCGTAATGGCTACCAACCAGTCCACCATGGCCAGGCATAGTGGTAGTAGTTCCGCTCACACGCCCAAGGTTGTCGTAGCTATAGGTTTGTTGAAACTGAACCGCTCCGCTGACACTGGCGCTGTCGTGAACCGAAGCTAATTGTCCCAAGCCATTGGCAGCTGTGTCATAGGTCCATTGCGAATACTTATCGACCGTACCAGTGGGGTTATCGCAATTGCCGCCAGCAGCACGGTCCGTCCGGCTGAACATACGACCAGCAATATCATAACGCTGTACACTAATTTGGCCGCTTCCATCCATTTGACAAATCAAATCGCCAAAGCGGTTGTATTTATAAATCCAGCTTCCCTTGTCAGGATCATTCATGCTGGTTTTGCGATCACGCAGGTCATAACCAATTGCTGTGATGTTTGATGCGGGGTCACGCATCTCACGCATATTACCGCGCGCGTCGTAGGCAAATTTTGTGACGCCATTATTAGGATCTACCACTTCGTATACCTGCCCGGCCAGATCGCGCTTTTCTATACGCACCTGATTTTTCGGGTTGGTGATTCTCACCTCAAGGTTGGTGTAGCTTGTTGTGGTAGTCAAATAGGAATTTTTATAGGGTGTTTTAGTAGCCGTAACGCGCCCGAGAATGTCGTAGCTTTGCGATGTCCAATAACGTTCGTTGGAATTACGCCAGTAAGGGCTGCTAGTATGCAGTACACGCCCTAATTTGTCGTATTCCTTGTCAACCAGGCTCCAATCACTTCCATCAAAACCTATGCTACCTGTGCGCCGCGTGCGGCCAAGAATATCCTTACATTCAATACTCATCGCACCACCTGCTGAGCGGATGGTTATCCATATTTTGTTATCGCTCGGGCAAATGTTATTAGCGTCAATGCCTGAACCCATTTTTATTTCAACAAGGGCGCCGGTGCTATCCGCCGTGAAATAGGGTGTACCAAACGCGGTGGTGGCAACTTTTTTCGTGACATAGCCACTGGCACTGACATAACTGCGAACCTCGGTTGGCGTTCCGTATTTATCGCGACTTACGACTTGCGATTCCAATTGACGTACCGGTGTGTCCGGTGCTGTACCGTTAGTAAAGAAGCCATAGGTCTTATCGACATAACGGCCCAATGAATCGTATTCCACTTCGGTCTGGCGCATTTGCCCCTCGGCAGTGGTTACCGATTTATAGCGATTACCTTTGTTGTAATAGTGGATAGTGGTTACTGTAAATGCGGAGTTGTCCGGTTCCACCGTTTCGGTGTTAAGCAACCCTATATCGGCGCCCGATGTGTAATAAGTGAAACTGGAAGTGCGCGTAATGGTGCCATAGGTGGGCTCATTGGCAGCGACAGTCATGCGCTGCAAGCGACCTTGCTGCATACTCCAGGTAGAGCCGGAATAGTCATAGGTGTTGATTGTAGTTTTGTTTAATGTAGGTAACCCAAGCGGGCTGCTTACTATAGATTCCGAACGAACGGTATTACCTTTGTTATCGTAGACGGTGGATTCAATCGATGTACTAACCAAATCACCTTGTGAAATACCATTGTCTTTCAAAGCATAAGTGTGTGTAACACTTTTGCGCAGGAACGGCTGCAATGCACCTAAAGCGCCACTACCCGATGCATCAACCTGTGCGCTCATACTGGTAACACAAGAAGCATTGGGATTACCGGAGCTATCATGGCAATTTACCAAGCCCCAAGTATTTTCCTGTTCGCTGAGCTTGTGGCCTGTTGTAGTGAAGGTTTTTATTTTTCTTGGCTGGCCAATATAGGGCCAATCTTGACGATATTCGGTTTCCGTGCGAGTACCTGTCTCACGATTCACAACCGTGAAATAACGGAATCCCAGGAAGCCGCGGCCACCAGCTTGCATTTTTGCTTGGCCATAGTAATAACTTAATTTTGCGGTCGATGCTGTATCAACATAACCTGGAGAGGATGTATTCGCCCCAGGTGCAGAAACTTCCACATCAGTAACCACCGACATGGGGCCAAATGCTTCCATTACAGGAGAAGATGGACGTAATGATTGTTCATTGGCGGCTAAGCTATACCATGGATCATTAATTTCTTTGTAAAATCCGGTAGAGTCAACAGCCCCAACTTTTACATCCCAGCATACGATATCCATATATTCTTCTTCGCCAGGATTTTGAATTACAGACTCACACTTTTGCTGTGTTGTGTAGCTTCCTGTAATCCCAGATATTCGATCATAATGAGAAGACGAATTAATTTGTTGATAAAAAACCTTCTTTTTCTCACCCAACCCGTTGCTAAAACTGACGATTTTATTTGCGTTGGATTTAGTATTTTTTCCTAATCGGATACTTATTGTTGATCCTGCTGCCTGAACATTTGGGGTAACAACCAGATCTGGAATATTATCTCCATTTACATCATTGAAATTAAAATCTTCTTTCTTGAAATTCGAATAGTGCTGATTATCAAGCAAACTGTAATAATTTTGCAAAAAGGTATAACTTAATGAACCAAGTGTGCGAGTCTGAGCTTCAAATTGGTTGGTCGACGGATCCCAGTACCGAACTTGTAAAGAGCCGACCCCTGACAATGAAGACGTACCATTTGATTGATGCCATATAAAATCCTGGTAGCCATCAGCATTAATATCAGCCAGTGCTGACAATTTTTCACCTGTCAAATTTCCGCCGGGAATGCCGTAACCCATAGAAAATGTAGTGCCTAGTATGCCTGTATTTATACCTGGATTTATTTTCAGCCCATCACTTATTCTGATACTCCAAGATAACGGTGATCCACCGAGGCTCAGGATATCACTTAATCCATCGTTATTAAGATCTACAACTTTTATACCTGTTTCAAAAACATCGACACCGCTAATTGGAAGATGGTTAAGTTGGTAAATGCCGCCTGAAGATTGACTTAAGATATATGCTTGTATAACTTTTTTCGGAGTTATATTTGGGTCATTTATCTGACCGCAATAGCGATAAGTATCATCCTGAAGATTACAACCTCCATATTGTTGGTGGACATGGGCCAAAACATCTATACGACCGTCACCATTGAAGTCGCCCGTGTAGTTGGTAAGGTTATTAATTGGAGCAGCACCCATATCAGATCTAAAATCTGCATCGCCTTGGTAATCCATATAATTTAAATTAAATGAATTTTTTAAGGTGTAATTGGTAAGAATGTGATGCATCGGTACCCACGTTAAACTGGATTTATTCAGGTTCAGTTTCACTGAAGAAAATCCGACAGAATTACCACCCGGCAATAGCGAACCAAGCAGTTCTGTGTCCCAAGGAAGATCGCCGTACTCCCAAGTCATTAGGTCAACCAGGCCATCCCCATTAGCATCCAAATGGGTAAAAGATTCGTTTTCCGAGTTATTCCAATTTATTAAAGATTTTCCGAGCCTCCACGAACCATCAGGCATTGGCTTTGATAGTAGTACCTGTTCATTACTACCCTTATAAATTTTGAATAGATTCGAGTCAAAATGATAGTAATCAGTACTTACAATTACATCCATTCGTCCGTCGCCGTTCACGTCTTCGATACGCAATGTTTTCCCATCTAAAGAGGGTCCAACATTGGTTCCATCATCAAATGCAGCTTGTTGAAATTTATAAGCACCATCAGTATCAATATATCCCGTTGCATAAAAAAGCTCCCTGGGCATAAGCAGGTTCGGATTGTAACCTGAGGGTGATACGGCTTCCCTGAACCAAACCAAGTCCTGCAGTCCGTCACCATTTATATCGCCTAACGCATGTGAACTCACACCATTAAAAAATGACATTGAACCTACAGTTTCTGAAAGCTGATAATCCGGCAATTCCCACTCAAACTCAGTAGCAGGTGAACAAACAGATCCAACACATTCCTGCACGCGATTCACGCGACTCAACTTATCGTTAGTTGTATAAGCTGAGCCTTGGTTGTAAGTAATAATGTAATTGCGAATTTCGGTCGTGCCGTTATAGGAACGAACACCGGCTAAACGTTTTCCGGTTTTATAGGCATAACCTGCTACGTACCCCGAGATAGGATCATTTCGCGATTCATAATTGAATTGTAGATATGCGCCACGGGTAGCAGCCAATCCAAATGCGTAATCGATAGTATCTATGCGTTGACCATCGACATCATTTATATAATTGAAAACAATTTTGTTCCCTGCACTATCGGAACGTTTACTCAACGCCCAATCTAATACCGTGTTGGCATTACCTGACGAAAGTTGGTTTTTGGAATAGTAGGAATCAGTTGTGTTGCCGTAGGTTTCGATGATTCCGTCTTTGTATTCAACGGTAAAATAATCGGGGTGGCCAGCAACACCGCCTACTGCAGTAATCCGTGCAAAGGAATCGATTTCTGTTTTGTAAGTACTGCCCGATGCCCCATAGGTGCCTGAAGCCAACAACAACCTGTCACCGTTTAGGCAGAAACGGTCTTCACTTGTCCAGGTAATAGGCTTTGCAACGCCATCGATACCTTCTGTTTGACGACAGCGACTGATGACACCATAGGCACTGAGTGACCAACCCAACCCCATATTTCCGTTACCGGCGCCACTGGAATAATTAAGGCTTACATTGGGTACCAACCCCGCTGAACCGGGGGCAGTAATTACAGGAATTTTGTAGGTAGCCTGGCCGTTATTGGTTACGTCAAATTCGGCGGGTAATGCGCGGGTGGCATCAATCGTGGATGCGGGGGCGGGCGCAACGGCTATTTGCGGAGTAACCGGCGAAGCAATACTCCCTGGATTACTATTGGGATCGATGGTTGCGTTGGCAATAATTGTTTGCAAGGTATTTGGAGTCGCGCTAGAAGCAACAAGGTTTTTTGTCGCCAGTTGGGACTCGGTGTAGCTTTCTTCCATTGGTAGCAGGAAGCCTGTTCCCTGGCTATACACAACAAAACTGGCAGGAGCGGGAAGGACGATGGGTGTAGCAACATCACCGTGTAACAAAATTATTAACGGAATTCCCTGAAAATAGTAATCAAGCTTGCCATCGGTATTTAAATCCGCTTGATATACCTTGTACTTGCTAAGGTTAGGATCAACTGTCACGCTCCATGCGGATGATATTCCCAGAACCCCTGCCAGTAGCAATCCAATAACACGCCACATATATGCCCCGATTACTTATTAAATTCCAAAGGGCCTAATGTTCTCAACAGATGAATAAGGTGTCAATCGCTAGAAGAAACCAACGCCATTGCACATATGCATGCAATGGGGCAAAAAAAACTTTAGCTTTCATTACCCGGCTTACCAATAGTCGCCAGTATTCCGCCGTCAACATACAGGATTTGGCCCGTGACAA
>CBFGOY010000080.1:0-9452 GCA_965650515.1 uncultured Cellvibrionaceae bacterium | reverse complement strand
TGGCGGGCTGGAAATGGTATAACCCAGTACATCATCCTCAATATCCTTCGCCACAACCTGGCCACTGACAGGTGTGTCTTCATCTGTCCTGAAATCCACATTTGCAGCTTCCGGCGCATCGTTGACAGCAATAATGTCCAAACTGATGGTAGCAATACTGACGTTGCCCTGACTGTCAGTTACGGTGACCACAAAACTGTCGCCGCCGTTGTAATTTGCATTAGGGGTAAAGGTATAGTGACCGGTAATCGCATCTACCCTAACCACACCGTTAACAGGCATTGTGGCTACGGCGTAGGAGATGGGATCACCTTCAACATCCGAAGCGATAATTCGCCCCGAAATAACCTCATCTTCATTACCACTGAGCGCTTGGTTTGTAACCGAGGGCGCGCGATTGCTATAGGCACCGTCAGTTTCGATTAAGGGAACTTCTCTGCTAAATGCAGTGGATGGGTAGTTGAATGATTGGGAATCAATTGTTTCCAGGATACGGGTGAGTTGTACGAAACTGTTATTGCCGTCTGACCCGCTACTACCGGTATCCCCAGCCGCCGTTTCTTCCAATACATCCAGCAAGTCACCCCCCTGCTCCAGCACCGTCAGGGCTTCCTGAATACTGGCATCATCCAGGGCGGCTTCATCAGGGCTTGTCGCGGCGCCAGCACTGAAGTCGCGGCTCATCGCCACTTGCAGCCCACCATTTATCGGCACTGGCTCGCCATTGCCAAAGTCCAGTTGCACATGGGCGCCCCGGGCTGTGACCAGGACTTCATCCGCATCCAGCAGGCTGCCGACGGATAGAGGACGCAAACTGCCATCGGCCGCTTTGGCCCAGGCTTGGCCTTGAAGGAATACAACGGTTGCAACGGCGTTACCCATAAATTGACTCCACGTCATTTGAATGTGAAAAAGCATCACATTAGATGACAGGCAGTCTAATTAATGATGATAAATGTGCCATTGGACTAAAGGACAATAAGCTGGTTATTTTTATCGCCTTTTATAATAACGAATGCACCCGGGTGCCCTATCAAAAGCCGTTATCGGCAGCAAGCACCAATGCCAGGTGCAGGCGATCCCGCACTTTCAGTTTTTCAAATGCAGCGCCCAGGTGGGCTTTCACGGTACGCTCGGTAATCGCCAGTTCACGCGCAATTTCCTTGTTGGTTTTACCCGCTGCTACCAAGCGCGCAACAGCCAATTCGCGGCTGGTAAGTGGCGACAAATCGACTTTATTTTTATTACCGGATGGCACAACAGCAACCGGCTTTGCCAAGCCCGGCACGCTGCGGCTGGTCGCTAATACCAATTGCCGCATTAAATCGGCCCCCAACCACATACCACCTGCATCAACTACTTGCGCAACCTGTTGCAGGACCATAGGTGCGGCCAGGTAATGCACATAACCGCAGGCTCCCGCTTCGAACACAGCCCGCGCTTGCCAGACAGATTCAATGAGGGTCATAACAATAATTTTTTTGCCGTCCGCCGCAAGTGTGGCAAGTTGCCCAACATCATTTTCTCCATGCACTAACAACCACACCACATCTGCCTGCGGCAAGCAGGCGGCATCCCCTGCTATTAACGCGTCAGGAAATGCTTGTTGCCAACGCGGGGATCGGATGTCCGCCGGCGCAATAAACAAGTGCCGGCTCATCGTTCAGTCATGGCGTTTTGTTGCGCGCGCAACACCGGTTTTAACAAATAAGCCAGTACCGTTTTCTTGCCGGTAAGGATATCTACTTGCGTCATCATACCCGGCATAATCGGCAGGCTTGGATCAAAACCCGCACGCTCGGTGCGCACACGTACAATGTAAAAGGTTCGCTCTTTTTCATCAGTCACCGTATCCGGGCTTATGTGTTCCACCTTACCGCGTAACCCGCCGTATACGACAAAATCATACGCGGTGAATTTCACAATCGCTTCCTGCCCCGGATGCAAAAATGCAATATCTTTGGGTGAGATTTTCGCCTCTACCAGCAGATCATCATCCAGGGGCACCATCTCTATCACCTCGCGGCCCGGTTGCACCACACCGCCGACTGTATTGGTGAAAACGCGTTGTACTGTTCCGCGCACGGGCGAGCGAATTTCCGCGTATTTAATCTTGTCAGCAAGCCCCGTACTGCTTTCACCGAGTGCGGCGATTTTGCCCAGCACATCTGATAATTCCGCGCGCCATTTATTATTTGCCTGCAATTCGGTTTCGCGTAATTTTCCTTGCGCTTCTTCAATCGCGAGCAACAGGCGTGATTCCTGGGCCAATGCCTGCTCGCGCGCACCCTTTGCATTCGCGACTTCGCCTTCCAGGCGTAAAATTTCGACTTCGGAAATCGCACCGCTCGCCAGCAATGGTTTAGTGACATTTAATTCCTGGATTGCCAACTCCAACGCACGTGTTGCCTGCACCAGCTTCGCGCGCACTTCATTTAATTCTTCCGTGCGCTGATCCAACTGGCTGTGCGCAATACTGAGTTGTTCTTGCATTTCCTTGCGGTTGGATTCATACAGATTACGTTCGTGCGTCGCTATTTCCGGTGCTTCGCTGGATAAGCCCTGCGGCAATGTAAATTCGCTATTGGTTGTTAATGCCTGTAACCGCGCAGCACGCGCCTGCAATGACAAGTATTCCGCACGATTTTCACGAAAGGTCGAAATAAAACGAGTGGGATCAATACGCAATAACAAATCACCTTTGTTAACGATCTGGCCTTCGCGTACCAATACTTCCTGGACAACGCCGCCATCAAAGGACTGGATCACCTGCAATTGCGAGGAGGGGATTACCTTGCCCTCGCCCCGGGCCACTTCATCAAGCGGTGCCAGCGCGGCCCACACGAATAACATGACAACAATCAATGCAATGACGCGCAATAATAATCGCGCTTTGACCGGTTCCTGCTGCAAGCGCGCCCAGTCTGAATCTGTCACCCAATCCCCGGGTTGCCCATGCAACGGATCGAGCCAGCGGGCATAGGTTTTATCAATAAATTTACTGGCGGGAATTCCTAATTTATTTAACCCACGCCCCAGCTTTTCAAACCAGATTTTATCGCGCGCCGGATGGTTAACAGCGGGATCTCGTCCGCCCATCAGGAAGCCCTCCCGATACGCCCCTGGCGCAAGGCTTCCACAACCTGGTCTTTGGGACCATCGGCCACAATTTTTCCAGCGTCAATCACAATAATGCGATTCACTAATTCCAATAATGAAGTGCGATGCGTAATAACCAGCAAAGTTTTGTGCGCAGCGTACTGGAGTAAATTGCGCTTGAATTCCTCTTCGCTGGTGTGATCCATCGCGCCCGTCGGCTCGTCCATTAATAATATGGGGGGATCATTCAATAATGCGCGCGCAATACTCACCGATTGCCGTTGTCCGCCGGACAGCAACTGACCATGCTCACCCACCGGCATGGCAAGGCCCATCGGGTGCTGGTTTACAAATTCCGTAAGGCCGCTTAACCGCACTGCCTCCAGGATCATTTCATCAGTCGCATGGTTTGCACCCAGCGCGATATTGTCGCGCAGCGAGCCAAAAAATAAATTCACATCCTGTGCCACATAACCCATGTTGCGGCGCAATTCGGCGGGGTCCAGTTGGCGGATATCAATACCATCCAGCAACACAGTACCGGAGCCCGGCTCGTATAAGCCGGCGATTAATTTTTCCAGTGTGGTTTTACCGGAACCGTTTCGCCCAAGGATCGCAACGCGTTCACCCGGATGAATATTGAAAGAAACATCGCGTAAAACTTCACGCTCATCCTGCGGATATTTGAACGCAACCTTTTTAAACTCTATCCCCCCTTGCAAACGCGGACGGCTGATCCACTGTTTATCCAGCGGTCGCTCAACAGGCTTTTCCATGATTTGTTCAAGTGCGGCCAAGGCTGTTGCGGCATGGTGATATTGCATCAATAAACCGGCAGTTTGCCCCACCGGCGCCATAATGCGCGAGGCAAGCATATAAGCGGCAATTAAACCGCCCTGGCTCAAGTTGCCATCGATAATTTGGTAAACACCGATAAGAATAACCGCTACCGATACCGCTTGCTGGACCCACGCCGTGCCGCTGCCAACAGAACCGGACAGCCAACGCATTTTTACGCCCACGCGCGATACCAACAATGTGGTTTTTTCCCAAATGGCCTGCATCCGTCCTTCTGCGCCGACGATTTTTAAGGTTTCCAAATTCGCAAGGCTTTCCACCAGGGTCGCGTTGCGCTGTGCGGATGCCTGCATTGAGTTCTCGGAGAGCAGATGCATTTTGTGCTGTACCGCAGCGGTGTAAATCATTACCAATATAACGCCTATTATTATGGGGAAAATCAGCGGCCAGGAAATCAGCAGCACGACAACCATAAATAACAATACGAAAGGTAAATCGACCAGGGCCAGGATTGTGGCCGAGGAAATAAAACTGCGCACCGCTTCAAATGATTGCAATCCCGATGCAAACGAACCCACGGATGCAGGCCGTTCCGACAACTTCATGCCCAGGACCCGCTCCATAATACTTGCGGAGAGCGTGACATCAACGCGGCTGGCGGCAAGGTCCACGAACCAGGCGCGCATCATGCGCAATACAAAATCAGCGCTGATGGCGATGAGCATCCCGATAGATAACACCCACAGCGTATCAGTCGCATGGTTGGGCACTACCCGGTCGTACACGTTCATGACAAATAACGGCGAAACCAACGCAAAAAAGTTGATTAACAAGGCGGTTAACAATACATCGCGATACAAATATTTATGCTGCGCGATCACACCCCAGAACCAATGGCCGTCGCGATGCTGGAAATTAGCGGCTTTGCCAATATCGGCATTGCGCGCTTCATAACGCTCCGCTGGGCGCACATAAATAACGCGGCCGGTATATTGTGCCGCTAAGCCCTCCAGCGGAAGCGTGACGCTGGCATCACCCAGCTCGGGAAAAATGACGCGCGCGTCGCCCGCCTCCAGCGACAGTAAAACACAGGCATTGTTGTTATTTAGCAACAACACCACGGGAAACAATGCCGGATTCAATTGTTCCAATGAACGTTGCGCAATTTTACTCGCAAGGCCCGCACGAGCTGACGCACGCGCGAATAGTGAAGGGGTTAGGTCATGGGACTCCAATGGCAGCCCCGCCAGCAATTGTTCACGGGTTGCTATTAATTGATGCGCGCGGGCAATAACCAATAAACACTCGCATAAAGGCCCACCCTTGCCAGGGGCTCCCTTATCTAACGCGGATTGAGCCTCCAGGGACATATCAATTGCGGCTGCGTGTTACGGTAATATCCACACGGCGGTTCGCTGCCTTGCCGGCAGCGGTATTGTTGTCTGCCGTCGGACGGGTCGCACCAAAGCCATCTACACTCATCGGAATGGTTTCCAATCCATTAAGTACAAAATAGTCGCGCACACGTTGGGCACGCGCCCTGGATAACAGGACATTGAGTGCATCGGGGCCAGTATTGTCAGTGTGCCCCTCAATGCTTACCTGGACTACATTGGCAGTAGCTTTTATATCCGCCACCAACGCATCCAATTGTTGTGCGGCGCCGGGTTTTAATTCCGAGCTGCCCACATCAAATAATGCGTCGCCGCTTACCGGTGTCAATTCGCTGATTAAATCCGCGCGGCTCATCGCAATAGGCGCATCGGCGGGACATGCCGATTCCGATATGTTTAACGAATCTTTAATTTTCACGTCATGCAAGATACCCAGGCCATCGCGCACAATCCCCAATGCAGGCAATAAACTGCCCATGGCAGCTAGCGAACGGGCATAGGCAATTTCCAAATCCCCTTGCGCAATTGTTAACGCGCGGCTCGCCTGGAAATATTCATTTTCCGCGTCGAGCAAATCCAGCAAGGTGCGTTGGCCAATATTAAATTGCTCGGCATAGGCAGTGCGTACCTTATCGCTGGATAATCGATGTTGTTGCAACGAAATCAATTGCTCGCGCAGGCGCTGCGAATCGTTGTAGGCAATTTGGGTAGTCTGGCGTAAATCCACACAGGCCTGGTCGCGCAGGTCTTTGGCCTGGTTCACTTGCTCCAGTGAGCGCCGCACCGCCGCGCGATCAGCGCCCCCGCTGTAGAGGTTATATGTGATAGCGAGTTCAACCGCGTTTTCATCCCCCCAGGAATCCGGGTCAACGCGATTGTCAAAACCATTCTGGTTGCGATTGGTTACCCCGCGTGCGCGCAATTCCGCTTTAGGGTAATAACCCGAGCGCTCCACTTTGACGGCCGCCTGTGCTGCACTGATATTTTTTATTGCCGCATGGAAACCGGGATTGCCCTGATAGGCCAGGGTTAAGGCTTCACGCACGGAGGATGGCAAGGGTTTCGCAGCCAAATCGCCCGGTGCCAGATTATCGCCTGGTAACTGGCCCACCACACGCAAATAACGGGCGGTAACGTCATGGAGGTTGGATGCTTCCGTTAATAAATTGGATTCCGCCAACGCCAGGCGGCCCGCAACCTGTTCGAGGTCCACGCGCCGGCCAACACCTGTGGACACCCGCTTTTCAATTTGCGAATAAACTTCGCGATGCTTGCTGTAATTGCTGCGGGCCAGATCGACAAGGTCGCGATTGCGTTTTACATCTTCGTAAGCGCGTACTGCTTCCAGCGCGGTGTTTTCGACCCTATCCAACAACTCGTAATAACGCACCAGGCGAATGCCATCCATACGCTTTACTTCACCTGGGGTACGGAAACCATCGAACAACATCTGGGTGAGGGTTACCTGCCCCTGGCCGGTTGCATAAGTACCCCGGCCATCGTAATCACGCGCGGCTTCACCCGCAGTCGCCGCGAGATCTACCGAAGGCAGGTAACCCGCCCGTGCAACTCGCACATCCTGGGCCGAAGCGTTGAACTCATGCCAGCTGGCTTGCACCTCCGGATTGGATTCAATCGCCTTTAGCGCAGCATCTTTGGCAGTATTCGCCTGGGCAAATGCACTGGAAGGCAACAATACATCCAGGGCGAGAAACAGCAGGAATGGTTTGAAAAAACGGACAGGTCGAACAGATGAGCGGATCATTAATGGGTTCCGGTTTTTTATAATGTTAGAAATTATTTGCGTCCCTAACACCGAGGCTTTCGAACTCAACCAGCTTAAACACCGGAGTTCCCCTGAGGTCCAGTCAATACATGGAATTATCCGCAAGACCGGGATTCAATTATCAATCGGGATAAGTACCAGGCAAGGCAAGTTTCAAACCTGAGCCTCGACCCGTACAAAAAGCGTCCAAAAAATCGGATTTCATCATACCCAACGCTTATTTATTCCACAATCAGTGTGACGAAAAACACATAATTGAACATCAGAAATCCAGTGGGCGCCCCAGCGGTTTGTACAAATAAATACCGAAGTCCAACTGATCCTTCAGTCCTTCATTCTCGAGTTGCAGGCACAATTCCGTGGATAAACGCCAGGCAAACGGAGTCATCGACAAAAGCGCATTTACAAGCACTTTGTCTGTTATCGCCAGCTCTATAACAAGGCGTTCCTGCGCAACCAGCGAAAATCCCGCAGGTACCGGGGGCGGTTTGTGGGGACGCACCTGGGTATAAATACGCTGCCTCAGCCCAAGGAGATGGTGTTCAGCGGGCGCAACTATAACCAAAAGCCCGTCCGGGTTTATTACACGCCATAACTCCGTGTCTTTACTCGGGGCGTAAATGCGAGTGATAACGTCCATGGATTGATCCTTGAAAGGCAAATCAAAACTGGACGCAACGGCAAACAGGTTACGATTTTTATCAATTGCCGTTTTTGCCGCGAGCTGTACACCCGCCTTGGCGATATCAATCCCGTAAATTTGCGCATGGGGTAATGATGCGGCAAATCCATGGGCGAAATAACCTTCGCCGCACCCGATATCCAGGAGCCTGCGCGTGTCAGTTGGCATTAGCTCCTGCAACCTGGCTTTTAACAGAGCGAAGAAACCCGCATGCAAAAATTGGCGTCGCGCGAGCAATTGCTCCTTGGCATCGCCTGGTTCACGCGAATGCTTATTCTGCACGGGCAACAAATTGAAATACCCTTCCCTGGCGCGATCAAATTGATGGCGATTTTCACAGGCCAAGCCTTGTAAATTTAATTGCAAAGCTTGCTTGCATAACGGACAACGCAAATCATTCATAGGAAAAGGTAGTACAAAAAATGGCGAGCAGGATGGCGACTCACCCGTAAATAAGCAAGTCATAAATATGGAAAAACCGGAGGCCAACCAGCCTCCGGCTTACACGCGGATCAGTTACATTCCTCGGGAACTTCGTAGCGGTCGATAATGTCGCGCACCAAACCACTGCGGACTATGTCTTCGCGCTCAAATTCATGGACATACACATTCGGTAAACCTTGCAAGCGTTCAACCGCATCCGCCAGACCATTGGGGCCACGAATATCGCTTTGTTTGATATCACCATTGATGACTACCTTGCAATCCTCTCCGATACGCGTCAAAAACATTTTCATTTGCGCCGGGCTGGTGTTTTGCGCCTCATCGAGAATTACAAAGGTTTTGCTGTTAAAGGTTTTACCGCGCATAAACGCCAGCGGTGCCGCCACAATGCGCCCATGGCGCAAGCAATAATCTACCGTCCCGGCACCCAGGCGCTCATTCAAAATATCGCGGAAAGCATCAATATAGACCGAGAATTTTTCATCCAGGTCGCCCGGCAGGAAACCCAGGTTTTCCCCGGATTCCACGGCCGGTCGAGTCAGGATAATTCGCTCTATACGGCCGGATTCCAACGCTTCCGCAGCTAACGCACCCGCGCAATAACTCTTGCCAGTGCCAGCCGGGCCAATGCCGAAAGTGAGCATGTGAGTATTGATCGCGTGGATGTATTCTTGCTGGGATTTTGTTTTAGCGCGGAGCGGTTGGGGAGAGCGAGGGGGAGAATAAGCAGTTTCGAGTTGTTGCGAGCGGGATTTAAGGTCAACAATATTGTCATCATTCCTTGGGTTCTTTCGCGACTTATGCCGTGACGTTGGGTAGTTGTTATCGTCATAGTGTTGGTGATTTGCACTGCGTCTGGCATGCGATTTTTTTGCCATAAATCATAATCCCCTTCAGGTCGGTAGATAACACGAGCATTTAACAATACCCGTTAGTATGAGTCCCGATTTACGCAAGTTTATGTGGATTACATTGTGTCGTTTACCCTCCTTTTAATATGTTCAGTTCTTGGATGTTCGATTTAAATTTCAGTTCAAACAAACAAAACATTTCAAGTAAAGCAAAACGCTATGACAGGAATATGACGCACAACTGCATCGAACCCAATTACAACCTTATCGCAAGTGTAAAAGTTGTCGTAATTTAAACCGTTAATTGCCCTTGAACAGCAACCGGTAGTGGTTCGACTTGTTGCAGGCAACTACTGGTTGTGTTCATTGCCTTTGATCTGATACTAGGCTCATTTTTG
>CBFGOY010000079.1:0-10350 GCA_965650515.1 uncultured Cellvibrionaceae bacterium | reverse complement strand
TACGTGGCTCATCCAGCGTAATGGCTTTAATGAGTTCAGACTCACCTGAGCCATAAGCATCGCCCGATCCAACTGATTCATTGGAAAAAACACTCCTTGCGCCGCTGGAGACATCCACAGCGATCACAGCATCATAGGAGGAACCTGATACCAAGTAACGATTATTCTTCTGGTCGAATACCAATCCGGTTGAAGTATCAAAGGGAATTGTACTGTCGGGAATACCTAAGAAAGCATCTGACAGAACTGACGTTTCCCAATTATCCAATCGTGTAGTGACTATTCCGCCAGTATTCACAGAACCCGCTCTCACTGCTGATATTAATAAAGGAACATCCCCGGTATTGTTGAGCGTGAGTACTCGATGGTTGATTCCATACTTTTCATCTTCATGAATGCTGTAATCATCGGGATTGTCGAGATTTACTTTGAGTATTGCATTTCCGCTTATAAGAGGAAAATAGCCATACTGACCGTTTTCATCAATTGCTCCCATGCCGAAACTGTTCAAGTTTTGTTGTCCAAAGTCGGCAAATGGTTTGCTGTTACCCGTCGAAATATCAATTTCCAAAATTTTAGATCTATTTTCATTGCTTTCTGTATAAAGTAAGCGATTTCTAGCTTCATCCAATACTAATCCCAAGGTAGAAGTCACAGGACTTCCCGAATCCGGAAACACCCCGCTGTAGTCCACGCGCTGTCTGACCACCACTTTATTAGCGAGGTCGGCTTCGGTTGTGTTGCCGCGATCATCGGTCGCAATAACTTTGATTTCATTTTCCGCATTCTCCGTTAAAGGAACTTTCGCGCTCCAGGTTGAAAAATCTTTTACACCATCAACTACAGATGGCGGAATTATTTCTATTTCGGGAACAGGTTCGCCCAAGCTATTGGTGACGACCAATTTCATACTGGTAATTGCATGGTCATCTGTTGCTGTTCCGCGCACGTTTACGCTCATGGTTTCGCTCAGGGTGTAAGGCGTGGGGAATTGGAATTTGGCCACCGGAGGTGTTTCATCGGGCTTGGTGGTGACTGTAAATTTACCTTTAACACCGCCAATGGAGAGAGTGGCGCTGGTAGTGGTTTCGGTATCGTTGCCGGAGGTAACTCGGACGGTGATGGTTTGGTTAACCGACACAGTTCCGGCCGCAGCTGTAAATGCGCCGTTATTGATTGCGTAAAGCCCGCCGGTAATTGAAACCGGCACAGTGGTGTCAATGCCTTTTACGGTAATGGGCGCGGATGTGTAGGGAGTATTCAGGTCCGCATCGACCTTAGGGGCAAAGCTGAACGTATCCGGGGTTGAGTCTGGCAAGGTAGTGACATTGAATGCAGCCTTCACACCGCCGACTGTAAGTTGGGCACTGCTGGTAGTGCTGTGGGCAGTGGATGCAGTCAATTTTACCACCACCGTTTGCGAGGGGTTGATGGTTCCCGCCGCACTGGTGAACGCCCCATTATCAATGGAGTATTGGCCACCGGTAATTGACACAGGTACAGCAATATCAAAACCCGAAAGGGTTACCAACGCCGAGGTAACTTCCGCGCCGAGTGCCGCATTGGTTACCGGAGCCAGGGTGAAATTGTCGGGCGTTACATCGGGTGAGGTGGTCACACTGAATTCAGCGCTCACGCTGCCCACGGTCACAGTCGCTGCGGTTGAGGTATTGGTTTGGTTTGAGGCGGTGAGTTTTACCGTGAGTGTCTGGCCATTGGCAATGGTACCTGCTGTTGTTGTAAAGGCACCGCCATCAATGGCGTATTCCCCACCGGTAATCGATACAGGTACCGCAATATCAATACCGGAAAGGGTTACCGGGGCGGATGTGACTTCTGCGCTGAGGGCTGCATCGGTCACAGGAGCCAGGGTGAAGTTATTGGGCGTCGCATCAGCCAGTGTCGTCACGCTGAAATTGGCACTTACGCCACCCACCGTTATGGTTGCGGATGTAGCAGTATTGGTTTGATCGGATGCGGTGATCCTTACACTCAACGTTTGGCCATTGGCGATAGTACCGGCAGCGGACGTAAAGGCGCCGCCATTGATGGAATATTCCCCACCGCTGATCGATACGGGCGCGGCAGTATTGATACCGGTAATAGTCACGGCGGGAGAGGTTACCACCGCATTGGGTTCAGCATTGGTGGAGGCGGTGAAACTAATGGCGTTAGGGGTTGTGTCTACGGCGGGTTCTTTACTGCCGCCACCCCCTCCGCCACAGGCAGCGAGTGATACGACGCTCACTAGCAGCAGGGTTTGAAGGAATAGTGATGATCGTTTAGCTATCGCCATGATGGTAATGACTCCTTTTTACGATGATTGGATTATTGGGGTGATGTGCGCGGATAAATGGGTGGCGAAGTATGACAGGCTTCACGCTGGCTGTGTGTGATAGCAATTCCAGAATGCATAGGCAGGAATGTTGTTAATCCGCTTGGGAAATTTATCCATAAATAACCAGATCAAATTTAATGTTTTGTTGGAAAAGACTGCGGAAGTTGGATAGGAAAGTTGCCCAATGCTGTGGTCAATTGGGGCGAAATGGGTAAAAGCTGTGGTAAACGCGCAGCGTTTTCCAGGGTTTTTGCCCATGGTGCGTAGCATCGTCCCGATTGTCCATCAGCGGTAATAGGTGGAATTCAGGAAAAGAAAAGTTACTAATCCAGTTAATAAGGATAGGGTTAGTATTGGTTAATAAACTGTTACAGTTTGCGAGGGCCTTGCCTGTTCTCGTTGCGCGTACCGGCTGCGTGGTCAGATTCTCGAAATAACGTGGTTAAAAACACGACTTGGTGTGGTTAAAACAACGAAATAACAGTGGTTTAATTCACGATTAAATGGTGGTTAGAAACCCGATAGTATCCACAGGTTTTCAGGTGGGAAATTTGCGGCCAGACGCAGTTTTTCCTGTGGTTAAAAGCACGAACAGCATACTCACGAAAACATACTGTATGTTATTAGGAACTTTGGTGAGAGCTGTATTTATTCCGATTGATAAATAGGCAGATTTTGCAGCGCCATCCCCCGTGTTGCCCATTAAAGGTGGTTAAAACCACGATGGATGGTGGGCTGCGTGGTTGAAATCACGATATATGTTGGTGCAGTCCAGCCTGCCCAGGCCTAGTCGCCGGATGTCGATTGCTTGTCTTTTAAAAAGGCTGCCCTGTCCTGGTAAACCTGGATTTTCTCGATAGTCCCGGTTTCTTTGGCGGTTTTGTATTCGATGAAATAATCGGGAATTGCCTGTTCCTGGACCAGGGCCTTTATTTTGCGCCGGAATTCCCGCAGCTCCGATTTAACACCAAACTTACCGTAAAGCGTTTCCAGGCCAATTTCCCAATAAGTCTGGTTGCCGCAGTGTTTACGGCAAAGTTCGTACATGCGCCGGTCATAAGGTGAACGCAATTTAAAATAGTCACGGTTATAGGTAAGGATGCGATGGTTGGTGATGGAAGCAAACAGGTGTTCCGATAATACAACTTCAATGTAATCCAGTCGCCCGTTTTTATCCGTTACTGTGGTCCCCGAATCGATCAGGCCAAACACTTCGCCTTTTTTATTTTCCGCATTGCCGATATTGCTTTTGAATGTGGTACCGCGCAGCCGTGCCAGGGTATCGGTAATGGCGGCGTAGGAACGTCCATCAGTATTGCGGTTGGTGCTGATCAAATAATCGTAAGCCGTAATTTTCAGCCGACGGGTAACGGTTTTGCCGCGGTTTAATGCCTCGGCGATTTGGCCGAAGCAATAAAGCAATAGATCCTTGTCATGGATCGTCGCCCGACCGTTGACCGAGGGGATTATTTCCAGCCAATTGCCTGCGGCGTTTTCGTAGCGGAATACCTCGGTGTCCGGTTTTGAGCTGATGGCGAAAATGGGGTATTCCATTGAATGCAAGTCGCTTTTAGGCGCGATATCGATAATATCGGCAACAAACAAATCCAGTTGGTCGGCTTTATCGATCAGTTGGCTCATGGATACTCCCCCTTGCCCTGCCCTTCGGACGGGTTTCCGTCATCGGGTTGCGGTAACCATTGGCTGCGTGTCTCCTTGGGAGACAGTTGCATTCCGGCCAGTGCAAGCAAATGTTGGGTGATGGCGGTGCGCAAAAGTGAGCTGCGATCCTTACGTACCCCCTCTTCCTGGATGACTTGTTCGAGCACGAGGTTGATCTTCTCATCCAGTTCCGCAGTGAGGGTGACAGGTATGGCTTCGGTGGAGCCGGGAACAATAAACTCTTCCGCGATCAAATTGGCTGCGTCTGAACGCTGGAGGAAGTGATGGGTAATGTCTTCGATCCAGCGTGACCGCTGCTTTTTGTTGTAACCGCTCCCGGCCATGGCGAGGTCAATTTTTTCCAGCATTGGCCTGGGAATACGGATGCTCGAGCGCGTGCCCTTGTCTGACGTTTTGGGCAATGAAAACTTGGTCAACCTTTCTCTCCTTCAATGGCGGCAATCAGGCGGTTAATTGCCTCATTAATATCGGCTGTTTTGGTCAGGTTTAATGAATGCAGGGTCGATTCGAGTTTCAATTGCCTGGCCGCTGCCTTAAGCAACTCACCTACGGAAGCGGCTTGGGATTTATCCACGAGCTTGATGCTGGCTTTGGCTTTCGGTTCCAGGCGTGCACCGCTAAGTTTAATTTTTAGTTGTTCCGGGGTTAGCTGTGCCAGCGCAGCCGCCGCTTTAAGGTCGTTTACCTTGCCGGCCCGGATCGCTTCCATCAGTAAATTGTCAGGATAACGTAGTACGGCAAGGTAGCGTTGGCTTTCCGCCCTGCTCCGCCCCAAGATCTTGCTGAGTTTTGTTACCGAGGTTTGCTGGAAGCCTTCCTCGGCAGCCAATAGCTTCCTTACATGTTCCAGGCGTTCCCACAAATTCATATCCTGGCGATGGACATTCTCCTCCCATTGCAAGGCGTCAATCTGGTGGCGGGAATATTGTTGGTCGAGGATTCGCGCCGCGATATGGGTTTCGCCGAGCAGCAGATGTGCCAGCAGGCGTCGTTCGCCGGCGATCAGGTGAAAGGTGCTTTCGTCGCGCCAAACCACTATGGGGTGTAATAGGCGATCCGCAGACTTAAGCGATGCGGCGAAGCCCACCAGTGATTCCAGATCCCCAACCGCTTTGCCGCTAAGCCCCATTTCATTGGCGACCTTTGCGATGTAATCCTCGATCCAGTCAGTAGCGTCATCGGCATCGAACAAAGCCCTATCCAAGGGGTATTTGCTGGCGATAGTGCCGACTTGATCTTGCGTTAATGCAAGTTTACGAGGGTTTTCGGGGTCGCAAACGATGTAGGAAACCGGAATGGTTTTGGCCACTATGGCCTTGATGCTCGCGGCGGTTGCCACTTGGGCAGCCACCGAACCGGCCCACTTTTCGGCGTTGGATTCATTGGGATCAATCTTGCCGGTGCTGACGCGATTGCCGCTGGCGCTACCAAATTTTCGGGCCATAGCCTGACTCCTTTATAGGTGTCTCCTTGGGAGACACCGAAGAATTAATAGGATTCGTTAGGAAATATCTTGCTCAGGGTAAATGCACCTACAGAAGAACTTTGCTTGTGTGCTACATGCTGCGCCGATATTTGAAAGATACTGCGCGGAGAAATCCCCTTTAGGTCCCGCTCGGGAAACGCTGTGGATTGCGGCAGATAGACATCGGCCGGGAACATGATATTGCCCAGCTCGTGGTGCAACATTTCCAATGTGCTGCGATGGATATTGGTATTGGCGCGCACCTTATTGGGACAAAGCCCGATAAGGTTGAGTTGCTGCTGCTCATCGCGTGAAAAGTTTTCCGATTGGATAACCTGCAACATGGCATTGATACCTTGCAGGCTTTTTTCCTCCGGTTCGAACGGAATAATGGCATGGGTTGCCGCGCGTACCGCGGAGCGGAAAATCGGGTTGCGGCTGGGCCCGGTGTCCAGGATTATCAAATCATAGGTGTTGGCAACATCTTCCATATGCAGGAATTCCCCCAAGCGATCAATAATCAATGAGGCAATCTTCCCGGAGGCGTTATCGTATTCGCTGTTGATGCGTTCAAGCAGGGCAGGGTGTCCGACCATAACCTCCACTATATGTTCAAACCCGTTTTCCGGACGAATATAAGTAGGGTGGGGGAGAACCGCTTTACCGAAGAAGATATCAGCGATATTGGAGCGGGAATCCAGGTCCGGGTCGCCGTCATAATCGGGATGTAGCGGCGGCAGTTGTCCACCGGTTGCCTGGGGCGCGGTTTCCATGCCCACCCAATAATCCGATGAATTACATTGCATATCCAGGTCAACGACCAATACATTCTTATGCGCGACTATGGCGGCATATTCCGCAATCACACTGGCCACGGTAGTTTTACCCACACCACCTTTTTGATTGAGTACCGCCAGGACTTTACTTCTATAGTGGACCATTTCCGCACTCCTTAATAACATACAGTACATAATATACATATGTTATTCGTAGGGACAAGTGTCTCCCGGGGAGACGGATACGAAAAGGCGCTAGCGACTAGTCTGATTCCGGTATAAAACCAAGGGCCGATGCTAAGTGATCCAGGTCATCCAAACCGAAAAAGTCCAATGTCAATTTGCCACTTTGGCGAATCGGGTCGTAATGGATTTTTACGCCCCGGCCCAACACCCCTTCCATCCGGCTTTCATAGCGCTTGATGTCAGCATTCGGGTTCCGGGATTGGTCGCGGACCCGGAGTTGCAGCTTTGCAACAGAAAGCCGATGAGCCAATAGGGTTCGTAACAGCGGCTCACGAACCTCCGGTTTCAAGTGACAAATTGCGCGCAAATGACCCAGGGTGATCCGGTCCGGGTTTTTATCCCATAAATTAAATTCGACATCGCTCAAGGATAGGCCCACGCGTTTGAAATGGGTGAGGGTGTAAACCTTATCAATCCCCAATTGGCCACGTATCTGGCGGTTGGTCCAGCCATCGCGACTTAGGAATGCAACGACATAGGCGCGTTGTGCATCGTTAATCCCCGGGGTTTTTCGGAAAAAATCCAGGGCCTCGGAGCTATCGGTAAATAATGGAAGCATAGGAGAGCTTTTTTAGTCCCAAGACTAATTATTAGAAGGGGGCTGGCAGTTTACCCTGAATTTTAGTCATAAGACTAATTTTTACCTGATATAAACAGGACGGGAGGAACCCAGGCATAGGGTATAGTCAACATTTCTACTGGTTCTCTCCCTCTGTTTTATCGCTTGCCTTATATCTAAACCGGCCATTAATTCGGCCATATTTATACCAATTTATTAACTTAATAAAAATAATTGCTTAACTATCAATGGGATATTAATATTTTAAACGGCCAAAAAAGCGGCCATCCCTGCATGCGGATCTAACTATGACTACATCTATTATGGACTTGACTCCATTTATCCCTGGTGATGTCCGGTTACAGCGAAGTTCGTTACCTGACAAGGCAATTGCACTAATCAGCCAATCGGCAAGGTTAACAGGCCAATTGGCGCCTTTAACCCTGGCACGCCTTGAACAGCACATGGCGGCGATCAATTCCTACTATTCCAATTTGATTGAAGGTAATGCGACACGTCCCCACGAAATCCGTGCCGCCCAGCGAGGTAATTACAGCGGTGATCCGGCCAAGCGGGATTTGCAGCGGGAATCCCTCGCCCACATGCAGGTACAGGAATGGCTAGCTGCACAAAGTCCGGATCTGGACACCTTATTCACGCCGGGATTTATTTGCCGTTTGCATCAGGAGTTTTATCAACGGGTGCCTGAAAGTTTATGGCTAATTAAAGATGAACAGGGGAATTCCATAGCCAAACTGGCACCGGGGGAATGGCGAACCGGATCCGTTATCGTGGGTCAACATGTCCCGCCGCCAGCGGCAGACCTTCCCGCATTAATGGCAAAATTTTGCGAAACTTATAACCCTAAAAAATTTAGCGGCGATCGAAAAATAGTGGCCCTTATGGCGGCGCACCATCGTTTTACCTGGATTCACCCGTTTACCGATGGCAATGGCAGGGTAGGGCGGTTACTGACTGATGCGGCGTTAAAGGCGATTGGTTTGGAAAGCTGCGGTGCCTGGTGTATCAGTCGCGGCCTGGCCCGTACCGCAGTGCAATATAAACAATTGCTTGCCAACGCCGACGCCCCGCGCCAGGGCGACTACGATGGCCGCGGCCAGCTAAGCGAGCAGGGTTTGGTCGATTTCTGCAATTACATGCTGGATACCGCAATTGACCAGGTCAGCTATATCAGCGATTTATTGGATATTGCCAGCATGCGCCAGCGCATCGAATCCTATATTAGCGCGCGCAATGATAATCGCGTTGCCGGTATCAGCGCGCCCTTAAAACCCATCGCGAGTTTGATTTTGTTCAGTGCTTTCCAACAAGGAGAAATTGAACGCGCCCAGGCGCTGGAGTTGTGTGCAATGCCGGAGCGCAGTGCACGGCGTGTTTTAAGCCAGCTAAAAAATGAAGGGTTGCTAAGCGAAACCAGCAGCAAGTCACCGCTGCGTTGGGAAATACCGGAACATGCAGAGCCTTGGTATTTTCCTAACCTGACGCCCTGATTCTAAATCGCGGCGCGCGAAAACGCCGGCAAGCGAAGTATTCGGCAAAAAGCCCCGGGTCACCAATCGGATGGAATCTGCGGTTCGTATAAATCGCCCACTAAATTATGGAGCACCAACTTGGGGTCCTTGGCTTTTTTGGTGGGAGTGTCATTCCAGGGCACCACGTACAAAATATTAGGGGCTTCTTTGCTGAGATCGGTTTCCTGTGCGGGCGCCTCAGCATCTGCCGCGAGCGCCGCAACGGAAAAAAATAATAAAGCAAACCCGATACGGACCATCTATTTTCCTCCTTATTTCAAATTGCGTTTTAGTTCTTCAACCCAGGCATCGGTGTCCGGGTCGGCATTATTGATCAGCGCCAGGTAACGTTCGTAGTGTTGGATCGCCTTGGTGATATTTTGGTAGTAAAGATCATTGAGCAATGCAAGGTTGTAATGGGCATTGGCCAGGTTTGGATTCAGTTGAAGCGCGCGGGCGTAATGTTGCTCTGCGGTTTTATAAGCTCCCTCTTCTACGCTAATCAAACCTGACAGGTTTTCCAGGGGCGCTGATTGCGGCTCCAATTGCAGCGCGTTACTGGCGGATTGCCTGGCTTGGGGAATATCCCCTTTCCTTAACTGCGCCAGGGCTAAATTAGCCCAACCCTCCATAAAGCCGGGGCTATTTGCCATTATCCGGGTGAGGGTATCGCTGGCCCGAGAATAGTCCTTAGCTTCCAGCGCGTTAAGCGCTTCGGTGTAATGACTGCGATATTTTTCACTAAGGGCGGATTTGCCAGTGGATTGGGCAATTCCGCTGGTTGAAGACGGGGCAGAGGCACATCCCGCCAGCAATAATGCAGCCATTAACAATGCTGTGCATATCAGTTTTTCAGTTATTCCAAATGTGTGTTCCATGGCTTATTTACCTCCCGCGCGGAAAATATCTGCTTTGCCCGGGCGCGCATAACGGGAAGGGAAAAGGGTTTTAAGCGCGTTAAAACTTTCCCTGATCCATTTGCTATCCGTATTATCCGCGCTACGGGCCAGGTTAATTTCATGGAATTCAATGGATTTTTCCTCAAACGGAAAAGCCTGGTCTTCGATAAGGATATTGTATTGTTCCAATTCATCAGCGGATAAATTGGAGGGTCGTTCGGAGTTAAGCAAAGCCTTGGAAAAATGTTGGTAGATATCGCCAATTGCATACGTTGATTCGGTTGTGATTGCGCTCACCCGATAGGCGGCTGCCTGGCCATAAAGGTTGATGGCTTCCTGCATAAATTGTTTTTTCTCACGCAGGCGTTGCGCGAGTGGCTCGCGCAATTGCACACCGGAGAACCTGGCTTGTTGGGTTTTGGCCAATTCGAGTGCGGCTTGTGCGGCAATAAAATTTGTGCGGTCAGTTTTGTAACTTGCTACCGCTTTTTTATCGGCGCTGAGGATATTTTCCTGCCAGGTTGCTACCGCTTTAACATCGCGCTTTTTACCGTACAGGGCGACTAATTTATTCATCGATTCAAGATACTGTGGGTAGGGCGCGCGGTAGGTACTGGCATAACTGCGATAAGCGCGGATGGCATCATCGAGCTTATTTTTGGATTCGTAGAGTTCCGCCGCCTGCCACAGCGCCGCCATCTGCACGGATTTGTCGGAATCCTGCGCAGAAATTTTTTCAAACACCAATGCCGCGCGGTCGCTTTGGCCCAACTTTAAATAAACGTTGGACAATTGCCGCGTCGCGTCTTTGTAGCGAGGGTGAGAAACATACAGTTTTTGAAATAACTCGAT
>CBFGOY010000078.1:0-10630 GCA_965650515.1 uncultured Cellvibrionaceae bacterium | reverse complement strand
CAGCAGGCGCACCAGCGCGACGAGTGGTAACAATGACCTTATCCGCAACAATGAACGCTGAATAAAAGCCCACGCCAAATTGACCGATTAACTGCGCATCTTTTTTCTGGTCACCCGTTAGCTTCTGCATAAATTGTGCAGTACCGGATTTTGCAATAGTACCCAGGTTATCGATCACTTCTTCGCGCGACATGCCAATGCCGTTATCGCTGATAGTCAGGGTTTTGGCATCCTTATCAAAACTTACCCGAATTTTTAAATCGGCATCGCCCTCGTAAAGATCACCATTTGATACCGCTTCAAAACGCAATTTATCGGCGGCATCCGACGCGTTGGAAACCAGTTCACGCAGGAAAATTTCCTTGTTTGAATATAACGAATGGATCATTAAATGCAGCAATTGTTTGGCTTCAGTCTGGAAGCCACGAGTCTCTTTGCGGGCATCAACGGTCATTTTAAGCTCCTGAGTACATTATTTAGGGTTTACAACTGTGAGCCGCAAAACCAGGCCCACGAGAATGAACTCTAAATGGGGTAAGTGAAAGGAAATTCAAGGCTTACCGCATTTACAGGAGCAGGCCAATTCACACCCGCCCTGTCGAGATGAATAAATTGAGGGGAACTGAAGATATAAGTAGCATCCAGCCTTACATAACCCTTGGTTCTAGTACAGGTCTTGGCGAGCAACAAAAGATTATAAATTATCCAACCCAGGCTGAACACACCAGTGAATCTGTTAGGAAAAAGTGAGTCAAATCGAAAAGAAAAATCACGAAGGGGCTTATATGAATCACCAAGCGCTCTTGCCTGTTTACGCTATGCTGGCACTTACCCTTTGTTTATTCCTCGTGGGCGTAACCCACTGGCGGAAGGGATTAATGCCAAAAATAACCGCCATAATTACCGCGCTATTCGCTGGTTTTATCGGCTATGGACTGGACCATCAATGCAATGCGTTGTATGTGTTTTGCTAATTCCGGCACCTTTCCGTCAAGTTTTCAGCGGTCATGTCAGGAATGCGGCCGAAGGAGGAAAATACCCTGCTAACAAAAAACTTAAAAAAAAGCCGCTCCCGGTGATAGAGCGGCTTTTTTAATGTGGTAGGACTAAGCAGACTCGAACTGCTGACCCCCACCATGTCAAGGTGGTGCTCTAACCAACTGAGCTATAGTCCTAAAATACTTACCCGCGCGGGTGACAGGGCGCGCACTTTACCAAGGCATACCCGCGAGGACAAGACCCAAAAATTATTTTTTGCGCCTTATCCCGCAACTTCCTCACGGATTTCCCAAACCCCGGACGAGATCGGCTTTTAAATCGTTGATATCTTCCAACCCCACCGCAATACGAATCAAATTCTCCGTAATACCGGCATCGGCTTTTTGTTCCGGCGACAATCGACCATGGGTGGTTGTGGCCGGGTGGACAATCGTGGTTTTGGTATCGCCCAAATTTGCGGTTAACGACATGATGCGCGTTGCATCTATAACCTTCCATGCTTCCTCACGACCACCTTTTACACGGAATGATAATACCCCTCCAAAAGCCGATTGCTGTGTAACAGCCAGTTCATGTCCTTTATGGGAGGGCAAACCGGCATAGAAAACTTTTTCTACCGCAGGATGCATGCTCAACCATTGCGCCAATGCCAGCGCATTGCGCGAATGGGCTTCCATACGCAAGCGCAGGGTTTCCAGCCCTTTTAAAAATACCCAGGCATTAAAGGGACTCAAACTCGGACCAGCACTACGAATAAAACCGAGCACTTCATCCACTAATACTTTTGCACCGGCAACGACACCACCCAGGCAACGCCCCTGGCCGTCAATATATTTGGTGGCGGAGTGGATAATTAAATCAGCACCGAATTTTAACGGTTGCTGCAATGCGGGCGTGCAGAAGCAATTATCAACAGCCAATAATGCACCGCGTGCATGCGTAAGATCAGCGAGGCGCTGGATATCAATTACGTCGCACAGCGGATTTGATGGAGTCTCAACAAACACCAATTTGGTATTGGTGGTAAAGCCCGCTGCCCACTCTTCGTAATTCACCGGATTTACGAATGTAGTCGTAACACCAAATTTTTGCAGATATTTGGTAAACAATACGGTGGTTGTGCCAAATACACTGCGCGAACAAAGCACATGGTCACCTGACTTTAATAATGCGATACAGGTACTCAAAATAGCGGCCATACCCGACGAAGTTGCCACTGCGGATTCCGCACCTTCAAGCGCGGCGATGCGCTCCTCAAACATACGCACGGTGGGATTGGTGTAGCGCGAATATACATTGCCAAGCTGTGCACCGGAAAAACGATCCGCCGCTTCCTGCGCACTCCCAAACACATAGCTGGAAGTCAGGAATAATGCTTCGCTATGTTCGCCTTCATGTGACCGAGTTTGACCTGCACGAACCGCAAGCGTATCCAGAGCCACGCCGAATAGCGGGTCTTCAGAAAAAACGTCATCTGATAAGTTATCCATAATTTTCAACCCAATCTAATTAGTTAACCGCGCGCGGCACCGTTATGTAAACCTATAGGTAATTCCATTTGTTTAACACTTTTTTTGCCGGATTTGGCAATGTCATTACGTGCAGCGGCAACTTTATCCAGGTATTCCTGTGTCACATCACCAGCGCAGTATTCGCCGTTAAATACCGCACAATCAAATTCAGTAACCTTATTGTTACCTTCCGCAGAAGCGGCAATCAAATCGTCCAAATCCTGGTATACCAACCAGTCTGCACCAATTTCCTTACAGACTTCTTCATCGCTGCGACCATGCGCAATCAATTCAGCGGTGGTAGGCATATCGATACCGTAGACGTTGGGGAATTTCACCGCCGGCGCCGCAGAGGCGAAATATACTTTCTTCGCACCGACATCGCGTACCATCTGGATAATTTGCTGGCAGGTGGTACCGCGAACGATTGAATCATCCACCAGCAATACATTTTTATCCCGGAACTCCAATTCAATCGGATTCAATTTCTGACGCACCGATTTTTTACGCTGTTGCTGGCCGGGCATGATAAAGGTACGGCCGATGTAGCGATTTTTTACCAGGCCTTCACGAAATTTCACCCCCAGCTTTTGCGCTAATGCCTGGCCGGCCACGCGACTGGTATCGGGGATGGGAATTACCACATCGATATCGTGGTCCGGGCGCTCGCGGAGGATTTTTTCTGCCAGCTTTTCGCCCTGGCGTAAACGCGCCTTATACACCGAAATACCGTCCATGATGGAATCAGGGCGCGCGAAATAAACGTGCTCGAAAATACAGGGACGCAAACGCGGATTTTGCGCACATTGGCGACGATGCAATTCACCTTCCTCAGTAATGTAAATTGCTTCACCGGGCGCAATGTCATCAATTAATTCAAAGCCAAGCACATCCAGGGCTACACTTTCGGATGCAACCATGTACTCAACACCGCCCTCTTCCGCATTGCGGCGGCCATATACCAGCGGGCGAATACCATTGGGATCGCGGAACGCGACCAAACCATAATTGGCGATCAGCGCAACCACCGAATAACCGCCCGTTACCCGCTTGTGCACCCCCGCCACTGCCGCAAACATATCTTCCGCCGTTGGGCTTAATTTACCTTGCAGTTGTAATTCATGGGCAAATACGTTTAAGAGGACTTCGGAATCCGAATCGGTATTCACATGGCGCAAATCCATCTTGAAAATATCTTCGCTCAGTTTGTCAGCATTAGTCAGGTTGCCGTTGTGCGCCATTGCAATGCCGTACGGCGAATTCACATAAAAGGGTTGTGCCAACGCCGGCCCGGAACTGCCCGCTGTCGGATAACGCACATGGCCAATCCCCATATTGCCGAGCAGGCGCTGCATATGGCGGGTCCTAAATACGTCCTGCACCAGGCCATTACCTTTTTGTTGGCTCATACGCCCGTTTTCACAGGTGACCATACCGGCGGCATCCTGACCACGATGTTGCAAAATGGTTAACGCATCGTAAATCTGCACATTCACATCGCGCTTACTCACAATACCTACAATGCCGCACATAAACTTGCCTCAATGACTTTGAACAAATTGGTAATAAAACCGTTAATTCATACTGACTGGACTGGATCTACACGGCTAAACAATGCTTGCACCCATTGGCTGACATCGCCATAAGCTTCCACTACCCACCCCTCGCACGATTGAAAATGCGGGATTAGTTGGGCCTGCTTCCACCAGTCGTCTTCGTTAACGGGTATAAATCCAGGTAATAAAATCAGAATTGCCATCACGATAATAAAGGCGCGCGCAGCGCCAAATACCATGCCCAGCAAACGATCTGTGCCCGACAGGCCAGTCGCGCGTATCAATGCGCCGATCAGGTAACTGACCATGGCACCGATTAATAAGGTAGAAATAAATAATACGGCGTAGGCCGTCATCAAGCGAACAGAGGGAGTTTCAATATGGCCAACCAGCAAGGTTTCAAGCTGGCCACCGAATAACCTGGCCACCAACACGGCGGAAATCCAGATCACCAGCGAAAGCGCTTCGCGCGCAAAACCGCGAATCAAACCGATAAAACAGGACAGGGAAAAGATCCCGATAATGGCCCAATCAGCCCAATTCATTCGCCCTACCGCTCCGGAAGAAAAGTGAGAGGTTTACAGAGGCGCGCATTCTACCAGAGGCGATGCGTTATGGCTTCATGGTTTGAAGGGTAAAACCAGAGAATTCACTTTAAGGCGCTTGTCCAACTGCGCTTTCACCGCTTGCAACTGGGCTTTATCCTGCCTCGGGCCGATAAACACGCGATAAATATTCCCATTCGCAGAAGGTACAGCCCGCACATATGCTTTGTGCCCTTCCGCTTGCAACTGATCGCGCAATTTGTTGGCGCCCTCCTGTGAACTAAGGCTGGCCACCTGAATTACCCAGGCATCAGGCAACCCCCGATCATTTAACGGCATATTGGGAACCTGGTCAGGTTTCACCGTTACGGCACTTGCCGAAGAAGACGCCTGGGCTTGAGTGCTCGCCTGGGTATTGGGTATTGGCCGGGAATCGATAGCTTCCGCAGGCGGAACGGACAGCTCAGCAACCGGAGCGCTATCATTTTCGGGGACGAACATCGTTTCCGGGGCCGGGGCGGATTCGATGCCTTCGGGTTGGGCAGGCTCGTTAAAGTCTATCGCGGTAATGCTTGGACGCCCTGGAATTTGCGAATCGGTATTTACCTGGTATTGCTGGCGGTCTTTAAAAAAACTGGGCAGGAACAATACGGCGATTGCAGCCAGGACCGCAGCCCCAATTAATCGATGTTTTACAGATTCTTTCACCTAAACCTCTGCACCGTTTATCTGACCGGACCATAACGCGGTATTAAATTTTTGGGATATTCAGTGCCTGCAAGCCGGCAGCCACCGTATAAAAAGATCCGAATATCAAAATGCGATCACCAGGATTGGAATCGGCCAATGCCGCTTCCAGGCAATCAGCAACACTGCCGGAAAATCCGGCAACCAAATTCAGGTCCGCCAAATTCTGACGCAACTGCCCGATAGTAGCTGCACGTGGGATATGTGATAAATCGGCCAGATACCAATGGTGAACCCGTCCTTTCAAATTGGCCAGGCTTTGCGCGCGATCCTTATCTGACATCATCGCCACAATCGCATGGACTTTAGACGAGGGCGATGCGTTTTGCACCAGGCGCTCCACCAAAAATGCGGTCGCTGCCGGGTTATGCGCAACATCCAGGATAACCCGTCGATCATTCCATTGAATTGTCTGGAAGCGTCCGGGCACACGTAACGCAGCTACACATTCGAAGGCATTTAATGTTTGCAAATCAAACCCTGACAAATAGGCGACTTGCAGTGCCGCCGCCACACTGGGCAAGGGCAATTGTGGCATGGGTTGAGCTGGAAATTTGCTAGTACCTGACCACCAACTCCAATATTCCGTCTCGGAAGCAGTAAACCCAAAATCGCGGGTGATTAAATATAATGGTGCCGCCAGTAGCGCTGCCTGCTCTAAAACGGTGATCGGTGGCGCAAAATCTGCACATACCACCGGCTTGCCAGCGCGCATAATACCCGCTTTTTCATAACCGATAGACTCGCGGTTATCACCCAGCCAATCAGTATGATCCAGCGCGATACTGGTGATCACTGCAATATCTGCATCAATAATATTGACCGCATCCAAACGCCCGCCCAAACCGACTTCAAGCACCATCGCTGTGACCTTGCGACGGCGAAAAATTTCCAGGGCAGCCAAGGTCCCGTATTCAAAATAGGTAAGGCTAACAGAATGGGGTTGCGCAGGTGAGGTCTGCTGGCACGCGCTATAAATCGCGCTAAATGCCGCACAAATTTCTTCATCGGCAATGGGCTTGCCATCAACGGCAATCCGCTCGTTGTAATGGATTAAATGGGGCGAGGTGTAAACACCCGTCGAATAACCGGCCGAAAGAAGTAAGGCAGCTGTTGCAGCAACACAAGAACCCTTGCCATTGGTTCCTGCGATAGTAATCACTTTTGCCGGGGGCTGTAACAACCCCATCCGCGCGGCGACGCAGGCAACCCGATCAAGACCCAGATCAATTTCCTGCGGATGGTTTCGCTCCAACCACTCCAGCCACGCCGATAGCGAATCAAGCTGCATAAATTAACAATTACACTGCCACTTTGCGGGTAAATTTCGCCAACAAGGAGGCAATTTTATCGCGCATGTCGCGACGATGGATGATCATATCGATAGCCCCATGCTCCAGCAAAAACTCAGCACGCTGGAACCCCTTGGGTAATTTCTGGCGAATAGTTTGTTCAATGATACTGGGACCTGCAAAACCCGCACGCGCGCCCGGTTCTGCAACGTTTAAATCCCCCAGCAACGCAAGGCTGGCGGAAACCCCGCCATAAACCGGATCAGTCATAACCGAAATATAAGGTGTGCCCTGCATTTTCAAGCGCTCGATTACCGCGCTGGTCTTTGCCATTTGCATCAGCGATATTAGCGCTTCCTGCATACGCGCACCGCCAGTTGCCGAGAAACAAACGAATGGGATATCTTCTTTCAACGCAACAGTTGCCGCGCGGGTAAAACGCTCACCAACCACATAGCCCATGGAGCCGCCGTGGAATGCAAACTCAAACGCAACAGCGACTACGGGCATACCTTTTAATTCACCCCGCATAGCAACCAGCGCATCCTTTTCACCGGTTTCTTTTTGCGCCGTGGTCAAGCGGTCTTTGTATTTTTTAACATCTTTAAACTTCAAACGATCAACCGGTTCCACCTCAGTTGCCAATTCCTGGCGATTTTGCGGATCCAGGAACATACTCAAGCGCGCACGCGCACCAACACGCATGTGGTGATCGCACTTTGGACAAACATCCAGGGTTTTTTCCAATTCAGGTTTATACAATACCGCATCGCACTTGACACATTTTTCCCACAAACCTTCCGGAACTTTATTACTACGCTTGGTTTCAGTGCGGGAAATACTCGGAATAATTTTATCTAACCAACTCATGGTTGCATCTCTGTATTTATTTCAAGTTAATTTGGTTAAAGGGTATTAATGGCTGTGCGAATACCGCTGATAATATCGCCCACGGATGCGGCAATTTCCTCTGCTTTTTTATCAGCCTGGGCACCCATCCTATCGACCAGTACACTACCTATCACCACGCCATCAGCAAGGCCCGCAATAGCTTTCGCCGTTTCAGGATCTTTAATACCGAAACCTACGCACACCGGTAAATCAGTCAACTGGCCAAATTCATCCAACTTGGCTCTGACAGCGGCAACATCCAAATGGCCCGCACCGGTAACGCCCTTAAGCGATACGTAATAGAGGAAGCCCGAAGCATGGGCGGCGATTTTTTTAGCGCGATCAACGGTGGTTGTGGGTGCAAGCAAAAAGATATTATCCAACCCGTTCGCGTCAAGCTCTGCTTTAAGTACAGCAACTTCTTCAGGGGGCAAATCCACTGTTAACAAACCGTCTACCCCGGCTTCTGCTGCAGCCCTGGCAAATTCCGCGTAACCAAAACGCTCAACCGGATTGGCATAACCCATTAATACAACCGGTGTGGTGTTATCGGTTGCGCGAAATTGTTTAACAATTTCCAATGTACCTTTCAAGCTGGTGCCATGCTCAAGCGCGCGTTCATGACCCTTTTGGATAACAGGGCCTTCCGCCATCGGGTCCGAAAAAGGTACCCCCAACTCAATAACATCGACACCCTGCTCTACCATCGCATGCAGGGTTGGCAAGGTTGCCTGGGGAAACGGATCACCATTCACCACATAGGCGACAAGAATTTTTTTGCCTGAGGCCTTGGCCTGGTTCAGGCGTTGGGAAATACGACTCATCGATCATTCCTGAAATATCTGTCAGCGATGTGACATTAAAAAAAGAAAATTCAATTTATTAAACGGTAATACCGTCCAAATCCGCTACGGTCAAAATATCCTTATCACCGCGACCGGACAGGTTGGCGATAATGATTTGTTCTTTACCCATCGTTGGCGCCAGCTTTTCCACGTAAGCCAACGCGTGGCTGGACTCAAGCGCGGGCATGATGCCTTCGGTCCTGGTCAATTTACGGAATGCTGCCAAAGCCTCGTCATCGTTAATCGCCACATAATTAACGCGTCCTATATCTTTTAACCAGGAATGCTCAGGGCCAACACCGGGATAATCCAAACCTGCCGATACCGAGTGGGTCTCGATGATTTGGCCGTTTTCATCTTCCATCAAATAGGTGCGGTTACCATGCAGCACACCGGGAACGCCTTTGTTCAAGGGCGCAGCATGCTTGCCGCTTTCGATACCCAAACCGCCCGCTTCAACCCCATACATTTTTACGGAGCCGTCGGTGAGGAATGGATGGAATAAACCAATCGCATTGGAGCCTCCACCCACACAGGCAACCAGCGCATCGGGCAAGCGCCCCGCTTGTTCCAGGCACTGGCGGCGCGCTTCCCGACCGATAACGGCCTGGAAATCGCGCACCAATTGCGGATAGGGATGGGGACCAGCCACCGTACCGATAATGTAGAAGGTATCGTCTACGTTGGTGGCCCAATCGCGCATGGCCTCGTTCATAGCATCTTTCAAGGTGCGTGAACCGGAAGTTACCGGAAACACTTCAGCGCCCAGTAATTTCATCCGATATACGTTGAGCGCCTGACGTTTAACATCTTCGGCACCCATATAGACGCGACATTTCAAACCGAGGCGTGCGGCTACGGTTGCGGTGGCAACACCATGCTGGCCTGCACCCGTTTCCGCAATGACACGGGATTTACCGGTGAACTTAGCCAGCAAAGCCTGCCCGATGGTGTTATTTACCTTATGCGCGCCGGTGTGGTTGAGGTCTTCACGCTTGAGGTAGATTTGCGCACCACCCAATTCACGGGTCCAGCGCTCGGCGAGGTAAAGCGGGGAAGGACGGCCCACGTAATGAGCCAGGTCCTTATCAAATTCAGCCTGGAAAGCCGGATCATCTTTCAATCGCGAATAAATGGATTGAAGTTCATCGAGCGCGTAAATCAATGTCTCGGACACAAAGCGGCCGCCGTACGGGCCAAAATGACCTTCCGCATTAGGGAAAGCACTGTAATCAATAGACTGACTCACCGTTAAATCACCTGTAGCAAGCCGGCAGCGTAACTAATTCAGGCTGACCGGGCATTATTAATGAAAGATTTGATTTGTTTGTGATCTTTTTTTCCGGGCGCTGATTCTACACCGCCGCTTACATCAACCCCATAGACACCTGTCTGGCGAACGGCCCTGGCAATATTTTCAGAAGTCAAACCACCAGCCAGCACCAGCGGCACACTTGCATGACGGGGAACCCTGTCCCAATCAAAGGTTTCGCCTGTACCGCCGGGGATGCCGGGGCGATATGCATCCAATAAAATTCCGGATGCATTTGGATGCGCGGCTATCGCGGTTTCTACATCCAATTCGGGGCGCATACGAATGGCTTTCATATACGGACGTTGGAATGATTCACAATAAGCAGCGGCCTCATCCCCATGGAACTGCAATAACTGCAAAGGAACACGAGCTAGCAACGCATTCACAAATTCCGGATCAGCGTTAACAAACAAGCCGGTTACAGTGATAAATGGCCCAACCGCCAACGCAATGGAACGAGCTTGCTCAATATCAATGGCACGTGGACTGGCACTGTAAAAAACCAATCCCAGGGCGTCAGCACCGGCATCAATGACCGCCCTGGCGTCCCCAATATTGGTAATACCACAGATTTTCACTCTCACGCCGGACACATTGAATTACTCCTGTCAGCTTTATAAAGCACGCTGGGAAATTGTCGCTATTGAAAAATAGGCGGGGATATTAACAGACTTCACTATGAAAAACCGCAAAATGGCGGAGCATAAAAATCCGACCAATCAAAGTTCCGCAGCGAAACCGCCAACAGGTTCGGGAAAATATAAAGGGCCAGGCGCACCTATAGGAAGATTAACATTCGGTGGATAATCAACACCGACGAGATATAGGCCGAACGGTTTTGCCGTCGCACCTCCAGCGCTGCGATCACGGGCGGCCAGTACCTCGGCAACCCAGTCAGGTGGCTTATCCCCTGCCCCGACTGCCAGCAA
>CBFGOY010000077.1:0-10871 GCA_965650515.1 uncultured Cellvibrionaceae bacterium | reverse complement strand
CACCGATGTGGAAGGTACGCATGGTCAGCTGGGTACCCGGCTCACCGATCGACTGGGCAGCGATAACACCAACTGCTTCACCCACGTTAACGCGGTGACCACGGGCCAAGTCGCGGCCATAGCACATGGAACAGATACCGCTGCGCGCTTCACAGGTAATTGGCGAGCGCACCAGGACCTCGTCAATACCCATTGCTTCTACACGCTCAACCCAGGCCTCATCAATCATGGTTCCAGCCGGAACCAGGATTTCATCACTGCCCGGACGGATTACATCGCGCGCGACAACACGGCCGAGGATACGGTCACCCAGGGATTCAATAACGTCACCCCCCTCAATTACCGGTGACATCGTGAGGCCTTCATCGGTACCACAGTCTTGCATGGTTACTACCAGGTCCTGCGCAACATCTACCAGGCGACGGGTCAGGTAACCGGAGTTCGCAGTTTTCAGTGCGGTATCCGCCAAACCTTTACGCGCACCGTGGGTTGAAATGAAGTACTGGAGTACGTTCAAGCCTTCACGGAAGTTCGCCTTAATCGGCGTCTCAATAATGGAGCCGTCCGGACGCGCCATCAGGCCACGCATACCCGCCAACTGACGGATCTGGGCGGGCGAGCCGCGCGCACCCGAGTCGGCGTACATAAATACGGAGTTGAAAGAGGCCTGCTGTTCTTCCTGACCTTCGCGGTTAATTACCGTTTCTTTGGAAATACCTTCCATCATCGATTTGGCCACCAGATCGTTTGCACGGGACCAGATATCAATAACTTTGTTGTATTTCTCACCCTGGGTCACCAGACCCGAGGCGTACTGGGTTTCAATTTCCTTCACTTCGGCATCAGCGCGCGCAATGATTTCGGCTTTGGCAGCAGGGATAGTAAAGTCATTAACCCCAATGGATGAACCGGATTTGGTAGAAAAGTCATAGCCCATATACATCAACCGGTCAGCGAAAATCACCGTCGCTTTCAGGCCTACTACGCGATAGCAGTAATTGATCACCGCAGAGATCGCTTTCTTCACCATGGGGCGATTGATCATCTCCAGCGGAATGCCTGCGGGTACGATTTCCCACAACAGCACACGACCAACGGTGGTCTGCACGAGCTTGGTTTCGCTGGTTTTTTCACCTTCCGCGCCGATCAGGGTTTCAGTCAGACGCACCTTGATACGCGCTTGCAAATCAACCTGTTTGGAATAGTAGGCGCGGGATACCTCGGCGGTATCGGCAAACACCATGCCTTCGCCCTTGGCGTTAGTGCGCTCACGGGTCATCCAGTACAAACCCAACACCACGTCCTGGGAAGGAACAATAATGGGTTCGCCGGAAGCTGGAGACAAAATGTTGTTGGTCGACATCATCAGCGCACGCGCCTCAAGCTGGGCTTCCAGCGTCAAGGGAACGTGAACCGCCATCTGGTCGCCGTCGAAGTCCGCGTTATACGCAGAACAAACCAACGGGTGAAGCTGGATCGCCTTACCCTCAATCAACACCGGCTCAAACGCCTGGATTCCAAGGCGGTGAAGGGTCGGTGCGCGGTTCAGGAGTACCGGGTGCTCGCGGATTACTTCGTCGAGGATATCCCACACCACCGCTTCTTCGCGCTCAACCATTTTCTTGGCAGCTTTAATAGTGGTAGCCAGACCACGCAATTCGAGCTTGCTGAAAATAAATGGCTTGAACAATTCCAATGCCATTTTCTTGGGCAGGCCGCACTGGTGCAGGCGCAGAGTCGGGCCCACCACGATCACCGAACGACCGGAATAGTCCACGCGCTTACCAAGCAGGTTTTGACGGAAACGGCCCTGCTTACCTTTAATCATGTCAGCCAAAGATTTTAATGGACGCTTGTTGGAGCCGGTAATCGCACGACCGCGACGGCCGTTATCCAGCAAGGCATCTACCGCTTCCTGTAGCATACGTTTTTCGTTGCGTACGATAATGTCCGGCGCATTCAGGTCCAGCAGGCGTTTCAAACGATTATTACGGTTGATAACACGACGGTACAAATCATTCAGATCGGAAGTCGCGAAACGGCCACCATCCAATGGAACCAGGGGACGCAAATCAGGCGGCAATACCGGCAATACTTCCATCACCATCCACTCCGGCTTGTTGCCAGAGAAATGGAACGCTTCAAGCAGCTTCAGGCGCTTGGAGTATTTTTTGATTTTGGTTTCGCTGGTGGTATTCGGAATTTCCTCGCGCAGGCGCTGGATTTCAGATTCCAGATCAATCGCGCGCATCAACGTCTGGATAGCTTCAGCACCCATTTGCGCTTCGAATTCATCACCGAACTCTTCCATGGCTTCAAAGTATTGCTCGTCGGTGAGCAACTGGCCGCGCTCCAGGGTAGTCATGCCCGGCTCGGTCACTACATAGGATTCAAAGTAAAGCACGCGCTCAATATCGCGCAGGGTCATATCCAGCAACAAACCGATACGGCTCGGCAGGGATTTCAGGAACCAGATGTGGGCGACCGGACTGGCCAATTCAATATGGCCCATACGCTCACGGCGCACCTTGGCCAGCGTCACTTCAACACCGCATTTCTCACAGATAATGCCGCGATGTTTCATCCGCTTGTACTTGCCGCACAAGCATTCGTAATCTTTTACCGGGCCAAAAATCTTGGCGCAGAACAGGCCTTCACGCTCGGGCTTGAAGGTACGGTAGTTAATAGTCTCTGGCTTCTTTACTTCGCCAAACGACCACGAGCGAATCATTTCAGGTGATGCCAAGCTGATACGAATAGAGTCGAACTCTTCGACTTGTCCCTGGGACTTGAGCAAATTCAGTAAGTCTTTCAAGGCGCTTTCTCCTGTTAGCTCCAGCGGAGCTTTCATTAAACTTCGAGGCAAATTCTTGGGTTTTACTGTATCCGGGTTTCACTCCCTGCACACAAACCCGCTGTGTACAGGGAGCGATAAGCAGGAAGGTTAATCTTCCTGCTCAAGCTCAATATTGATACCCAGAGAGCGGATTTCCTTGACCAATACATTGAAGGATTCGGGCATACCCGGTTCCATACGATGGTCGCCATCCACAATGTTTTTGTACATTTTGGTACGGCCTGCAACGTCATCAGACTTAACTGTGAGCATTTCCTGCAAGGTGTAAGCGGCACCGTAGGCTTCCAGTGCCCACACTTCCATCTCACCGAAGCGCTGGCCACCGAATTGCGCCTTACCGCCCAGGGGCTGCTGGGTAACAAGGCTGTAAGAACCGGTTGAACGCGCGTGCATTTTGTCGTCCACCAAGTGGTTCAGTTTCAACATGTACATGTAACCTACAGTCACCGGACGGGTGAATTGATCACCGGTACGTCCGTCATAAAGGATGGTTTGGCCAGAATCGGACAAACCAGCCAAACGCAACAGGGCTTTGATTTCGTGCTCTTTGGCACCATCAAATACCGGCGTTGCCATAGGCACACCGTCAACCAGGTTTTGGGCCAGATCTACAATTTCTTTATCAGAGAAAGACGCCAGATCTTCTTTCGCCGCTACGTCACCGGTTTTGTTGTAAATATCCTCGAGGAACGCGCGAATGTCAGCAATTGCTTTTTGCTCTTGCAGCATCTTGTTGATCTTCACACCCAAACCCTTGGCGGCCATACCCAAGTGCATCTCCAACACCTGACCCACGTTCATACGTGAAGGTACGCCGAGCGGGTTGAGTACGATGTCAACCGTCTCACCGTTTTCGTCATAAGGCATATCTTCGATCGGCATAATGACCGAGATAACCCCTTTGTTACCGTGGCGACCCGCCATCTTGTCACCAGGCTGGATACGACGCTTGATAGCGAGGTAAACCTTAACAATTTTCAGAACGCCCGGCGCCAGGTCATCACCGGTAGACAATTTGCGCTTCTTGTCTTCAAAACGCTCGTCAAGGATTTTGCGACGTTCAGCCAGCTGCTCTTCGGCGCGATCAATTTGCTCATTCAGCGCTTCTTCGTTCATGCGCAGCTTGAACCACTGATCTTTTTCCAGACCATCCAGAATTTCGTGGGTCATGGCTTCGCCTTTCTTCACGCCTTTGCCGGAAGCAACGATTTGGCCTACCAATGCAGAGCGCAGACGCTCGAAGGTGGCAGTCTCAACAATGCGATATTCTTCGTTGAGATCCTTGCGCACTTCATCCAATTGCGCCTTTTCAATTTCCAGGCTGCGCTGGTCTTTTTCCAAGCCATCGCGAGTGAAAACCTGCACATCAATTACTGTGCCCTTGGTACCGGACGGTACACGCAGGGAAGTATCTTTAACGTCAGACGCTTTCTCACCGAAGATGGCGCGCAGTAGTTTTTCTTCCGGAGTCAGTTGGGTCTCGCCCTTTGGTGTTACCTTACCGACCAGGATATCGCCGCCAACAACTTCCGCGCCGATGTAAACAATACCGGACTCATCCAGCTTGCTCAGGGCGCTTTCGCCTACGTTTGGAATATCGGCGGTAATTTCTTCACTGCCCAACTTGGTATCGCGCGCGATACACGTTAATTCCTGGATGTGGATAGTGGTAAAACGATCTTCCTGTACAACACGTTCGGAAACCAGGATTGAGTCTTCGAAGTTGTAACCATTCCAGGGCATAAAGGCGATACGCATGTTTTGGCCGAGCGCCAATTCACCCATATCCACTGAAGGACCATCAGCCAGGATGTCACCACGGGAAACCACATCGCCCATGCTTACGATCGGGCGCTGGTTAATACAGGTGTTTTGGTTGGAGCGGGTGTATTTGATCAGGTTGTAAATATCCACACCCGCGTCACCGGCCTGTACTTCGTTATCGTGGACTTTTACCACAATACGGCCAGCATCGACGCTATCGATCACGCCGCCGCGTTTTGCAACTACACAGACACCCGAGTCGGAGGCCACATTGCGCTCCATACCGGTACCAACCAACGGCTTTTGTGAACGCAATGTCGGAACCGCTTGACGCTGCATGTTCGATCCCATCAATGCACGGTTAGCATCGTCGTGCTCAAGGAATGGGATCAAGGATGCTGCAACAGACACTACCTGGCGCGCAGACACGTCCATATACTGGACTTCCGCAGCAGGCTTGAGTGCGAATTCGTTCATATGGCGAACTGACACCAGCTCTTCTGTCAGATTGCCATTGTCATCCAGGGTTGCCGATGCCTGTGCGATAACGTATTCGGATTCGTTTATCGCTGACAGGAAATCAATTTCGTTGGTGACCTTGCCGTTAACCACTTTGCGGTACGGACTCTCTAGGAAGCCGTAATTGTTAGTACGGGCATAGGTCGCCAAAGAGTTAATCAAGCCGATGTTTGGACCTTCAGGTGTTTCAATTGGACATACGCGACCGTAGTGGGTCGGATGCACGTCACGGACTTCGAAGCCAGCGCGCTCGCGCGTCAAACCACCAGGGCCAAGCGCAGAGACGCGGCGCTTATGCGTAATTTCTGAAAGCGGGTTGTTCTGATCCATAAATTGCGACAGCTGCGAAGAACCGAAGAATTCTTTAACCGCAGCAGCCACTGGTTTGGCGTTGATTAAATCCTGCGGCATTAAACCTTCGCTTTCTGCCATTGATAAACGCTCTTTTACCGCGCGCTCAACACGTACCAAACCAACACGGAATTGGTTTTCCGCCATCTCACCAACAGAGCGAACACGACGGTTACCCAAGTGATCAATATCATCCACAACGCCTTTGCCATTACGGATAGAAATCAGCGTCTTCATCACATCAACAATATCGTCGTTGGATAAAGTACCTTCACCGGTTTCAGCTTCGCGACCGAGACGACGATTGAACTTCATACGGCCCACAGCAGACAGGTCGTAGCGCTCTTGCGAGAAGAACAAGTTCTGGAATAACGCTTCCGCAGACTCCTTGGTTGGCGGTTCGCCGGGGCGCATCATGCGATAGATTTCAACCAGCGCTTCCAGTGCCGTACGGGTAGGATCGATACGCAGTGTTTCGGAAATAAACGGACCGCAATCCAGTTCATTGGTGTATAGGGTTTCCACCTTTTCCACGCCGGCGGCGACAATCTTGCCTAATGCATCCGCGGTAATTTCAGTATTGCATTCGAATACCAACTCACCGGTACGAGTATCAACGATGTCCTTCGCCAGAGAACGACCCAGCAAATATTCAGAAGGAACATCCATTTGGTTAACACCCGCCTTCTCCAACTGGCGAATATGGCGGGCAGTAATACGACGCCCTTCTTCAACAATAACGTTGCCTTTGTCATCTTTGATATCAAAGGTTGCAACATCACCACGCAAACGGGATGGAACCACTTCGTAACTAAATTGGCCGTCTTTACCCAAGGTAAAGCTACTGGTTTCGAAGAACATGCCAAGCATTTCTTGCGAACTGAATCCCAGGGCACGCAATAAAATTGTCGCAGGCAGTTTACGGCGGCGGTCAATGCGCACATACAACAAATCTTTCGGATCAAATTCAAAATCCAACCACGAGCCACGGTAAGGGATGATACGAGCAGAATAAAGTAACTTGCCGGATGAGTGAGTCTTGCCTTTATCATGGTCGAAGAACACACCGGGGGAACGGTGTAATTGGGAGACAATTACACGTTCGGTACCATTGATTACAAAAGTACCATTGTCAGTCATGAGCGGGATTTCGCCCATATAAACTTCTTGTTCTTTAATATCCTTGATCGCTTTGTTAGAAGATTCGCGATCATAAATAATCAAGCGCACTTTAACGCGCAGGGGCACAGCGTAGGTGACGCCACGCAAAATACATTCGTTTACATCAAACGCGGCTTTACCGAGGTTGTAGCTCACATACTCGAGTGCAGCATTACCAGAGTAACTGACGATTGGAAAAACGGAACGGAAAGCAGCGTGCAACCCCATATCGTCACGCTTATTGGGTGCAGTCTCTGCCTGGGTAAACTTTCTGTAGGAATCTAACTGAATCGCCAAGAGGTAAGGTACATCCATTACGTGAGGCAGTTTGCCAAAATCCTTGCGGATACGTTTTTTCTCAGTATATGAGTAAGCCATCTGTATTCCCCAGCTTGTTCGCGGATCGGGCTTGATCGCAGCCATGAAAACGCCTGAGCGCTTTTTTGTGTAAAACCACTAACTCAACAATGTGTTCGCTTGTTCGTAACATTTCATTACGATAATTGCTTCCTGCTCTTCCAACAAAAAAGTTTGCGGAGAATCCCTCGGGAGTTTTTCAGTTAATCATTTCTGAAAACGGAAAAAGGCTGGCGGGCAAAAACCCACCAGCCTTGCGTCCAAACTGAAAAATGGACTTCGGCAACACGAGTCGTAAAATTATTTCACTTCTACGATAGCGCCAGCTTCTTCCAGTTTTGCTTTTGCAGCTTCTGCGTCAGCTTTGGAAACAGCTTCCTTAACAGCTTTTGGTGCAGCTTCAACCAGGTCTTTAGCTTCTTTCAAGCCCAAACCGGTCAGCTCACGAACAGCCTTGATCACGTTTACTTTCTTGTCGCCAACAGATGACAACATTACGGTGAACTCAGTTTGCTCTTCTGCAGCCGCAGCAGCTGGGCCAGCAGCAACAGCAACAGCTGCAGCAGCGCTAACGCCGAATTTTTCTTCCATTGCAGAAACCAGTTCTACTACATCTTTAACAGACATTTCTGCGATGGCATTGATGATATCTTCTTTAGTCAGAGACATGACTCAATTCCTATTTTGGGAGCATTACGCTCATAAATCGTTAAATTAAGCAGCTATCAAAATGATCAAGCAGCTTGTTCTTTTTGGTCGCGAACGGCCGCAATAGTGCGAACCAGTTTGCCAGCAGCTGCTTCTTTCATTGTACGCAGCAGGCGAGCTACAGCTTCGTCGTAGGTTGGCAAGGTAGCCAACATAGCGATGTTTACTTTCTCACCTTCAAAGGCAGCAGCTTTCAATTCAAACTTGTCATTTTCACGCGCGAAGTCTTGCAGGATACGGGCGCCCGCACCTGGATGTTCGTTCGAGAAAGCAATCAAGGTTGGACCTACGAAACTGTCAACGAGACATTCGTAAGCTGTGCCCTGTACAGCGCGGCGAGCCAATGTGTTGCGGACGATTTTTACCCAAACGCCAGCTTCACGGGCCTGCTTACGCAGAGCGGTCATTTTTCCTACAGTTACGCCGCGAGAATCGGCAACCACTGCAGACAACGCACTCTTAGCAACTTCATGGACTTCAGCGACTATCGCTTTTTTACCTTCAAGTCCTAGTGCCACGGGATTTCTCCTGTTGAGATAGACTGGTCTATCGTTGTCTTCAAATCTTCACTGTTGATAAACATGCTGTTTATACAGTGAAGCCATCATTTGGTGATGTCATTCAGATTTATACTGAAAAGGGTCTCACCATCTGCGTAGGCGAATCACATTAAGTCTCGAGCGAAACACAACCCTCAACACCTACGGTCTTTGACGGCCCGTTTATACAAACGGACCCCAAAGTTCTTTGGCATCTGCAAATTAAATTGCGAGAGATGCCTGATCGATTACCAAACCTGGCCCCATAGTAGTGCTGAGGCAAATCTTCTTCAGGTATATGCCTTTTGAAGTTGCAGGTTTGGCTTTTTTCAAATCGTTTACCAGTGCTTCCAGGTTTTCCTTGATCGCAACGGTATCAAAGGAAATCTTACCCAAGCCACCGTGAACGATACCGCCTTTTTCTGCACGGTAACGCACTTGACCAGCTTTAGCATTTTTAACAGCAGTAACCACATCTGGAGTCACGGTGCCGGTTTTCGGGTTTGGCATCAAACCGCGGGGACCAAGGACCTGGCCCAACTGACCAACAACACGCATTGCATCAGGGCTGGCAATTACTACATCAAAATCCATCTTTCCTGCTTTGATTTCCGCAGCCAGTTCATCCATACCTACAAATTCAGCACCCGCCGCTTTTGCAGCTTCAGCATTTGCACCCTGAGTAAATACCGCTACGCGAACTGACTTGCCATTGCCGTGCGGCAACGTAGTAGCACCGCGAACAGACTGATCAGATTTACGTGGGTCAATGCCCAGACTGATAGCTACATCGACAGTTTCAGCGAATTTTACGTTGGAAAGTTCTTTCAATAATGCAACAGCATCCTCAATAGCATACTGTTTGGTTGAATCGACCTTCTCATTAATAGCACGTTGACGCTTGGAGATTTTTGCCATTTTATACGCCCTCCACTTCCAGGCCCATTGAACGCGCAGAGCCAGCGATAGTACGCACAGCGGCATCCATATCAGCAGCCGTCAGGTCTGCCATTTTAGTCGTGGCAATCGCCTCCAATTGGGCGCGGTTTACCTTGCCAACTTTATTAGTGTTGGGGCGGCCGGAACCACTGGTAATGCCCGCTGCCTTCTTCAACAAAAACGAAGCAGGCGGAGTTTTCATTACGAATGTAAAACTGCGGTCACTGTATACACTGATAATGACGGGAACAGGTGCGCCAACTTCCATACCTTGGGTCTGGGCGTTAAACGCCTTACAGAATTCCATGATATTTACACCGTGCTGACCCAGCGCTGGACCAACTGGTGGACTTGGGTTTGCTTTGCCAGCTGCTACTTGCAGCTTAACGTAAGCGGTTACTTTCTTTGCCATGACTTTACTCCCCTATGGGTATTAGCGCCTCAACCGGATCTTTGGCAAAACCCGGCATCTCAGGCTCCCCGTCCTGGCGAACGCCAAGGACACGAAAACCCCTCTTTGCAAAGCAAAGAAGGGCATTAAAAACAACCTTTGCCTTAGGTCTTCTCGACCTGGCTAAACTCCAACTCCACTGGAGTTGACCGACCAAAAATAAGCACTGCAACACGCAGTTTATTTTTGTCGTAATTAACTTCTTCTACAACGCCATTAAAATCATTGAACGGACCATCAATAACCCTAACCATCTCACCAGGTTCAAAAATGGTTTTGGGTTTGGGTTTTTCAATTGAGTCATCAACGCGACGCAAAATAGCTTCCGCTTCTTTTTCCGTAATGGGCGCAGGCTGATCAGCCTTGCCGCCAATAAATCCCATTACGCGCGGAGTATCTTTTACCAAGTGCCATGTATCATCATTCAACTCCATTTGAACCAGAACGTAACCCGGGAAGAATTTACGTTCACTTTTACGTTTTTGGCCACCGCGCATTTCAACCACTTCTTCAGTGGGAACCAGGATTTCGCCGAAGCTCTCTTCCATTCCATAAAGAGCCACGCGATCGCGCAAAGAAGCCGCTACTTTCTTTTCGTAACCTGAATAGGCATGAACCACATACCAGCGCTTAGCCATAATTCTCAACCTATGATGCTGGAAGCAATAAAGCCAAAAAGGGTATCCAGCAACCAAAGAATAATTGAAGTTACAATCACCACTGCAATTACAATTAATGTTGTCTGATTAGTTTCCTGACGCGTCGGCCAAACCACTTTACGCAACTCAACCAAGGCACCACGCACCACATCGGCAATCGCCGCACCTTTCGCGGTTTGCAATGCTATAAACACTGCAATTGCAGCAAGCACCAACAAACCCAATGCACGATAGAGAACAGATTCAGCAGAGAAATGAGAGTTTCCGACGACTCCGGCAGCAACCACAGCAACAACCAGAAGCCATTTCAATGCATCCAGCCGGTAAACTTTTTCTTCAGTATTTGCAGTCATTATCGCCTGAAACCTTCATGAAATTTGGCAGGCCAGGAGGGACTCGAACCCCCAACACCCGGTTTTGGAGACCGGTGCTCTACCAATTGAACTACTGGCCTAACATAAATGAAGCAAGAGATGCATGGCGGCTTTGCCGCCATGCAAGATTTAATTACTGAATGATTTTGGCCACAACGCCAGCACCAACAGTACGACCACCTTCACGGATAG
>CBFGOY010000076.1:0-10942 GCA_965650515.1 uncultured Cellvibrionaceae bacterium | reverse complement strand
GAAAAAGTAAAAACAAAAAATAAAAAGGGGCGCAGAAATGCGCCCCTTTTTATTTTTTTGCCAGCGGAAGTCAGTGCAAGACTACCACTTCATTTTGCGAGAGATCGAAATTACCGGTACCGCCGGTAATATTCACAATATCGCTACCCAACTTGCTGGTATAGGCACCATTGGCCAAGCACAAATTCGGTACGCTGATATTAGTCGCCGCACCGCGATTCACAGCGACTACGACACAATCGCCCCCCTCCTGGCGCTGGAACACTAACACATCCGAATTCACCCAACGTTCGGCATAAGTACCGCGTTGCACAGCAGCGCTGTTTTTGCGCAGGTTAGCCAAGGCACTGATTAGGCTAAATGCCGCGGTAGATTGGCTAAACGACGGCATCTGTTCGCGGTTATAGGGATCATGGCCAACCTGCCCATCGCCATTTGCGGTGAACCAGGTGGAGTTCTGCTCGGTGCCGTAATAAATCGTCGGGACACCAGGCAAGGTCATTACCAATGCCATACCCAGGTTCTGGCGCGCATCCGCAAATACCTTACCCATTCCTTTACCTGCACCGCGATTGGTATTACCTGTGGTTTGCAAATAAACGCTGGTGCGCGTTGCATCGTGGTTATCAAGGAAAATCGCCTGTTGGTCTTCAAAACCGTTCATCGCCGCCGCACGTGATGCGATGTGGCTGCTCAAATTAACCATGGTGGTATTGCCCGCAATGGCGTTTTCAATCGCATCACGCAATTTAAAGTCCAGCAACTCTGAACCGCGGCGCTCATTCAGGAAGCCCATGGAAATCGAGTCACCCGCACCGGCGTTATACCACTCTCCAAAAATATAGGTATCGGCTTTTTTCGCACGCACCGCCGCGCTAAAGCGATTAATAAATGAGGGCTCGATATGTTTAATCGCATCGATACGGAAAGCATCCACACCGTGATCCATCCACTTGAGTGCGGAATCAATCAGGTATTGGTCCGCCAATGAATTGCTGCTGGTGCCGTGGTTAAAATCGGTCAGGTTAAACAAACTTTTGTTGCGGAACGACCAGGGATCATCCCATTCGCCATTGCAGGTGGTTGCAGGGTTGGTGTCACCGCAATCGGAAATTGCGCCGTTTGCGTGATACCAGCTACCTTTGCCGCTGGCAAAATCCGTAATAAACGCGCCCTCTTTATAAAGCGCACCGAATTCGTATTGATCATCCTGGTTGGAATGGTTGAGCGCAATGTCCAGCACCAGCTTCATACCGCGCGCTTCCATTTGTGCATCGAGTTCATCCACTAATGCCCAATCGCCGAGGTGTTCATCGACCGCGTAGAAATCGCGCGCCCAGTAACCGTGATAGCCACCTTCATTACCACTATTAATATTGTCCACCAATGGGGTTACCCAAATGGCCGACACGCCGAGCGATTGCAAATAATCAAGTTTGGAAATTAACCCGGCAATATCGCCGCCCCAATATTTTTTCCACTCACTTTGGACGCCGGCCGATTTGGTAGTGGAAGTTGCTGTCGGATTGGTGCCATTATCGTTAGTGGTGTTGCCATTGGCAAAACGATCCACAAATACGAAATACATTGTGCGCGCACGGAAATCATCTGCAATTGCAACACTGCTTGATGATGAACTTACCGAAGATGCAACCGAGCTGGATGAGGAAACACCGCAATTAATCCCAAGGTTGGTAGTGGTGCTTACCAAACCAGGGGTACCGGTGTTAATAACAATTTTGGTCCAGCCACTCGCTGCCTGGTCTGCCGCCGGGAAAGCATCGCTCCAACCGCCGTTAGGGTCCACTTTAAAACGCGGGCCACCATTGGCATCGCCCACAGTAAAATTGCGGCAAATTTCCAATTGGTTTACACCGCTGGCGGTCGTAAATAAATCACCTTCAGCCCAGCCATTGTGTGTACCGCGCAAATGGAATTGTAGTGACGATGAGCTGGAAGAATTCATTGGTGAACTTGAGGTGACAACGCTGGAAGAAGCTACTGAGCTGGATGTTGTTACACCGCAATTGGCAGCGAGGTTTTGTTGCGTACTGATTGCTTTGGTAGCCGCATTGAAATTAATTTTTACCCAGCCGGCCGCAACCGTGTAGTCCGCGGCAGGGACCGCATCACTACCCCAGCCGCCATAGGGATCAATCTTAAAACGCGGGCCGCCGCCGGCATCGCCGCTTACAAAATTCTGGCAGCTCTCATAGACATCGCTGGTACCGACGCGAGTCATCAAGGTTCCTTCGGCCCAGGCATTAAACGTGCCGCGCAGGTGATAATTAACGCTGGCAGCTGAAGTGATATTCCAGTTTTTGGTATCGGTAAAAAATTTAATATTCCAGGTACCCTGGCCCACTGCAATATTGGAACCGTTAAGGCCTCCGACACCGTAGCTTTCTTCCCAGTTTCCATAGCGATCGAACTTGATACTACCGGCCACGGCAAATACCACATTGGTTAACTCTACGGTATTGGTACCCGCGGCGTTCATCGGCGTTGCCGCCCAATTATTATGCGTGCCGCGAAGATACCAATCGGCCTGGGCCGTGGCTGACACAGCCAGCAAAAATGAAAGGAGGATGTGTTTGGGTTTCATAATGGTTGTTCCTTTATGCTTATGTTATTGGAACGACTATTTGATGAAATAAAATACAAACGCGCAAAGTGCTGCATACGTATTCAGCAGCAAAGCACCGGTGAATACGTATTCAGCAGCCAAGGGAATTTAACACGCCAGCGTTCCCGCCACCGTTCCTTTCCGAAAACAGCAGCTATACTCCAGTAACTTTGAACTCCGGGCCATATCGCCAATGTGCTGCTTGATTTTTAACATCTGCAACGAGTAAACAATGCCCTTGTTGCTGTACATTCCATTCCAACTGGCGCCAGTTTCCCGCCCTACCGCCAAAAAATATTGGTCCCGTGCGGGTCTAGTGGTATTGCTGCTCGGTACCCTGCTCGCCTTCGCCAGCACCGACCTCCAACAAATGAAACAATTGATGCAACAGCGCTATGGCGATGATGGTGTGCTGTTGCTGGAGCGCTGGAACCAGTTGGTTGTTGAAGGCAACCGGCAATCCCCCGAGGAACAAATCCATAAGGTCAACGAGTTTTTTAATCAAAACCTTCGCTACATCGAGGACCTGGACCTCTGGAAAAAAAGCGATTATTGGGCGACGCCCCTTGAAACAATCGGCACGCGCGCCGGTGATTGCGAGGATTACACCATCGCAAAATACCTCACCCTGTTGCGCATGGGTGTCCCTTCCCAACATTTGCGCCTGATCTATGTACGCGCCCGGATCGGAGGGATGCAGAGCAAAATTTTCCAAGCCCATATGGTGCTTGGTTACTATGCGCAGCCAGGCTCGGTTCCACTGATTATGGATAGCCTGGTCGGTACGATCGAACCGGCAAACCGGCGCCCGGATTTGCGTCCGGTATTCAGTTTTAACAGCGAAGGCCTATGGGTTGGCGATCATCGTTCAACGGCTGATCCGACCGCGCGCCTTTCGCGCTGGCGCGATCTTTTGGCGCGAGCACAGGAGGAAGGTTTTTAAGATGCCTTTCCCTACGCATTTAAAAAACATCCGCAGACATAAAAGGCACAAACAATGTCATTGATTAAACAATTGTGGATTGGCATCACCATTATGTTACTGCTGGTATTGGGTGGAAATTTTGCAATCAGCACAATCACGGCCAAAACCTACTTGCAGGAACAATTGCGCTTGAAAAATATGGATAATGCCAATTCATTGGCTTTATCCATTTCACAAATGGCGGAAAAGGATCCGGTAACACTGGAATTATTAATCACCGCGCAGTTTGATGCCGGTCACTACGAATACATTATTTTCCAGGACGCCAATAAAAAACCGATTGTGGCGCGTAATTTTGATGAGGAAAAAGTGGATTACGTTCCCGATTGGTTTGCACGGCGCGTCAGCTTTGATGTCGCACCGGGAATTGCCCAGGTCCAGGATGGCTGGCAACAAGCGGGTACCCTCATTGTGAAAAGTCACTCGCGTTATGCACTGGAAGCCCTGTGGAAAAACACTCGCGATTTGTTCGACTGGTTTTTGTGCGCGACTTTATTGAGCGGTTTAATCGGAAGCCTGGTTTTAAAATATATTTCGCGCCCACTTGATGTGGTGGTTGACCAGGCGGAAGCCATCGGCGAGCGTCGTTTTATCGTATCGCAAGAACCGAAGACCAGGGAATTCCAGCGCCTGGTACGCGCTATGAATACCTTATCGACCAGCGTTAAGAATATGCTGGACAAGGAAGCCAGACAGCTCGAAGTATTGCGCCGCGAGTCGCAAACCGATCGCTTGACCGGGTTAATTAACCGCACACATTTTTTTAACTTGCTGGAGGTTCAACTAACACGCGAAGATGCGGAAAAGCGCGGCATATTAGCAATCGCTCGTGTGTTGATGCTGCATGAACTCAACCAGCAACTGGGCCACAACCAGGTTGACCAATTATTGCGCGCGATCGCCAGTGTTTTTGTCGACCTCGAAGGTAAATTTCCCGGTAGCCATGCGGGCCGTTTGAATGGCAGTGACTTTTGCTTATTAATTCCCACCGATACTCCCGTCGATATTGTGAGCGTGGATATTTCGCAAACATTGAATTTCCAATTAATTGCTGGCGGCTTCGACAAGATTGCTGTACCCCTGGCGTTGTGTGGTTTTATCCAGGGTGAAAAAGCAAACCAGGTAATGCACAAGCTCGATGGTGCGCTTGCGCAGGCGGAGCTCAGGGGTAATCGCGCCGTCATTACCCATGACGAACAGCGGGACTACAGCCAATACAACCTCAGTGAATGGCGTTGCAGCATCGCCGACGCGCTGGCTGCCGGGGAATTACGCCTGGCCAGTTTCCCGGTAAAAAATGCCGAGGGTAAATTATTGCATCACGAAACAGCGGTGCGGTTGCGGCTGAACAACGAATACCAACCTGCGGGATATTTTATGCCCTGGGCCGTTCGCCTGGGGTTAATGGCCGATGTGGATCTGGCGGTATTAAAAATTGCCCTTAAACAATTAGTCTCGCAGCCTACTGAATTGGCGATAAATATATCGGCCCTTTCCCTGTGCAACGCTCAATTTCGTGAACAAACAATTACACTGCTTGCCGAGCATCCCCTGGAAGCAAAAAAATTATGGTTGGAATTCCCCGAAATTTGCGTGCTGCGCCATGTGGAGGAACTGCGTGCTTTTGTTGTTCGCTTGCGGGCATTGGGTTGTAAAACAGGGTTGGAACATGTGGGCCTGGAATTTACCCAATTCGGTAAACTGCAAGACCTGGGGTTGTACTATTTAAAGCTCGACGCTGCTATCAGCCGCGCTATCGATACCAACCGCGGCAGCCAGAGTTTTGTGCAAAGCCTTTGCACCCTGGCCCACTCCCTGGGCATCCATATCATTGCCGAGGGCGTGAGTACCGAAGAGGAGCAAATCACGTTGCTAAAGCTCGGTATGGATGGTTTAACAGGAACACAAATCCAGTAGAAACCCCGCTCGCTTGAGGCGGCGGGATTTACTGTTCATTACAGCGGTAATTGATCGCCATCATCGAGCAAATAAATCCCCTGATGCTTGCTACGCAACTCGCGCCGGGCAAGCAATTTAATTTGCGCCGCTTCAGGCAAATCGGTAAAACGGATCACTCCCTGCTCAACCAACAGGCCAACAACGTCTTCCAGAACACGCGCCATTGTCTGGTCGCTTTGTTCAAGTGCAAGCTGCTCGAGGGTTTTCCCACTGTGGAGAAATTGCAATAACTCAGGCGCGTCGCGGTCGATGGACTCCGCAAATTCGACCGAGGGCTCCTTGCTGACCGCCACAATCGCCCCGGTGTGATTTCGTTTTATATACATTTTGCCCCCGGTAAACATCCGCCGTTACAGCGGGATTTTACTATCAATGGCTACTGCCCATTTTAGTCGGTAATCAACTTATTACTGTTAAGCAACTGGGTGATGATTTGCTGATCCGAGCTAGCACCGGCGTAAATCGTTTGCAGGTTGACCCCCTCCAGTATGATTTGCTGTGTTTCCGCCGCATTGGTATAACCGCCGCCAACGGCATGGGAATCCGCGGTAAAGCCGCCGGTATGGCTGATGTGAATGAGGGTGCTACCGCCCGCGATTTCAAAATGCAGGTAATCTGCCAGGTTACCTGCGCTGTTGTTCGGGCCCAGCGCCTCCCCTTGCAATAAATCACGAAGGTCCAGCACATCGCCGCCGTTCGCATTTATTCCCGCTGCGGAAGTTGAGAAATTCTGGAGGGTATCAACCGCAGGCGCACCGGCGGTTCCCTGATCATTCAACGTCCATATGAATACATCGACAGAATTTTCACCGGCATTGCCAGCTTTCAAGGTATCGTTACCTGAACCACCGTATATCCGGTCTGTCCCGCTGCCGGTATTGATGACATCATCACCGCTACCTCCATAAATAACATCGGAACCGGAGCCCGCGCTTAAGCTATCGTTACCGGCACCACCCTCGATAATGTTATTGCCGTTACCGCCATGGATGGTGTTGTTGCCAGTTCCTCCGAGGATGTAGTCGTTAGCGGAATTGCCGGAGTAGTTACCGGCATCGGTAGTGGTTATATCAGTGGTAGTAAAGGCGGCCTTCAAGGTGACGCCGGATTGGGTAGACGCGGTAAAGCCCCCATTTGCTTCGGTCGAAATGACTTGTACCGTTAGATTGGTGCCATTCGTAGCGGTGGAATAATTGCCCGGCAGGTTCAAGGTTAAATTCGGCAAGTCTGCTTCCGTAAATTGCCATATCCCACCGCCCAGATCCGTCCCTGCGTTGAAGCCCAGGCTGGTGGGTACGCCGCTGACCTTGATCGATAATGATTCAGAACCATCCGCATCCACCAGTTGGGTAATGATAGGAAATTTGACGCTGGTACCACCACTGCCGTGGGCGATGGCGACCAGCGATTTACTCACCACAAGGCTCGGCGCACTGGCCGCTCCCACCCCGACATTCACCACAGCGGTACTGGTCGCCCCCAGTGCGTCCCTGACAGTGTATGTGAAGCTCGCAGGGCCTTCGTAGTTGGCAATGGGAGTAAAAATCACATTGGAACCGGACAAAGTAACGCTGCCATTCACCGCATCCTGGACACTTACCAGCATAAACGAATCGCCGTCGGCATCCGTATCGTTGGCCAACAGCCTGGATGCAGGAATGCTGAGGGCGGTGCCTATACCTGTGGCCTGGGTATCGGCAGTAGTCGCGGGCGCGTGGTTAATACGCTCAACCATCAAATGCACGGTCGCGGTATCGGTACCACCGCGACCATCCGCAAGGGTGTAGGTGAAACTGGCCGGACCGGTATAACCGCTTGCCGGCGTAAACACTACATTGCCGCCAACCAGGCTGACACTCCCATTGATGCCGTCCTGCACGCTGGCAATAACCAGGCTATCGCCGTCCGGGTCGGTGTCGTTAGCCAGCAACATACCGGCATTGAGGGTATTGGGGGTATCCGCAACGACTGACAAATTGCTATTGATACTGGCGGGGCCGGACCCGGCAAAGCTGGTCAGGAAATAATCCCCGCCATCACCGGTGTTATTGTTGGTATGCAAGGCGCTGAACCTGATGCTATTAAACGGCAGGTTGCCGGTATCGATAGTGAAGGTCCCATATTCGGCAGTACCGGATAAGCGGAACGTGCGGGAAGCGACCAGCACACCGTTGTAATAAGCTTCCCACATCCCTACCTCGCCCCCGGATTCGCCGGGGTATAAGCGGCTCACCCCAACGCTTGCCTGGTTAAGGTTGCCATGGAGGGTTAATAGGATGGATTCGGACTTTCCGGTAGCAACGTCGTATTCGATCTGGTTGGGTACATCGGACCTTGCCCGCGGCGTTCCCGCTACACCCAACACATTGTTGTTCCCATCTACCGACCCTGTGTACAGCAATGTGGCTTCACCGGAGGTTTTGTATGCGGTGATATATACGCCCTTGCCTTTGCTATCCAGGTTGGTCCATGAATCGGTGGGCGACGCATCACCCAGTGCAACGGAATAGGGAACCGCGCCCGCCATATCGGCGCCAGCGTCCGGGGCATTATTGGGAATTACAGTGATGGAAACACTGGCCGTTGAGCTGCCACCCTTGCCATCACCCAGGGTATAGGTAAAGGATGCGGGACCGTGGTAACCCGGCGTTGGGGTGAAAACAACATTGTCCCCGGACAGGCTAACCGTGCCATTGGCCGCCCCTTGCACCGACTCAATGGCAAGGCTGTCACTGTCCGCATCGAAATCGTTACCCAGCAATTGGGCGGGTGTCAGTATTAGAACGGTGTTCTGTTTTACCGTTGCGGTATCCGCGGTTGCAACCGGGCCATCATTGGTACCGGAAACCCTGATCGTTACCCAGGTGCTGGCTCCATCCAGGCTGGTGACAGAGAAGGTGTCCTCGCGGGTCTCACCTTCTTTAAGGGCTTGTACATCCGGCTTGCTGTTGTCGAGGACATAGGTCCAGTTACCGCTGGCATCGATGGAGAAACTGCCGTAGGTGCCCGGGCTGTTGGCCCTGGCATTAAACAAGGCTTCACCTGCATCCCCATCGGTAATAGCCAGGATACCCGAAACACTGGTTTGGGCCGGCGTATCTTCCTTGACATTACCCGAACCAACACCGACCAGCGCCGCATCAGGAACGGGTATCACATCAATGGTTATCCTTGCCGGGGTCAGGTCGTCACCGCTTTCGTTATCGCGGGCGACATAGGTGAAACCCGTCCTGCCGTTCCAATCTGCATCCGGCAGAAAGTAAACCGGGCCGGAGACTAAAGTACCAATCACAATAGCATTGGCCATCAACACATCGCTGTACAACACCCCATTTGCCGGCAGGGATTTAACGACATAACCCGCCACGCTGCCATCAGCGTCGCTACCCGACAGGTTTACCACTATGGGGGTGTCTTCATTGCCGGATACCCTCACATCATCGCTGGCAGGAAGATCATTTACCGGTGTCACAGCAATATCGACCGTGACGATATTGCCGTTGGCGGAACCATCGTTAACCCTGTAAGTGAATTGATCCACCCTGGTCTCGCTACCGTTATGGACGTAGCTAAAAGTGCCGTCGGCATTCAAGGTCAGGGCGCCGTTGGCAGGACCCGAAACCAGAACCGCCGTTAGCGGATTGCCCTCGGCATCCAGGTCATTTGCCAGCACGCTGGTTGCGCCGCTGGCCAAAACGGCAGCCGTGCCTCCTTCGTTGACGTCAATCTTATCGGCGACACCCACAGGAGCGTCATTTACCGGGGTGATGTTGACGATTACTTCCACCAGGTTGCCATCCACAGTGCCGTCATTAACCCTGTAGGAAAACTTATCGGAACTAGTCTCACCCCCGTTATGGACATAACGGAAGGTGCCGTTGGGATCCAGGATCAATGAGCCATGTGCGGGCCCTGATACCAGTACGGCAGTCATCGGATCGCCGTCGGCGTCGCTGTCGTTGGCCAGGACACTGGTGGCGCCGCCATTTAATGTGGTCGCGACGCCACCTTCTGCAACAGTAATGCTCTCAGCCACAGCAACCGGAGCCTGGTTAACCGGCTTCACTGTCACATGTACGCTTGCCATGGCAGCGCCGCCGGCGCCATCGCTGATGGTATACGTAAAACTATCGTTACCTGCAAAGCCGCTGTTTGGTGTGTAAAGCGGATTACCCGTGACCGGATCGATTACCACCGAGCCATGTACCCCCTGGGTGACGCCAATAACCGTCAGGTTATGCCCGTCCGGATCAGAATCATTAGCGCGCACCGCAATAATGACGGCCGTATTTTCGTTGGTGAACGCATTATCGTTACCGGCAACAGGGAGATCATTCACCGGCGCTACACCGACAGTCACCCTGCTGGTAGCGGTGCCGCCCTTGCCATCGGCAATTGTCACGACAAACGAATCAGCGCCATTGAAATCGGGATTGGGCGTGTAGGTGAAATCACCGGTGGCGGGATTGATCGTTACAGTGCCGTTAGTCGCGGTGGTGGTGATTGAATACTGTAAGCGATCGCCATCCAGGTCCGACGCAACAATTTTTCCCGCAACCGCCACCTCTTCATGGGTGGTGAATGACAGATCGGCACTGGTGGGTAAATCATTTACCGGCATTACACCAATGGTCACCCTGCTGGTAGCAGTCCCGCCCTTGCCATCGGCAATCAAAACTACAAATGCATCAGAACCATTGAAATTGGCGTTGGGCGTGTAGGTGAAATCGCCGGTGGCGGGATTGATCGTTACGGTACCGTTAGTCGCGGTGGTGGTGATTGAATACTGTAAGCGATCGCCATCCAGGTCCGACGCAACAATTTTTCCCGCAACCGCCACCTCTTCATGGGTGGTGAATGACAGATCGGCACTGGTGGGTAAATCATTTACCGGCGTTACACCGACAGTCACCCTGCTGGTAGTAGTGCCGCCCTTGCCATCGGCAATTGTCACGACAAACGAATCAGGGCCATTGAAATCGGGATTGGGCGTGTAGGTGAAATCGCCGGTGGTGGAATTGATCGTTACGGTACCGTTAGTCGCGGTGGTGGTGATCGAATACTGTAAGCGATCGCCATCCAGATCCGACGCAACAATTTTTCCCGCAACCGCCACCTCTTCATGGGTGGTGAATGATAGATCGGCACTGGTGGGCAAATCATTTACCGGTGTTACACCGACAGTCACCCTGCTGGTAGTAGTGCCGCCCTTGCCATCGGCAATTGTCACGACAAACGAATCAGCGCCATTGAAATCGGGATTGGGCGTGTAGGTGAAATCGCCGGTGGCGGGATTGATCGTTACCGCGCCATTTGTTGGCGGGCTGGAAATGGTATAACCCAGTACATCATCCTCAATATCCTTCGCCACA
>CBFGOY010000075.1:0-12339 GCA_965650515.1 uncultured Cellvibrionaceae bacterium | reverse complement strand
TGGCCCAGCTTTACCGGGATGTAAAAAAAATAAGCGTGGAAGGTTACGATTTCATTATCAATGACTTTGAGCCTGTGTCCGCCTGGGCAGCCAAACGCGCCGGGAAAAAAGTGATTGGACTCTCACATCAAAATGCTTTTTTTTATGATATCCCCAAAGCTGACTCTACTATTTTTGTGGATTGGTTCATGCGCAACTTTGCACCGGTGACTATGCCGATTGGCTTGCACTGGCATCATTTTAACCAACCGATTTTACCGCCACTCGTTGAGCATTCTGCTTACCCTAACACTTCCACATCCAAACATTATCTGGTTTACCTTCCCTTTGCTTCGCTGGATGATATAGCCCCGCAATTGCTTGAATTTCCTGACTATGATTTTTTTGTTTATCAGCCGGTTCCACATGCCTACGATGAAGGCCATATCCATGTGCGCCCTTTTTCGCACACAGGATTTCAAATTGATTTACATCGCTGCGAAGGCGTTATTTGCAGTGCGGGATTTGAATTGCCCAGCGAAGCGATTCATTTGGGGAAAAAAATATTGGTGCAACCGGTCAGGGGGCAAATGGAACAAAAATCCAATGCACTTGCCTTGGAAAAACTGGGTTACGGGCACGCAGCAAAACGTTTTGATGTGGAAACATTACGGAATTGGTTGCCATTGCAAGCGCCCGCAAAACCGCGCGATTACCCTGATGTAGCCAAAGCTGTAGTTGAGTGGATGATGAACGGCGGCGGAGAAGATATTAGTAAACTACAAGAACAGCTATGGCAGGAAACCATCGAATTGGGAAATAACGCAGCGCAGGTATTCGCCAAGTAGTAATTAGTCAAAGGATATTTTTTGTCGCGCTGCCTTAATAGCGCCGCGCTGGGTTTTTGTATCCATTCGACGCTGCCTGGAAGAAAGTGTTGGCTTGGTAGCTCGGCGGATTTTTTTTACTTTTATGGCGTCCAGAATTATTTCTTTTAACCGTAAAAGTGCATCCTCACGATTCTGCTCCTGGGTGCGAAAGCGTTGGGCTTTGATAATCAGGACCCCATCATTGGAAATTCGATTATCACCCAACGCTAATAAACAATTTTTGTGGAAATCACTCAATGATGAATTGGGAATATCAAAACGTAAATGTATCGCACTCGACACTTTATTGACATTCTGCCCACCCGCGCCCTGGGCACGCATGGCTGCCAGTTCAATTTCTCGCAACGGAATGCTGAGGTTAGCGTTAATTCGCAACATGTGGATGTGATTCATCAGGCTGACAAAAACGCAACGCTTGCCTATCGTCAATCAATACCGGTTGAAGCTCGCGGTTATAACGATTACGCCAGGAATGCCAGCGTACAATCACACCGCCGATCAGCAAGCCAGCCACGCCGCTAAGCGTGGTTATACCTTCGTTCGCAAATTGGATATGCGCCAACGCTGTCGCCCCCACCAATGCCAATAAAGGAACCATGTAAACCAACAATGCTCCCTTGGCCACAACCTCTTCCGGTACACCTATTTGTATATCATCCCCTAATTGGTAATGTTGTGGATTGCGCCCATCCAATAAAACCCAAATGTAAGAGGTGTGCCCGTCCCACTTTTGAATCAAACCTTGCCCGCAGGCTTTTTCCGCTTTGCAGGAACCACAGGCGGTTTTCTGGATGGTTTCCACCCATAGGCCTTCCGGCTCAATTGATACTATGCGACCGGTTTCAATGATCATGATGGAATTCCTCTACTTACAAAGGAGCATTAAATTCCTTCTATATTTTGGGCAATTTTTTGGGCAGTAACAGCCGGGATTTCACCTACCACCGTAATCCGGTAGGTTTTGTCCTGGTAAATTAGATCATCCATCACCGCCAAGGTTGCACCGCGCTGAGCAACTCCTTCAGGAATAACTCCTTCAGCTTGCTGGATGAAAACTGAAAAAGTGGTTAACCCGTCGGTATACATCAACATATCAATGTTTTGTTGTACCTGGCGCTGTCCTGCGAACGCAAAACCAGGCGGCACCCACACCAATTTCCATCGTTCCGGTTGTTTGAGTTCGTTGGGGTTGCAGTCGGCTTGGGCATTTGCATCCCGGTGATTTTTAGCTATGGGTTGCCTGAGGCTTTCCATATCAGGATCGAGGTTCAGGTCAATAAATTGATAACGCTCCAGGGGGCGCGCGGCTTCATCTACTAACCAGGATTTCAGTACCAGTCCGGTTTCATTATCAATAGACAACAAGGAACTATGCCGATATTGATCAAGGGGAAGTGCAAGTAGTGCGGTAGCTTCCCGCCCGGCTACCCGTTCAGGACCGCGAATTTCAAATTTATACAACTGGTCGAGGCGAGCAAGATTAACTCCAAATTGCGTAACTTTACCTTGTAGCAACTGATTACCCAAAGTACTGCAACCTACGGCTTTACCTTCGCGAACAAACTCGCGCGCCGAACCATTTAAATGCTGCAGGCGTTCATGCTCGACACCGTTTTCCACCCAATGGAGAATCCGGAAACTTTGTAGCGTGGGGTTATCTTTATGTTGATAAGTAAAAGACCCTTGATAATTCAAGGTTTGAGGCACCCTAGCCATTTTTTGCAAAAGACTTTCCACCTCCGCAGAAATGGCTGCTTTATCCGTCAGAGTTGGGTTACTGCCTTGAGCAGAGGCCGGAACTACACAAAACGCGACAGCCATTAACAAAGCACATGCGGAATAGTGACGTAAAACAGATGGAATAAATATTGGCATTTCTGGACTCATACAACGAAATAGTTGGAAAGCAGCATAACCGCTCTCCAACTATCCCAACAAGCCTGAAACAAGACGGGAAATAAAAGAATTATTCTTCTTCGCTCAAAATTACTCGAGTGTAAGGCAACATGCCCTGTCCACTATTCATCGATGCGTTATCTGTGTGCTCCTGGATCAATTGATTCACGTAGGTCGAAATATCCTCGTTATACACTGGAGCCGCTTCCTGACGGGGAACAAACATCACGCGTCGATTCTCTTGCGGGCGGGATTCGTAACCGCTTTGCACTGCCACTGTTCGGGCAGAAAGTGCCGGCGCATTAATACCGGACGGCAAATTCGCAATTTTATTTTCCGATGTACCCGCCGGTACTGTCGTAGCGGCGTTGGCTACTACTTCAGCAGCCTGGGGGGCAACTGACTGATATTGTTGTATGCCTACAATTAACGCACCAGCCACCGATGCCGCAACCGCAACACGACCGGCCTGTTGCCACCAACGCGATGGCAAGGCCACCACATCACCAGACCCGGATTGGGTATCCAGGGATACGGATGGATGATTTGTACTAACGGATTGTGAATAAACATCTTCGGCGTCAATCGCTGCGCTGACTCTCGCTGCAAAATCACTGGATGCCATGACCGGAAGCTTACCCTTAAGGCCAACACTGGCAATTTGATAACGAGACCATGTGGTTTTGAGTTCAGGGTCAGTATCCAGCGCCCTGAGCAGTCGCTGCAGTTCTAACTCTGAAGCTTCATTATCCATAAGTGCTGATAAAGATTCTGCAAGCACTGGTGGTTGAATTTGCTCTGTCATTCTCGCTGGTGCCTCTGTACAAAAATAGTATGGAGAAAAAAGGATTGGAGAACCGCACTCACTTATAACTAACTGTCTCTATGACTAGGCCCTATAGGATTGGTTCACCAATTTTGCAAAAATTGTGAAAATTTTTCACAACCGCTAAATATCTTCAACCAATGGCTTGATTCGTTTATCAATCGCCTCACGGGCCCGGAATATTCGTGAACGCACCGTTCCGACAGGACAAGCCATAACCTCAGCAATTTCTTCATAACTCAACCCGTCCATCTCACGCAGGGTTACCGCTGTGCGCAGATCATCCGGCAGATCCCGGAAAGCCTGGGAGATAGTTCCCTCAAGTTCTTCACACAACACATTATGTTCTGGCGTGTTGAGCTCATGCATGCCTTCATTGCCGTCAAAAAATTCTGCGTCTTCAATTTCCACGTCACTGGTTGGTGGCCGACGATTGCGGGCAACTATGTGATTTTTGGCCGTATTAATAGCGATGCGATAAATCCAGGTATAAAAAGCACTGTCTCCACGGAAATTGGGTAATGCCCGATACGCTTTGATAAATGCTTCCTGGGCCACATCCTGGGCTTCGGCGTGATCCCGGATAAAACGGCTAATTACCGCTAATACCTTGTGTTGGTATTTAATAACCAGCAAATCAAATGCGCGCTTATCGCCTTTTTGAACTCGCTCGACCAATTGTTGATCAACATCAGGCGCTAATTGCGCTGTCATTATTTGAACCCCCAAGCACCCCATAGATTACGGGGCAAAGTACGGCCAGCATTCTGCTTAGCCAAATCTATATGTGTCAATTTTTTCTATGCGTTGCATACCAAGGACCAGCATTATGCACACAGCCAAGCCTATCAAGCTAACACGGCTCATAGACAAAAGCTTGGTTAAAAAGTTCGGCACCTTAAACCGCAAACAGTTTCCCTTCGTATAAAGCTAATTCGCCTTGTTATACTGCGCACTTTCCTTGCAAGATTTTTACCTTTTGTAGCAGGTCGGGTTTATTGAATGAAAAAACATTTCCATTACGATGTTCTGGTTATAGGTTCCGGCGCCGCAGGCCTGACATTGGCCCTAAGTCTAGCGCAACAGGCCAAGGTCGCGGTGCTGAGTAAAAACGCCGTCAACCAGGGCTCAACCTGGTTTGCACAAGGCGGGATTGCTGCGGTCCTTGATGACCAGGACTCTATTGACGCCCACGTGGCAGATACACTGGTGGCTGGTGCAGGGCTGTGTCATGAAGATGCCGTCCGTTTTACGGTAGAGCGCAGCAAGGAGGCGATTCAATGGCTCATTAACCAAGGTGTTAACTTTACCAAGGAAAGCAATAACGGCGATTATCACCTGACTAAAGAAGGTGGCCACAGCCATCGCCGGATTATCCACAGCGCGGATGCTACAGGACAAGCAGTCCATTCCACCCTGATTGAACAAGTCCAACAACAAGCCAATATTGATATCTTCGAACATCACATCGCTATTAACCTTATTTCGCAAGCAGATGCCGGATCGCGCAAACTACGCAGCACCGGAGCTTATGTGTTGGACAGCGAAGGGGATGTCGTCCACGTATTCCAGGCCAAGGTGGTGGTTCTGGCAACCGGCGGCGCAAGCAAGGTTTACCTGTACAGCAGCAACCCGGATAGCGCGAGTGGTGACGGTATCGCCATGGCCTGGCGTGCGGGCTGCCGTATTACCAATATGGAGTTCAACCAATTCCACCCGACATGCCTCTATCATCCGGAAGCGAAGAATTTCCTGATCACCGAAGCATTACGGGGAGAAGGAGCCTATCTGCGCCTCCCGAGTGGTGAACGTTTTATGCCCCGCTTTGATGAGCGCCAGGAACTAGCGCCGCGCGATATAGTCGCCCGTGCAATTGACCATGAAATGAAGCGCCTGGGTTGCAATTTTGTATACCTGGATATCAGCCACAAAACTCCCGAGTTTATTAGCGAACATTTCCCAACTGTTAAGGCACGCTGCCTTGAATTCGGTATCGACATTACCAGGGAGCCCATCCCGGTAGTTCCGGCAGCCCATTACACCTGCGGGGGAGTGATGGTAGACAAAAATGGCCATACGGATTTACAAAACCTTTACGCAATCGGTGAAACCTCGTTTACCGGCCTGCATGGTGCCAACCGCATGGCCAGTAATTCGCTACTGGAATGTATTGTTTATGCCCAGTCGGCGGCACAGCATATCCTGGGCAATTTGGCACACATCCCTACCCCGGATTTATCACCCCAGTGGGACACATCCAGGGTGCGGGATTCGGATGAAGATGTGGTAATTTCACATAACTGGGATGAACTACGCCGCTTCATGTGGGACTACGTGGGGATTGTCCGTACCGATAAACGCCTTGAGCGCGCCACCCATCGCATTAAATTGTTACAGAGGGAAATCGCCGATTATTACAGCAATTACAAAGTCAGCAGCGATTTGATTGAATTGCGCAACCTTGCCACCGTAGCTGAACTCATCATCCGCTCAGCCCATGAACGCAAGGAAAGTCGCGGCCTCCATTACTCGCAGGATTATCCGGAAAAATCGACCATTGCGCGCGACACCATCCTGGTCCCCACCAATTTTGCCGGCCAGGATGTGATTGTCAGCAAGGAAGCCTAGCGCTTGGGGTTTAAACACACTCGCAGCCAGGTACGCAAACGCGCATTGTCTGCGGGTGAAAGCGCATCCTGGGCGACTATTACATACCTGAGGTGATTTGTTTCCTGATTACGTAGCGGCAATATCAGGATAAATGACCAGCAGACGACCTCCCCCGATATTGAATATTTGCAGGTTTGACTTCCGCATTGCGTGTACCACATTCCCCGGTCACACCACAGCTGGCCCGCAAACATCCCCTCCTGTTGCCGGTAGTACGACGCCCAAAGGCCGGCCCATAACAGAATGAGCAGGGGCCACCACCAGGGTTGTTTCAATAACCAGGGGAAAAGCGCAATTAACAGGCCAATAGCAACCAGCCCATAAGCAATTCGATAAAACCGGAGTAGACCGGGTGAATGGTAAATGGAAACCGCCGCCAATGCTGGCAGCGGCTTTGTGGGGGTAACAGCAGGCGCAAACAGCCTAGCTGTTTTTTTGGAGTCCGGTGTTGGCACGAATAATATCCACAATCCGTTGCAGTTCAGGGTTGGCCGGATTTTCCCGACGTAGGAACCAGGCAAATAAATCCTGGTCTTGCTCCTCCAGCAATAACCAATAACGTTCCTTATCACCCTGTTCCAGGTTGGGATATACCTTTTCCAGAAATGGCATTAAGACCAGATCCAATTCCAGCATGCCGCGACGGCTACCCCAAAACAAACGATTTGTATCCACGAAATTACCCTTCAAACACACCAAAAGAGGGGCATTATAAACAAGCCCTCACCGAATAGCGCTAGCGGAAACTGCTGCCAGCGCTGTGCGGTTACGCCCTTGGGCTTTAGCCTGGTAGAGCGCCAAATCCACCGTGCGGAATAATTGATCGAACGGGATTTCGCCGCTGCTGGTCCCCACACCCAGGCTGATAGTGATATGCAGGTCCGGATACTGCGCAAAATGAGCCGTCGCAATGAGTGCCCGCACTTCTTCCGCCAAATGATAGGCGTTTTCCAATGAGGTATCGGGCAATACCATCAAAAACTCTTCGCCACCCCACCGCGCTATTTGGTCTGTCTGACGGGTATTGGCTTTTATCAATTCGGTAACGCGCTTAAGCACATAATCACCGCCGTCATGCCCCAATGAATCATTGATCTTCTTGAAATGATCGATATCAATAACAATCAAAGACACCTGGCGCTTACTTTCCTGCGGGAAATACTGGCCGATAAATTCAGCAAGTCCCTGACGATTCAATAACCCTGTCAATGGATCGACCATTGAAAGCTTTTTATATTTATCTGTTTCCTGGGCCAACAAGGAGTTCTGATTAGCGAGACGTTCAAGTCGCTGGTGCTCCAGGCGAATTTCCTTGCTAAGTCGAGCAAGGCTAAAGGCTCCGCCAGCCAAAATTACACTTACCCAAAATATGAGAATTCCCAGATACCAGTCATCGCGCGCGACCCACTCCCCGACAAACTCCAATTTATTGAGCTTAAAACTATGCTTGCCGGGAACGCCTGGATAGGAGATATCAACTCCAAATGCAATGACATTGCGAAAATCAGGCAGGGCGTTTTCCCGCGGCGCCTTGTACCCGGTAATCCACCATTCGGCAACAGCGAACTCGGATAAACTTAGCACCAGGTTTTCGCGCACATATTCTATTGGCACGTGCACATTATTAAACTTGGCAGTTTGCATATCATTGATATCGGAAAAACCGGGTTCGTAATTACGCAGGTAAAAGCGCAACCGCTGGTCGCTCCCCGAATAATCCAGATCGACATTAATGGTTTTATAACGGGTCAAATCAATCCCGTCACTACCCTGTCCTCCGCCAAGGTAAAGGTTAAAGCCACACACATGGGGGTTACCGTCACTTTCAATGTTGCACTCCCAAGCCATGCCATCAAAATCAAGCCAGTAAACCATTAACTCGCCGGTCGAATTTTTGTCGGCATAAATGTAATGCGGTACATCCACGGAAGGTACAACTAATAACTTTTTGGGCGGTAAAAGTTCATAACTATAAATAACCGCAACCGTCAGCAGACAGTACAAAAACAATTTATAGAAACTGCTTTGTCGCAAGGACTGATAAAGCCTTGGGTTTCCGGTTAACACGGGGTCACCACAGGTAAGTAATGTTGTTTATTTATAGACTAAAATGCCATACATGACTAATGCAGCTATTAAAAACCCAATATTATTCCGATAATCTATCACCCCTGGCTGAACACCAACTGCGGTAAATATTTGTTATGAATGCAACTTCCTGGATAAAACTTGAAGAATCACAACTCTTGTTGATTAAAGGACCGGACGCGGCCAAATTCCTGCAAGGCCAAGTCACTTGTGACATTCGCGAGTTAAATAACGGCGTAACCCGTCTTGGAGCCCAGTGCAATCCGAAAGGCCGAATCCTCTTGACGTTTCGGGCCGCACAACTCCATCAAGAAACTATCGCACTGCGCATACCCGTTGCCATGCGCGACAAAGCGCAACAGAGCCTTGGCAAATACATCGTATTTTCAAAAGCAAAACTTATTGATGGCAAGGATGAATTCCACCTGTTCGGATTATATGGTGCGCAAGCAAGGGAGCTGGCAGAAAAAATGTTTCCACAATTACCAGTGGCTGATGATGGTTTTATCGAAGCGGCAGGTAATTTTTTAATCCAACTTGATAGTAATCGTTATGAATGCTGGATAGCGGCCTCGCATAGTGATCATTTCGCCCGGCAATTAACTACCCTGGCGGCTTCCGGCTCGATAAATGACTGGGGATTAAAAGATATCCAGCAAGGCATAGCCACTATTTATCCAGAGACATATGAAGCATTTACACCGCAAGAAATTAATTACCAACTAATTAATGCCGTTAGCTTTCGCAAAGGCTGTTACACCGGACAGGAAATAGTGGCGCGCTTGCATTATCGCGGCAAACTGAAACGGCACATGTACAGGTTTAAAAGCATCGCTAATGAACTTCCTGCCGCCGGAACCGCAGTAACTAATAGCATCACCCGGCAAACGGCAGGACAAGTGGTTATGGCCGCCCGGGATAATCAACAGGATATTGAAATCCTCGCCTCAGTAATGGATGAGCATTTGGATGAACTTACGTTGGCAACCGGCACGCAAAAATTAAAACCGCTTCCGCTCCCCTATGCTATACCTACAGCAGACGAAAAAAACGAATAGTATCGCGACAGGAATACCAATGAGCACCATAGCTGAAAAAGTTCGCCATGAAATCATTAGCGCTATCGAAAAGGATCAACTTGTCCTTCCTACCTTGCCGGAAGTAGCCCTCAAGGTCCGCGAAGTGGCTGATGATCCGGATGCAGACATCGATAAATTAACGGGAGTCATCGGCAATGATGCCGCATTGAGCGCAAGAATTATCCGCGTCGCCAACAGCCCGCTTCTTCGCGCAAGCCGCGCTATTGAAGATTTGCGCACAGCCCTTATGCGCCTGGGAATTCAATACACTTGCAACATAGCTACAGGTTTGGCGATGGAGCAAATGTTTCAGGCAACATCGGATCTGGTGGATATGCGTATGCGCGAAGTCTGGAGCCGATCCAGCGAAATCGCCGGTATTAGCCATGTGCTTTGCAAACACTACACACGGCTACGCCCCGATCAAGCCACACTTGCGGGCCTCGTGCATAAAATCGGGGTTTTACCTATTTTGACTTATGCGGAAGATCATCCAGCTTTACTCAAAGATAGCATTACATTGGATACGGTTATCGATGCACTACAAGGGCAACTAGGCGATTTGATATTAAAAACCTGGAATTTCCCCCAGGAATTGGCGCACATCCCCAGTCAACATATGGATTTTGAACGCAACATCCCAAAGGCTGACTATGCCGACATAGTTACCGTGGCCATGTTACAAAGTTACGCGGGTTCCCAGTCATCCATGGCACAGGTTGATTTATCCAAAGTAAAAGCATTTACCCGGCTAGGCCTTGACCCGGATATCCAGGTTACTGAATCTGAAGATTTAAGCGAAGAAATGGAAGCAGCAATGGCATTATTGTTGTAAACCATTTTGATAATAAAATCAGGGCACAAAAAAAGCGGCATTCGCCGCTTTTTTTAATTTTCCTGATTAGGCACTGAACAATGCGGCACTATCCAAGCCTTGTTTTTCCATAATATCGCGCAAGCGTTTCAAAGCCTCTACTTGAATTTGGCGAACCCGTTCACGAGTTAATCCAATTTCATGGCCAACTTCTTCGAGAGTACTTACTTCATAACCACGCAAACCAAAACGGCGCGCAAGCACTTCACGTTGCTTCTCTGTCAATTCATCCAACCAGTGATCGAGGCTGGTTGTAAGGTCGCTGTCCTGCAACAACGTAGCTGGATCGGAAACATGGGTATCGGCAATGGTATCTACGATGGCGCGATCCGATGAATTACCGATAGGCGCATCAATTGATGTTACTCGCTCATTTAAACTCAGCATGTGCTCAACATCAGCTACCGGTTTTTCAAGCAAATTCGCGATTTCTTCGGGTGTGGGCTCGTGGTCCAGTTTTTGTGATAACTCACGCGCAGCACGCAAATAAATATTCAGTTCTTTAACAACGTGAATTGGCAAACGGATGGTGCGAGTCTGGTTCATGATCGCACGTTCGATGGTTTGACGAATCCACCAGGTAGCGTATGTAGAAAAACGAAAACCACGCTCAGGATCAAATTTTTCTACAGCACGAATCAATCCCAGGTTGCCTTCCTCAATTAAATCCAGAAGCGCGAGCCCACGATTCACATAACGACGGGAAATTTTCACCACCAGGCGAAGATTACTTTCAATCATTCGCTTACGCGCCGCTTCATCACCCTTTAAGGCTTTACGTGCGAAAAATACTTCTTCCTCCGCACTAAGGAGGGGGGAAAAACCAATTTCATTTAAATAGATTTGGGTAGCATCCAGCGTTTTATTATATTTATCGTCAATGAGCCGCTCGGTTATCACAGCGGGTTTGGACAACTCTTCCTCTTCTGCTAAAAGGAGTTCCGCATCATCCAATTCTGCATCTGGAACAATGAATACATCGTCGCGATCAAATGCAGAGGTATCCCTGTTTTGTAATGTCATTTTTCAGCCCCTTAATCAATATTTTTATTTAACCGGCTGGCTTTCAATGATAAGTCACCCAGCTCGCCCAAGCTGTACTCCCCAGTCACGATGCCAAATGATCTGGAGAACTCACCCATGAACGCTTTTGCCATGGGTATGAGGCTTAACGTCGCGGCAGATATTTTAGAGGATCCACCGGCGTGCCATCACGACGAATTTCAAAGTGAAGCTTTACCCGATCAGTACCGCTTGAACCCATATCGGCAATTACCTGTCCTACTTTAATCAAATCTCCTTCTTTCACCCTTAATCTTTCGTTGTGTGCGTAAGCACTAAGGAAAGTTTCATTGTGTTTAATAATCAGCAATTTACCGTACCCGCGCAGCCCACTCCCCGCATAAACCACTTGCCCGGGAGCCGCTGCAAGCACAGGCTCTCCCAATTTACCGCCGAGATCAATACCCTTGTTCAAACCGTTATTGCCTTGGAATGATGACAAAATTACACCTTTTACCGGCCAGCGCCACTGGGGTGCATCCACTCCAGAGGCTGGTTGACTGGCTCTTCCGAACCTATCCGTTTTATTTTTTTGACGGAAACCAGTAGTTTTCGTAGGTGTTGATCGTTGTTCTTTTTGCGCAGGCCATTTATCAGGTTGCCCAGCAGGTGTAATTGCTTTGAGATTTTTTTTGTTCAAATCCAAACGGAGTACTTGTGAAGGGCGAATAATGTAAGGCGCCTTGATACCGTTGTGCCTCGCAAGGTCTTCATATTTCAAACCGTAACGCCAGGCGATGGAAAAAAGCGTATCGCCAGGGACAACGATATAGGTTTTCGGCCGCCATTGGGTTTGGCGGGATTTGTCAGTTACGGGTGCGGGCTGGTGGGATGTGCAAGCCCCAAGGAAAACGCAAATGATCAAAATAACAAACAGCATTGATACTCGAACTGATCGGTAAAAGGCGATTTCGAACATAAAATCATTTACCCGTCACGTTCATTTTTTAACCACATTTATTCCATATTGATATT
>CBFGOY010000074.1:0-12350 GCA_965650515.1 uncultured Cellvibrionaceae bacterium | reverse complement strand
CGCTTGTTATTTTCAAACCCTACAAACTGGATACGCCACCAAGGTGCTCGATTAGCTCGTGGGTAATACTTCCCTGGGCTACATTGCCTGGCCAGACCGCATGGGCGGGCAAGGACTCCAAAGTCCAATCAGGTAACACATATTCCACTTGATCGCGCGCGTCAATTAAAAATGAAGGCGGGGCAGCAAGGCCCACGCCTCGACACGCCAATTGATAAGATGCCTCCACATTATCGGTCACAAAATTTGAGGTGCAGTTTATTTCATAGTGTTTGCCGGAAACATGCTTGAATTTTCGAAAACTTGGCCGCATGGATAAACCGATCCAATTCATATTTTCCAAATCCTTCGGGTGCGTTATAGAGGGATTTTTTGCAAGGAATTCCGGGGAGGCAACAACCTTCCGCTCCAGGGAAAATAATTTCTTGGCTTTCAGGGAGCTGTCGGGCATATCACCGAGGCGAATCGTCAAGTCAATCGCTTCGCCTACTATGTCGGTATAACAATCGCTACAGGTTAGCGCCACGCGTATTTCAGGGAAATTGGAAAAAAACGTGCTTATTTCATTTAACAAATTGCTTTTAATCAAAATGGCCGGAATAGCTATTTTAAATTTGCGCGTAATATTTTCCTTTTGGCCGCGCGCCAACTGAACGACCTCATGTTCATACAAATCAAGAATGGCGCTTGCCGCCGCGTAGACTTTCTCCCCGTCAAATGTTAATGAAAGCTTCCTGGTGTTTCTATAAAGCAATGCAGCTCCCAAATTTTCCTCGAGCCGGGAAACATACAGGCTGGTGGAAGCCGTAGACATCTTCAGTTCTTTGGCGGCTGCGGTAAAAGATCCCTTTGATACAACCTTGGCAAACACAATTAAATATCTCACATCGCCTATCACGTCACTCTCCTTGCATAGTTAATATGAAAATTTTTAAACAATATATTCCAGTTTTTTCAGGCTAATCTGCAGAAACCTGGGCAGTTATCATTGTAAATGATAATAAAGCGCATCTTTATTAAAAATATCACAAAGGGGTTGTGATACCTGTTGGTTTTCCAAATCAAGGATGCCCCCTATTTGCTGTGACTCCTTGCGCCGGCAAACTTTTACCGAACACAGCGAAAGATGACAAGTAAAAAGATGTAACGGTTTGGCACCCGAATATTTCATGATTCCTCGCTTATTTCCACGGATACTTATCTATGCGACATATTCTTGTACTCAACAGGTTGCCGCAAAGCATGGCACCTTATGCAAAATGGTTTAAAGGCCATGACATTGAATGGACCATGCTCGGCTGGCAAGATGTCACCGGCACCTACGATGATCAATCCAATATTATTTCGTATAAAAATTACGCTAACGACAAAATTGTTAACGATGTTTACAACCTGTGTAAGAAACATCGGCCATCAGCAATAGTGACCACGTCGGAATTCGATGTAGTGCGCATGGCAAAGATGCGTGAAGCTTTTGGTATTCCCGGCCAATCGTTAGCGAGCGCCATCTTATTTCGCGATAAAATTGAAATGAAGAAAAAGGTCGCCCGGGCTGGTTTAAAAGTACCGGAGTTTATTCGGGCACAGGATGCACTTGATATATTGCAGTTTGTTGAACACCACGGTTTCCCTATCATTATTAAACCTGTGGATGGTGCGGGCACTGTAAATGTAAATTTAATTCGGGATGAAGCGCAATTAAACGACTATCTTGATAAAAATTCTGTCGCAAACCTTGATGTTGAAACCTACATTGACGGCAAGCTTTATCATGTGGACGGACTTATTTATGAAGGCGAAGTAAAATTCATTTGGCCACACGCCTACAATTCCGACTCTACACTGGGATTCGCCAGCGGAAATCACATGGGTAGTTATATGCTCGATGCAGACCGGCCCATTACCGGGCGCCTCATCGACTTCACCAAAGATGTTTTAAAAGCCCTTGAAGCTCCTCCATTAGCGACTTTTCATTGCGAAGTATTCCATAGTGTTAGCGATGAACTTGTTCTTTGCGAAATAGCCTGCCGGCTTGGTGGAGGAAGGATTGTGCCGGTGCTGGATGCGGCATTTGGTATTGACCTTTATGAGTACTGGGTAAAGGCGCAAGTGGGTATACCCCTCGATATCAAAGCGCAGACCCAACCCGGGCAAATGGCGGGACACCTGCTCTATTTACCCAAAGGCGGGGTATATCGCGGCCCAACCACCTTTGAACAATTGGATTGGGTGGATGAGCTGCTCATCAATGTACAGCCTGGAAAACGCTATGGGGCAAACTCCAGTGTTGATTTTGCGGGTTCTGCTGTGGTGACAGGTAAAACAGAGCTTGAAGTAAGAAGCAAATTGGCAGAAGTGGTTTCAATATTTGACCGCCAAATGCTATGGGAAGAATGACATATATTTATCTCGCCCCACTTAAAAAATGATATCTATTAATTTATTAAAAAAGCTGATCCTGTTAATTGCCATAGTGCTTTTAACCACAGCGGCCTATAGCACCCATTCGCAAAGGAAGACCATTACGATTGATAACGCCTACGTCAGCGGCCAAATTATAAAAATTAAAGCGCCGCTGTCGGGTATTATTGAAAGTGTTAATGTCCGGATCGGTGATAAATTACAGCACCAGGACATTATTTTGGTTTATGACCAGGTAGCTTCCAAATACCAATTGGAAAAATCACGGGAGCAGTTTCAGCAGACGATTCGCCATGATTTCCAAAAATGCCTTGAAGAAAACGCACGCCTGGGGGAAACCGAATTAAAAAAACTGGAATATGACCACCAACAAAAACAATTGGCCCGCGCCGAAAAACTCAAAAAGATGAATGTGATTACCGAATCAACCTATGATGACATTTTATTTCAATATGGTTCCTCATCCATTCATCGCGATATTTCCCGTATCGAATCCACTGTGCTTGATTACGCAAATCCGGAACCCATCTTGCAGCGCCCACAAGTGAAGCTTTCGCAACTGGCTTACCAGGAAGCACTGCATAACCAGCAATTAACCAGTGTGGAAGCCCCTACCAATGGTTATGTTTACGATCTATTTGTGTATCCAAACCAGTTTGTTGAAAAGGGGGATGTTATTGCCGTGTTGGTTTCCAGTGACCACTTGCGTATCGAAGCCAATGTGCTTGAGTCAGAGGTGGGAAGCCTGAAACCTAATATGAAAGTTGGTATTATTTCCGATGTCCATAAGGATATTACCTTGCAGGGCCATATCCATTCGATAGTGCCCTCCACTGCCTCATCTTTTTCCCCTATTCCACGCAACAACACCGATTCTAACTGGATTAAAGTCAGCCAACGTGTGCCTGTGCTCATTGAAATTGATGAAAATGACAAGCCACTTTTGCCTATAGGTTCTTCGTCCAAATTGCAGGTCTATTTAAACGAATATGTAGACACAAAGACCCAAAAAAATATAGTGAACGATGAAACCCGCACCGAGCCCCCCGAAAGTGCCCTAATAATCCAGCATATTATTGCGAATGAAAAAAAACTGGCTGGCATAGGCACAAGCCAGCAGCGCTGTAAATTGTAGGATGTTGGTTTACCCGTTCAAGGCATGCCCTAATGGGCACACGGCGATCCCGTGTCAACGCAGGTGGAAGGGATAATCATGATCGGCGTAATACTTGAGTTATTATGAATCAATACTTGAAAGTTGTTGCGGTGTATATTGTTATCTTCACACAGATGCTGGACACATCAATTGTCAACCTTGCACTGGTAAAGATAGCACCCGACCTCGGCATTAATGTGTATAACTCTACCTGGATACTGACCGCGTTTGGAACCGGCATGGTGGTGTCCTTCCCGCTCGGCAATGCGCTTTCAAAGCGTTATGACTTCGATACGCTGTTCTTGCTCATCTGTATTATTTTTATTATCGCTTCCTTTGCCTGCGCCATGGCTGTGAGCGAGATCGATTTTATTCTCTATCGATTTACCCAAGGATTAGCATCCGGGTCCTTGATTGTTTTCTGCCAGTCGCTCTTGTTTCGCATTTTGGGTGACGATAAGCGCGCCGCAGCCTTGGGCCTTTGGAGCAGCGCAGTCGCTATTGCCCCCATTGTCGGTCCATTGGTGGGCGGCGTTATCACCGAATATATGAGCTGGCGCTGGATATTTTTAATTAACCTGCCATTGATGCTGTTTTGCCTGTATATTTTACTTGATGTCCTGCACCCTAAATGGGGTGCAACCAACGAGGCGAAAATCCATACCCCCACGCTGGTTGCTTTCGCCATAACCGTTGCACTTGCTCAATATGTTATGGACTTTGGCGAACGTAACAGTTGGTTTCAAAGTTCAAGTATTTCCTATGCGTCCATAGGTGCCCTGCTCGGTCTGGTCGCGTTTCTCTTGTTAAACCGACGGAAAGATTTGCAGGTTTTTGATTTTTCGGTATTTCGCGATGCCAATTATCGTAGGGCCATGTCGATATTGATTGTTGCCAACGGTTTGATCTTTTCATCCCTGGTTGTGCTACCGGTGTGGTTGCAGGTGAGCTATGGTATGCCCGCAATTGATGCCGGCCTGGTCGTTGCTGTCGGCAGCGCTGTAACAGGGATATTGAGCCCCCTGCTTGGAAAATATTTAAGGAAACACCAATTTTTTTACGCCGCTATCGCAAGCTTGTTGTTTACCGGGATTTCTTTCCTAATGATGAGCCGGTACACACTCGATTCAACATTTACGCAGTTGGCAGAGGCACGTATTGTTGCCGGTATTGGCCTCGCATTGTTTGCCACACCACTCGCAGCTATTTCCATAGCTTCTATTGCCGCCGACAAGGTAATGAACGCAAATTCGGTATCGATGTGTTTACGGGTAATATCATCAAACCTGTTTGTTGCCCTTGGTTTTATTGTGTTACAACGGCAACAGCATGAACAGTACCAGCATTATGTCGCATCTGTTGATCACCGGTTTATCAGCGAATATATAAATAAAAACTTCACCGATTATGGTTATGTGGCAAACCATATTGCAACCATGGCGATGCAGGACGTCTTTTTTATATCTGGTATTGTATTTATCGGCCTCTTCTTTATTCCGGTTGTTGCCCGTTTAAGCACTATCAAAACCAAAGCAATATTAGCTGCCCAAGCTGGAATAAAAAATAATTAACCGATAGTTAGGGTTACGGATAAAATAAGCCCTTAACTCCCACAAAAAAGCTGCCGTTAGAAATTAACGGCAGCTTTAAGGTTACAAAAAAACCAATTGCTTATGATTTGAAATAGGAAAAATGTTCTTCAAAAGCGGGGCGCCGGGACGGGCCGGCCATTTTCTGGTTGATCATTTTACCAAGGCCTATAAAGCCGGTAATTTTGGAGGTTTTGGATAAGCCCAGCATTTCAATCAATAAAGGATTATAGGCCCAGTCCCCGGTACGCCAAAAACAGCTATATCCCATAGATTCGGCAGCAACAATAATATTTTGTATAGCCGCGCCCGCCGAGAGCACCAATTCAATTTCATTAATGGGTACCTCCACATTGACATCCAATACAGCGATGATGAAATAAGGAGCCGACCGCATTTTCTGATCGATCTTGCGCTTTATGCCCTCCCTTTCCATTTCGGTAATATCGCCTACCGCTATAGCGGCTTGCCGCGCTTTTAATTCCAGGCTTGCCCGGAATAGGATATCACCCAGTGCCTCCCTGTCCTCCGGACGACAAATAATGTATTTCCAGGGACGTAATGCCTTGTGATCAGGCGCGGTTAACGCGCATTTAAGGATCAACTCCAAATGCTCCTGGTCAACAGTTCCGTCGATAACCGGTTGCGATTTGCGATTTAAAATGGAATGTAAAATAGCCATGGCGTTTTAGTACTCAATAATGACTTCTGCATCGGATTGAAGGTAAGTAGCGCAGGAAAGTACATATCCATCTTCAAAAATGCAGTTATTTAATTTGCCATTGATGAAGCGAATCCTGCAGGAGCCACAACGCCCGTACCGGCAGGAGCTGCGGATATCAATGTTCATATTTTCAATATTGTCCAACAAGGACAAATGCGTGGGTGCAATACCTTCGTAGGTTTCGCCTTTATATTGCACACGAAGGTTCACCGTTTTTTCTGATGCATTGGTCATACCGAATTCCTTCAGGTTGAAAAATAGATAAACTATTAAGGAAATCATCGCAGGCAAAGCTACCCGCTCGCTTCCCTGTTATCGATTTATACTATCCAAGCCCAAGGCTTAGGAACACAAATCCAGATCCAACGAACTCGCAATAAGTTTTTTTGTATAGTCATGTCGAGGCCGGGCAATAACTTGCTCAACACCTCCGCACTCAACGAGTTTTCCCGCATTCATTACGCAAACCCTATCCGCTACGTGCCGTACCAGCGATACATTATGCGAAATAAAAATATAAGTCAGGCCCAATTCACTTTGCAGGGCCATGAGCAAATTTACAATTTGCGCCTGGATTGAAATATCAAGCGCTGATAGTGGCTCGTCCAACATAAGGATTTGTGGATCATTCACCAACGCACGCGCTATGCCCACACGTTGGCGTTGGCCGCCACTTAACATGTGCGGGTAGGCATAGATATATTCGTTACCCAACCCCACCCGCACCAAATAGCGCTCTGCAATTTCCAGGCTTTGCTGACGCGATAAATTGTGATAATTGGTTTTAGCGCTACACACTATTTCCCATATTTGTTTGCGGGGGTTCAGTGATCCATAAGGATCCTGGAATACCATTTGTATTTTTTGATAATAATCCCGTGGCGCTATTTCGGAAATGCAGCTTGCCATCCGCCCGGAAGTTATGGTTATTTTCCCGGAGGTAGGTTGCTCCAAACGCATTATCATTTTAGCCAGGGTGCTTTTACCGCTGCCTGATTCACCGACTATAGCCAGGGTTTCGCCGCGCATGACATCAAAGCTGACATTATCCACAGCATGGATATCCATATATTGATAATAGGAGCGTTTGACACGATAGGTTTTCGTTACCGCGTCTAACGACAGCATTACCTTTTCAGTTATGTCGATATCGAAATCTAAAGATGGCATCGCAACATCCTGGTTGAATCAGTGGGCAGGGTTTTCAATAACGGCGCCGTATCACATTGCGGCGTTGCCTTACTGCAACGCTCGCTAAAACGGCATCCATCTGTTTCCTGGTGAATGGGGATAACGTTACCCGCAATAGTGGGTAAAGGGGTCTTGGGTACATTGCCTGGTGCTCCAGGCAAGGAGCGCAATAATCCTTGCGTATAAGGATGCCGGGGGTTTCTTATAACATCGCCGGTATTCCCAGACTCAACGACTTCACCGGAATACATCACCAATATACGATCGGAATATTTTTTTATTACACCTATATCGTGTGAAACCAGAATAATGGCCATACCATGGCGATCGCGCAATTCCAGCAATAGGTCCAGGATTTGTTTTTGTACAACAACATCCAACGCGGTAGTAGGCTCGTCGGCAATTAACAATTTAGGTTTACACGCCAAGGCCATGGCAATCATTACCCGTTGCGCCATACCGCCAGAAAGTTCATGGGGATAAGCCTTAAGGCGCAATAGCGGCATGGCTATACCGACCTGTTCCAACAAAACGGCTGCCTGTTCCCTTGCATTTGGGGCTGAAATACCGCGATGGCTTTTGCGTAATACTTCCACCAATTGCTGCCCAATCGTAAGGCACGGATTCAACGCTGTCATCGGATCCTGGAATATCATGGCGGCGGTATTGCCGCGATAATTGTTCCATTGGGCTTTGTCCATGTTTAACAAATCACATTCAAAAATATTGAGGTGCGCAGCCGTTACCTTTGCGTGTGTGGGTAGTAATCCCATCAACGCAAAATTGGTAATGCTTTTTCCGCAGCCGGACTCACCCACAATACCCAGGATTTCTCCCTGCTCCAAACTGAAGCTCAAGTCGCGAATGAATTTTTTTGAAACACCATTGTGTTCAAAGAAAATATCCATCTTGTTAATCGTGATCATCGCAATTGGCTCCTTGTTTTTGGATCAAACCAATCGCGCAACCAATCACCTAGCAAATTAAAACTTAATACCGTAATCAGAATGCAGGTGCCCGGTAATATCACCGTAAAAGGTGCAGATTCAATAAAAGGCTTGGCATCCGATAACATGACGCCCCATTCAGGGGTCGGTGCCTTTGCACCCAGGCCGAGGAACCCCAGGGCCGCGATGTCCAGGATTGCATCGCTAAAACCCAGGGTGGCTTGCACGATAAGTGGTGCCCGGCAATTGGGCAAAACCTCTGACCATAAAATTTTAAATTTGGAAGTCCCGCAAGACTGTGCTGCAAATACATATTGCCGCTTCATTTCGTTAGCAGCGGCTGATCGCATAATCCTCACAAAACGCGGTATTGCCACAATCGAAACAGCAATCATTGCATTCACAAGGCCGGGGCCCAGAATAGCAACCATGACAATGGCAAGCAAAATACTGGGTAGGCACATAAGGATATCAACACAACGCATAATAACCGCATCGATCCAGCCCCCATACACGCCCGCAACCAACCCTAAAAAAGTGCCGATAAAAGCCGAACCCACAACGACAGTAAAGCCTATACTGAGGGAGTATTTGGTCCCCACGACAAGGCGGGAAAATAAATCGCGCCCCAGGTCATCCGTACCGAGTAAATGAACCTCACCGGCGCCTGGTTGTTGCAATAAGTTTTCACTTAATTGATAGGGTTGCAAATCCATACATAATGGCAATAAAAAACCCATCACCAATAACAACGCTACGCCACCCGCACCGATTAAACCGGAAAGGTTACGATTTATTTTCCGTGTAATTAAACGCGTTACGGGAAAAAACTCTGTCGTTAACATGTTTGGATCCTCAAGCGAGGATTGGCCAAGCGATAGAGCATATCAATCCCGATATTTACCACCACAACAAACAAGCCTATCAACATGATACTCGCCTGTATTACCGGATAATCCCGGGCATAGACACTGCTCACGATATAGCTCCCTATTCCCGGCCAACCAAATATGGTCTCTGTGAGGATTGCACCGGTAATAACTGTGCTGACAAACAATATCCCGCCCAGGGTAATAATTGTGGTGAGCACATTGCGAAAGGCGTGGACCCAAATTATTCGCGCGAATGTGAGGCCTTTCGCTTTTGCGGTGCGAATATAATCCTCCGATAAAACCTCTAACATGCTCGAACGAGTCATGCGGGCGAATATCGCCAGGGGAATGGTCGCCATCGCTGTTGCAGGTAATATCAAATGTGATAGCGCACTGTTGAATGCACCAAACCCGTGTTCGGCACGGACATTCGGCAATAAGCTGTCGATCAGCATAAACCCGGTAACCGGCTCTATGTCATAAACCAAATCCAGTCGGCCTGATACGGGCGTAATATTTAAATTGATCGAAAAACAGATAATTAATATAAGCCCCCACCAGAATATCGGCATGGAATAACCGATAACTGACGTGGTCATCACCAGGTAATCGATCGTCGTATTTTTTTTGATCGCTGCGATGATACCCGCAGGGATACCGATTAACACAGCGATGAGTAATGCGGCAATACCCAATTCAATTGTCGCCGGCCAACGCGACATTAATTCCCTGAGGACCGGCTGATGGGACACCGTGGAAACACCAAAGTCAGCGCTCAAAGAGGAACTCGCAAATTTCATATATTGGGACAAGGTGGATTCATTAAGATGCAGTTGTTCCAGCATTTTCTGATACTGCTCCTGGTCGGCCCCGCGCTCACCCAGCATGAGCAACACCGGGTCACCCGGTGTTAACCGAATCATAAAAAATGCGATCAATGAAAGGCCAAATAGCGTCAAACCGAATTCAAACAGCTTGCGTATACTGATGCTCGTTATCCAATTCATCACACGACTCTGCTATTGCGTTATGGAGAGTTGATAAAAATTATCGACATCAAATGGTGACATAACATAACCGCTAACCTTATCGTTCATCGCCCTGAACACTTTTGAATGGGCTATGGGAATAACCGGAGAATCCTTGCTGAGAATATCCAATGCCTCCCGGTAAAGCGATTTACGTAATTGGAAATCACTTTCTGTACGCGCTTGCTGAATCCGCTGATCAAAATCCTTTTGGCAGTAACGTGAATTATTGGAACCGCGTTTGACAGAATCACAACTAAATAATGTATAGAGAAAATTATCCGGATCACCGTTATCACCAGCCCAACCCAGCTGTACCATACTGTGTTCGCCATTCTTGACTTTATCCAGGTATGTACCCCAATCAAAACTGAGCAACTCAACGTTGATACCTACTTTTGCAAGGTCCTGTTGCATCATTTCCCCCATTTTTCGACCGTTGGGGTTGTAGGGGCGGCTCACTGGCAAGGTCCATATACTGGTACTAAACCCACTTTCCATGCCCGCTTGTTTCAGCAAAGCTTTTGCTTTTTCCGGGTTGTAGTCATACACCGAAACGTCTTTGTTGTAAGACCACATAGTGGGGGGATAGGGGTTAATGGCAGTATCGGCATTACCCAAATAAATCGCTTTTACGTAAGCCTCCTTATTGAGCGCGTGTGCGATAGCCTGCCGAACCAGTGGATTATTAAAAGGGGCTTTTTCGATATTCATTGCCAGGTAGCCAATATTCAATCCTTTCTCCTCCACCAGGTTAATGTCCTGCTGCTTTTTGATATCAGCGAGATCAGCGGGGGAAGGATAAATCACTATGTCGCACTCACCTTTCTTAAGTTTCATATATCGCACATTGGCATCGGGGGTAATGGCAAAAATCAAGTTATCGATAGCGGATTTACCTTTCCAATAACCTGCGTGTGCCTGGTAGCGAATGGTGCTGTCCTTTAAATAACGTTTAAATAGAAATGGCCCGGTACCAACAGGCAAGGAATCAATATCCTCTTTTTTATTAGCCTTGCTAAGTTGTTCACCATATTCTGCCGAGAGGATTGACATAAACGGCATTGCCAAATCAGAAAGAAACGGAGCCTCTGGCTGGTTTAAAATAATCTGCACCTGGTAATCATTAACCTTGATTACCTGCTTGATTAATTTTTGCATTCCCATTCCCTGGAAATATTGATAGTTGCCGCCGCCAACATAATGGTAGGGATGGTCTTCACGCAATTGGCGATTGAACGAAAACAGAACGTCATCCGCGTTAAAATTACGTGTAGGGGTAAAATATTCCGTTGTTTGGAACTTCACATCTTTGCGTAAATTAAATGTGTAAGTTTTTTTATCCTCGGAAATAGCCCAGCTCTCCGCCAGGCTATTCTCCAATGTTGTTCCGCCCTGCTCAAAATCCACCAATCGATCATAAATGGTTGCTGCTGTTGCATTGCGAGCAGTTCCCGATAGGGTTCGCTGGGGATTGAAAGATTCGGGGCTTCCCTCGGAACAATACACAAGGTTGGTTTTAGCCAAAACAGGTGATGACAATACGCCTAACACACCCGCAACAATTCCCACCTGCACGACAAAATTTCGCATGATCAATCCCAATATTAATTAGCGTTAAGCATGGCTTGGTTTTACTACTGGATCAGCATTTATGACCATATTCCAATACTGCCATCGTTTCGCAATCCAACAAATGAGGTTTGCGAGATACGATGCCCCTCCTTCGAGCCGAGCACCTCGTGGAAATTTTGCGTATTGAACATGATGAAATCACCCACCTTTGGTTTGATGCGAACATGGTCATCGCGCTCCAAAACCTCGTAGGGGAAATAATATTCACCCGTGACTTTCATTTTGTCATTTTGCGAGGTATGAATGGTGTCGTAGATGAGCAAGTCACCGCCATCTGCCTGCGTGCAGTAATAAATATTCCAGGTTAATTGGTTCAAAATATTGGTGACTGCCCACTCGGCATGTATGTGGCTTGGAGCATGATCTGCATGCAGGCGGCCATGGCCTTTGAAGCTCCTGAATGCGCCCGCGAAATAACTTCCATAGCCTTTTTCATGGAATATATTCGCCTGCCGCCTCGCCTTTTTCTCAATGGCATCAAGGCGTTCGAAGCAGCCGCGCGCGGTGGCAGCTTCGCGGCGGCCGGGGTCGAGCTCAACGTCTCTGCCGCCGCCGTCAGCCGGATGGTGCATCTGCTGGAACAGCGATTAGGCGTCGCATTGTTCGAACGAAAGGCCAACCGCCTGGTCACCACGGCGGCGGGCCGCGCCTATCAGAGCGGGCTGACGCCGATCTTCGATGCGCTGGCGAGCCTGACCGCGCAGGTGACGGCGCCGAGCGGCCTCCGCGTGCTGACCATCGGCGTCGGGCCAACCTTCGCGATGAAATGGCTGATCCCGCGACTGGC
>CBFGOY010000073.1:0-12619 GCA_965650515.1 uncultured Cellvibrionaceae bacterium | reverse complement strand
ACTTCAGAAAAAGGTTCAACTCATATCTGTTTTTATCCAATTTTAAAAGCGATTCATCTTTGTCTATATTACATACCAATAGAACTTTTTCAAAATATGAGGCAACATTGCATATTTCTTGTTCTAATTGTTCTCTTTGCAAAATTTCCACAGATGAATCTTCAAACTTTAATTTCGAAATGCACATGCTATGTAACTAGCATCCCTTATAAGGCCTATATGTAGAGGTCGATATTTCAAAAACTCCTATTTTAGGAAGCGAATAATCTTTAATGGGTTGTTTAAGTTCCGTCTTACAACTGTCAATATCAACTACTAACCTAATGAGCTCGTCTGGAATTATGCATTCGTTTTTCATAATTGCTATCCGCTGCTTAACCTCAAGAATATTATGCGCATACCAAGAATAGCTTTCATTCGTAAGATCAATAAGACCTTTACTGTGAAGTGATTTCATGGAGCCCATTAAGCGACATGAGCCGAGAGTAAAGACTTTTGGAACTGTAATATCATTTCCCATAATATCTATCCTAGGAAATCGTTCAATGAATCACTGGACGCCAAACCATTATCTTCTATGTAGTTCTTGAATATTTGGCCAATTGAGCTTCTTTTTTGATCATAAGAAGACATTTCTCTTTGAATAAACTCAATAAGCCTAGCAGGGCTTTCGCGTATGCTTTCAACGAATCGTTCGGGAGAGATTACAGGTATTCCCATCATTGAACACAATCCATTTGTCCGGCTGTCGTGGCCAATAACAATAGAAGGAACACCAGCTTGCAAAGGCAACATATTACCGTGAATTCGCATACCTATAGAGAGATCACATGTACGAGCAAAATCCATCCACGCATCAACTGAACTAAAATGCATAACTTTACTTTTTAAAAACCGTCTAAAATCTCTGCTGTTTTCTATTGATTTGGGTTTGTTTGCCATATATTCACCAGGAATGACATCATTTTCATTTAAAATAAACGGAAATAGTACAGGACTTTGAATGACGTAAAAGGAGGGTGATTTATATAATAACTCCATAGTTTCATGCAGTACTCGACCTGATGATGCATGCCCACCACTAAATTCACTAAAATGCATTCTCAAATTTTGCCACTCAGGTTGCGAATTTGCCAAGTCTTCACATTTGTCGACTATTGACGCCCCAAGGTGCTTATTTAAATTAATAAAATTCGATGGGCAACCAGTTACAACAGCATTGTTAATGCCTAATTTTTCTAGAACTGTTAATGTAAACTCATCTCTTACACTAACCTTCTCTGATCGCTCAGAAATAACTTTCGCAAGTCTTTCTGTGTTAGGTCCCAGTTTAAAATCCGTCTGCCCGCTCTTCGCTTGGGCGCCCAATCCAAAAACTGTAATTGGGCAATCTGCCTTTTCGATTGTTGATGCTCTTACGAGATTTGATTTTTCATATTGTTCTGTCGTACATAGCCAGTTTGCACAAGAAATAACAACAGACTCAGCGGGCTGCTTTATGATGGCTTGATTAAAGCCGTTGTAGTCAACTGGTATATAATCTTTAAGCTCAATTAGCGATTTGAGTGCATGACGAAATGCAAAATTTCCAATATTTGCTCCCGAGTAACTCATTAGCTCTGTTGATGACACGTTGTATGGATTAGGGACTGCACTTACTGCTCGCAAGTCCAAATATAATTTGATCATTTTAATTTTCCAATTGAGTTATATTAAGTTGCGGAATGCCATATGAATAGGCGCTTCCCAAGGCTTCAGTATTGTCTAGGACTAATGAATGAAAGAGGTTGCTCGTCGATGTATATTCGATAATTTTGTTATGAATTGTTTGATGCCCAAAAGGTGATTCGACAAAACGAATATTCAAAGGGGCTGACGCTATCATTTTTGCGCCAATTTCAGATAAAATATAATTAAACGATGATATTTCACTATCAGCACCACCAGCTTGTGTTGCATCATAAATATGAATTGGCCTACCGCTAATTACATTCTCATAGGCATTAACAACGCAAGCAGGGGCGTGCATTGAGCGAACCTTATCAACAAAATCACTTAAATTGCTGTTAGATAATTCATCAAAAATGGCTTGTTTAATTATTTCAGAAAACGTCGCAGGAAGATAAGAGTCGGCTACATAGCCTGAGCCGAGGGTGTTTACAAACTCTTCACAGCCATGCCATTTACCTACAATGGGAACACAACCGTAACTGCCCGCCTCTACTAGTATATTGGGCCAATTATCTTCATATGAACAGCTAAGTATAAATTCACATTGTTTAAATATTTTTACCAATGTGGCATGGTCTTTAATATGACCATGGGTAATTACTTTTATGTCAGAAGCGTTTAATCGCTGGATAACTTCGCGGTCTAAGCCCCCAACTAAATGTAAGGTAACGTTATTATTGTTATTACTGAAACTTTGGGCCGCTATTTTTAATGAGTCCACCGCCAAGGCCAAGCCCTTACGCTGCTCATCAAATGAGTCTGCAATCAGCAATATTGACTTTTTTTTGCTGTCAGTTTTAGGTTCATATTCATCAACAGGTGCGTAGGCATTACGTAGCACATGAGCTCGTTCTGCTGGCACTATTCCGGCACGTATTGCATTATCAACAATAAACTGACTGGGAGCACTTAAATGCACATTAGGGTATAAAAATATCTTGCGTTTTAATCTATTAGTAGCAATTACTGTTTGCTGAGATAAAATCTTTTCATTTACTTGTGGGCAAGCAATGCAATTTTTTAGAAAGCCTGTGCAGCCAGCTGGATAATGGCAACCGCCGGTGATGTAATGAAAATCATGCAGAGTAAATAGTATTTTTTTACCTGCCTTTGCCAGTTCGTGTATCTCTGATAAAGATATTAAATAGCTTGCCCATTGTACATTAATGACATCATAATCCATCAGTAGGTCAATAACCCATTGACGCACATCACTAGCATAATCGATGGTGAAATGCGTATTGGTAATTTTACTGTTAGTGGCACTAATTGCTGGTGACACTTCAATGCTAACCTGCCCAAGGCTGGACATATCAAAAAAGTCGACTTTATGGTCGGAGTGGGTATCAAAGGCTTGGTATATTCGGTAAGCAGCGATACCTGCGCCTCCCGCTGAAGCACTCGATAGTATGGCTATTTTCACTGATGCACCTCTAAGTCCAATTTTAAACACAATTCCTGCTGTTTAAGTGCATGTGCCTCCATTGCAACCACTTTGGCTGCAAGAGCTTTAGTATGAGCATTGCTTGGGGCATTGTTTATTTCATTTTCTAACTGATGGTAAAGATCAACCAAAATATTTAAGGTTGCCTTGGCTTGTACCATTCCACCATGTTTAGCCTGTACCAACGCAAGTGAGGTAATAGACTCAGACCTTGCTCCGCGTGTCTTACAGTTTTCATGATACACACTGTAAGCAATATCCTCATTGATGTGGTGCATATCGAAGTTTTTAGCCATGCCGATAAACAAATCAGCGTCCATAGCATAATGGTCATGAATATCAAGCGGCCCAGCTAATTCCCAAGCTTTTCTAGTAAAAAACACACTGGGTTGAATAAGGTGATTTTTTGCGTAATCCAATAAATGCTCAAATTTCAATTTTTCCTTTGAAAAAATAAAATGATGAATGGGCGTAAAATCTAACTCTGTCATAAAGGCATTGCCAACAAGCACCTCACACTCTTTATTCGCTTTATAATACCGCCGAATTTTATTTAAAGTGTTGGGCAAAATAATATCATCACCGTTTAGCCAATAGAGTATTTCACCTGTAGCCCTTTCATACCCTTTGTTGATTGCGTCTGATTGGCCGTCATCTTTTTTGCTTTGAATATGTGAAAAAATTTCTTCATAGTGAGCAACAATCTCCATGGTGCTGTCATTACTGCCGCCATCCATAAGAATAAGTTCAACACCTTGTAGATCATTACAAATAATACTTCTTAAGGTTTTTTCTAAGAATTTTGCCGAATTGTAAATGGGGATGACTATTGAAACAGTGGGTAGTTTTTCAGTTGAGACATCGAGTTTAAAATCATTTTCCCATGGTAATACTGCGGCGGAATTTAGTGCTTTTTTTAAGATGGTCATACTTACTTATCCTTCACTGCAAAAAATTTAAAATTGACGCACAAGAATCTAATTTTCGTTGCGAGTCAGCAGACCAGACAAAATATTTGTACAATTCTTTATTAAAAATATTATGCTCAGCTAACTCAGCGCAAAACAATCTAACTAGATAGTGCATTCGTTCAGCACCATGTGTATTTTGCATTATTTGACGCAAAGCGACCCCATGCATATTGCCCGGCGGATACACACTGGAAACATCAAGTTTATTTAAACTTTTTTTTACGACCAATTGAATTAAGAGCAAAATAAAGCTCGCTTGAATCATCGGCACACCTTGCATTTCGTTTTTTCTAAATGATTCAGCTGCAGCCCAACTAATACCATTTAACTGACTTTTCACAAAACCTCTTAAGGTCTCGGTTATTTTAATATCAATATCTGATTGTAAGGCAATCTTTTTAACTTCATTTAAAATAGCTGTAACATCACCGGCATATAGCGCATTTTTAACCAATGCAGGAGGGCAATAATATAGTCTTTTTAATAAAGTAGAGCTTCTTTCGTTAGCCTCACATTGCAAAGAAATATTACTTGCAAACTCTGCAGCAAGCTCGTTTACTTCTCTCGTTTCATAAGCGCCGCTTTTCACCATTACAGCGGCAAAAAATTGGAATTCATCTATTTTGCCATAAGATGTTTGATGAGATTCGTGCAGCAATACCTCCCCATCCATTATCAGGCCGCCAGATTGAATAATCATATGACCTAGAAAATAGTCCCAACCAGGTATACCAAAGGTCAATCGTTCTGCCACATTTTCAGTGATTAACCTATTGAAGATATTAATTAAGCCAAGGCGAGTAAAGAAAAATATATCTAGTCCACCTCGGTAAGGAGAGCTGTCTGTGTATTTATGATTAGGCAAATATACACATTCATTCCTCGTCAAGGCGATGGAATTATTTAGACTAGCCAAAAATGACGATATTGGCTTTCGGTGTGCAGGAAAAATATCGGAATTCGTTAAAATATAATAATCATACGAGAGGTTACATGCCCTGTTAAGCAAGGGAAGTATTCGTGGAATCTGTTTTCCAAACAAGTCAGCGGCCGTCTCTGACAATTCAATCAGACACAAATCTTCTGCATCAAATTCCTGTTCCAAGAGAATATTTCTTTCCTTCTCAGAATTAAATGAAGTGATGTCATAACCTAATGCTTTCCATGCATTAAAACATGTTTTCTGACTTTCAGCCTTCACATAAGGATTAACACTTGTAATTACCAAACATTTCATTAATTTGTCACTTTTTAAATTTAATTAGTTGAGCTTCTCGAAAATTGTGTAATCCTGTTTAAGGCAGGATCAGATTAAAAAGTCCACTATGAAGTTCACACATAAATCTTCTCTGCGCTTTTCTGCATAATATGGACTGGTTCTGCAGCTAAGCTTTGTTTAAGAAATGTTTACACTCTAATCAAAAGTGGACTATAAACCTGGATAACCAGATTCAACCTGGATTAATTTAAAATAGTTTGAGCTTTTCACTTCATCAATAAAATGAGAGGGTAATGCTCTTCTGTCTCTTTTGGAAATCGTATTACCCGACCGACCGCTATCACCTGTGACAGAAAATAATTCAAATAGATTAATAAATAGATCTGAAAACCTAATTTTAAGTAAACCACACATATTAATCATAAAATTTATTGGATCTTCTAAAAAATCTTCATATTTTAAAAATGTGACATTTGAGTACATGCGAATAAATTCAAAATATCTTCGACAATATTCATCAAAAGTTTGTGGTTGAAATGTCAACCAATTATTGTTCAGTAACGATAGATAACAATCTATCGGGTTTCTCAATGTTACAACTTGTAAAAGATCAAATTTTTCCTTCAGGAGATTACTGACCACTGGAGTGGTTACAACATCTCCCTTGAAAAAATCGAAGTGCGAGTGCTCCCTTAGAACAAGATCCGCACCTGTAAATTTTAAATGTTGATATATAAGCTCTACATTTTGAATAAACAAACTGCTGGCCAAAACATTTATGTTTGGTATGCCAGCAAATCGGGAGAGTGTAGTGAGATCTGATGGGGCGTAGAAAGTTGCGTTACCGGAAATATGCATATCAGATAATGGATGAACTTCACTCAATAAATAGATGTTTGGCATAGCAGCGATACATTTAGAAATGAGAGTACCGCCGCTACAGGCAGGATGATGAATAATACGAATAGCCGGTTTTTGCTCCTGATATTCGGCGCAAACCTGTGCACATCTATTTAGCAGCGAATTTTGCTCTGCAAACACATCTGTTGTAGGTAATGTCTTGTGTGCATCATTTTGTTGTTCAGGTGCAAATACCTCACTCTCCTGCAATAGCCGGAGTGCTTCCTGTATTTGCTGTTGTAATTGGGATAGCTCATTGGTCATTGGTGTTATCTCTTAATCATGAGCGATCTTGTTTATCGGCATGTTTGGAACCTATTGGTTTATTAATAACCTCGGCATCGATCGTATTATTTATATTGCTCTCTATCAGCTCTGCGCTTAGTTCCGGGTGTTGTAACTGTAGCTGGTGGTAATAGTTGGCCGCAGCTTGCAATTTGAGCTGCAACTCCCGAATCAATTCGATTAGATTTTTTTCCTGTTTTAATTTCTGCTGGTACTGTATACGCAGGTTATCCAAATCCACCTGAGCCTTTGCCTGCAGCTTAAGTGCCAGGCTTTGCGCTCGCTCACCTTCGGCGTACTCTTTTTTCAGAGTTTCAATATCGCGCTTTAAGGATTCAGCCCAGTCTTTGTGCTTTTGGTTCCAGAGCGCTTGATCGTCGCGTTCTTTAGTTACACGTAACAGATCTTCAGCTGTTTTGGCAAGTTCTTGTTGATGTGCCTCAGCTTTGTCTTTATTTTTTTGATGGAGGGTACTATTTTCCTGTATTAACGCATCGCGTTCATACTGCAAATTTTCTATGTGCGCTAATTGCCGGGCGTGTTTTTGCAAAATGATGCTTAACTGTTCGTCCTTTTCATAAATACATTGGTTCGCTTCAGCTGTGGTGAGCCTAAACCCCTTTGCCGTAAGAGCTGTGCTCAGTGCAGCTGCATTGGTTTGATTTACATAGCGCGTTGTAGCTTGCAAGGTCACAATTATTTTGCTGAAAGTGGTTATCTCTGTCAGACTCAGGGAGGTTAAAAACTGGGCTTCATTTCCATTTAGCTCAATAATTAAGGTGTTGCATTGTGTATTTGTTAATTTAAGTTCGTCCAAAAGTTGCGCGAAGGTAATTGCAGGAACTTGTTTTGTTTCTTGCAAGTGTAAGTTGGTGTTTTTGAGAAATTCTGGTTCCAGAGGTAATTGTGATCCATAGCGTGGGTTTGAATAATTATTAAATTCTACATATTCATCTTGCGCGCTAATCGCGCTATTTTTGATGTGTACATTGTGTTGGTGCGCAAATTTTTTAATCAGCTGTTTTACCAGTTCGGCAGACGTTTCTACCAACACCAACTGTTTATAGCCAAGTTGCTGATATAGTGGGGCGCTGATGCCCAATCCGGCACCTAAGTGGATGATGATGTCAGAAATGGATTTCATAGCATTTCCTTTGGTATTCTCAATAGTATTCATTGACCTGTTTTACACTCTTGGTAAAGCCATTCAATAGGGTTGCCAAATAGTGCCTGATAGTAGGCATGGTAGTCCCGGTGTGGTAAATGTGATTTTCCCGATGTGTCCGCTTTGGCGTTGAACTCATTGATAAATGTATGAAAATCCTGTTGTTGAATTAGGTATGATTCAACACCCAAGCGTTGGGCTTCGCGCGTTATCCATGAGCTATCAAATGTGAGCATGGGGATGTTATGCCATGCCAAGTGCCATAAAAAACCCGATGACATGTCGGCGTAGTGAGTGGCGGAATAATTGAATAAAAACATATCGCTGCGACTAAGCAGCTCCGCCAGGAGCTGTTCAGATAAATATTGGTCGTAAATTACAACTCTTTTTTCCTGCGCCGCTATTGTATCTAACTCTTGTATTGCGTTGCGCAATACGGGTGATAACTGTTGGGCGCAGGTGAATTGAATAATAAGCTGAACATCTTCGCGCAAATTATGCAGATTTGCCTTTAATAACGCTGGCAATAAATGAAAACCTTTTGTTTCTTTGGCATCACCTGCATAAAGTAAAACATTGAGATCCGTTTTGGCCCTGAACGCCGGTCGGGCAGGGATGGCTTGCCAATTTGCAATAAAGCAGGGATGAAAAGCTAATTCTTTAGTCCATAGCAAGCCCAAGCTCTCTACTGCATATTTAAGCTCATAGTGGCTAACGAAAATGGATACGCCCGACAATTGAGCCCCCGCCCGCAGGGCAATTTTTGCCAATACATATTTTCTTTTATTAATAATACGGCCCTGATAATCGCACCCCGGTGAAAACATCAAACAGGCAAAGCAACGGATAATCCGCCCCGGTTCGGTTTGTTGTAATTGATGGATAGCGAATGACAGGGCAAGAAAGTGATCCCAATCCAGAGTGTGGCAAAAAAATACGGGGGGCGGTGCGTTAATATTAAGCTGCTCCGCTATTATGGATTTATACTCGCTGGACAAAGCATTTATGTAGGAGTTCAGTTCCGCTAACGACACTATGCCATTGTGGTATTGATAGAAGTTGCTGCGAAAATGCTCAATAAGCAAAATATGGGGAAAGGCTCTATGCAGTTTACTTTTCCATTCACCGTAACCACCGGCAATTTTGATATTAATAGGTGGTATGTTCGAGGTAAATGTTTGCAACAGCAATTCGGCTGTTGAAAAATGGTGGCCACTGGCGTTCCCCAGCCCCGGATCAAGGACGACCAGTGTTGTAGGGAAAGCTGCGTTTGTTGTCTGCATGGAATGAAATTAGTTTATTTGGGTTGGGGGATTGGCACGATTTCTCAGTAAACCCAGCAGTGGTAATTCGCCAAGCACTTTCTCTATCAATGCATTGCTTGCAAATCGGCTCTCAATGGCATTGTATTTTACTAATGTATCTTCCAATTCTTCCTGCAATTGATTGATCTGCAGCAGAGCTATTTCCAATTCATTTTGTTTGCTGCTAAGTTGCTGGCGCGTGTTTTCTTCGCATAGTTGATTAGCAGCGAGCTGTGTTATACCCAGTTCTTCTTGCAACTGTTGGATTTGCAACAAGGCAATTGCTAGTTCACTTTCTTTTTTTCTAAGCTGTTCGCGGGTATTTGCAAGATCCTCTAATTTCTGCCCGAAAGCCAACGCGAGGTTTTCCATCGCGACATCATTTTGTAAATACTTGAGTAGTGTTTGAAACTCATTCAATGCAACTGAGTGTTGTTTGGCAATTAATAAGTTAACATCGATATAATTTGTGGTGTTATTATGACTGGTAAGCGCCAAAGTTTTGGCATCATCGTAAAATGCCATAGTCTCATCCCGATCGATAAGTGCGGCAGCGGCAATGAGCCGGGCAATGCCGGAGTAGTTTGTTGCGTTCACTGTGCAATTAGTAAATTGTATGCCCAAACGCTGGTTAAGTAATGTTAGTATTTGGCCGGTCTCAGTGCTCAAACTCGCATAATCTACCAGTGCGCTGCAGTGGGCGTTTTGTTCAGCAAACAAAGTCATTTGACTAATGCAATCCAACCAATGGTTAATGCAGTTGTCGAGCGACAACGGAGTACGTGCAAATTCTCCCAGCAGAGCTGTCTCTGCTGTATCGAATAGCAGAATATTTTTGGTAACAGGGTAAGCAGCGTGGATACGCTTGATTAGTTCTGCGTGATATTCACCGTGGAACACAATTCGTGTTGCCTGAGCTGAAGCGGTAATCAGTTTTGCCTCATGCAACGTCGTGAATGCGACAAATAGAGTTTCACTGCCAGGGCTGCTAAATAAATCCAATAGCCCTTGGGTGGCAATTCCTGGTGTTGAGGCAAGGACGATATATTCCACATTATTCTCCAAAATTTGAACGTGCTACTGGATTAGTTAATTAGCTAAGGTTTGTGCCGCTGCCTGCACTTGCATGACAGCTTCCGTTTTTTCTTGCTCCAGTTTTTGCAACTCCAACATATGCAAATGATATTTATTAGTCACCCAAACAGCATCACCTTCGGCGCGAATTTTTCCTTCATCGATCCAGATGGCACGATTGCATATTTTTCTGACTTGCGGCGCACTGTGTGAAACAAATACTGCCGTTTGATTGCCATTGAGTTTGCTGAGCATGGCTTCCTCTGCCTTCTTTTTGAAGTTTTCATCGCCGACACTTAGCACTTCATCTACAAACATAATATCCACGTCTGTCATGATCGCCGTAGCAAAACCCAGACGAGCTTTCATACCAGCAGAATAGGTGCTAATTGGCTGTTCAAAAAACTCACCTAATTCGGCAAAGTCATTAATGGCAGAAAGCATCGATTTTGCTTTTTTGTAAGATACGCCTTGTAACATGGTGGAGTAGAGCGCATTTTCGCGTCCGCTGACATTGGGCATAAAACCAACACCAATGGATAATAGAATGCGGCTCACATCGGCCGCGCAGGTAACTGAACCGGAAGTAGGGTTAATGATGCCGGCGAGAATACGCATCAAGCTGCTTTTGCCCTCGCCATTGCGCCCTAATATACCCACGGTTTCACCGCGGTATAAATCCATTGATATGCCCTTGAGCGCTTGGTGATTAAAGCGTTTAAACAAACCGCGGCGCATGCTATAGGTGAGGGTGATATCTCGAGCCCGCAATATTAATGAATCGACAGTCATGAATTTATTACCCGTGCAGCCACGTGATAATTCAAACGATGATAAATCAGATGCATCGCTACAATTAGCGTTGAAAAAATTACGCCCAGTAGAAGCAAATGATTTAGTTCGTACATACCTTTATTCATCAAAATAAGGCGAAAGCTATCGCACATAAATGCGATGGGATTGTAAGTAAGTAAATAGTCACCGACGGTGGGACTGAGGCTCGCAACATCGAAGAAAATCCCACTGGAGAACATGAGTAACAACATAACCATATTGATGAGTATGCGTATATCTTCTACGTAACAGATGACAAGTGCAGCTAGCAAACTAATAGCGACAATAATCAGATATTCCACCAGAATAAGGGGGATTAACCAAAGCCACTGTTGGGTTGGATAAAAACCAAAGGCAAAACAAGTCAGCAAGAGCAAACACAATACTGGAATTTCTTTGTAGAGCGAGACTTGCACCGCGCTGTACGGAAAAATAGCTTTAGCAATATTGAGTTGGCTGATAATGCCCTTTTGTCCAAGGATGCTACCGGATGCAGAGGTCACGGCTTTGGAGAACCAGACAAAAGGAACCTTAGCGCAGAGTAAAAATAACAAATAATTTTCCTGGCCTCGCTGCAGCAAATAATTAAAAACAAAATAGAATCCCAGAACAACCATCAGTGGCTCAAAAATCCACCATAGAAAACTTAAATAGAAGCGTGACGCCTCTGACTTAAGAGTCATCCTGGCATTTACATCAACCAGCTTTATGTAATCTGTTATTTTCAATTGCACCATTCCGCGTGTTAATCAAAATAAATTGCTTGTGCAAATTCAGGGGCAGCCTGATCTTTTGCCGAGACGGTAATATTTTTTAAGTCTGGCCATGTGATACCGAGACTTGGTGAGTTCCAGGCGATGCAGCCTTCATCCTTGGGAGAATAGTAGTTGGTGGTTTTATATAAGAATTCAGCAGTATCGCTCAGGGTTAAAAAACCATGGGCAAAACCTTCAGGAATCCATAACTGGCGTTTATTTTCCGCCGATAAATGCACTCCAATCCATTGACCAAAGGTGGGGGAGGATTTGCGAATATCGACCGCCACATCAAACACTTCACCTTGAACCACACGTACCAATTTGCCTTGCGCCATAGGCGGTAATTGATAGTGCAAGCCGCGCAATACCCCTTTTCCTGATTTGGAATGGTTGTCCTGTACAAAGCTACAACTTAATCCCATTGCTTCTTCAAAACGTTGTTGATTAAAACTTTCAAAGAAGAAACCACGCTCATCGCCAAATACTTTTGGTTCAACAATTTTTACAGCAGGTATTGCGGTGGAAATTATGTTCATATTGACTCTTGGTTTGAGCGGACATGGATGCTTTTTGTGCAGCCGGCCAGTCTTGGCGCTTGGCATAATACTGAACATCTGTTCGAGAATGCGGCGAAGTCTACCTTGTTTGGCTGGCAGCGTTCAAATCCAATTGGGTGAAGCCGAAGGGATTGGCAGGCGCGGGCTCGGGCTCGGGCTAGGTTGCGCTGTGGCGCATGAGTACCAGGAACACTTGCCTAACCCCTGATATATGATGACGGTTGCCTGATCTTCGGCTTCTGCGATAGCTTAAGTGGGCACACTTCTGGAAGGTTTTGGGTAGACCATTTCCATGGCTAAGCTCGTGGTATTGTCCCAATTTATACCCAATTAAGCAGGCTTATAACTTTTTGATGTTTAAAGGGAGCATACGATTT
>CBFGOY010000072.1:0-12781 GCA_965650515.1 uncultured Cellvibrionaceae bacterium | reverse complement strand
CAGATGGCTAGGATAATTGGATAAGCCTTCCGTTATGATGCCGTATTTGTTTTTCACCCATACCGGTAAATTGGATGCTTGTTATGAAACTGCTTAAGGGCATTACAGCTTTAATGGGGTTGATTGTGATTGCGCTTTCCACCCATGTCCCCGCTAAAGAGCCAGGGCGCACTGCATTGGTGTTGGGGGGAGGTGGGGCGCGTGGCGCTGCCCATATAGGCGTGCTGGAAGTACTTGAACGCGAAAATATACCTGTGGATTGCGTGGTGGGCACCAGCATGGGGGCTCTCGTAGCGGGTTCCTATGCCGCGGGCCTGTCGCCGAAAAAGATGCGTGAAAAGCTGGCCGAGGCGGATTGGACGGACATGTTCCTGGATATGGCCGATTATTCGCAATTAAGTTATCGCAGAAAGAAGGTCAACCATCGCTATTTACCCGGTACAGAAATGGGTGTTACCCGCAACGGATTGCAATTACAGTCCGGTGTGGTGGGCGGTGAAAAAATTAAGCTGTTCTTCAACCAATTGGTGGATGCAGACTTTGGGGAACGGCGTATCGAACATATGGCCATTCCCCTGGCGATTGTCGCGACGGATATAGGTACCGGTGAACGTGTAGTATTCCGGGAGGGCAGCCTCACACAGGCGATGCGTGCCAGTATGTCTGTGCCCGGGCTAATGGCGCCGGTGGAATATGAAGGGCGGAAATTGATTGATGGTGGCTTGGTCGATAACTTACCCGTGGCCCTGGGGCGTGAGTTATGCAACGCGGACCGGGTAATCGCGGTTAATGTCGGGTCTCCGTTGCGTGAACCGGAGCTTATAGGTTCGCTCTTGAGTGTAACGGCGCAAATGATCGGCATTTTAACCAACCAGAATGTCGAGCGTTCCCTGGCCAGTTTAACCGGACAGGATATTTATATATCGCCAGACCTGGGAACTATCAAGGCATCCGAATTTGCGCGTTATGAGGAGGCAGCGGTTGCCGGCCGGGTTGCAGCGGAAAAGCAGTTAACTGTTTTGCGCTCCCTGGCGGTTGATCCAAACACTTATGCTGTTTGGAAAAATAAAAATAAATTTGCACCCAAAACCGATATTGTGATTGATGAGGTTCGTATCGTTTCCAGCAAGTACATACACCAGGATTACCTTGCGCGCCAGATTCGGCAAACGCTCGGTATAAGTTTAAACAGGGCCGCGTTGGAGCAAGATCTTATCCGCGCCTATGGCAATGGTTTTTATCAAAGTGTTGATTATCGTGTAATCAACGAGCATGAAAAAAATGTGCTTGAAATAATCGCCCGGGAAAAGGATCGGAATGCCGATTACCTGATATTTGGGTTCGCTATCGAAAACGAATACCGGCAAGATTCAAATTTCAATTTTCGCGCGGCATACCGCAATACCTGGATGAACCTTTACGGCGGCGAGTTTTTTGCGAGCGCCGATATTGGCGGAAGGCCTCGGGTTGAGTTGGATTTCTACCAACCGTTGGATACATTGCATCATTTTTTTGTGGAGCCCGATTATCTTCGTGAGCGCGAGGTGATTAATATCTTTATCGATGATGAACGTATTGCGGAATATCAGCTGGATACCTCATCGACTGAATTGGCCTTAGGTATGAATTTTGGAATTTATGGGCAATCCAGGATAGGGTGGAGGGACTACCATGTTAAGGGCGAAGCGGATTTAAGCAGTATTGTATTGCCCAATGTGGATGAACGCTTTGGCGGTTTTTTATATGAGTTAAATCTGGACAGACGCAATCGTTTATATTTTCCATCGCATGGGTGGAAAGCAGATATCAGTTATTTTGATTCTCATCACGAAGGTTACAGTAAGCTATCTGCCGAACTGGGCGGCGCCTATAAATTAAGCGATTATGTGTTAGGGGTGCGCACGTCTTACATTACTTCCCTAAAAGGCGAACTGCCGTTTTACGATGCGGCAATGCTGGGCGGTTTTTTAAAACTGTCAGGTTATGCGAGTAATCAGATTGTGGGGGACGCGGCATTCTATGGGCACCTGCGAGCCGAGAAAATCATTGGGCGTATGCCGTTGGGATTAAATGGCGATTTGCGTATGGGACTAGGTGTGGAGGCTGCCCGGCTGGAATCAAATTACACAATGTCGGCCGGTGACGACTGGTTGGATTCCGGTGTTATTTATTTGGGTGGCGAAACACCATTTGGCCCCTTGTATTTAGGTTATGGTTTCAGTTTCAGTGGCGACTACAACCTATATTTGCAACTCGGTGCGTTATAGATGCCCATAAGATGCGGATCACCCTTGGCGATCCGCATATTTTTTAGAAATGAAAAACTGCAGCTACGTAAGGTCCTTTAAGGTCCAAATCGGTTGCAACGTCATCCTCATTAATATTCACGGTGATAACGCGATAACCGGCTTCAAGGCCAAGGTCCAGCGCCGAGTCGAACATGTAGCCAATCTTTGCGCTGTAATCCATGAGGTCATTCCCATCATAACTAATAAAGTTTCCTTCAAAACCCGCTGAAAACCCGGTGAGAGGGAGATCAAACTGGAACCGCCCGTAAATCAGGGGTAAGGTAAAATCGACATCAACCTCATCGCTTGCTTGCGCGGATTGTGCTTTTAAATACCCGGAATATTTCCTGATGGTTACCCCCAGGTCCAGGTTCAGCCAATTATCGAGTGCTTCGTAATACAGTGTGGCATCCGTGTAGCTCAAATCAAAATCGGTTCTGACGCTGGTGCCGGCGGGGAAGTAGACTTCGTCAATGCTGAAATTGTTGCTGATGGTACTGGTTTGGGCGCTGGTAATATCGTTATGTTGAACTTTAAGGTTTGGTAGAAGCGGTACCGGGTGTTCAATCGCAATATAGTAAAACGCGTTATTGCTTTCTTTCATGCCCAGGTCCCCGGTGCTTACCCCGGGGTCTCCAGCGGTACCTGAATAATCACCCTGCCAATTGCCTCCCCCCGCATAAATGCCAAAAATTGTATCGGCAGCAGCGTATTGGCAAGTCAGCGCCAGTGATATAAAAGAAATTTTTGCAGCTTTGGATAAATTTTTCATAATTTTTTCCTGTTTAATTGAATCGCGATTGAGTGAACATCAGGTGGCATCGGTTGGGTAGTTGGATGAAATACCGTCATTTTGCAATAAATTTAAAAAAACACGCGCTGCGTTATTAAGTGTACGTTGTTTATGGTGGATACATCCCAACGGGCGCATTATCGGCGGACGATTAATGTTTAAAATCCGCAACTGCCCATCAATAATTTTTCGTGGCAATACCCCCCAGCCGAGGTTGATGCTCAGCAGCATTTTTATGGTGTCGAGATGATTTGAAATCATGCCTATGTTTAATGGCAATTGCTCCTCATCAAACAAATTTTTAATCAGTTGCGTGGTGTAAGTACTAGTGTCCGGCATTATTGCCGGGTGCTTGCTTAAATCGGCCAGGTGAAGATGCGATTGCGGGGTAATGCTGTCGGTCGCGAGGGGGTGTGAGGGTGCGACGACGAAGTGGAGTTGGTCGTGCCAGAGTGTGTGGCTTTGGAGTCTTGGGTCTTGCGAAAGCGCGAGCGTAATAATGGCGAGGTCGAATCTGCCTTGTAAGATTTCATGGTATGCCTGCTCCGAATCCAGAAAATGTAAATCCAGTTTTACTTGTGGGTAACGCGTTGAGAATTCACGCAAGTAAGGCGGTAAATAGTGCAGTCCTACGTGATGGCTGGTGGCGATACTTAACTTACCCTGCACATCGCCTTGCAAGTCTGCGATGGCCCTTTGTGCGGCTATCACCTCATTCAATATTAGCTTGGCTTTACTTAATAAAACCTGACCGGCCTGGGTTAACGCCACCTGTCGTCCGATCCGATCAAATAAAGGTGCCTTTAACTGTTCTTCCAATAAGGCGATGCGTTTGCTGATTGCCGGTTGTGTTAAATGCAACCGTTCGGCGGCGGCTGAAAAAGACCCGTTCTCAGCAATGGCGACAAAAGCTTGTAAGTGTTGAGTATCCATCCGTTGGATATTTAGACTATTCCTAAAAGGAATGCAATATATAAAAAAGATAAATTTGTTTTATGGGTGTCCTGGGCGTAGCATGGCGTCATTCTTTCTTTACCAAGTTTCGCTGCAATCCTGTGAGCCGGGCCTTGAAGGGCCTTATTGGAGATCACCATGGCAAAAACCCTTTATGACAAACTTTGGGATGCCCATCTCGTCCACCAAGGTGACGATGGTTCGGCCCTTATTTATATCGATCGTCACATCGTTCATGAGGTGACCTCGCCCCAGGCATTTGAAGGATTGCGAATGGCGGGACGCAAGCCATGGCGGGTAGATTCAATCCTGGCTACGCCGGATCACAACGTGCCTACCACCCGGAAAGAACGCGCACACGGTGTAAGCGGAATCCAGGACCCGGTGTCATTGATCCAGGTAAAAACCCTTGATGATAACTGCGATGAATTCGGCATCCTTGAATTCAAAATTAACGATAACCGCCAGGGTATCGTGCATGTCGTTGGCCCTGAAACCGGTGCATGTTTGCCGGGTATGACTGTGGTGTGTGGCGATTCCCATACCGCGACCAATGGCGCTTTGGGTGCGTTGGCCCACGGCATTGGAACCAGCGAGGTGGAGCATGTCATGGCAACCCAATGCCTGGTTGCAAAAAAGATGAAGAACATGCTGATCAAAGTGGATGGCAAGCTTGGCCTTGGTGTTACCCCGAAAGACGTCGTGCTCGCCATCATTGCGAAAATCGGCACAGCGGGTGGTACCGGTTATGCGATGGAGTTTGGTGGTGAAGTGTTTCGCGATATGAGCATGGAGGGCCGCATGACGGTGTGCAATATGGCAATTGAAGCCGGCGCGCGCGCAGGGATGGTAGCTGTGGATCAAACCACGATTGATTATGTAAAAGGCCGCACCTACGCCCCTAAAGGCGAGTTGTGGGAAAAAGCGGTTGCCGACTGGAAAAGTTATGTCAGTGATGAAGGCGCGCATTTTGATGCAATTATTGAAATCAATGGTGCGGATATTAAACCGCAAGTGAGTTGGGGTACGTCACCGGAGATGGTTGTTTCCGTGGAGGACAAAGTGCCGGATCCGGCCAACGAAACTGATCCGGTAAAACGCAACGATATGGTCCGGGCATTGCAGTACATGGGCTTGCAGGCGAACCAGCCCATTACCTCCATTCATGTGGATCGCGTATTTATCGGTTCCTGCACCAACTCGCGCATCGAAGATATTCGCGCAGCGGCCGAGGTTGTAAAAGGCCGTCAAAAAGCCGGTTCGGTGAAAGAAGCGATAGTGGTTCCCGGTTCCGGTGCGGTAAAAGCGCAGGCGGAAGCGGAAGGCCTGGATAAAATTTTTATCGCCGCCGGATTGGAATGGCGTGAGCCGGGATGCTCCATGTGTTTGGCGATGAATGCCGACAAGCTCGGGGCAGGGGAGCACTGTGCCTCTACGTCGAATCGCAACTTTGAGGGTCGCCAGGGTTATGGTGGCCGTACGCATTTGGTTAGCCCTGCGATGGCAGCAGCGGCGGCAATTGCCGGCCATTTTGTCGATGTTCGCACGTTCAACTAATAGGAGAAAGCCATGAAAAGTTTTACTGTTATCCAAGGCATTGCTGCTCCTATGGATCGCGCCAATGTCGATACTGACATGATCATCCCCAAGCAATTTTTGAAATCCATCAAGCGTACCGGCTTTGGTAAAAATCTGTTTGATGAATTGCGTTACCTTGATGAAGGTAAGCCGGACCAAAGCTGCGAGGGGCGCCCGCTCAACCCGGATTTTCCACTGAATTTCCCGCGCTATAAAAATGCCAGCATTTTGCTTGCGCGCGAAAATTTTGGTTGTGGTTCAAGTCGTGAGCATGCACCCTGGGCATTGGATGACTATGGTTTCCGCAGTGTCATTGCGCCGGGTTTTGCCGATATTTTCTTCAATAATTGTTTTAAGAATGGTTTATTGCCAATCATCCTGGGCGAAGAAATCGTCGATAAATTATTCAAGGAAATGTACGCGACAGACGGTTATCAGTTAACGGTTGATCTCGCGGCACAAACAGTAACGACACCATCAGGTGAAAAATTTGGTTTTGAAATCGATGCGTTCCGCAAGCATTGCTTGTTGAATGGTTTGGACGATATTGGTTTGACGCTCGAACACGCTGACAAAATCCGCGCTTACGAAACCAGGCGCCGCGCCGAAGCGCCCTGGTTGTTTGATGTAGTCAAATAAGAATTTTGAAGGGGAGATTTGCTGTGGGTAAACATATTTTAATTCTGGAAGGTGATGGTATAGGCCCGGAAATCGTGCGCGAAGCGCGCAAAGTGCTGGATGTTATCAATACCAGATTCGATTTGGGGCTGACCTTTGAAAATGACCACATGGGTGGTTGTGCCATTGACGCATATGGCGTCCCCTTGGCGGATTCCACCCTGGAAAAAGCGCGCAAGGCCGACGCGATTTTATTGGGTGCGGTAGGTGGTCCCAAATGGGATAAGCTGGATCGATCAATTCGTCCGGAAAAAGGCTTGCTGAAAATCCGTTCGCAGTTGGGGCTCTATGCCAATTTGCGCCCGGCGCTGTTGTATCCGCAATTGGTTGATGCTTCTTCCCTGAAGCCGGAAGTAGTCTCTGGCCTGGATATTTTGATCGTGCGTGAGCTGGCGGGCGGTATCTACTTTGGTGAGCCGCGCGGTATCCGTGTTTTGGAAAATGGTGAACGCGAAGGCTACAACACCTACAAGTATTCCGAGAGTGAGATTATCCGCATTGGCCGCACTGCATTTGAGATGGCGCGCAAGCGTAACCGCAAGGTATGTTCCGTTGATAAAGCAAATGTGCTGGAAGCTACCATGTTGTGGCGCGAAGTAATGGACACTTTGCACAAAGAGTATCCGGACGTTGAGTTGTCCCATATGTACGTGGACAATGCCGCTATGCAACTGGTGCGTGCGCCAAAACAATTTGATGTGTTAGTGACTGGCAATATGTTTGGTGATATTTTGTCCGACGCGGCTGCCATGTTGACGGGTTCAATCGGTATGCTGCCGTCGGCCTCGCTGGATAAGGATGGTCGCGGTATGTATGAGCCTTGCCACGGATCCGCACCGGATATTGCCGGGCAGAATATTGCCAATCCGCTGGCGACTATTCTGTCGGTATCCATGATGCTGCGTTATTCCCTCGGTTATCCCGATGTTGCTGATGTGATTGAAGCGGCGGTCGGTAAAGTGCTGGATCAGGGGTATCGCACGGCAGATATTTATACCGAAGGTAAGACCAAGGTATCTACCTCACAAATGGGTGATGCTGTTGTTGCGGCTCTAAATGCATAGTTGCACGCTAGCCTGATTATTTAGCTTGTGAATTTAAGAGAGACTGAGATGAAAGTAGGTTTTGTAGGTTGGCGCGGCATGGTGGGCTCCGTATTGATGGAGCGTATGCAATCTGAGAATGACTTTACGGATATCGAGCCAGTGTTTTTTACCACCTCTAACGTGGGTGGCGCTGCGCCAGCGGTAGCGGCTGGATTGCCCGCGCTGAAGGATGCTTATTCGGTGGATGACCTTAAGCAACTGGATGTAATCGTGACCTGCCAGGGCGGTGATTACACCAATGAAATTTTCCCGAAATTACGTTCTTCTGGCTGGAATGGCTACTGGATCGATGCTGCATCAAGCCTGCGGATGGATAAGGATGCAATTATTGTCCTTGATCCGGTGAATAACGATGTAATTAAAAACGGTATCGCCCGGGGGGTTAAAAACTACATCGGCGGTAACTGTACAGTAAGCCTTATGCTGATGGGCCTGGGTGGATTGTTCCGTGCCGGTTTGGTTGAGTGGGTTTCTTCCATGACCTATCAAGCTGCTTCCGGTGCCGGTGCGCAAAATATGCGCGAACTTATTTCCCAAATGGGAACCCTGCACAAGTCTGTTGCTGACAAACTGGCTGACCCAAAATCAGCGATCCTTGAAATTGACCGCATCATTGCAGAAACCATGCGTGGTGACGAATTGCCAAAAGCCAACTTTGGCCATCCTTTGGCGGGAAGCTTGTTGCCTTATATCGACAAGCAATGGGAAACCGGCCAGTCCAAAGAAGAATGGAAGGGGCAGGCCGAGACTAACAAGATCCTGGGGCGTAGCGATAACCCGATTCCGGTTGATGGCTTGTGCGTACGTATCGGCGCCATGCGTTGCCACAGCCAGGCGCTGACTATCAAGTTAAATAAAGATGTTCCTGTTGCGGATATCGAAGGGTTAATCAAAAATGCCAATCCATGGGCTTCAGTTGTGCCGAATGATCGTGAAAGCAGTCTCCGCGACCTGACGCCAACCAAGGTAACGGGTACTTTAAGTATTCCGGTTGGCCGCTTGCGCAAAATGAATATGGGGCCGCAATACCTGTCTGCCTTTACTGTTGGCGACCAGTTGTTGTGGGGTGCGGCTGAGCCTTTGCGCCGTATGCTGCGCATCTTGAAAGAGTCGAAATAAGTAATCCTCCGGATTGCTGCAAACGAAAAACCCCGAGGCCTGACCCTTGGGGTTTTTGTTTATATAACCATTTCGTTATTAAATAAGGATTTAAATGTCAGCTCTTTTTCACATTTTTGTGAAAACAGCCTGATAAAGCGTTAAAAAACGCGCTTTATGGTTGCTTTGTCAAGACCCTAAGTATTGATAAAAACCTATTTATAATGAATACTTACGAGCGATACTGAATATTTATTCGAGGTTTAACCTCTTTAACGTGGCATCTTTTTCCATCAAGTGCTGCGCATCAACTAAAATGTCTGGCTAATCATTGCAATTCAGCCGTGGAATAATAAAAGGATAGCGCTATGCGTCTTCGTCAGTTGGTTTTAGCCTGTGGTCTCGCGTCTCTGGCGCTCTCATCCCATGTGAGTGCGTTGGGGTTAGGTGAGGTTAAGCTCAAGTCAACACTGAACCAGCCGCTTGAGGCCGAGGTTAAGCTGCTTGACACCCGCGATCTCACTGCTGAACAAATCCTGGTTACATTGGCATCACCAGCAGATTTTGAACGCAACGGCGTTGATCGTTTATTTTTCTATACCGAATTCCAGTTTGCCGTTGATCTTGAATCACCTGATGGCCCCAAGGTATTAATTACTTCGCGTAATCCCGTGCGCGAGCCCTACCTGAATTTCCTGATTGAAGCCCGTTGGACTGCGGGACGCTTGTTGCGTGAATACACTTTATTAATGGACCTGCCGACCTTTGACGAGGGCGCCGTTAGCCGCCCTGTTCAGTCCGCAACCACCTCCGCCCCAAGGCAGGCTCGCCCATCGACAGCAGCACCGACCATTTATGTTCCGTCAACCCGGTCTACTTCAGGTTCGGGTGTGAGTCCACAGCCCAAATTGAGCGGCAGTGATTATGAGGTGCGCAACAACGACACTTTGTGGGAAATAGCGTTGCGTGCGCGCCCTGATGCCAGTGTCTCCGTTCATCAAAGTATGATGGCGCTATACAAAGCCAATCCCGATGCGTTTATCGGGGGCAATATTAATCGCCTGCGCCGTGGCCAGGTGCTGCGTATTCCTGGTGCCGAGGAAATGAAATCCCTGGGTAAATCTGAAGCGGTGCGCCAGTTTGCTGCGGCCAATAATGGTGATTCGGAGTTGGGAGCGCAAATTAACGCATCCCGTCGTACCAGCACTGCTCGCGCAGAATCCACTGAAGTCAGTGGCCGGGTAAAGCTGGCCGCGCCCTCTGCGGATAATGGAGGCGGGCAAGGTAGTGGTGCTAACGATGGTTCGGGTAAGGCACTTGAGACTGAATTGGCAGCGACCTTGGAGGAACTGGATAAGTCCAAGGCGGAAAATACAGAGCTGAGTTCGCGGGTTAGGGATCTGGAAGCACAAATCGAAACCATGCAACGGCTGGTGGATGTTAGCAATGAAAAATTGCGTGCCCTCCAGGTGGCAGCGGAGCAAAAGCCGGCTGATATACCTTCCTCACAATTGCCTGTTGAACAGCCGGTTGCTCCGGTGGGAGAGCCAATGGTTTCTTCCCCGGAATCGGCAACGGTAGCCTCCCAGGAGGCGATAACACCGGTAACGCCTGTTGTTGCGAGCAGTTCCGCCGCATCGAGTGCGGCAGCGGTAGTTCCACCACCGGTGCAACCCAATAAAGTGGTCACTCGTCCCAAACCTCAACCGACGTTAATGGATAAGGTAACGGAAAATGCTCCCTGGATCGGTTTAGGGGTCTTGGGTTTAGCGGGGGCCGGTTATTTGGCTTACCGTCGTCGCAAGCAAGCGGCAGAAGAGCAAGCCCTGGCTGAGCAAGATGTATTTTCCATGGATGAAGCGCCTGTTGAAATCGATGAAACGGAGGAGGTCCCGGATAACTTCGATGAAATTGATGAGTCCTCTTTGTTTGATGAGGAGCGGCCTGTCGAAGCGGTTGCCGAAACCGGGGATGTGGTTGGTGAGGCTGATATTTACATCGCCTACGGCAAGTTGGACCAAGCTGAAGAGATGTTGCTCAATGCGTTGAAGAAAGATCCGGATTCAACCGATATTCGCATGAAGCTCCTTGAGGTTTATGCGCAACAACAGAACGTCGCGAGTTTTGACAAACAATACGCAGCGCTTCTGCCGCTTGCAGGTGCTGCGCTCTTGTCCCGTGCGGCTGAGTTGCGTGCAGGCATATCCGGTGCCGGTGAGTTTGATGCAGGAATTGGCCAGTCCAGCGAGCCTGCGGACGATTTCGCACTTGATGATTTTAATCTTGACGATGACCTGTCGGTCTCGGAAGAGCAGCCCGCACCGGCCAATTACCAGGCAAGTGATTTTGATTTCCAGTTGGATCTGGATGACGACGAACCGTCAAAAGCCACTACTGGTCCTGGCACTATAGCCGATGAGTTTTCGTTGGCCCTGGATGAAGACTCCGATGTCAAACAAACCGATGATTTGTCAGAGCTATCGTTTGCCTTGGACGAATTGGAAAAGGATAGGGTACCGGAGGATGTGGAGGCGACATCAGCGGCCATTGATGACGAGTTTAATTTTGATCTGGATGACGATCTGGCACTGGATGATGATTTGTCTGTAGATGATGAGCTGGAGTTTGGTGATGAATTAGCAGATGACATGGAATCGGTTGAGAGCAAACAGGAACCGGAAGCCTTGGTCGATGGGACACTGGACGTATCCTCTGATGACTTCAACCTCGACATGAACGTTGATGATATAGATCTGGCTGCCCTGGATCACGAAATGGAAAGCCTTGATGTTGATTTTGAAGATGAGGTACCGGGAGAGGATTCACCCAGTATTTCAGAATTCGCTGCCCAGGAGATGGCTAAGGACGAGGCTGAATTTGACCTGGATGACCTTGATGAGGACATGCAGCTTGAGGATCTTGCACCATCCGGCCTGAATCTGACAGATGACCTGGATAATCCTGAAGAAACCATGAGTTTTGATCTGGAAGATGAAAAAACATTGGATGCGGAAATCGAAGCTGATTTTGCAGCGCTGGATAGTGACGCCTCATCTGACTTGGCTGATCTGGAATTGGATGAAGAGCTTCCAGGTAAATCGAAACCGGCGACTGCCGAGGGGGCCGCGCAGGATGAAGATCTGTTTTCGCAGGCCTTGTCCGAGTTTTCTACCGGGTCCGATGACCTGGATCTAAATGAATTTTCGAGTGATGAGGCGGCCTTAGCTGATCTTTCTGACGATGAAATGGATTCTGAATTGGATTTCCTCGCGGATGCCGATGAAGCGGCTACCAAGCTGGATTTGGCTCGTGCCTACATAGATATGGGTGATGCGGAGGGAGCAAAAGATATTCTTTCCGAGGTTATCAATGAGGGTAATGAGGAGCAACGCAAAGAAGCGAATGAATTGTTGGGCCGCATTGTTTAATCGCCCATCTTTTAAAAAAGCCTTGTACCTTTGGTGCAAGGCTTTTTTATTTGGGTTGAATTATTTGGTGATGACAAGCTATGAGTGAAAACTATATCCCCACTTCCAAACCCTATACCCGCAACGGGGAAGTAGTCGCAGATACTGTCTGGCCGGAAGGTATGCACAGGATTGCATTAGGTATTGAGTACAAAGGGTCGGAATTCCATGGCTTCCAGGTCCAGCCTAACGGTGTTAAAACGGTCCAGCAGGCACTTGAATATGCATTGTCCAGGGTAGCTGATGAAGAGGTTACCCTGGTTTGTGCTGGCAGGACGGATGCCGGTGTGCATGCTACCAACCAGGTCATTCATTTCGATACCCTGGCAGTTCGTCCGGAAAAGGCCTGGTTGCGCGGTACACGACCCTACTTGCCGGATGCGGTTGGTGTGCGTTGGGCTAAAGAAGTTATGCCGCAATTTCATGCGCGCTTCAGCGCACTTAATCGTACCTATCGTTATTTGCTAAGTGATGCCAAAACCCCATCCGCGCTGTTACATGATCAAGTGACCTGGTCGCCTCGTCCGCTGGATCTATCGAAGATGCGTAAAGCGGCGGCGCATTTGGTTGGGCAGCATGACTTTACTTCTTTTCGTGCCACGCAATGCCAGGCAAAAAGCCCGGTACGGAAAATCGAGTACCTGCATTTGGTCAGGCGCGGGGACTTGATTGTGTTAGAGGTGCAGGCGAACGCGTTTTTGCACCATATGGTACGTAATATCGTGGGGGTATTACTGGCAGTCGGGGCAGGGGATAAGCCACCTGAATGGGTTGCCGAGGTACTGGCTGCCCGCGATCGCAGCGCTGGAGGTTCGACGG
>CBFGOY010000071.1:0-13209 GCA_965650515.1 uncultured Cellvibrionaceae bacterium | reverse complement strand
AGCTTCCTCAACGATTACATGGCCACTGGAACCGGTAGCCCCGAAGGAGTTAATCAGGGCTCGTTTTTGCGGTTGCCGCGATGATGTGTTTATTGGTTTCCAATCTTTCAGTTCAGTATTGATGTAAAACGATGAACTTGAATAATTAATCAGTGGATTCCTGGGTTCGCTATTAATCGAGGGAGCAATTTTTCCGTGCTGGAGTTGTAGAAGCACTTTGGTCAGCTGTGACATAAAAGAGGCTGACTCCAAGTGGCCGATATTGGGCTTAACTGAGCCGATTGCAATTGGAAAATCAGCAACAGCTTCCGCAAAGCTAATTTTAATAGCTTCCGCTTCGACACTGTCGGCAAGACCGGAACCGGTAGCTGCCGATTCAATGTAGGAAATGTCTTTTGGAAGAACATTTGCCTGTGCGAAGCAAGCCTTGATAGATTTTGCTTGCTTTTCCGCAGAAGGAAAACCGTAACGAAGTGTTGCACCACTATGTGAAATTGACGTTGCCAGGATATTCGCCTGGATATTATCCCGAGCGTGCCGGGCAGTTTTTTCTGGCCTAACCAATACCGCACCCACACCTTCACCAACAACCCAGCCAGTACCGTTCTCGCCAAACGCACTACAGGTTTCCGATTGGGACAGCAAATTTAAGCCACAGAGTACATTTTGGTGGTAAGGATGCGCTATTAAATTAATGCCGCCTACAATTGCTGCATCGCATTCACCGGCAGCAATACTTTGGCGCGCTAGATGCATTGCGCTTAACGCGGAGGAGCAAGAGGAATCAATGGCTAAACTCGGGCCTTCAAAATCAAAGAAATGGGATACGCGATTAGCAATGGACGAATGGAAACTGAGAGCTTGTTGAATATTCCCCTCACTCCATCCCTGCATTGCTACACTTTGATAGTCGCTCCACATAACTCCCACAAAAACGCCAACCCTTCCTGCGCTAGCCTTGAGGGTCTGCGCTGTATAACCGGCGTTTTCCAGGCACTCCCAAATAACTTCAAGAAACAGGCGTTCTTGTGGATCAATAAATTTTGCCTCGGAAGGGCTTATTTTAAATAGCAAGCTGTCAAAACGCTGTATGTTATTTAGAAAGCCGCCCCACTTGCTATAAGATTTTTTATCACTGGCATCACGGCTAAAATAGCGCTGGGCATCCCAACGATCTTCCGGTATTTCAGAAATAGCGGATTTACCGTTTTGTAACAGTTGCCAATATTGCTCCAATGAGTCCGCTTGGGGATAACGGCCTGCAACACCAATGACGGACAATTTTTGATTTGTTTTTTCTTCCTTATCCGCGTCCTGTACCAATGACTGGGCAAGGAGCGTCGATTGGGTAAGGAGCGGCATGTTTTCCGAAAAAATGGGCGATGAAATCTTTCCAACATGATCCCAGGCGCCGATAAGCATGCAATGCAAAAATAATTGGTCCTGATTCAGATTAAAGTAATGCCGAATCTTGTCAAAGCGCATACCGCCAATCGGACAAACCCCCAAACCTAATTCGGACTGGTGTTGCATCATCAGCTGTCCAATTTTCCCGGCTTCAATAAATGCCTTACGAATACCATAATTGCCGAAACTGGCTTTAGATTTTCTTAAATCGCCGATAAGGAAAACATTAACTTTTGATTTCTGATAATGCGTGCGATTGAAGGGCACATGAGCCGATTTAATATCACTCTCCAGCGCATCGATATTTACCGCAATTCGCTCCAGGCAGTTTTTCTTGTCATTGTAAAGATAAAGCCCCGCCGCTGAATCATCCTGTACCCCTCCAGATTTAATAAACACATACGCATCCACTTGGTGGGGGAGAGCATCGGCGGTATAAAGCTTTTGCTGCGGGACGCCTGTTAGATTCTGCATGAGAGACATTAATTGCCCCAATTGCACCAGCGTTAGCGCAGTCTCCTTATATTCTCGTTGACACGCGCGCAGCACATAATCTTCACTACTTATGAAAGTTGAATCCAATTGTATAGCGGGTAAATGTTTAAGGTCGTTACGTAAATGACGAGCTTCAGCCGTGATAGCTGCCTGCTCTTCTTTTGACAATGTGCTATACCGCCCATCGGTATTGGCTCGCTCAATATCCTCATGCGACCGTAACATATGATTGGTTTGTTGCAGATTTTTTGATGGAGTAAACGCAAGGACAGGCTGTCCTTCGTAGTCAACCCCAGTTTGCACAGGCCTGCCACCCCCCAGTAAACAACTTATAAATTGCTGGCTACCGGAGAGTTGGAAATGCGCTTGGCATTGGGAATAGTCAACATCGTCTACTGTAAGCAGACCAAGGTTGTGAGTCCCGGCATTCTGTTGTAATAGCTGCGTTATGTATCCAGCATCCAATTCAATCAGGGTAGTTGAAGAATCTGCGTAAAAAGGTTCGATTGCACTGTATTCTGCAACCAGAAAAATTGTAAACGCAGAAGCTTCAAACGCTTTGCGATAACTCTGATTGAAAATTTCCTTATCCAACCTTTGTGTTGATGGCAAGCTAATCAATTGGTTAGCCGCGGGATGGTGATAATAAAAACCACCTGCAATGGACTCAACACCACCATCACTCACATAGATGTATACCTGCACCGCATTCTTTCCGCCACCGGAAGGGTAACGGTAACGTGTTCTTCCCTCGATATAGCGCTGTGCCAGTAATGATAAAAATGAGCTGAAATCATTAAAAGAAACGGGACGGCTTTTAAATTGTTCACCGGCCATTAGTGTGGGCGATATGATGCGGGATAAAATATCCTGATTAAATTGATGGCGTAACAGATCAAAGCTTTGATTGTCGACTAAATATTGCGAAGGACTGTTAGCCCCGGTTTTTCCGGTAATGGGTAATGTTGTACCGCCGGTAGTCAATTTGTTAACTACATAGCGACTGATACCCGCGATCGTGGGATTTTCTAAAAACACGTCTACTGGAATTTCAACCCCTTCACTTTGCTTGACTTTTTGAGCAAGCTTAACGAGTGTAAGCGAGGTAGCCCCCATATCAAACAAATCATCAGTTGGTTTAATCTCGCTTGCGTTCATCGCATCCATAAGAATCCTGGATAGCAAGCTTTCAATTTCCTGGAGGCTTCTTTCCTTAACAATCATTTCTTTATCGTTCACTTTTTCGGGCTCGCTCACAGGCCAAAGTAAAGCCTTCTCATTTAACTTACCATGTTCCGTTGTAGGTAAAGCATCAAGAATGACCACAGCGTTTGGTAACATGTAGTCAGGTAGAAACTTTTTGATTTCTTGGCGCACAAATTTAAGGGTTAAGGTATCACTAGCTATTTTTTTGTCTGCGACAACAAGCCAAGCAACTAATTTCGGATCATCAGTGCTTTCATCCCTGATGCGAACAACCGCTGAACGAACGCTATCAAGCTCACATAGTCGCGTCTCTATTTCGCCCAGTTCGATGCGCAAACCACGTAGCTTCACCTGTGAGTCGCGCCGTCCCAAATATTCGATATTTCCGTCTGTGTTTTGGCGGGCAAGGTCACCTGTGCGATATAATTTTTCAGCGCTATTACCAGAAAAATGATTCGGTATGAATTTTTCAGCGGTAAGCATTTCCTGTGCAAGATAACCCTTGGCAACCTGGACTCCACCAATCAGGATCTCGCCGGCTTCACCAGGGGGAACGAGCTGCAACTCAGTATCCACAATATACAGTTGGGTATTCGCAACAGGTTTTCCGATAAATACACGTTTTTCGGGATTCAGCTGGCAATGCCAGTAACTAACGTCAACGGCGGCTTCCGTGGGTCCATACAAATTATGCAACTGACAATTTAACAAACTCAGAAATTTTTCGATTGATGCGTATGCAAGGGCTTCACCACTGGTAAAAACACGGCTTAATGATGTGCATCGACTGACCGATGGTTCATTGAGGAAAGCGTTCAACATTGAGGGAACGAAATGACAAACAGTGATTTTTTCTTCTCTTATGATTTCCGCCAAATAACCTGGATCCTGATGGCCTTTAGGTTTTGCAAGCACAAGAGTGGCACCACTTAATAGCGGTAAGAAAAATTCCCAAACAGAAACATCAAATGTATACGGAGTTTTCTGCAAAACCCTGTCTAGATCATCTACTTCATATTCATCTTTCATCCAAAGCAATCGATTGACGATAGCTGAATGTGTGATCATGCACCCCTTGGGATTTCCGGTCGAACCCGACGTATAAATAATGTAAGCAAGGCTGTTGGAGGACTGCGTACGCGCCAGATTCTCATTTGAAAACAGTGCCATATTTTCTTGTTGCTCATCAAGAAAAACCAACGAGCAGGGCATCGCAGATAATTTTTGTGAAAACCGGCTATGCGTTAATACGAGTGCTGTAGAAGCATCTTTCAGGATGTAAGAAATTCGCTCATCAGGAAAATTCGTATCTATAGGCAGGTACGCAGCACCTGCTTTTAAAATAGCCAACAGGCTTACTAACAATTCAACGGATCTTTCTTGAACCAATGCAACTACAGAACCGGGCTTTAATCCCTGTTTGATCATATACCGCGCAAGTTGGTTAGCTCTCTGGTTCAGTTCAAGGAAACTTAAGGTATCTTGTGCGAATTGAGCAGCTATACGGTAGGGTGACCGGAGGACCTGGTCTTCAATTAAATAATGCAAGCAATCCTGTAAAGGGTAATCTCTGTGAGTATGATTCCATGCTTTAATCCGGGATAAATAATTGGTGGTAATTTTTTTGTCCCCTTCATTGATTACAGAATTGTCTTTAACGGTTGTGTTTTCACCCAACGCTGATTCCTTTTGATAGTGCTGCATAGGTAAAAACTTATCCATATCCACACTTATCCAAACTCCTGCATTTATGTTGGTTTCAGCGGCCAACGCCATCATCAAATCTGAATACCCGGAAAACATATTCGACATCAATGCAGGTGAATAAATACTGGTATCGGTATCCCAGTGAAAATGCAATGTGCCATCCAGCTCAACACTAATGTTGTCCAATGTCACCCCAGGAGTTTGTGACAAACCATAAGAAAATTTTATATTTTCCGGCATGGTGTGGATGCCGTGCGGCATAAAATTGGTAAATACCACAGATAAGTTTGCCGCAACGCCATTTTTATTTTTGGCTACAAACCGGCCTAGCTCACCTAAACCATTTTTATGTTTCAGGTCTTCAACCAGCTGCCGGTGTAAGGTCAAAACTTTTTGCGAAAATGGTAAATTATTTTTTTCTACCTGAATCCAGCTTATTTGCGTAAAGTCACCCACAATTTCATTTACATCCTGAATGGCTGGCCTATCCCAGTTCACAACCACAAGAGTAAAAGCTGTATTTTGTGTCCAGGCCAATATCGTCTCGGCATACAGCGTCAAGATAATGCTTGATACCGGAACATCCAATATTTTCGCGTGGGACACAAGATTTGGCCAATTCTCCAACACCCCATCAAAGCGCTGCCTGACTGTGGAAGAATTTTTTTCTTTTAATCTATCCGACCTCGGCAAGCTGGGGCCAGGGTACATTTTTTCAAATTTTTCCCGCCAGTAGGCCTGGGATAAGCTTTTATCATTCGAGCCGTTTTCACCTTGCTGATATAGCAAGACATCACGATAGCGTAGCGCGGGAAAATAGGGAGTTTTTCCCTGAATCAAGGCAATGAGCTGCTTAAAGAGAAGCTGCATACTATTTGGATCACACAACAACATATCAATTGCAATGTGAAAGCAGTGGTTTTGATCAGAAGTTGAGCTTATTCGTACTTGCCAAAAAGGTCCTGTATCTATGGGAAAAAATAGATCTTGCATAGCGTGCCGAATGGAGAGGCGTTTCTGCAATAGCTGATTTTTGTCAAACCCCTTCAGGTCTACATGCTGAATATGGGTATTCTCCAGGGCCTTGTTAACTTGCTGCTGTCCATCGGAAGTTATAATAGTGCGCAGTGCATCGTGGTAATCAACTAGCACTCCCCAGGCATTGATGATGCTGTCCGTGGAAACGCCATCAATTTCTATTTCCTGATAAACAAGGCAGTTGTTTTTTTTGTCGGTTCCGAAACCAATTTGACTAAGAAAATAACTTTGTTGTATTGGGCTAAGGGGATAAGGATCGAATCGCGACTCTTCCTGGGGCAAGAGCCTGATAACGCCCTCATGATTTGATACACAGCGTTCAAGAAGCTCGGAAAAAGTAATTTCATCCAGGGAATCAACTGTCGTCGCTATAGAATGAAGCAAATCAGAATATGTATTGATCATTTCGATCATTAGATCCTGAGCAAAATATCCTTTAGCGTAATCCCAGGATATACACAGCTCATGATTTAATACAAATGTCTGATGATCCAGATAGACACCCGGAGTTTGGGTAACACTATAAGCAACACGGGACAACCAACTAGCTTCTTCGCCATAAATTGCGTCCGCATTTGCCAACATACTGGTAAATACCACAGGAAGCATAAAGTTATTGCTGATTAGCTTTCTGTTTTTCAATTCCCTTAGGGCGGGTATAGCACCGACATTGCTATGATCCATGTCCGCCCATAATTGATCCTGAGCGGCCCTGATAACGGCCTCTATTGGTTCGCGGATGCTCTTATGATGGATATATATACTTGTCGAAATAAATGGACCAACAATGGATTCGACATTTGGAACAACCGGTTTTCGATTAAAGAATGTGAGAACCAAGGAAAATTTCTCACAGCGGCTATATGCAGTTAATACCTCATTAAAAGCACTCAATAAAAGGGCGGTGGGTGAAATATTAATTTTTTGGCAGTAACCGATGAGCTTCTCCCAGGATTGTTGGGGTAAGGTTCTACTTAAACGTTCGCGAACGAATGCGGCATCAGGGTTAATAGCTTGTTTTTGCTGCACTAGCGGAGCTTCGGGCATATTTGCCAATTTTGTTAGCCAGTACCGAAGGTCTGTCTCATTTGCGCTAAATACATTAGAAGACCGCAATGCAACCTGGTAATCGTTAAAACCAGGTGCGCCAGGTGATATGGATGATTCATCATTTTTATATAACTGATACCACTGCCGGAGTAGTATCCACAGACTCATCCCGTCTACAATCCACTCGTCAATACTAAAATGAATGATTGATTTTCGATCCGGAAGGTGGGTAATTTCAATCGTATACAGTGGCCAGTCATCGGCACTATAAAACTTCTGCTGCAACCTATCACGACAACCCTGAATGTGATGGGCAACCGTTTCCCGTTCATCTAACTGTAAATCATGGCATAAAAAGTCAAAATCATCCGGCACCGGCATTAGCATTTGCCGACTCTCATCAATGATTTTCGCATGCAACATTCTGTGAGCTTTTGACAATTTTGCCCAGGCTGTTTTCAATCGTTCGTAGTTAAGGTCAAATTCTTCTATCTCGAGGTAAATGTGGCAACCAATCTCGTCTTTACCGCGACTGAAATGTTTACTGACCAAAAATGCTTCCTGCATTTCTGTGAGGTTGAACACAAGAGGTGATTCATTAGCTGTGTCAGTTGTGTCCTTGACCTTCAATTGAATTATGCGATCCCTGACATCTGTGAACTGGTTTTCATGGCAGATGCGCATCGCAAGCTCATCCACACTGTGACAGTTAGCAAGCAGGGATATAGCCAGCCTCGTATCAAGAAGCCTTTCAATATTAAACTTCAATTTTAGTTTGGTGACGGAATCCAGCTCATCCAATACCTCATGCTCCCCCGAGCCTTCATCGCGATCACATACCCGATTAATTTGACGGGTAATAAAATCCCGGACACGCCTCACTTGTTGTTCAGATACTTTCAGGAGCGAACTGCCTGCGGGTTTGTTGGTACTGATCAGTTGAGACTGAACGTTCGGGGCCGCGGTGCTAAGGTAATAGTCAATGAACATGAAGGGTTCATTTGTGCCTGGTACCATAGGGCAATTCTCAGGCAGTTCCCCTTCGCGGTTAGCAATGAAAATATGTTTGGGAACCTTGTAATTTGGGATGTCTACTGTAGCTTGATCTATTTTTCTTATGAGCAAATCAGATATTTCACCAGTATTGAAAGTTTTCCCCAGCTCAGCTTCAAGCGTTTCTATAACCTTGTAATCCGGGAACAGGACTGCGTGCGGGCATTCGCCTTCAACGGTATCTATCCATGGAAATATATGGATACTTTTTATGCACTTTTCTTTTTCCAGTAGTTTTTCAATTTCGCGTGGATAAATGTTTTTACCACCGGAATTTACGATGATGGGCTTTTGCCTACCGCTGATAAATAAAAATCCCTCATCATCCTGGTACGCGATATCGCCGGTTTTAAGCCAACCATCTTCAACAACTTCTTGTGTTTCTGCTTCTAGCCCCGCATACCCCTTCATTAAACTGGGTCCACGTACCCAAAGCTCACCATGGTCACCGGCTTTACCATTGATAATACGCGTTGTTACCCCAGGTATTGGCCTTCCAATGGACCCCAGACAATTTTTACCGGGTATGTTCACTGTCACAACGGGAGAAAATTCGGTAAGCCCATATCCTTGCACTACCTTGCAACCTTTTGCCTCCATGGACTCAAGAACAGATTTTCTAACAGAAGCCCCACCAATGAAAATAAAGTTCATGCAATCCAGCGTTGCCTTGGTTTTATTGAGTTCCTTGTCTATAGATTCGAGTAAATAGGGGACAACTACGGAGTATTTAATATTCCCGCATTTAACCGCCTCGACAAACCGTTTGGCAGTGAATCGCGGCAACAGAACTATCTCGAGGTAACTTGCTAAAGGTAAAAGAAATCCGCCCATGGTAGGAAAGGTATGGTGGAAAGGCAAAACGGCCAGGCTAGCCTCACCCGGCCGGAGATATTTTCCACCTTCATCAAGTACATCCAGTATCCCATATAAATTGGCCATTATTCCCGCATGGCTGAGTTCGGCAAACCGATTTTCAGTCATGTAAATAGCTGCCGCGACGTCTTCACCCTGGGGAACGCTGAGAATATATTTTTGGTCACCGCTTGATGTGTTTCTTTCACCAAGCTTGATGAGATCAGGTGCGTATAAAAGCCTATGCGAACTAAAAGGATTGGTTTTAGATAGTTCCTTATTTCTTATATTTTCAAGGGTTTCCGTCAATGTAAGTGGCTTTTTTACCGATTTTTTTTCAGAGGATGCGACCAGCAGCGAATGTTCATCAAAGCAAATAACTTTTTTAAAAGAAGAAATACGCCCGGAGAGCAAAGCGAGCCGCTCGATATAGGTCGCTGAGCAGAAGCAACAGCTAATATTACTCTTTTCGATGACGTTTACTAATTCCCCTTCACCCAGGAAAATATCCAATGGAACTATAACCGCACCAATATTCGTAACCGCTAAATAGGTAAGTGGCCACTCAATTCTATTTTCCGCCAGCAACCCTACGCGATCACCATTCTTGATCCCGATAGAAAGCAGGGCGTTACCTAGGTACTGAACGTTTGCCTTTAGTTCCCCATAATTCAAAGAAAGCCCAGGCTCACCGCGATATTGCGTGACAGCCTTAAGCGAGGACATGCTTTCGTCAAAGGTATCCACAAACTGGCGTAACGTCTTGACACTCTCAAACTTGTAACGGATCTCAGCATTTTTAAAGGTAGCAGATTGATCCTCTGAAACGGGCGTGACATCTTTTTTTCCAGTGAAGGCTGCATCATTCCCAGGAATCGATATTAGCTTATTAGATTCCGTATCAGGCTCAAGGCGGCCCTCTGTAATCTGGGGTAAGGCGTTATAAATATCCCTCTGTAATTTACTTAAGACTTTACCTGGCCCCAACTCAATATAGTTATTCATGTTACGAGCATACAAATAAGCTATGCTTTGCGACCATTTTACCGGTTTAAAAATCTGCGCTGCTAAATTAGAACCTATTTCATTATTTTTATATGGCATAGCCGAAACGTTGGCAATCACAGGTGTGTGTAAGGAACCAAATGCAACTTGACTAAGGGATTGCGCAAAAGAATCGCTGGCTTGTTTCATGTAGGCTGAGTGAAAAGCACCACTGACTTTGAGCGTTATATATGCTCTGGCACCATTTTTTTCGAACAGGTTCCTTGCATCCTGAATGTGCTGAAAATTACCAGATAAAACAAACTGTTCGGGAGAGTTATAATTAGCAATTGACAACTGATATTCAGGATATACCTTGAGAAGGTCTAGTATTTTGTCTTCACTCATACCGATTACGGCTGCCATACCACCGCCACCGGCATTTGCCATTAGCTCAGCACGCAATTTCACTAACTTGAGACCAGTGACAAAATCATATGCACCAGCGGCAAACAAAGCATTGTATTCGCCCAGGCTATGCCCTAAAAAAAATTGGGCTTTTTCACCTTGGGATTGGGAAAACCGAAGGTAAGCAAGCGCATTCACAACATATAACGCAGGTTGTGTAAATTGCGTAAGGGCCAATTTATTATCCGGATCATTAAGACAAAGTTCAGTGATGGAATAGCCCAATATTTCGCTGGCTTGATCTGTTAAGGATGGATAATCCACAAACAAATCGCGACCCATACCTTTTGCTTGCGATCCCTGTCCGGGGAACATAATAACTGTTGCTGATTCTTTAGTGACCACTGCTGCTGTTCCTGCAAAATGAATCAAGGATTATTGCGAAATGCAATCTACGATTACGTTGGCGAGTGTTTGTGCATGCGACTCCATATGCGGATAATGGCCACCAGGAACCAAAATTTGTTTTGGATTCGCGCATAAGGCTTGCGTAACCTGCAAATGACGATCCTTATCTGTCTTAATGAGTGTGCTATCTTTGCCATAAATAAAAACAGCTGGCTTTGATAACTTAGCCAAAGATGTGGCAATGATGGACATATCAAAGGTGTTATAGAGTAACCGGTAATTCAATATTGCCGGGTCCCAGCTCCAGGTAAAGCCTTGGCCTTGGGAATCGATACGTGCATTTCGCTTGGCAACATGCAAAGCAATTTCTATGGGCATGGGGAAGGGCGCACCGATAATGGAGCGCTCAGCAACCTCTTCAATATCTTTCATAAGTTGATGTGATTGAGGCGATTCCATTTTTTGTAAAAAAGTACGCACGAGGCCAGCCTTGGCTGTATCTTCCATGGGAACCCTGGGTGGAATCGGGAATTGAATATTAATTAACTGGTTTATTTTTTCAGGACGCGCACCGGCCAACAGCGTTGTAATCATGGATGACTCACAATGACCAACGACATTTATTGAGTTGCAATCGAAATATTCGAGAATATGGTTAAGGTCAGCAACGTAATCCAAGAGGTGATAACTATCAAAATGGTCCGACATACCATGGCCCCTACGGTCCGGCATAATGACCTGAAAGCCGTTTTTATGGAGCAGGCGCGCTAATTTTTCCCATACTGCACTGTGAGATTGTATACCGTGCTGTAACAAAATTTTCGGCCTATTATCTTCCCCCAGCCTGCGAACGCGTAAATTCTTGCTTCTTATAGGAACATTAATTTCTTCAAAATCCAGTTCGATAAATGGCGCTGTATTCTGGCCTTGGTTATTAATAGTTTCTGCTAGCATACAAAAATCCCCTAATGTACTTTGGCTTACCAGTGTTCCAGCAATTGTTCAATGTCAGTTAGATTATTGTAAAAGTGAGGCGAGATGCGCACTGTATTTTCGCCGCGGCTCACTACCACTATGTTTCTGGCTTTCAATTTTTCAATCCATTGATACGCATCATCCCGGACAATTGTGACAATGCCCGCGCGCTCAGCGGAATTGAGGGGCGTAAGGATTTTTGCTCCACTCTGAGCCAGCTCCTTAATAAGGAAGCCGGTAAGCCCTGCAACTCTTTGTTCGATATTCTCCACCCCTATACCCTGAATATATTTTACCGCGGCATCAAGGCAGGCAATGGGCACAAGGGAATTCAAGCCGAGTTCTAAACCTGGCGCGTTGCGGCTAAGTGTATTTAGTCGATTATTAGTAAAACTAAATGGTTCAGCGGTCAGCCAACCCGCCAGCGGTGGAAAGGAATCGTCACGCAACTCTTTCGAAATGTAGAGTGTGGCAGCGCCATAACCAGCCATCATCCATTTGTTACCTGACACAAGCATGGCGGCAACAGGTGTTTTTGCCAGATCAATTTGAATGCAACCGGCAGCCTGGGTCGCATTTAAAATCAGAGGTATGTTTCGTGTGTGCAACTCATCGGCAAGAATCTGTAAATCGATCTTGCATCCCGTTCCCGATTGCACATAGCTTGCAACTACAGCCTCTGTTTGAGGCGTTAGCGCATCCAATATGCTCTCTACAGTTATGCGATTGCCTTCATCAGCTTTGACATAGGTCAACTCAAAACCGTGTACAGCCCAGGGAAGGGTGCTAGCGGGAAATTCGTCTGCCAAGGTAACTATATGCTTGCCGCGTTTTTTTCGGCGCGACAGGTGAAGAGCAAGCATATTCATACCAAGAGAGGTGGTATGGACAAATGCAATGTCGTTTATATCTACACCATAAAAATCGGCAACACTCTGATGCGCCACTATATTCACAAAGAGCATATCTTCAGCAAATTTTTTAGCATCAAAATGCATTCGATTCAGTATGTCCACACCGGCCTGATGAACTACTGAAGGCAAGGGAGTTACACCTGCGGAATTTAAATAAACCGTATCGAGAAGACAGGGAAAATCGTTCCGAATGGAAATCCAATTATTGTCCATAAAGGCTATCTCAATCATGTACTAATGCGCGCAATGAAAATCTGAATTCCATCTCGGATATAAGAAATAACCAGATTACATCGCTTCTAAAAAGCTGGAAGTTTATCCACCAAAAAACAAAATTATCCATTTATTTATTATTGCGATGAGAGCGCATAATATTTTATTGATAATATTTTCCTTAAATCATCTGAAAATTAATTTATCACGTGAATATATTTAAATGCAAAGAAAAGTTATTTAAAGGTGAATATTCACCAAAAAGATTAACTAATTATTCCTATGTTTACGTGACGCCATTCTTAGTCATACAGTGTGGCGCACCAAGAAACCTAAAATACACCTGTTTTTATAAGCGATGTGGCTCATATAAGAAATATCATCAATTTAACTAATCTAAACTGATGAGTTAAGCGACTGACTGTTTTAATTAACAGGAATAAGTATTGGGTGGGTACGTATTTCGGTTTTTTCATATCTTGTTAATTTTAATATT
>CBFGOY010000070.1:0-13221 GCA_965650515.1 uncultured Cellvibrionaceae bacterium | reverse complement strand
ATAAAAACCAATCTTTGATACGAACCCCTTTTATAATATGTTCCTTTTTACCGGCATCACGCTTTCTATATAAAGTGGGATGGCTCAGTTTTAGTGTGGGACGCATTAATATAGTTTCGTATTCTTTAATTAGCTCACTGATGTCCTCCAAAGTTTTAAATTGTGTAATCATTATTTCCTTACCTTACATACTCCACTGGTCAGCATTTAGTTGATTTTTTGCAATATCAGGGTGCTACGCAATCAAAACATTTCACATAAATACCGCGTGGGTCATTCAGGCTTTGGATTTCCTGCAATGGTTTTAGGGCTGGTGCCAGGTCATTCAATAAACGGAGTGAGGCAAATTTTTCCAGCAGCGTGTTAGGTGTGAGAATCCCGGATTGGCCACCTGTTAATGAACGCATGAATTCTTCCTTGGGGGAGAGCGGGCGCTGTACGAATTCCACTTTGTATTTATCCAGGCCGGCGTTTTTTGCGATGGCCGCAATTGCATCTTTTAATGTGCCCAACTCATCTACCAAACCGATTTCCCTGGCTTTGGTGCCGGTCCATACGTGGCCCTGCGCAATTTCATGGATTGCCGCTTTATCCTGGTTGCGTGCTTCTGCAACCAGGGTGATAAAACGTTGGTAAATGCTGTCAACGCCCTGTTGCACTACCTTGCCGGCCTTTTCGGTAAGCGGGCGATCCAGCCGCATGGTTCCCGCTAACTCCGTGGTGCCGACACCGTCGGTGCTGATGCCGATTTTTTTCAATGCGTTTTCCAGGGTGGGGAATGCGCCGAATACACCGATGGAGCCGGTAATAGTGGTGGGTTGCGCCCAGATTTTATCGCCCGCGGTGGCGATCCAGTAACCACCGGAAGCGGCGACGCTGCCCATGGAAATATAAACGGGAATTTTTTTCTCGCGCAATTTAACAATTTCCGCACGAATAATTTCCGAGGCAAACGCACTGCCGCCACCGGAATCAATACGGATAACAAGGGCTTTTACGTCTTTATCTTCCTCGACCTGGCGCAACACCTGGAGCATGGTTTCGCTGCCGATGGTGCCGTCGGGTTGATGTCCATCCACAATGGAACCCACCGCGGCGATAACCGCAACTTTATTTTTTTCCGTATCAGGCAGTTTACGCGCATCCGCGAGGTAGGATTTAACCCCTACGCCATTAAACCAATTACCTTCATCACTTTTCCCCGCGAGGCCAATCAACATTTGTTCGGTATCCTGGCGTGACTGGATTTTATCAACCAGCGCTTTTTCCATGGCGAGTTTGGCGGTGTCACCTTCGGTGAGGGCCATGTGCGCATCCATATTGTTGACATAATCGTTAATGCTGCCGGGGGGTAAACGGCGGCGCTGTTCAATATTGCCGGTGTAAGTTGCCCAGAGTTCATTGATCCATTGTGAATTGTGTTCACGCGATTCCTCGGACATGTCGTCGCGCAAAAAGGGTTCCAGGTAATCCTTATATTTGCCGGAACGGAATGCGTGGATGGTAACCCCGAGTTTATCCAATGCGGTTTTGTAGTAATTCATGTAACGGCTGTAACCGGTAATTTCCACGACGCCCATATTGTGCAGATAAATTTCATCGGCATAACTGGCGAGGTAGTATTGCTCCTGTGAATAATTGTCGCTTACGGCGATAACTTTTTTGCCGCTGTGTTTAAAGTTTTCCAAAGCCTGGCCAATTTCGGTCATTTTGCTTAGGCCACCGCCAACTAACTTGCCCGGTTCCAGCACGATAAGGGATACACGTTTATCGCTCGCAGCCTTGTTGATGGCTTCCACCAGTTCACTAACCACGGTTTCATTTTCTTCGGGGTTTTCATCGGCGAGCAATGCGCTGGCGGGGTCGATGTAACTGCGCTGGTCAACTAATACGCCGGTGGGCGAAATACGCAACGCAAAGTTGTCCGGCAATGGCCGGGGCACACTGGCGCCGAGCATAGCGATAATAATCAGGATAATTAAAATAAATACCAGGTTTGCCAGGGTGTTCCTGATCCAGGTAAGTGCTCCACCGAGGTAGCCCATAAAACGCCAGAAACCAATGGGTTCCTTGCGTATGGGTTTGCGATGCGCAGGTCCGTTGCGAGGTGCAGGCGCGGGTTGCGGTGATTCAGGTGGTTCGTAGTAATTGACTGACACGATAAATTCCTTGGATCAAGTGTTACTGCTTTCGACAGCGGGCGCTTGGGTAGATTGGGTTTTTGTGTACAAATAATAATTCCAGTATTGCAACCAGCGGCTGGTCATCATGGAAGCGATAAACAATACTGTCACCAATATTGTGATTAACCAATCACTCCACCACCAGCGCCCCATTAACAACGGAACTATGGCGACAAAATACATCAGTGCAACAAAACATAGCCAACTGTAGCTGCGGTGCGTTTCGTTGCGTAATGCGGGAATGAAAACCAGAAGCGGGATACATTGCATCATCCACAATTTCATGTTGCCCGCGTCACGCATAATATTCAGCAAGGTAAATAACAATAACAAACTGGCGTAACAACCCAAGGTTAACCAGCGGCCCGCGCGCAATTTTTTTTCCAGGATGAGGGCATCGGCGTCGGTAATGAGAATTTCTTTTTTAGCCTTGCCAGTTTCATTGTTCCGGGGGTTATCAGTTTGAGTCATGAATTAACCTTGTGTTTAATTTTTTAATTTCGACGCGAGTATCGCGACACGCTTGCCCAATGCCTGGCATAAATCAATTTCTTCCGCGCTGAGCCGGATGGGATTATCACCGTGCGCAAAATGCGAGGCACCGTAAGGCGTGCCGCCGGTATGGGTGGTGTTTAGGCCGGGTTCGCTGTAGGGAATTCCGGCGATAACCATGCCCTGGTGCAGCAGCGGCAACATCATGGATAACAATGTGGTTTCCTGTCCGCCATGCAAGGTGGAGGTAGAGGTAAATACCGCCGCGGGTTTGTTAATTAAATCGCCGTTGAGCCAATGGCTGCTGGTGCCATCGAGGAAATATTTCAACGGCGCGGCCATGTTGCCGAAACGGGTGGGGCTACCGAGGATCAAGCCGGCGCAGTTTTTCAAATCTTCCGCAGTACAGTAGACGGCGCCGCTGGCGGGAATTGCCGGTTCAACGGCTTCGATGGTGGTTGAGACCGCAGGCACTGTGCGCAGTCGCGCTTCAATACCCACTTGTTCAACGCCGCGTGCGATATGTTTGGCCATTTCCAATGTCGAACCGTTGCGGCTGTAGTACAACACCAATACATAGGTAGACATAGTTAGCCCCTTCTTAAAGGATGGTTAATACATTTTCGGGTGGACGACCTATGACGGCTTTATCGCCGTTAATGGCGATAGGGCGTTCAATTAACCTGGGGTTTTCCACCATCGCTTTAATCAACGCGGCTTCGCTGAGGTTTTCATCGGCCAGGTTTAATTCCTTGTAGGCATCTTCCCCTTTGCGCAACAGTCCGCGCGCGCTCATGCCCAATGTTGCGAGTAACGCCTTAAGTGCTTTGGCGGTGGGTGGTGTTTCCAAATAGAGGATGACTTCCGGTTCTATGCCGTTATCGCGTAACAGGCCCAGGGCATCGCGCGATTTTGAACAGCGCGGGTTATGGTAGAGTGCAATCATTTTCAATTTCCGTTGTGGGACCGACGTCGATTATAGCGGCTGGGTTCCGGTTTAGGTTTAAGGATTTATGGATATGCCGTGGTTGAATGCGCATTGGGCCAACATACAAAAGCACTATCACTGGTTGCTGGGGTTTTTTTGTTTAATGGTTCGCCAATACCAAGCCAGGGAATGCCAAAAGAGCGCCGCGTCACTGACCTATGTCACGCTCTTCGCCACAGTGCCGATGATGACTGTTACCTATTCGATGTTTTCCATCATCCCCGCCTTCCAAAACCTGGGCGATCAGTTGCAAAACCTGTTGTTTGACCATTTCCTGCCCAATAGCGAACAGGACCTGGGGAAATACCTCCAGGACTTTTCCGCCCAGGCGCGCCAGCTAACGGCGTTCGGCCTGGTGTTTCTCCTCATCTCCGCGTATTTGATGCTGAAAAACATCGAGCAAAACTTTAATGCTATTTGGGGGGTCGCGCGCGGTCGGCGGGGGGTGGCCAATTTTTTATTGTATTGGGCGGTGTTGAGTTTGGGGCCGCTATTGTTAGGTGCCGCCTTGGCGATGAGTACTTACCTGGCCTCTTTCCGCTTATTGGTGGGGCCTTACGATAGCCTCGGGGTAGTTGAAACGGTATTGCGGTTTGCGCCCTGGTTCCTGACCTGGGCGGCGTTTACCTTGCTATTTGTAGTCGTGCCCAACTGCAAGGTGCCGGTGTCCCACGCCATGGTCGGCGGATTCTTTACCACCCTGTGCTTCCAGGGATTAAAGGCAGCGTTCGGGTGGATTGTCAGCCATTCCTCATTCACCCTGGTCTATGGCGCTTTTGCCGCTGTACCGCTGTTCCTGTTGTGGGTAAACCTGATATGGACGGTGATACTTGGCGGTGCGGTGTTTGTCCATACGATTAATGCCCATCAGATCGGTTTACGGGTGCGCAATTACCCGGACTTGCTCGCCTGCCTGCTGGTTCTATGGCGTTGTTATCAGGCCTCCCGGCGGGGCGCTGCGGTACCGGAGCGCGCCTTATCGCGCGAAGGTTTATCGACCCAGCAATGGTTGCGGCTGAGCGAGGCCCTGGTGAAGCACCATGTGCTGACCACCAACTACCAGGGCGACTATGTGCTCTGCCATGATTTGAAGAACCTGCGCCTGCTCGATTTGGCCAATATGCTTGAAATACCGCACCAGTTACCCGCAGAGCCGGAATCGCTCATGGATTTGCCCTGGGGCGCGGAAGCCCTGGCGGAACTCGGGGCCGTGGATCAATTTACCCGGGAGCGGCTGGAGCGCTCGGTTGAATCCTTATTTTGCGCGGCGGAGCGTGCCAAAGGCCCTAAACACGGCGGTTAAAAAATCCTTGTGGGGAAACCGCCCCTGTCTATACTCTCGTTAACAACCAACATTGGACCTATAAGACCTGTTTCCATATGGCGATTCCCCTGCTGATTTGTGATGACTCTATGATGGCGCGCAAACAGGTAGCGCGTTCCTTGCCCGCAGGCCTGGATGTCGAGATCACCTTTGCCACTAACGGCATTGAAGGCCTGCAAGCGATTCGGGAGGGCAAGGGAGAAATGGTATTCCTGGACCTGACAATGCCGGAAATGGATGGTTACCAGGTGTTGGAAGCGGTAAAGGACGAAGGGCTGGATGCGATGATCATTGTTATTTCCGGCGATATCCAACCGGCTGCCCACTTGCGCGTGACCCAACTCGGCGCCCTGGATTTTATCCAAAAACCGGTGAATCCCGACAAACTGGCGGAAACCCTGAAAAAATTTGGTTTCATCTGATTCTGGTGTTTTGCGCCGCCTGCCGTTAGATTGCCGCCAGTTTATTAACCGGACCGGCCAATCCCATGACTTCATCCTCTCCTCTATCAACGTCCCTGACCCTGTCCAGCTTTGGCCAAAAACTTTGCACCGAGGCAGGCATAGTCACGCTGATGGATGACCTGGGCGATGCCTTGCGGGTCAATCCCGACATGATTTTTATGGGCGGCGGTAACCCGGCGCGTATCCCGGCAATGGAGCGGGCCTTTGAAGATGCCTTGCGTGAAACGCTGGGGGATGCGCACGAAACCCATCAACTCCTGGGGGTATACCAGCCGCCCCAGGGCGATGCCGAATTGCTTGACAGTATTGTTGAGCTATTGACCCGTGAATACGGCTGGCCGATTTCACGCGCGAATGTTGCACTTTCCAACGGCAGCCAGTCGGCATTTTTCGTGTTGTTTAATTTGTTAGCGGGCGATTTTCCCGGGGGTGGCAAAAAGCGCATCCAATTGCCGCTCACACCGGAATACCTGGGATACAGCGATTTGGGAATTTGCGCTGATTTTTTTACCGCGACGCGCCCGAACATAGAAATCTTGCCGGACGGCTTCTTTAAATATCATGTGGATTTCGCGCAATTAACAATTACCGACGATACCGGTGCGCTTTGTGTTTCCCGCCCGACCAACCCCACGGGCAATGTCATCAGCGATGATGAGTTGATGAAACTGGATGCCCTGGCGCGTGCGCATAATGTGCCGTTTATAGTGGATGGCGCCTACGGTACACCCTTTCCCAATATTTTATTTGCCGACGCCCGGCCCCACTGGAACGACAATACCATCCTGGTGCTTAGCCTCTCCAAGTTGGGTTTACCCGGCGCGCGCACCGGCATAGTCATTGCCAACCCGGAAGTCATTAACGCGTTCGCCAGGGCCAATACGATTTTAAGTTTGGCGACGGGAAATTTCGGCCCGGCCCTGGCGCGGCATTTATTGCAGGACGGCAATATCCTGCACCTGAGCCGCGCGGTGGTAGCGCCGTTTTATCGGGCCCGGATGGAACATGCGGTGGCAACCTTTAAACAGCACCTGGGGGACTTGCCTTGCTTGATCCATAAACCCGAAGGCGCAATTTTCCTGTGGTTATGGTGCAGGGATTTGCCGGTGTCCAGCGAAGAGCTTTACCAGCGGTTAAAGGCGCGCGGTGTGCTGGTGGTATCGGGCCATCATTTTTTTCCCGGCCTGGAAGATGATTGGCAGCATAAGCATGAATGTATCCGGGTGACTTATTGCCAGGAGGCGGGAGTTGTCGAGGCGGGAGCGAGAATCATTGCGGACGAGTTGCGGGGTATTTATGCCGCAGGCTAAAACTTCGTTGGGTACTTCCCCGCAAATAGCGGTAAACAGCAAATAAAAATCCCGGAAGAACATCCATGTCCGTCCGGGAAACCTCCGGTTTAATGCTTCCTTACGGGTAAAACCTGGTTACAAGCCGGTCCCGTTAACCCACACGTTATTGATGCGGCCAGTGGCGGTTGGCAGGCGCACGCTGGTGTAGCCCGCTTTTTCGGCAATGGTCATCAGCACATTACTGTGGTTAATCCCGCCGGTAGCCGCCGTTTGGTCACCCCAGCGCTTGCCGATGTTTTCTGCGCCCAGGGGACGCAAGTCCACGGATCGCCCCGTAACCAGGCCGGCATTCTTGCCACCGGCCAGGAACATGGGGATGCGGTAGTGGTCGTGGCGGTTGCCGTGGCCCAGGTCAGATACGGTGCAGATGATGGTGTTATCCAGCAGGCTGCCGTTTACGTCGGGGGTATTTGCCAGTTTCTGGATGAATTGGCGGATTTGCCCCATCCACCAGATTTTACTGGTGGTGTGCGCAGCGGCGTCCTGGTGCGACAGGTCGTGGTCACCCGTACCTGTGCCGGGTACCACAATGGGTGATACCGGCACGCCGTACATGAACGAGATACTCCGGGTAATACCGCAGGACAGTGTGGCTACTGCTATGTCCTGCTGGATGGCGGAGATGTTTGCCAGGACCTGGGTCGCCCACAGCGCTTGCTCCTCGCCGCCGACAACCTGGTCAACGCGGGGCTTAATGCTGGTACCTACGTCCAGGCAACCCACCATGGACGCCGCGTTGATCTTCTGTTCCAACACATCCAATGCCGCAACATGTTGCTCCAGTCGTTCGCGTTCGATGCTGCCCAACTGGGTAGTCAGGCGCGTCAGGTCTTCACGGGCGCGGGCTAACACCTGGATCTGGTTAGGGTCCACACCGGCCGCCGCCGCCCCGAACAATTGCGGGTACAGGATGCGGGGGTCATCGACCGGGTGCAAACTGGTGCCGTTGTCATAGGCGACGCGCTTGGTGGTATCGCTACCCCATTTGGTGCCGACACCCATTTGCAAGGAGGGGCGGGACACGCCGGAGCTGGCGCGGTTGGCCCAGTCCTCCTTGCCCATTTGCACATCGATGGACGTTGCGCCCGAGCTGCCGCTTGCCACACCGGTCAGGCACTTCAGGGCACCACCTTCGTGGGTATTGGCACTGCCTTCATAGCCGATCCCATCCAGGAACAGCAAGTGCTCTGCTACCGGTTGCAGCGGCGCGCTCATGGCCGGAAAACTGGACAGGGCACCGGCGCGCGGGAAGAACACATCCGGTACGCAACCGTTGGGGTGATAGATAAACAGTGTGCGGATGCGCTGGGTTCCAGCGGCCATGGCCGAACGGGCGAGGATGGTCGCCAGTGGGGTCATCGCCGTCATAGAGCCAGCGGCTATGGCCTTGATTAATGAACGTCTTTTCATGATGACTCCTATTTGCGATTCAGGTAGCTGGGTGAAGTTACAGTTTCGAGCATCATGTCGCGCAGGTCGGTAGATTTGCCCTGCCAGCGTGAATAGCTCGCATCAATCGCACATTGGTTGGGTTCGGAAACCCCCATCGCAAAACGCTGGTACTGGCGGGTCACACACTTGGATGTGGCTTCAGCACCGGACGTCGCCAATACACCGGACAATCCGCGCAGGTCAGCGAAGGTGTAGCTGTCGGATTCAGTCATCACGGCCAAACCGGAAATACTGCCGCTCGCATCGACCGGGATGTTGTTGCCTTCCAGGGTACGGAAACGGCCGACCGCATCGTAGTTTTCAAAGCCGAAACCGATATTGTCGATGTACTGGTGACAGGATTGGCAGTTCTCGTTGTTGGTATGCGCCGCGAAACGCTGGCGGGTCGGCTTGTTGGGATCAAGCGGCTCGACTTCACCCACGTTCGGTGGTGGCGGTGCAAAGTCCTGGCACAAGAGGTTGCGGCGCACCAGCAATCCGCGATGGATTGGATGGGACTCTTTTACCGTCGCCAGGGTGGTGTTAATCGCGCCCATATGCAGCACACCGCCGCGTTGTGGACCGGTAGCCACTTTCACAAATTGGTCGCCGCTCACACCGGAAACACCGTAGTAGCTTGCCAGCGGGCCGTTCAGGAAGCTGAAGCCGGGGTTAAACACATCGGCAATCTTGTAGCCAGGCTTGAGGAAAATCTCCTTGAGGAAAGTCTCCAGCTCGGTCTTCATCGCCGTACCTATAGCGCTGTTGAATTGCGGATACAGGGTCATGTCCCGCTGTAGGTTGGCGACATCATCCACGTGCAACCATTGCATACCGAAGTGAGCGAACTGCGGACCGGCTTTGGCGGTACCCAACAGGCGTTCAGCCTGGGTGCGCAATTGGGCCGGGGTAGTCAAACGGTTGTTATCCGCTTCGGTTAACAGGGTAGCGTCCGGCATTGAACCGGTGAAGGTGTAGGACAAGAGGCTCGCCGTCTCGTAGGCGCTCAGGCTGCCGGTACCGCTCAGGGTGGTACCGATTTCTGAACGATAGAGGAAGTTGGGCGATGACAACATACCCTGGATTACCAGGCGGGCACCCGCATCGTTACTGGCACCCAGGCGGAACAAATTGCTATAGGAGGTTTGTTCAGCACTGGTGAGTGGACGGCGGAAAGCGCGCTTACCGAACGCAGGCACAAAGGTGTTGGCGCACTGGTCACGCGGGGTCGAGGTGGTGCAGTTCATCAGGCTGGCCAGGTTAACCGTAGCGGAGACATCTTTCGCCGCGTTCCAGTAAGCATCCATACGGCCGCTACCGACTTTGCCCGCCGTTGCGTTGTTATCGAAGCCCTTCACTTTGGAATCCGGTTCGAAGCTGGCTGCGATGGCAGTACCGTTGGTAATGCCCAGCAAATCATTCACCGTATTGGCGTACTCGCGGTTAGTCAGCAGACGCAGGCGGCGTGGAAGTACATCTTCACCGGTGGTGCATACTACCGGCGGTTTCCAGCTCAGGATGTAATCTGCAATCTTGGTCGCGCAATCGCCCACACAACTGCTTGGGTCGTTAAGCGGCATGGTGGCGTCAATCTTGGTGATGAGTGAGGCGCGGGTCCAGCGGTCCAGCACAATCGGACGCATCGGGTTATCCCCGCGCGCACCGTGGCAATTCGCGCAACCTTTTTGGGTGTAAAGCTGCTCCCCGGTCAGATTGTTGGCACTGCTCACACTGCCGACGCTGCTGCTTGTGCGGGATGAACTGCTGCTGGACGAACTTACCGCCGGTGTTAACGAGAGGAAGTAAGCCGCCGTATCCGCCGCGCATTGGCCCACACAGGCTGCGGGGTCGCTCTTCGGCATATTGTCTTCGATGTATTTCACCAGGTTGGCCGCCGTAGTGAAGCGCAGGTTCTTCGGATCAATCTTGCTCAGGCTGGAACCGGCAGTGCCATCCGCGTTAACCGCATGGCAGAACAAACAACCGACGGTAGGGCTTTCCCATAAGGCTTTTCCGCGCGCTGCATCGCCTACCAACGCAAGGCTCGATGATGACGAGCTACGTGAAGAAGGTGGTAACGATGAGGAACTGCTGGCGGAAGAATCCATTCCCAGGTTCCAGGTCAGCGCAACCGGGGCTGGATGGGTAGAAGGGATACTGTCTTTATGGCTAATCACCTTGAACTCGAACGGACCCGGTGCAGGAAGGCTATTGGAAAAGCCCACACTGTTGGCCGCTAAATTACCCAGGCTGGTCCAACGTCCGTCCACGCCTTTACGACGCACCAGGAAGCCCGTTTCGTCCGCGCTGACATCGGCCCAATTTAGGCTTGCGAGGCCGTTAATGCTCACTTGTCCCATCAGCCCCGACGGACTTACCGGCGCGCTGGCCAGCTTAACGGCGGGCAGGTTGGACGGGTTGTCGCGAGTCAGGAACACCTTGAAGTACACCGGCACGCGCTCACCAATGGAGGTTGCCCCAACCGCAAGGCGTAACGCTTCGATACCGGCATTCAGCTCAAAGTCCACGCTGTTAACCAGGATCGGTTTACGTGGCGATACGCTGACGCTGTTGCTGGCATGCTTGATGATCAAGGCATCCACCGATAAGGTTTTCACCACACCGTGTAAAACCAGGGTGCCGCTTAGCACTTGCGCACTGGTGCCGCCGACCGGCAGGGCATCGATAACGGCAAGGTCAAGCTGGGTAGTGAAGTAAAGGCTCGGCAGGAAATCCGACTCGAACAGCATTTGCTTCATACGGGTATTGCGCAGGTCAATGCCTGTGGAAATGCTTGCCAGTGGAATAGTCAATACCGCCTCACCGGTTGCCGACACAGTTCCCTTCAATTGGGTAAAGGTGAATGTTTCAGCGACATCGGTATTTTTGACCGACACAAAATTGAGCACGGATTTGGTTTCGTTCAACAACCAGCGCGCCGCTGTTGCCGGGGCGCTACTGCTGCTGCCCACAACACTGCTGGAAGAAGGCGGCAAACTGCTGCTGCTCTGGCTGCTCTGGCTGCTCTGGCTGCTGCTGGTAGTCGGCTGGCTACTGGTGCTTCCGCCACAGGCTGCACCATTAAGCGTGAAGCTGGTAGGTACAGCCCCGGGCGCACCATTGTGGGTAAACCCGAAACTGGCGCTGCCATTGGAGGGCAGGTTGCCGTTGTAGCTGGCGTTCCTTACACACACACTTTTCCCGCTGGTGCGATAACTGCCATTCCACAGGTTATTGATGGTTTCGTTACCGTTGAAGGTCCAGCACAGTTCCCAACTGGTCTTTGCCGCACCCAGGTTGGTAAAGCTGACATCAGCCTGGCCGCCACTGGACCAGCTATTGGTAACTTTGTAATTCACGCTGCAGTTCGCCTGGGCCATAACGCTGCCGGAGGCGAGTAGCCCCAGCGCCAAGGCACCGGCAGAGACCAGCGATTGAGGTAGGAATCGTTTCATAATCGTTTCTCTCCTGGCCAATTAACGGGCGTCATAGACGAGGGTGAAATCCACAGGTACGGCCTTGCTGATCGAGGCAATACCCACCGCCGCACGCAATGCTTCAACACCCTCGCTAAGCCCATGGTCGGGCGCGCTGATGAGCACTGGCGTCAGGTTTTGTACCAGTACCCGTGAGGTTGAAAGCTTTTGCACGGAAACCCTGGTTACAATCGGACGGGTCAGGCCGTGCAGATCCAGGTTGGCGGTAATGTTGATTTCGCTGGTCTCGCCTACCGCCAGGCTCGCAATCAGGTCGGTGGGTAAGGTGAGGGATACAGTCGCGGTGGGGAAGCTGGCAACCTCGAACAGCAGGTCGCGCATCCGTTGGTCGCGCAGTTCGATACCGGTACTTACGCTGGCCAGGTCAATCGCCAGGGTTGCAACGCCGGCGGTAATGTCGCCCGACAAGCGGGTAAAGCTGTGCGCTTCTATAACGTGGGTATTCTTGGTCGTCACGAAGTTGAGGTATGAGGCCGCGGCATCCAACGTCCAGCTACCGGCAGCCACCGATGAAGAACTGCTGGTTACCGCCACACTGCTGGCACTGGAAGACGATGGAATAACCACCATGCTGCTTTGGCTGGAGGATGACGGAGCCAGGCTGGCGCTGCTGGACGATGGCGTTACGAAAATACTGGAGGAGGCGCTGGAAGGCGCTGAACTGGAAGCCACTGAACTGGAACCCACAGAAGTGTTACAACCAATTCGCTCGCTGCTTACCGCTACGTCGTCCAGCCAACCTTCAACACCGCTGGTTTGCTGGTAGCTTCTCATTCCGAAACCTAACCAATCCAGGGTGGCTGGAACCGGCGCAAATCCCGCAAGGTTGGTTGAGTTGGTTTGGGTACCGTTACGGGAAAATGCCAGCTCGGTACCGTTACGGAAGAAACGATAGGTTTGGGTTTGGTTGTCAACAAACCACTCGGTACATACCCAGGAGTCATCGAAACGGTAGGCGTAAGCGCCTTGCAGCGAAACGTCACCCGGTTCAACGTTATAAAGGTATTGGTGGGCGCCGCTGGCTTCCTGGACGGTATCGACAAAACGGAATTCAGCGCTGCCGCTGCGGGCAGCAACAAAGGTGGCGTGCAGCCAGGTATTGATATTGGGCACCGGGGTTTTCATTTTGTAATACAGGCGACCCCAATGCTTGCCGGATACACCGGTCTTTTTGAAATAACCGGAGTTGGCGTAATTGGTGCTGGTAAATTTGACCGACCGGGTTCCGCTGCGTGCTTCTTGTCCTTGGACAACGGCGATACCGGTGCCTTCCAGGGTGAATCCGGCGGGAATCGTACCAGGGGTAACGTTCTCAAAGTCCAGGCAGAAAATGGAGCCACTGCCGCAACCATTGCCGTTGTTCACTGAGCTGCTGGAGCTGGATGATGGCGTCACGCTGGCAACGGACGACGCGGAGCTGGCGGGTGTACCTGTGTTGTTGGCAATGATGGCGTTGCGTACCAGCGTGCCCGAGGTAGTCAGTTGGGCAC
>CBFGOY010000069.1:0-13881 GCA_965650515.1 uncultured Cellvibrionaceae bacterium | reverse complement strand
ACCTTTGCCGCGGGTGAGTGGACCTTAACGGATACCGGCAATAAACCTATGCCGATTCCGGGCGATACAACAATTCCAGCCAAAGGGCACATTATTTTGCTGACCGATCTGGCAGTGGGTGCGAACTTGCCTGCGAATGCGCCGGCAAACGCAATCCTTAATGGCGGCGCCGAGACATTTGGTATCGGCAAGAATGAAACCATCACACTGTTTTATAAAGGTGAACAACGCGATCAAATCAGTTACGGCGATTTCCATGTCAACGCCTTTGGCCGCTTGCCGGACGGTGGTAACTGGATCGATTTGGCCGATGCAAGCAAACCGCAGTTATATGCATCACCGGCGTTAAAAAATTTCATGGCACCCGCATTGGATTTGACCGTAACCACGTTGAATTTTTCCGCCTACAACAACGAAGAAGCCAACCTCGAAGCCAAGGGTTTCCGGGTATTCGGTTTAAATGCTGATTTGGCAAAAGATGTAGAACCTGAATATATCGCGGTCGCCGCGAATTCAAAAACGGCCTGGGTGAGTTTGCAGGAAAATAACGGGATCGCCCGTATCAACCTGGATGGTACACCTGCTATTACCGATATTTTTCCGCTGGGGTTTAAAGACTTTGGTGCGGCGGGCAACGAAATAGATCCAAGCGATAGGGATAGCACCGTCGCCTTTGCAAGCTATCCCAATGTGTTCGGCATGTACCAGCCGGATGGAATTGCAACATTCAACGATGGCGGTATTGATTACCTGATTACCGCCAACGAAGGTGATGTGCGGGATTACTACACTAACTTTGTGGAAGGTGTAAAAGTATCTGCTATTACGCTGGATGAATCGGATTTCCCCAATGCGGCCGATATGAAAAAGGATACCCAATTAGGTCGTCTGGTTGTTACACAATTTGCCCAATCAGCTACCGAAGAAACCCTGTATAGCCAATTGCTAAGCTTCGGTGCCCGTTCGTTCAGCATTTGGGATGGTACCACCGGCGCGCAGGTGTACGATAGCGGTAAAGACCTTGAAGTGCAGGCGAACCTTGCAGGGGCTTATCCCGATGATCGCAGTGACGCCAAAGGCGTGGAACCGGAAAACCTTACTGTGGGTATGATTGGCAACAAACGCTTTGCGTTCATCGGCCTTGAACGTGCGGATGCGGTTGCGGTTTATGACATCACCGATATAAGTAACATCCAATTCAAACAATTTTTAAAAACCACTGGCGATGATGCACCCGAAGGAATTTTGTTTGTTGGCGCGGCGGAGAGCCCGAATGGCAATGCGCTGTTGATTGTCTCCAACGAAGACAGTGGTAACGTTACTGTGTACCAAGGCAATACCGAGGGCGTATTCAGTTTCGCATCGCGGTTGGTATTGGAAGGTGGCGCCGCCGCTGCTGAAATCAGTGCTTACGATCCGCTGACCAAACGTTTGTTTGTGTTGAACAACGGAACATTGTTAGCCAATTCACGCATTGACGTCCTGGACCTTGCTGACCCCACCAAGGTGTCATTGCTGGCGACTATCGACCTCAGCCCTTACGGGGGCGGTATTAATAGTGTTGCGGTAAAAAATGGAAAATTGGCGGGCGCTTTACAAGCAGATGATAAAACGCAGCAAGGCACGGTGGTTGTGTTTGATACCGCGAGTTATGCATTATTGGGTATTGCGAAAGTAGGTGCCTTGCCGGATATGCTGACCTTCACCCCGGATGGAAAATTTATCCTGACAGCCGACGAAGGTGAAGCAAAGGATGATTATTCCTATGATCCGGTAGGTTCGGTCTCGATCATTGCATTACCTTGATGAATACATGGCCAAAGGTCCGCACAATTGTGTGCGGACCTTTTGCTTTTTTAGGGAAATAAAAATAATTATTGAATGTCATCATCATTGATGCCGTTTAAATCCATAAGCGCGACAACCTGTTTTTCCAAGCGGTTAATACGTGATTCCAGCATCAGGATTTTTTCTTCCAGCTCCGCGCGGCTTTCACCGCCGGAGGGTTTGCTGGCAAGTTGAGCGGCAATTGCATTTAAATCCGGCTGGCCGCATAACAAATGGGTATAGCGATCTTCACGCTGGCCCACTTGCCGCGGAATATGTATTACCAGGGGTTTGGTCTTGGCACACAGGGTTTGCAGTTTTTCTTCCAATGCTTGCGGAGATCCGAAATCAAACATGCGCTGGGTGCGCGTAAAAATCTCCGCCACAGTTTGTGTGCTGCGCAATAACAAGACAGTCAGTATTGCCTGGGTTGCCTTATCGACACTGAGCACACGGGTTAAACGTTGATCGTAACGGGCGGCACGCGCGCCATAGTCAACAGCGATTAATTGGCGCTCTTGCAATTCACTTACGCAACGTTGCAGTGGGCCCGAATCATAATTGGTCACCGGTTCCCGGCTGGTTTTTTGGTTGCAAGCCAATTGCAGGCTATTCAGGGTCAATGGGTACTGGTCGGGGGTGGTCAGTTGCTTTTCCATCAGCGCCCCCAATACCCGTGCTTCCATCGCATTCAATAAGGCAGTTTCTTCGGGGTGGTTTTCCGGTGTTTCCATAAATTTACTCCAGGAATGGGTTGGGCTCACTCTACGCTCCCCCCAACTAAATTTCATCTTATGTTTTTGTGGCGTGCGTATAAGGCCCGTTGGGAATAAAGCCGCTCGTTAACGGTGCCGAGGGCTACAGAATAAAAGCCGGGGTATAAAAAATAATTTCAAATCATTGAGGTTGTAGCGAATCAGGCATCTTGCGCGGCGGAAAAATCTTTTGCTTCATGACAAATAACTTCTTCCACCAACTGTTCCAGGTTTTTTCCGGTGCAATCAATCACTATATCCGCATAACGCAGATAAAGTGGGCGCCGCTCCGCATAGACATCCGCGAAAGTCTGTTGCGGTGCGCGTGCAATGCCCCTGCTATTCATATCATTAATACGTTGTTCCAATTCGCCGATCATTACATCCAAAAAGATAATTGGCCCAAATTGTTTTAAGTGTTGCATAGCTTGGGGGCTGTAGACAGCGCTGCCGCCGGTGGCGATGACATGGTTGGGGTAGTGGGCATTTAACAGGACTTTTTCCTCTTGCTCGCGCAGGGCCATATAACCTTGTTGATGCAGAATATCCTGTAGGGTTTTGCGATGTTCCAATTGGATAAGCAAGTCTGTATCCACAAAATCTTTAGCCAGGTGTTTGGCAAGCAGCAACCCCAGGGTGCTTTTTCCTGCACCGGGCATACCGATAAGGATCAGGCTTTGGTGATAGGGATTCATTTTCTAATCTCCGCAATTGGAGGAAAAACTGATAAGCCACACGGTTACTGTTCCATTACCGGCGGATACCCTTTGGTAACGGAACAGCGTAACGCGCTATTTCTTCAGTTGCTTGGCCCATTCAACCAACGCGACCAGTTGATTATTGATGTTACCCTGGATTTTTTCATCCACAAGGTTGCCATCCGCATCAAAAGAATTGGTAAACGCGTTGGCGAAGACTTCCGGCCTGTTCAACGGGAATAAATTGAGATACACGCATATCTGGCGCAGATGGTATTGCGCCCTTGACGTACCCATGCCGCCCCCGGCGCCCATGATGGCTACTGCCTTGCCATTCAGCAATTTATTATCGGGTTCACGCGATGCCCAATCCAGGGCATTTTTTAACGCAGGGGCAACGGAATAATTGTATTCGGGGCAACCAAAAATTAATGCATCGGCGGCCTCTATTTGTTGCAGCAATTGAACAACGGCGGCCGGTTTTTCAGTAATGTCCGCGTTATAGAATGGCATAGCGGACAAATCGGCAATTGTGATGCTGCTTCCTTCGGGGGCATGGGCTTGGGCATAACGTAACAATCCCATATTGGTGGATTTTTTTCGCAGGCTGCCGCAAATAGCAAGGATATTCATGGGGTACTCCGTTATTAAAGTAGGACGCTATTAGCTTCAGCTATTTGCGTTGAACAATCAATTCAACTTCCAACAAATGTGCAGGATCATAGAGCCTGCTGACCTGTACCCAGGTTGCAGCGGGATACTTGCCGGAATTGAAAAAGGTTTTACGCGCAGGAATGGCCTTTTTCAGCGCTTCGATATCCGTGGTGAACAGGGTTTCCTTAATGATGTGATTGGTGCCAAGATTAAATTTCTTCAATATCCCATGGACGGTGGTGTAACACGCCTTTACTGCTTCTTCCATGTCTTTTCCTGAACAGGTAACACCTGAAATATAGAGTTTGTCGTTAATTTCTACCACGCCGCTGTAACCTATATCGCGTTCCCACCCACCTAATTCGTGGCGTTTTATAGAATTATCCTCAGCGCCAATGCCCGGCGCGGAACATACCAGGGCTGCTATTAATATCAAAGTACGCATGTTGTCCTCATTGTTATTGGTGTAAAAAAGGTGAGTTTATGCCAAGGTCGTTAATAAATAACGAAAGCTTTTGTTAATAAGGCGCGAGAAGGGTAAATAAAATTTGTTATCCAATGGGTATTGGAAATGACTGCCGGAAAACGCGCGAACTTGTCGCGCGTTTTTGTTGTACAAATCCAGAAAACAGTGCCTCGGGGCTTGGGTTTAGCGACGTGATTTTTTGTTTTTATGGTTTACTTTCCCGGCTTTGGCTGGTGTCTGTTTAGCCAGCATTAGCTGGAAACCCCCAAAAACTATCGCCATTAAACCCAATAACGCAGAGAAGACATAAGCGCCGCCGTCGGCGGTAAAATAAAGCCCGATAATTAGCAGCAGGCCGAACAAGATAAAACCATAACCCAGTTTTTGTTGTAATTGCATAGAGTCACCTTGGCAGTGCGGGGATGAGCGGAAATATCGTTTGAAGCAATTCATTATCGTCGCTGATTATCTGCATGCCGTACCTCGCGCGCAAGCCCCTGGAAGGAGGAGGATTGGCTTGGGTAGATGTCTCCTTGCAAGTTATAATCGCCATCCCGCTGTTGGTTCCGGCGCCGTTGCGCCTTTGAGTGAGATTCTCTTTTGGATAAGTCTAGATCCCCCCGGTTTCAGTACGGCTTCTTGAAACCACGTTTCTGGCCAACCTGGCTCGCGCTGGGCTTTTTTTGGGTCATTGCGCAATTACCGGTGCCTGTTAACCAGGTAATCGGCCGTTTTTTAGGCTTCCTGCTTTATCACCTTGCGCGTTCCCGCAAACGCTATGCAGAAATTAACATCGCCTTATGTTTCCCCGAACTGGACGCCCAGGCCCAGGCGAAAATGGTGCGAGGGGTTATTACCTCCTGCGGATTAAGTATTTCCGAGACGGCCATGGGGTTGTGGGGCCAGGAAAATAAAATGCGCAACCGTTACCGCATTGCCGGGCTGGAACACATTGAGAAAGCCCGCGCGGAAGGTAAAGGCGTTTTGTTGTGCGGCAGCCATTTAACGACAATTGATATCAGCGGCCGCATCATGGCCTACCATATAGTGGCTGACGTACTTTATCGCCCCGATCCCAATCCCCTGATGTCATATGCGATTGCCAGCGCCCGCAATCGGGTGAACGACAATGCAATCCATCGCAATGACACTCGCCAATTAATTAAAAACCTGCGCGCCGGCCACATTGTGTGGTATGCACCGGACCAGGATTACGGTCCCGCACACAGTATTTTTGCGCCGTTTTTCGGTGTGCCGGCGGCAACGGTGGTAGCCACGTCGCGCATTGCCAAAATGTCGGGTTGCGCGGTGATCCCGTTTTTTTGTTTTCGTGAGCCGCATGGTCGTTATCGTATTGAAATCCAGCCCGCACTGGAAAACTTTCCCAGTGGCGATGACCTTGCTGATGCGACACGAATCAATAAAATTATTGAAAACGCAATTCGCCAGGCTCCAGACCAATACCTTTGGGTGCATCGCCGTTTTAAAACGCGGCCGGAGGGGGAGCAGAGTTTTTACCCACCCAAGAAAAAACGCAAAGCGCGACCACAAGCTTGATTGTTAACAACGTTAAATAAGACTCAATAAAAAGGGCGTTAATAATGGATGAATGTGTTCAACCCGGTTTGCTGCCCTTGCATGAGGCTATGGTCCGAATTATCGATGCGCTGCAACCCGTGCGTGCGACAGAAACGCTGGCCTTGGCGGATTGCCTTGATCGTGTGTTGGCGGAAAATATAATTGCCCCGATTAACGTTCCCGGCGGTGACAATTCGGCAATGGACGGCTATGCCGTGCGACACCAGGATTGCAATGTGGAGCTAAGCTTAATCGGGGAATCATTGGCGGGCCATCCCTATAGTGGTGAGCTTGCTGATGGGCAGGCGGTGCGCATCATGACGGGTGCCTTGTTACCGGCGGGTGCGGATGTTGTGGTGATGCAGGAAAATGTCACGCGCGTTGGTAATAAAATCCGCATCGATAAATTACCGGAAAAGGGCGAGAATATTCGCCGTGCCGGTGAGGATATCGAAAAGCATACCGCCGTGTTGCCAGTGGGACATTTATTGTCAGCATTGGATATAGGGTTGCTTGCTTCGCTGGGTATTTACCGTATCAATGTTTTCCAGCGGGTTAAAGTTGCGTTACTAACCACTGGCGACGAATTGCTGCCGGCCGGTGCCGAATACCAAGCCGGAAAAATCTATGACAGCAATCGCCCTTTATTAACTGCCTTGTTAAAACGCTTGCCAGTGGAGCTGATGGATGCAGGAATTATTGCGGATGAGCCGGCAGCACTGCGCGCCGCATTTTTATCAGCGCAAAATGTTGCTGACCTTGTGATTTCTACCGGCGGTGTATCTGTGGGGGATGCGGATTACACCAGGGAAATATTGACTGAACTTGGTGAAATCAATTTTTGGAAAATTGCGATGAAACCCGGCAAACCTTTTGCGTTTGGAATCCTGGGAAAAAATTCACGTAAAAATGATTGCTGGTTTTGCGGCTTGCCGGGGAATCCGGTTTCAACGGCGGCGACCTATCACCAGTTGGTGGTTCCCGCGCTGCGGTATCTTGCGGGGGAGAAGCCTGCCGAACCTTTGGTAATAACAGCGGTCGCAACCAAAGCGTTAAAAAAACAGCCGGGCCGTATGGATTTCCAACGCGGCATTTTCAGCTGCGTTAATAACGTTAATCTTGTCGAAAGCGCAGGTTCCCAAAGTTCCGGTGTGTTAAGCAGCATGAATAAAGCTAACTGTTATATTCGACTGGAAGCCGGGCGTGGTCCGGTGGCCGCGGGCGAAACGGTAGATGTTATTTTGTTTGATCGGTTTATTCGTTAACACTTCCTTCAGGTGAGGACCGTTGTATGGATTGGAAAGGCGGTCGCCGCAGCGACAATATCGAAGACAGGCGTAATTATTCTGCCGCGGGTGCCGGCGCTGGTTTGGGATTATTGTTACGATTTTTACCATTCCTGTTGCAAACGAAACTGGGGCGAAGTTTGCTGGTAGTCGGTGTGATTGGATATTTTGGTTTACGTTTTCTCGGTATTGATGTGTTGAATCTTACAGCCCCTGTTCAGCAGGCAACTGTCGAGCAGTCAGTTTCCGCGCAAGACCAGGAGCTGGTGGATTTTGTCTCCGTTGTGCTCGCCAACACAGAAGATACCTGGGCCGTTCTGTTCCAGCAAATGGGACGCGAATACCAAAAGCCCAAACTGGTTTTGTTTCGCGATGCCGTTTCGTCGGCTTGCGGATTTGCGCAATCGGCGATGGGGCCCTTTTATTGCCCTGGCGATAACAAGCTTTACATTGACCTATCGTTTTACCAGGAAATGAAAACAAAATTAGGTGCGCCCGGTGATTTTGCGCAGGCTTACGTAATTGCCCACGAAGTGGGGCACCATGTACAAAATTTATTGGGCATAGCCGCTAAAGTAAATCAATTGCAACGGGGTAAGGACCAGGCTGCGGCCAATCAGCTCTCTGTATTGCAAGAATTGCAAGCCGATTGTTTCGCGGGGATTTGGGGACATTATGCCGATAAGAATTTCCGTATGATTGAAGACGGGGACCTGGAAGAAGCCCTCAATGCCGCTTCGGCTATCGGCGACGATAATTTACAGCAGCGGGCCAATGGCCGCATTCGCCCCGAGGCATTTACCCACGGCACATCCCGGCAGCGTATGGAATGGTTTAAACGCGGTATGGATACGGGGGATGTCAAGGCTTGTAATACTTTTGCCGATACCCCCCGTTAAAGTTTTTGCAGTTTTTTAATTATTGCAATTGCTTAAAGTTGCGCAGGATTTGCAGATCCAATTGATCGAAGACTGGCAGAGGATATTTCAAGTTCAGATCCAGGCTCGGGGAGGCCGTGGTCATTTCGATGGTGCCATTGGGTTGTTTATCCAATTCGCGAAAACCATTCTTCACATACCAATCAACGGCGATGGAAGGGGCGAAGGTATGCAGGTCTTTATCTTCCCCTTTGGCAGCGCGTAGCAACATACGGCCAATTCCATTTCCACGGAAACGGCGCCCCACAATTAAGGCATCAATCCTGCGTATGGGTTTGTCATCCGCTTCGGTGTAAATAATCATGCCAATAGGGGTGCCGGAGTACAATTTTGCAAGAAGCATTTCAGACTTGCCCTGGTCAATCATCACCTGGGCTTTAATCCACTCAGTATAACGATTCTCGTTAGACCACTGGTGGACAGACTGCATTTCGATTCCATAAAACATACTGATCATCATTGAAACGCAAACATCGGTATTGAGATCTTCTTTTTTAATAAGCTGGATATAACAGTCTTTCATTATTTTCTTGCCCCTGTGTTTAACAATGCAGGTTTGTAATTGTTGTTGTACGTTTTTGTTTTGAGCACAAAACGATAGGGTTGGTGTTACAGGCAATAAATCTATAAATAAGCTTATCCTGCGATTTGCATTCGACAATAGACCGCAACTATTTGAACGACATTTGCTTATAACCTAATAGCAAAGTGCTGGCTGGTTCACACAATTAACGATTATGCCCTGTGATCGAAGCGACAAGGGCCGGAGAGATGAAAAAATAAAATTGGGTGTCGGTATTAATACGAAGGATCAAACCGTCGAATTTTTTTACCATCGAAATAGTAAATGGGTACTGCATGGTGTTCGGGTACCAGTATCGAATAGCGAGATATTTTTTTGTTATTACCCTCCACCTGCTCCAGTTTTCGCTCGAGATTATATACCACACTAAATTCCGGGCCTGTAAAGCGGCGTTCACTGGCATTCCATAGGAAAAACTCAAATGCGTCAGGTTTCAAAGAGAAACTAATAACATTTTTATTTTCCGTAACGGCCAGGTTGGTAGCATCTGTAATGTTCAGATAGGACAAGGGGTATATGGCAGGTGCTTGTCCATATCGATATTTAACCGCTTCACCTAATGCGTTGTGGGTAAACATAAATGCGCTTTTGTAGCCAAACGGAATGTTGGCGAAATAAAGCTCTTTTTCCTTATGCAAATTTTGCCTGGCAAATTCCTGCAGGAAGAATTCATTACGCTGGTGCTGTACATACCAGATATAGGATTGGCGAAAAGTTTCAACCGAATAAATTGCCAGTAATATCAAAAGGAAGCCATTGGCCAATTTTCGATGGCGGTGCAATGATTCCCAGGCTGCGGCTATCGCAATACCAAAACCGGCGCTGGGCAGGTAAAGGTACCAACGATGCGGATTGCCTCCGGACATGGGAATTAATGTTAGGAGCAACCAAACTATTCCCAGCCAGAGCAACGGGGCTTTATAAAGGCTTTCGAGGTTATTCCGCCAGGCTAGCCATCCCCCGATCAGTATAAGAATGCCCGTGCCCAGGCAGCAGAGGATAAACATCAGCGGCTTGCTGATTAACCATTCCTGGGCAATATAAAGGTCAAAGGGATACCCCAAGGCAAAAAGCCACTGGAGATAATTATTGATTACGTGCGGCACTGAGTAATTTGTATAAACTGCTACCGAGTCAGGCATCTGCGACCATTGAATAATCCGGGTCAACACATACACGCCGGTTATTATGATAAAAGGTGAAACCTGACGAAGAATCTTACGAATCACAAGCGCATCGATTGTACCTGCTTGCATTAATAATATTGCAGCCATTAACAAGGGCAGCGTTACCGACATTTCCTTAGAGGCAAGGGCTGCCACAAACCAAACGACACTGAGGAAATATCCGGTTCGGGTGGGGCGCAAGTTCCAGTTGGCGATACTTGCCAGGGTCGCTAAATAAAATAATGCTGCTACGAGATCGGTTCTGCCGAGAATAAAATGGATGCTGGTAGTGTGGATGGGATGCACAGCAAAAATGCTGGTGGCGATCATGCTGGTTGCCTTGGAAATGCCAATTCGCATCAACAAGATATAAAGCAAAAGGACACAACCCAAATGCAAAAATAGATTAGTAACCTTGAAGGCTAAAGCGGTATCGCCCATCAGGTGGTTTAACCACAGTGAAATACGCACCATGGGCCGGTATTCCCGACCGAAGGGTTCAATGAAAACGTTCAGCGCCTCTTGAAGCGATGCAGCCTGGTTATTGATGAGGTGAATATAATCATCGGAAGAAAATGATGGTGTGATTCCTGCGATGTAAATAAAAATACAAAAAATCAACAGAGAAATTAACACACCATGTTTTTTAAACAAACCCGGCAAACTACCACCCCAAATCCTGGATAAATAAAATGGCGGCAGTATACATCCTGGATAATTAAAAATCCCCAGCCGGCTGCGGCTAGGGAATAGGGCTTCACAATGTGGTGGCTGATTAATGGATAGCTATGCGTTTAGTTTCGCTCGCGGGTAGGGCTTTACGCGCTACTGTAATATCCAATACTCCATTTTTCATACTGGCATTTATTGAGTTTTGGTCAGCGTCTTCCGGTAAGGTCAGTAAGCGCTGGAAATTGCCATAAGACCTTTCCATACGGTAATAGTGGCGTTCCCTGGTTTCCGATTCCTCTTTTTTCTCACCGCGAATGGTCAGCACGCCTTTATTCAATTCCACGGTGATGTCCTTTTCCGTTAGTCCGGGGGCTTCAAGGCTAATATGATAATTTTTGTCATCGCTGGCTACATTTAGTTTGGCGTGGAAACTGGCATTGTCCAAAACGCTGTTATCCAGCCACGGCGACCCAAGGGAGGGTAGCCCGAAATTACGGAAAGCGTCATCAAACCAACGATCAATATCCCGATGCAATTGTGCGATGGGATGGTCGTTAGTAGACGATTTCAGGGGCGCCTTTTCATTGTCTGGTTTCACCGGAATGGTTGGCGACTTGTTAGCTTCCTCATGGCTAAACCAATTCCACGGGTTAAGTTGTTGCAGGTTCATAAATAAAGCCTCCTATCGCATTTGTAATTGAGCAGCGAGGGCAGGGTACCCTGTCCTCGCCAATTACCTAGGCTGCTTTACTGGTATCAACATTGTGTTGAATCAAATTCCCGCTGCTATTAATAGCGATGTTTTTAGGTTTCATCGCCTCGGGAATTTCTCGCACAAGGCTAATGTTCAGTAAACCATTAGTGAGACTGGCACCAGTGACTTCCACATGATCGGCCAAACTGAATTTGCGCTCGAAATTGCGGGTCGCTATGCCTTGATAGAGATACTTGCGCTCTTCTTTGCTGTCGTCAGATTTTTTTCCGCGCACAGTCAATACGCCGCGCTCTACCTGGATATCCAACTCGTTCAATTCAAAGCCGGCTACAGCCAGGGTAATACCATAACGGTTGTCGCCTGTCGCTTCGATGTTGTAGGGTGGGTATCCACTCGAACTCTGATCAGCGCGAAGCGCTGTATCCAGGAGTGCACCAAGCCTGTCGAAGCCTATAGTGCTGCGATAGAGAGGTGAGAGATCAATTGTATTCATAAAATATCCTCCATTCAGAAGCGATAAAAAATAAAAACAATCAATTGTGAAGGCTCTGTCAGGACACCGTTCACACTGAAAATCTGGTGCCTTTTGTTGCAGATTCAAGGGATTTTTTAATAATGAATATTTATAAAAATTATCTCCATAAGGCCAGTAATCAAGCGAGATAGTAATTTTATTTTTTCATTGCAGGTTTGAGGTAATAACTCGCGGCTACCAGACACAAGGCAATCAGGCTACCCAGGAATTCCCGTGCTTCTTCAATATAAGGCTTGGCTGGGTTCATACTTTGCATTAATGCTTCTTCATGGCTGTGCTGGTAATAGGTAAAAGCACCCTGTGCATAAATTCCCAGCGCAGCGATGCACATGGGTAGTGCTATCCAAAATAAAACACGGTTGGGTTTGTTAAGCAGCGCCAGGGTCGGGACCAGTGCGCAGATTAAGTAAAAACTTGTCCAAATGATTGGGTCAGGATCATTTAATTGCAAATAGGCGAACGAAAAAAGCGTTAAAGCGAATAATCCGAGAATAATTTTTTTTAATTTCATGAAATCTACCCAGGTTCAATATCGGTAAGCTTCCCACCATCCTATGGTCGGCACGGAAATATTCCAGCGTTATTTTATAGCCACAAAAATTGCATTGCCGGACCTGGTATTCCAGGGCAGGATGCTATGGTAAACGTGCTCAAAAATATGCACCTCAAAATAAGGTTCAAGTAATGCTTGCATATGTTCGAAGCTGAGGGCGACCATGGAGTGCTGGTCGCGCCAGGTTTCGGTGTGATCATCGGTTGTTTTTTCAATGCAAAGCTGCAACTCTTGTTGTTCGCCCTGGCCAGGGTAATACCAGTTTGATTGGAAGCAAAAATCGCTGCCGTCTTGCCGGAGATTGCGTTTAATCCCCGGTCGGTTATCAATCAGGTTTTTATCCACGGAATTAAAACAAAACATACCGCCAGGTTTTAACGCGGCGTGAACGCCCGCAATACAATCCTGAAGTCGGCTAATAGTTTGGTTGTAATGAATGGAATACAAAAAGCAGCTGATTAAATCCACAGATGCTTCCAGCTCCAACATACTCATATCCCGTTGGAAAAAACTTGCTTCAGGACAACGGTGCCGGGCAATGTCGAGCATAGGTTGGTTAATATCCACCCCGCATGCACTATAACCGAAATCGATAAAATGCCGGATATGTGGGCCTGTCCCGCACGCCATATCCAAATAATGCTTTCCATTATTGCCAAATAGCTGATGCAGTCTGCGCACATGGAAGGATTGTTCGCGGTAATCGATATCAGAGCACATTAAATCGTAATAACCGGAAAGGTCGGTATATAAGCCAGTCGTCATAGGGTAAGTAAAACCAGTTCGAGGTCGCGAAATTATACCTGAGCCAGTTATCGGGGCGTGAAATTAATAAAGCGAAAGCAGATCGGCGTTGATCCGCTTTCGCTGGACGGGACATTAGATGTTTTTAACAGAATGGCTTCTAAACCTGAAAGCCAGCAAGGGCAGGAGGCTCAAAAGCAATAATAGCGGCGCGGGCTCATCCAGGTCCTTACGGGTCACATCAAGGGTTAGGCTTAGCGAATTCAACCACAAATTATCAGTGGCAACCTGCCAGGATGAATAAAAACGTCCATCCTGGTCCGGCTGGAATAAACATTCGCCGCCCGGCTCAGACGCTGGATACCGGCAATCTTCAGTAGGGTACCAGGCTGTCCTTTCAGTAAATACGCCGGTATCCACGTCTGTCATATAAGCGCGATGAAATAAAAACCAATCGTGGACGGTTACCCACTCCCGGTATTCTTCCATGGAGCCATTGTCTTCAAACGGATCTTCAACAATTTCCCGTATATCAATCGTAAAGGAAACAAAATTGATGGTATCTGTAATCGGGTTATAACCCCGGGGGATAAGCTCGAAGGTAAATTGATGCCAATCCTGGTTCAATTTATTGTTAAAACTGATGGTGTCGGTTATCAACAATGCATGGCAATTGGAGTAGGCCAACAATGATAAAACGAAAAGAAACGG
>CBFGOY010000068.1:0-14577 GCA_965650515.1 uncultured Cellvibrionaceae bacterium | reverse complement strand
AATGAAGCTTATAATGGCGGAAAAATATAACGCCCATTACCGGAGCAAATGCGACCATTTGAAATTTTGTTAAGAGTGCTAACGTATATAAAGGAAAGGTAAGTATTCGATATCGCTGGCTGGTACTGGCAAGAATCGCCATTAACACAGGAATTACCGGTAATATATCAACTTGCCCCCAAATGGGGCCGTTCATAAAAAGCGCGGGGTTAAGCGCTGTTAGTACCATACACGCATGATAATGATTAACTGATTTGCAATATTTTTTTAAAAGGTGATGGACAATTGCAATAAGAATCAAATGTGCCAGAAAAATAGGGATTTGCGAAAGATACTTAAGGAACAAATCATTTTCGACTGGTAGCTGAAGTGCGTTATACAACTGGCCGGCCAAATATAACCAGTGAATGTACAACGGCGGATAATTTCCATTAAAGTCCTTATATCCTCGGTTTGCCAACTGCTTGATCCAATCTTCCCAAAAGCCCAGGTCCCCTCCGTTTCCATCCCAGAATAACAGCCCCAGGTTGGCGACTATTGCCACGCAAATATAGAATTGAAAATAAATGATAAATTGCGATGCGCTATAAATCTTGTCGGTTGCTACCCCAAGTGGCGGAAATACAAAACGGTAAGTATTTTCCGTTGAACTGCCTATGTTTTGCGGTAATGGCTGTTCCTTGATATGGGATTGAGGGCTTTCGTCATTCATACCGGTCTTCCTTATTATTGTTTTTTACAAATTTTAGACCTTGGTTTTATTAACAATATCACTGATATGGAACTTCGGCCTTCCTTTTACTTCTTCGTAAATTTTTGATAAGTATTCTCCGATAATCCCCAGGCATAATAATTGGACGCTGCCAATAAATAATAAGGGCAACAGTACGGAAGCCCAGCCCGGTGCAGCATTATCGGTAAACAAACGAACAACCAGCACCCAGGCGATTAAACTGAAAGAAGCAAAACCGGATAATAATCCCAGGATGGTGATCATACGCAATGGTGCGGTAGAGAATGCGGTAATGCCTTTCCATGCAAAAGAGAGCATCTTTTTCAATGGATACTTGCTTTCACCCGCTTCCCGCGCCTGCCGCTCGTATTCCACGATAGATGAAGGGTAGCCCACCTCCCGTACAATACCGCGCAAGAATAAATTGGATTCACCATATTCCTTGAGCGATTCGAGCGCCCGGCGGGAGAGTAAGCGGAAATCAGCGTGGTTAAAAACGAGGTCTACCCCCATTTTTTTCATCAAATGGTAATAACCTTCAGCAGTGAAGCGCTTGAAAAATGTGTCTGTGTGGCGCGCTGAACGAACCCCGTAGACTACATCATTTCCTTTCAAGTACTCATCAACCATCGCTTCAATATTTTGTGGGTCGTCTTGTAAATCTGCATCAATACTAACGGTTATATCTTCCGTTGTGGTACACAAGCCGGCGTATAAGGCATTTTGATGGCCTTTATTTCGCGATAGCTTTATGGCGACTAATGAGGGGTTACGACCCGCTTCCTCACTGAGTATTTGCCAGGTTTTATCTTTACTGCCATCGTCTACCAGATAAATTTTAGAGTCGTGATTTATCTTTCCTTTATTAATCATGGATTCACGCAATGCCAACATTGTGGCTAATGTTTTTGGCAGCATTTCCTCTTCGTTGTAACAGGGAATAACAACAGCTAGCGAAGGTGTTGCAGCATTCATGGTTAGTGGTTCCTATAGATCCAGAATTTATGGACGCAAAAATTCAAAACAACTGTTATCCCTGTAGCCAGAAATTGGGCGACCAGATAATGCTCTACCGAGGGCAGAGGTAAATAATGATCAAAAATAAATAAAAAGGCTGCAAAGAGCGCCGTATTGGCTGATAAACCTATAGCCACCGCAAGGACAAATTTTGGAAATGTCTCTTTATGGTTGCTACGGCTATTGAATGTATAACGATAATTCGCCCAATAATTAAAGAGTGAGGAAAGCAGATAGCCAGCTACCGAGGCTCCAACCTCAGGTAATAAATGACTTTCAACAAACAGAATCAATAGTAAAAATTGAATCAGCGTGGAAAGCCCACCAACCCCTAAAAAAAAGGCGAAACGTTTCATTGTTATTTTGTTGGATTCTAACAGAAGTGAAATGGTAAAAAACGCCGCACATTAACATATTTTGATTATATGTGTCTGTGCTTTTACTGTTATCAGATGGGGAAACAAACGAAGAATCTGGCGGGCTTAACAACTGAAACGGTAAGCTAAAAGGATCAAGCCCAGCGCAACGCAACCCCTGCGCGTTCGATATACATATACTCCGGCTTGTTAGTGATAGGGTGACATGGATGGCGCAGATGATGATGGTCTGCCGTTGAACCCATGTATTCCCAGCAATAGCCTTCATTGACACATAGAGGGTCACCATCGTTAAGCGGATAACCGGCCAGTTCATCCCACATTTTTTGCCACTCAGGATGGTTAATGTCGAGATAGTGCATTGCTTATCCTTCTATATGATGTAGGCATGAACCATAGATTTATTGTGAATACTTAAGTTTTATTGTCAAGAAGTATTCTTAACCCAATGATTTAAAATGGGAAATAATTTTTAAAACCTGTGCGCAATTTCACTTATTATACAGTGCGCCTCGAAAGTTTGGCGCTTAAATTTGTATTTAAATGTAGGAAAGTAGCAAAAACTTTTTTAATCGCTATTTTATTTCATTAGAAGTTGGGTCGCGGGGTGGAAGGCTTTACGCTAGGGTAATGTTGGATGGGTTGGTAAGGTTCGGAGGAAAAATATGAACATTAGCCAAGCGGCGGCGGCGAGTGGTTTATCCAGTAAAGCTGTACGTTATTACGAGGAGCTGGGATTGGTTGTTCCTTCAAGGGATTCAAACAATAGTTACAGGGTTTATTCCCGCCAGGATGTGGAGCGCTTGCGTTTTTTACAGCGAGCCAGGGCTGTTGGTTTTGATTTGGATGTATGCAGGGAGTTGTTGGCGTTGTATGCCGACCCAAAGCGCCGTTGTGAACAGGTAAAGGCGCTGGTAATGGAAAAGGTTACGCATTTGGACCAGCAAGTTGCGGCATTGATGGATATGCGCGCCACCCTGGAAAGCATGGCTGCGGAGTGTGCCGGGGACCAAACCAGTGAGTGTGCCATTATCAACCAGTTATCTGGTGTTGATTCGTCGGTTGTTAGCAAATCCCGAGGGATGACATTTACCTTGTTGGGCGACCTAGGCGCGGAGTAGATTTGGTGTTTTTCCGTCCGGAAAAAGGCTATGATGCGCGCCGTTTTACTATTTGCGCGGAGAGTATATGAGCATCAAATCTGATAAGTGGATGCGCCGTATGGCTGAAGAGCACGGCATGATTGAGCCGTTTGAGCCGGGCCAGGTCCGTTACGACACCGCAGGCCATCGCATAGTGTCTTATGGAACATCCAGTTATGGTTATGATGTGCGCTGTGCCGACGAATTTAAAATTTTTACCAATGTGCACTCGACGGTAGTCGATCCTAAAAATTTTGATGAGAAGAGTTTTGTCGATATCAAAAGTGATGTCTGTATTATTCCCCCTAACTCTTTCGCCCTGGCCAGGACTGTAGAATATTTTCGTATTCCCCGTAATATCCTGACGGTATGTTTAGGAAAGTCCACCTACGCGCGTTGCGGGATTATTGTGAATGTGACCCCGCTGGAGCCGGAATGGGAAGGGCATGTCACCCTGGAGTTCTCAAATACAACTCCGTTGCCGGCTAAGATATATGCTAACGAAGGTGTGGCGCAGATGTTGTTTTTTGAGTCTGACGAGATTTGCGAAACCTCATACAGGGATCGCGGCGGTAAGTATCAGGGGCAGCGCGGCGTAACTCTGCCTCGCACTTGATAGGTTGCCATTGTGGGTGATGTGATCCCCTTTAAAAAACCGAGCCCTTTTGAAAAGCATAAAGGTAAGAGTTTATGCCGCAGTGGTTTTCATAAATGGGTGGTGGTGAAAGAAAAGCAGTTTGATGTGAAACAGGGAAAGCTGGTGACGATTTATAAATGCAGTCGTTGTGGCGAACAAAAAGTGGAATTGAAATAAAGGGTAAGGGTGAGGAAAACAAAAAGGCTCCGTGCGGAGCCTTTTTTATTAGCGCGTTTATTAATGCGATCAGTGGTGGTGATGACCGCCCGCACCATGTGCATGGCCGTGGCTCAATTCTTCTTCGGTAGCTGCGCGCACTTCAGTGATTTCTACATCAAAATTTAAATCAACACCTGCCAGCGGGTGGTTGCCGTCAATTGTTACCTGGTCACCCTCAACGCTGGTTACGGTCACAACTTGCAGGCCGTGTTCAGTTTCAGCGTGGAACTCCATGCCTACTTCGATTTTGTCGATACCGGAGAACATATTGGAAGGCAACTCCTGCACCAGGCTGTCATCGCGGAGGCCATAAGCCTGGGCAGCCACAACCGAGACATTTAATTTGTCGCCTACCGTTTTACCTTCCAGCGCATTTTCAAGGCCGGGAATGATGTTGCCTGCGCCGTGCAAATAAGACAGGGGTTCTTGCCCTTCGGAAGAATCAAGCACTTTGCCAGTGCCGTCGGTCAGGGTGTAATGGAAGCTGGCAACGCAATTTTCAGAAATATTCATAAAGGGCCTTTTGGTTAAATAGCTTGATTGAAATGGTGTCGGCGATCCATCCTAAAATTTTTCGATGGACTTGCCATCCAGGGTCGCCTTGTGGATGTAAATTGTGTATTCGTTGCCTTTTTCTTCCTGTTGCAAGCGCACCAGCAAATAGTCCCAATCTTTTGCCAGCCATGCATAAGTAACCCGTTCGTCACTTTCGCGGCTGCGTTTTACTTTAACGGTGTTTACTTTTCCCAGGGGGGTATCCAGGACTTCCTCGCCTAAGGTGATAAATTTGTAGGCTTTCAGGCGCCCGCCATCGGCAATTTGGTAACTGAAATTTTTCTGGCCATTGAGTAAATCCTGCTGCAATTGGATTTGGTAGCTAAGTTTATCCTGTACCCGCTGGTTGATATCCATTTGCCACGTGGTTTGTTGTACTTTGTTGGTAACAGTTTTTTTACTCCAATCGAAGCTCAAATCGGCATCACGATCTTTTCCCAATCCGCGGCGTTTATATACGTAGTGGAGCGGTTGTATGGTTTGCTTTACCGGGTCCCATTGCATCCTGCTGGTCTCGGTGATAGTGCCTATCATGGAGTCGAACTTAAACAGCAGCTCGTATTGGTTATGGGTGTTTTTTGTTAACCGGTTGGTGACAGTAATATTGAAGCCATACAACCTGGCTTTGTATTGGTTATCAAACGTTTTAGGGGCTTCGGCAGCTATAACAAACGTCGAAGAGAGCAACAGGCCAGTCAGGATCAGTTGATGAAAGCTAGGCATAGTATCGTCCGTTAGATATCGTTGGCCTCAATTTGATAACCGCCTTCCGCTAAAAGTTCACCGTTAAGCTCCGCCTTGCCGGCCACCATTCTCAATTTACCCTCGGCAAACCATTTCACTGCCAAGGGATAAATAACATGTTCCTGGCGCTGCACGCGCTTGGCCAGTAGCCCGGCGTCATCCGTGGCGAGCACCGGTACTTTCGACTGGATTACCACCGGACCGCCATCCAGTTCGGCAGTTACAAAGTGGACGCTTACCCCATGGTGGCTTTCACCGGCATCAATTGCGCGCTGGTGGGTGTGGAGCCCCTGGAACTTTGGCAGCAGTGAAGGATGGATATTCAACATCCGGCCAAGGTAATGTTCGGTGAATGCGGGAGTGAGTATACGCATGAAACCTGCCAGGACTACCAGGCCGGGTATATAGGCATCAATGGTGCGCATCAACTCGCTATCAAATGCTTCCCGCGTTGCATAGTTTTTGTGGTCCAGCACCAGGGTTGGGATGCCCGCGTTATGGGCGCGGGTAAGGCCCATAACTTTCGGGCGGTTACTGATTACTGCAACGATTTCTATCGGCAAATCGCCGCTGGCGACTCCATCAATCAAGGCTTGCAGGTTGCTGCCGCTGCCCGAGATAAGTACCACAACCCGCAAGGGGTTTAACGCATTCGACATGGGTTACAGGCCTTGCAATTCAACGCGATGTTCGTCGCCCGCCGCTTTGGCGATATGGCCGATAATAAATGCGTTTTCACCGGCTGCACGCAAAATGCCGAGGGCATTCTCTTTTGCGCTTGCAGGAACCGCAATCACCATACCCACGCCGCAGTTAAAGGTGCGGTACATTTCGCGAATGTCCACATTGCCGCCTTTTTGTAGCCATTGGAATACCGGCGGGAAAACCCAGCTTTTGGTATCGATTACAGCTTTGCAGCCTTCCGGCAGTACGCGCGGGATATTTTCAGTGAGGCCGCCACCGGTAATATGGGCCATCGCGTTAACGGTAGATTCCCTGATCAATTTCAAAACGGATTTTACATAGATGCGGGTAGGTTCCATGAGCGCGTTGGCGAGGGTTTTTCCACCGCAATCCTGATTCAAATCGGCATTGGTAACATCGATAATTTTGCGAATTAATGAATAACCATTGGAGTGTGGGCCGCTGGACGTGAGGCCGATCAGGATGTCGCCTTCCTTCACCTTGCTGCCATCGATAATCGCGGCTTTTTCCACCACACCCACGCAGAAACCGGCAAGGTCATAATCTTCGCCTTCGTACATGCCGGGCATTTCCGCAGTTTCACCCCCCACCAGCGAGCAGCCGGACAGTTCGCAGCCATCGCCGATGCCCGCAACGACCGCCGCTGCGACCTCAACATTCAATTTGCCGGTGGCATAGTAGTCGAGGAAGAAGAGCGGCTCGGCTCCGGTGACGACCAGATCGTTCACGCACATGGCTACCAGGTCGATGCCAATGGTGTCGTGCTTTTGCAGGTTCATTGCCAGGCGCAGCTTGGTACCGACACCGTCAGTGCCGGAAACCAGCACAGGTTGGCGATAACCTTCCGGGATTTCACACAGGGCTGCAAACCCGCCCAAACCGGCCATCACCTCGCGGCGGCGAGTGCGCTTGGCAACGCTTTTGATGCGCTCTACCAGTGCGTCGCCCGCGTCAATATCAACGCCTGCATCTTTGTAACTTAAGGATGGAGTAGGGGTTTGGTTTTGGCTCATAAGAAGGGGCTCACAGCACGGACAGTTGGGGTGGTTTTAAAAACGGCGGCCATTCTAGCAGTTTATGCCGGTGCTGGGGAAACTTGCCCGAAATAGTCCAGGGGCTCGCAGGGAAATTGTGATGATGGGCTCCAACGGAGCCTGCGCCTGTTGCGGCAAGCCTGTTACAATGCGCCCCATTATTTTGTCGTTGCCGGTCGTCGGCGTTGTTATTCAGGGGTCAGCTTTGGCGCATTCTCGGTCAATTCGTTTGTTATTGTCTTTGGTTTGTTTGCTGGCTGGCGGTGTTAACGCCGGGCAAAAGGTGGATATATATAAGGCGGATGTGCTGGTAAAAAACCAGGCGGAAGCGGAGCGCAATGCAGCGGCACGGGCGAGTTTTGGCGAGTTGGTGGTGCGTGTCAGCGGCCAACGTAGCGCGCTTGACCATCCGGTAATCCGGCAGGCATTGCCCAAGGCGCAGAATTATCTGTTTGGTTTTACTTATAAATCCACCGCTGAAACAATTACGGAAGGTGAGAAGTCATTTCCCGCCCTGGCGCTGCAATTAACCTATGAACCCCGCGCCATTGACCAATTGTTGCGCGAGGCACGGTTGCCACTCTGGCCGGCAGTTCGTCCCAAGGTTTTGGTATGGCTGGTATATAAAGATGCAACCGGTTTACACCAGGTCCCCCAAGCCCTTGATGTGCAAGCGATGAATGCCCAGGCCGGTTACCGGGGATTACCTCTTGTGTATCCCAAACTGGATTTGGAGGACAGCTTATCGGTCACCGCGGAAGATGTCTGGGCGGTTGATCTGGCCAAGGTCAAAGCCGCATCCCTTCGCTATAAGGCAGATGCGGTTTTGGTTGGCCGCTACACACCAACCAGCCTTGGTCCGATTCCGGCACCGGCGGCGATGCGACCTGCTGCTCTTGATGCTGAACCATTTGCAGGTGCTGAACCGGCTTCAACGGATATATCCAGCTCCATAACCCTGCCGGTAGCAACCGAAACGGTGGACAACACCGCACCTGCCTCGGGTCCATGGATAGGCGACTGGCAGCTTATCCATGGTGACAACCAGCAATCTTTCGCTGATGAAACTCCCGAAGTGGCGGGATTGTTTGCTTCGGCAATAGATCGCGCCGCTGATTATTTTGCCAACCAGTACGCCATTACTCCGAGCAATCAAGGTCCTACATCCATTGTGTTGCATATTGGCAATATCGCCAGTTTCGGTGCGTTCAAGCAGGTCCAACGCTACCTGGATGAACTGGCGATGGTCCAGCGCGCGGAAGTGATCTCCGTTAATGCGGAGGGTTTACTGGTACGTTTGATTACCGACGGGGACGTTAAATTATTAATGAGTACCCTTGCACTTGGCCGTCGCCTGGCGCCTATACAATCAGAAAGCCTTGAGGCTTCCAGTGTTCGGGGAGGGGTTGCAGGTGAATCTGGCTCCCAGGATACGCAGGACCCGATGGCATCAGGCATTGATGCCGAGGCTATGGCTGAATTGGAGCAGGCATTGGCCAGCGAACAAATGCCAGGGGCAAACGGCGAAGCAATGGCCGCAACAGCAGCAGTTGATACCAGCGCCCTACACGCGGGAACCCTGGAAGATCCGTTAATGTACGTTTGGCAAAAATAGAGTTTGGCAGAAGTGGTTATGGGTAACATGCCGCAACAATTATCCTTGAGCGTCAATTTGAATGACGACGCAACGTTTGAAAATTTTTATGCGCCTGCACAGACGCACAACGCCATGGTAGTCCAGGGCTTGCGTGAGCAAGTGGAGGGGCGGGGTGAGGCCTTTATTTATTTGTGGGGTGCCCCCGGTTGTGGCCTGACGCATTTATTGCAGGCAGCTTGCCACCAGGCGCAGGAGATGGGCATGTCAGTTCAATACCTGCCGCTGCGCGATCTGGTGGGTTATGCGCCGGAAGAGTTATTTATAGGTCTTGAGGAACTGGATTTGATTTGCCTTGATTGCCTGCCCACCATTGCCGGGCGTGCTGATTGGGAGCTGGCGATATTTAATTTATACAATCGTTTGCGTGAGCGCGGCAGGCGTTTATTGGTTGCCGCCGAGCACAATCCGCGGGAGCTGGCGATTGCATTGGAAGATTTGCGTTCGCGATTACAGTGGGGAATTACCTATCAGGTGCACAACCTGAGCGATGACGAAAAACAGCAAGCGCTGCAATTGCGCGCCCGCGCCCGCGGCCTTGAATTGAATGATGAAGTGGCGCAATACATTATCCAGCGGTTACCGCGCGACACTAATGAACTTTTCTGGCAGCTTCAACGGCTCGACCATGCTTCCCTCGCAGAACAACGTAAGTTGACGATTCCTTTTGTAAAGAAAGTTTTAGCAATTTGATCCCGCCGGGCATAGCGCCCACAATTCCCTTGCTTTAATTTTAATTCCTGCGTCGCCTTCACTCCTTTTGCATAAATCGAGGCGACGAACCTTAATCGGTGCCTTAAGTGCATGTCACATTTTTACCTGTCACAACAACTGCAACAGCATAATTAAAAACAGCTAACGGAGACTTATATGTTATTCACCCCCGGCACACTTGCCAAAGCAATTGCGTTGGCCAGCCTTGCCAGCGTTTTAGCTGGCTGCGATGGCGGTAGTTCGAATGGCGACTCACATGGTGGTTCGAATTCGCAAATAGCCAGTAGTGCGCCTGGTTCCGCTACTGCGTCTGGTTTAATTAAATTAAACCAATTGGGGTTCTTGCCTGGGGCGATGAAGGTGGCGGTAATACCGGATGTTGCTGCCACTCGTTTTAAATTAGTGAAAGCCGGTTCCACGACAGAAGTATTTAGCGGTGACCTTGCTGCTGCCGCGACTTGGGATGCATCCGGCGAGCGGGTGAAACTGGCGGATTTTTCCAGCCTAAAAACGCCGGGTGATTATCAAATTAGCGTAGATGGCGTAGTCGATTCCCAGGTGTTTACAATTGCGGCCGATGCTTATACGTCGTTAGCGGCGGCGAGCATCAAAGCATTTTATTTCAATCGCAGCGGTATTGAATTATTGCCTGAGCACGCCGGGAAATTTGCGCGTCCGCTGGGGCATCCGGACACACAGGTATTGATCCATCCCTCCGCTGCGAGTGATGCGCGCCCCGCCGGTACCCTGGTATCCAGCCCCAAGGGTTGGTATGACGCGGGTGATTACAACAAGTACATTGTCAATTCCGGCATCTCAACGTATACATTGCTGGCTGCGTATGAACATTTCCCCGGGCTGTTTAACAACCAAAACCTGGCAATCCCCGAAAGCGGTAACGCAATACCGGATTTACTCGATGAAACGCTGTGGAACCTCGAGTGGATGCTGAGCATGCAAGACCCGAATGATGGGGGTGTTTATCACAAGCTTACTAATAAGAGTTTTGATGGCACAGTCATGCCCCACGAGGCAACTACCGAACGTTACCTGGTCCAGAAAACCACAGCGGCGGCGCTGGATTTTGCGGCGGTAATGGCAACAGCCAGCCGCGTGCTGGCGCAATACGAGGCTCAATTGCCGGGCCTTTCGGCAAAAATGTTGGCAGCGGCGGAATCTGCATGGGCTTGGGCTAACGCCAATCCGGCAATTACCTATCAACAGCCCGCTGATGTATACACCGGGCAATATGGCGATAACAACCTGGCTGATGAATTCGCCTGGGCGGCTGCCGAGTTATATATCACTACCCAAAATGAAAATTATTACGCTGCACTCAGACCGGCTGAAACAACCAACACAGTACCTTCGTGGGGCGATGTTCGCGGTTTGGCCTGGATTTCACTCGCGCATCATCGCGAGCAATTAACCGCGATTGCCGATAAGGAATTAATTTCAACGCGCATTGAGTCACTAGCAGCCAGTTTGCACACCGCATGGTCTGCATCGCCCTACAAAGTCAGTATGCAAAAAGGGGATTTTGTTTGGGGAAGCAACTCTATTGCACTCAACCAGGCAATGATGCTGGTCCAGGCTTATCGATTAAACGGTAGGCGCGAATATCTGGACGCCGCCCAATCACAACTGGATTATGTTTTGGGGCGCAACGCAACCGATACTGCGTTCGTTACCGGGTTCGGCAAAAAATCCACATTGCATCCGCATCATCGTCCCTCTGAAGCGGATGGTATCGTTGAACCCATCCCCGGATTTATTGCCGGTGGTCCGCAGCCGGGACAGCAGGATAAATCCGATTGCGAGGCAAGCTATCCGTCCAATCTTGCTGCCAAATCCTATCTGGATAATTATTGCAGTTATGCCAGCAATGAAATTGCCATCAATTGGAATGCCCCCCTTGTTTATGTGGTTGCCGCCATACAAGCTTTAACGCCGCAATAAACACGAAGTCATCCGTCGAAAACGCCAGCCCCGGGGCTGGCGTTTTTGTTTCTGTGAGCTACAGGCTGGTTTTGGTTGTCCAATTTGCGCAACGTAATCTAATAATTCTTACCTAACCTGTATTTAACGCTGAGGTGCGTGCCATGCAAACCTGCGTAAAAAAAATTATCGTTATTACAGTTTGTTTTACTTTGGCGGCTTGTGGCGGTGGTGGAAGTGGTGATGGGGGAGTTAATAAACCGACGTCTTCGATAGCAGGTTCTTCAATAAGTCCTATTCTTTCGTCTTCAAATTCAAGCTTTCCACTGTCAGCAACTTCATCCATCGGGTCCTCGCAAGACCTGCCATTATCAAGTATCGCATCATTACATTCAGTTTCTTCAAGTTCTGTCATTCCCCAATCATCCAGCACAGGTGCGGTGGTTGGTATTGCAGCACGGCCTTCCAATAAAACGTGCCTGGCGCCAACACCAATAACATCAGGAACAACCACCATAAGCTGGAGCGCGGTTTTTCCTTCCCTGCCCAATATTGCGCAGGCGACAAATTTAATCCAGGCCCCGGATGACAACAGTGCCTGGTATGCGTTGCGTCAATCCGGGCTCGTTGTGCGCTTTCCAAACCAATCCACCGCAAATGCGTTAACAACGGTATTGGATATCGAAGACCGCGTGGATTTTGATGGCGGTGAAACAGGTTTGTTGGGAATTGCATTCCATCCGCAATTTGCGACCAATCGCTATGTATATTTCTATTACACGGGGCAAAGCCCGGCCAATAACCTGGAATCGCGCATTGCGCGTTATCAATTCGCGGCGGATGGCACTATTAGTAAAAATAGCGAATTAATTTTGTTACGGTTCGATCAACCCTATTCCAACCACAATGGTGGTCAATTGGCGTTTGGTAACGACGGTTATCTATATATCAGCTCCGGCGATGGCGGCAGTGGCGGCGACCCGCAACAGAATGGCCAAAACACCAATAATTTATTGGGAAAAATTTTGCGCATTGATGTGGATGCTTTGGCGAATGGAAAAAATTATGGCATCCCGGTTGATAATCCATTCGCCAACGGTGGCGGTTCACCGGAAATTTGGGCTTATGGTTTGCGCAATCCCTGGCGTTTTAGTTTTGACAAGGAAACGGGAGAATTATGGGCAGGTGATGTAGGGCAGCGTGCCTGGGAAGAAATTAATTTAATCACCCGCAACGGCAACTACGGTTGGGGCGATATGGAAGGTGAAAGCTGTTATAGCGGCAGGCCCACTTGCTCGACAGCAAATAAAATTTTACCGGTGTTATCAATCAGCCATAACACCGGAGTGTGCTCTGTGATCGGCGGCTTTGTTTATCGCGGCACACAATATCCTGCCGCCTATGGCAAATATTTTTTTACTGATTATTGCCTCAATACCATGCAATCCATTACGCGCGGTGATAACGGCGTTACTGTCGGTACCCACGGCAATGTGCCGGTGGATATAGTGTCTTTCGCACAAGACAACGAGGGCGAGCTTTACGCAATAGGCCAATCGGGTGCGGGCTCGCAAATTGTGAAGCTCCAGGCGACCGGTGGCGAATTGGTTCCTGGCTCCATGGCACAGCGTCTTTCCGCAACGGGTTGTGTTGATGCCACCAACCCTGCAATGCCCGCAGCGGCGATGATTCCCTATCAGGTTGAAAGCCAGCTTTGGTCGGATTCGGCTGGAAAAGATCGCTTCCTCTCCTTACCTGATAATACGCAAATCAATCTTACCGCCGACGGTGATTTTTTATTTCCCGTTGGTAGCGTGTTGATGAAGCATTTCAAGCTGGGCGATAAATTGGTTGAAACCCGTTTATTTTCACATAGTGAACTGGGATGGCAGGGATTCAGTTATGAATGGCAGGATGACCAGGCCGACGCAACCTTATTAACGGATGCAAAAGAAAAAACAATCGATGGCATTCAATGGCAATACCCCAGTCCAGCGCAGTGCTTGATTTGCCATACGGAAGTGGCGAATTTCTCATTGGGCCTGGAAGCGAAGCAATTGAATGCGGCGATACATTATCCCGCAACTAATATCACTGCAAATCAGCTCGATACCTTAACCCACATCCGGTTATTCACATCGCCCTTATCCACTGCACAAAAAACAGAAAAATTATTTTCGCTGACGGATGCAACAGCAACACCAAGCCAACGGGCACGCTCATACTTGCATAGCAATTGCGCGGGTTGCCACAGCCCGCAAGGGCCGACACCCACAAACCTGGATTTGCGCTATGCAACAAGCCTGGCGGCAACCCACGCATGTGATTCATTACCGCTGGCGGGCGATTTGGGAATTGCCAACGCGCGCCTGATTGCGCCGGGTGAACCGGAGCGTTCAGTATTATTGGCGAGGATGAAAGTGCGCGACGGTAACCAAATGCCACCCCTGGCGTCGCATTTGGTAGATGAAGCGGCGGTACAAGTGATAAGTGATTGGATTGCAAGCTTGGCGGGGTGTGAGTGATACAGGATTACTTTGTATACTCCATTTGGCAACTTTTTAAAGTTGTATTAATTATCAATTTTTGTTATTTGACACTTCGCTCAAAATATTTTCATGGCCCGATTTTTTCAGGAATGCCGCAACTGATTGAAGTACTTTCTCGGACCAAAACTCATAACCTTCAGGCCATGGGCATTCGCCTGTGGTTTGAAGGTCAACTGCTTCATCAATCATTTTCCAAAAAAATACGCTAATTCTCTTGGCTTCATCCAGACTAATAGGTCCGGATCTTTCCAATAATTCGGGTATTGATTGGTCGCCAAATTTTTTGGAGAAAAACAGAATGAATTCTTTTTCCTCTGGAAATCTATAAGAGATCATATGAGTTTGCTTCCACTTTTTATTATGGTCATCCTATGTGCTAAAAGCTTCAATTTTGAAATAAGAGAAGTGAGCAGCATAGGTTCTGTTACCGTGAGGAAATAATGTTCCGGGTTTGTCTGATCCGGAACAAATTTCAAGCCAGGAGGAATGTCTGCTTTTTCGAGAATCCAATATACGTTTATTGTCTTTTTGGGATTAAAGCGTCTTTTCATGGCATAAA
>CBFGOY010000067.1:0-15191 GCA_965650515.1 uncultured Cellvibrionaceae bacterium | reverse complement strand
GTTAATGGGACGTGGATTATGGTCCACGTTGGGGGGTAAGCTCGTATCCAACGCGCGGGAAGCCTGACTCTCTATCGTCTCGGTAATAATACTTATTTTACCGATAGGTTTCGGAGCATTGCGGGGATCGTTGCCAGCCCTCACTGGGGACGTGACATTAACTTCGGTAACGGTTTTCCGTTCGGTAGTTTCTATAGCCACAACTTCCGGCGTTTCAGCAATTTTAACGCTGTCTATGGTGACGGGTTCAAGCGTTGCAGGTTCCAGTGATAGCTGCGTTTCGATAGCGCTAACGGGCGATAAACTAACCTCAGCGTCTCCTGAAGCTGAAACTGCTCGTGAATTGTTTTCAATGGCGTCAAGGTAGTTTTCGCTTATTTCCCTGGCGACCAGGGGTTGAGCTGGTTCAGGCTTTTTCTCTGTAGTTTCATTTGTGGAGAACGGTGCTGATATAGCGGGTGTTTCACTGGCGGGTACATCAAGCGCAGTTGCCGCTTTATTTGCATGGTTTTGTTGGGCATGTTCGGCAATTGCAGCGGAAATTTGCTGGGCCAATTGAGCTGATTCACTCAAGGCGATGGGCTCTTGAGTGTTCGTTTCTTCATCTGCGCTCTCTTGCGAGGCGTTTTCACCTTCATCGCGACGACTGCGACGACGTTGCTGTGAGCGTGTGCGACGACCAGCGGGGCGTTTGGTCGGGCGCTGCTCATCGGTATTATCGTCCTGGATTTCTTCGCTGACGGCCAGGTTTTCCTCCAATGCTTCCTCTTTAACAGGGGCAGGCTGGTGGCGGCGGTTGTCTTTGTCATTGCCGCGCTGATTGCGGTTGCGTGGCTGACGTGACTCGTCATCGCCCATCTGGGACTCGCGTTGTTGTTGATCGCGATTGTTACGAGGCTTGCGCTCGTTTTGTTCGCGATTGTGGGTTTCGCGCTTCTCTATGTCTTTTCCATTGTCGCGCTTGTCCTGTTCACGCGGAGGCCTGGATTCACGATGTTCCAGGTTATCGATGATTTCACGATCTTCCTTGCGCTCCCGGTCACGGCGATTGCGATTATCGCGGCGATTACGAGTTGAGCCGCGACGGTTATCGCGCTTGTGGTCACGCTTATTTTTTCCTTCATTATCGTCTTCGCTGCTAAAAATACCTGAAATTGAACTTAGCAAACGAGAAAACAGCCCCGGTTTTTTTACAGGTTCAGGCGCTGGTTGGCTTGGGCTGGTTGGCTGGACTATGGGTTTGGGTGCAATGAACGGTTTTGCGTTGAAATCCTCCTCTTCTTCCTTGGTTTCATCCGCATGGGCAACTATTTTGTAGCTGGTTTCCAGGGTTCCTTCGTCGTCGTCACGAAGGCGTTGAACTTCGAAATGCGGGGTCATGAGTTCTGCGCTGGGGACAATGACTACACGGGTGTTATTGCGGGACTCAATGCTCGAAATGGTTTTGCGCTTTTCATTAAGCAAGTATGTTGCTACCGATACAGGGCAGATGGCACGGATTTCAGCGCTACGCTCTTTTTGTGCTTCGTCTTCAACCAGGCGCAAAATTGAAAGTGCGAGTGAACGGGTGCTGCGGATAGTACCTACCCCGTCGCAGCGGGGGCAGATTTTGGAGTGTGTCTCACCCAGTGACGGGCGCAGGCGTTGGCGGGACATTTCCATCAGGCCAAAACGGGAGATACGGCCGATCTGGACGCGGGCCCGGTCCATCATCAGGGCATCGCGAACACGATTCTCCACTTCACGCTGGTTGCGTACTGGTTGCATGTCGATGAAATCGATGACGATAAGGCCGCCCATATCACGCAGGCGCAATTGGCGGGCAATTTCATCGGCCGCTTCCAGGTTGGTTTGCAGTGCAGTCTCTTCGATATCCCCGCCTTTGGTGGCGCGGGAAGAGTTGATATCGATAGCAACAAGTGCTTCGGTCACGTCAATCACAATAGAGCCGCCGGATGGCAACTTGACTTCGCGCTGGAACGCGGTTTCTATTTGGGATTCAATTTGATAGCGATTGAAAAGAGGGATGTCGTCCTGGTAGAGCTTTACCTTGCTCCGATAATTTGGCATGACTTGCTGGATAAACCCAGCAGCCAAATCAAAAGCTTCCCTATTATCCACGATAACTTCGCCGACATCCTGGCGAAGGTAATCGCGAATCGCGCGGATAATGACATTGCTCTCCTGGAAGAGAAATGCCGGCGCGGTAGCGCTCTTGGCAGCATTGGCAATGGAGTCCCATAGTTGAAGCAGGTAGTTCAGGTCCCATTGCAGCTCTTCTGCGCTTCGGCCTACGCCGGCCGTGCGAATGATAACCCCCATTCCCGCAGGCACTTCCACTTCACCTAACGCATCTTTCAATTCGGCGCGATCTTCTCCTTCGATACGGCGGGAGATGCCGCCCGCCCGCGGGTTGTTAGGCATAAGTACCAAATAACGACCGGCAAGGCTTATAAAAGTGGTTAACGCAGCGCCTTTATTGCCGCGCTCTTCCTTATCAATTTGAACGATAACTTCAGTTCCTTCCTTGAGGACATCCTTAATCTTTATGCGGCCGTCAATATCACCGGGGTTGCGGGTGAAATATTCGCGGGATATTTCTTTCAGTGGGAGGAAACCGTGGCGTTCTGCGCCGTAGTCAACAAAAGCAGCTTCAAGGCTCGGTTCTACGCGAGTAATTCGGCCTTTATAAATATTGGATTTCTTTTGTTCGCGGTTACGGTTTTCGATGTCCAGGTCATATAGCCATTGGCCATCAACCAGGGCTACACGCAACTCTTCGGGTTGAGTTGCATTGATAAGCATTCTTTTCATGAGTTACCTAATTGTCAGTAAGGCGTTGGCCAGGCGACAATCAAGGTTAATCAAAAAGTGTTTTGCACAACCTTGTAGACTGATTCGCTACCCATTAATGCGGGCTCGTATCAGCGGTTGATAGGGTTGCTCCTTAGGTGTTAGGTGAGGCGCTACGCAGCGCTAACACTAATTAGCTTTCCCTTTGGCTCGTTAATCAGCCGGTTTTGTCCGGCTTCTATTTGTACTTTGCAAACCGCGTAAGGGTTTACTGTTTCGGGTTGTTATTGGTCGATCCTGGATCGAGTTTGCCTAACTTAGATGGATATTATTACCTTCTCTGTCGGCACCCATTTCGGCTTTAAGGTGAATGGACCATGCACGTCAATGAGTCTGCGCAACCTGTTCAATGGATACTAATTGGCGATTGTTGCCATTATCCAATGTATACAAATAGATTCTTTATGAGTTCAGCAAAACAAAAATCGTATTAACAATGATGCAGCCTGGGGCACGCAATTGTTAGGGTGGTTGACACGATTGTGGCATCTTCCACCGTTGTTAGTGCTACCAAGGATTCCTTACAGCCATCAAAAATAAGCGGCGTAAATAATTGAACCCTTACTGTCAGCGGTATTTCCTAGTGATGCGCCTATCATTTGCGCGATCCGGAAACCAGCCTGTATCAGCGTTTGGACTATAGCAGTAAACCCCGAATGCGGCAATTAAATCAGTGATTTAGCAAACTTCTCCGACGCTTGGGTTCAATGTTAGGGTTTATTCCCATGCTTGGGGTATCATGCCCGGCATGAATAAATTAGCTGAAAGACAAGATGATTTGATTGATGGCGTTGGCGTCAGCATTGTTGTAATAGATGCTGACCAGGCGGGGCAGCGCCTGGATAACTTCCTGATTGCTCGCCTAAAAGGCGTCCCAAGGTCGAAGGTTTACAACGTTATACGTAAAGGCGAGGTCCGGGTTAACAAAGGGCGCATCAAGCCGGAGTATAAGTTGATGGCAGGGGATTCAGTTCGCATCCCGCCTATTCGTACCGCTGAGGCCGGTACCGAGGCAAAGGCCAGTAATCAAATGATGGCATTATTGGGCAAGTCCATACTGTTTGAGGATGAAGGCTTATTGGTGCTCAATAAACCTCCGGGATTGGCGGTGCACGGCGGTAGTGGTATTTCGTTGGGGCTCATCGAAACCTTGCGCCAGATGTTTCCGGAGTCCCGCCACCTTGAGCTGGTGCATCGCCTGGATCGCGATACCTCGGGTTGTATTATGGTCGCCAGGAAGCGCAGTTATCTGCGTCACTTGCAGGCTGCCTTGCGCGAAAAATCGGCAGGGGACGGTGGGGTTGAAAAAATCTACCAAGCCCTGGTGTTGGGTGAATGGTCAAAACGGTGCCATCAAGTCAATGCCCCATTGATGAAGTTTGAGGTCGCCGGAGGTGAGCGTGTTGTTAAGGTTCACCCGGAGGGTAAGCCCAGCCTTACCCGGTTTGCTGTATTGGAGCGTTTTGACGGGTTTACGTTAGTTGAAGCCCGCCCCATTACTGGCCGCACCCATCAAATACGTGTCCATGCCCAATATGCGGGACATAGCCTGGCGGGTGATGAAAAATATGGGGATGACCGTATTAACGAAAAGTTGCGCGGCTTGGGATTGAAACGACTGTTCCTGCACGCATCTTCCTTGTCATTTAATTTGCCTGACTCCCACCAGGTTATCCGGGTAGATGCCCCTTTGCCGCCAGATTTGCTGGAGCCTTTGGCCAAGTTGAAAACCATGCTTTGATGTGGAGTACCCTGTGCTGTTTATTTTTGATTGGGATGGCACCCTGATAGATTCAAAAGCCAAAATTACTATGGCTATGCAACTGGCGGCAGAAGATTTGGGTTGGGTGCCATTGGAGGACCACCAAATCCATAACATTATCGGTTTGGGACTTCCCGAGGCTATTCACCGTTTGTATCCAGAGGCATCCATTTATGATCGTCAGTGCTTGCGTGACGCCTATGCGGCGCGCTTTCTAATGTTGGATGAGGCTGGCCCCTCAAGTTTCTTTCCGGGGGTCATCGAGACGCTCGACTATTTAAAGGCGCAAGGACATACCTTGACTATTGCGACAGGAAAGAGCCGCAGGGGGTTGGATCGGATTTTTGGCGTGCTAGGGCTTACCGACTTCTTCCATGCCACCCGTTGCGCTGATGAGACTGCCTCCAAGCCTGATCCTTTGATGCTGCAAGAATTGTTGGGGGAATTTGATTCTGCAGCGCAAGATGCGGTGATGATTGGTGATACGGAATATGATCTGGAAATGGCGCGACGTATTGGGATGCCGCGAATCGCGGTGAGCTATGGGGCTCATCATATAGACCGTTTGCATATTTATGAGCCTGTGTACCGCCTTGATCGGTTTAATGAGTTATTGTCATGGGACCGGCTTCTGGTTCGGGTGTGATTGTGATAAAGGATCAATTCCTTCATTCATTAGCATTCCTGTCAATTCAATCAAAGGGAGTCCTATTAAACTATTTGGGTCCTTGCCCTCCATTTTTTCAAACAGGCAAATGCCAAGCCCTTCGGACTTGAAGCTCCCTGAGCAGTCGTAGGGTTGTTCCCGCCGTAGGTAATTTTCAATCTGGTCGGTATTCAGGCTGCGGAATTTTACCTTGAAATGATCTGCCTTTAATTGGCATTTGCCGGTAGCGGTGTTGTAAAGGCAAAGGCCGGTTATAAAGGTAACTTCTCTGCCGCTGAAACCTTGAAGCTGTAGGACTGCCGCATCATGGTTATACGGTTTGCCTAAAGTTCGATTGCCTATGGCGGCGACTTGATCTGAACCTATAACCAGGTGATTGGGATATTGGGAGGACAATGCCTTGGCTTTTTGTTCGGCCAGGCGTAAGGCCAGTTGAATCGGGGATTCGTTTGCGCGCGGGGATTCATCGATATCGGGGGTGTCCCAGCTAAAATCGATGCCCAATTTTTGTAAAAGCTCGCGTCGATAGATTGAGCTGGATGCAAGCAAGAGTTTAGGGGTGCCCATAATTCTCCGGATAAGGCCGTTAAACGCAAAATAAAGGGTGAATTTTACACTTGGACTACTACATAGGGCTATTCAGAGCAGTTTTTCTTTGACACGGGCTGGTGATGTCCCTATGATTGCGCGCTTATGTTTAAGACCCCTTTTCACAAGCCTCTGCCCAGGCAGGGAGATCCTCGAAAATTCGCCCAGCAGGGCGTAACCCTAGAGGGTTTCATCCCGGTTGTCGAACTACCTCGCGTCCTGGATGCGACAGAAAGTTCGGCAGGCAATGTTCAGGTGCGGCTGGAGTTTAAGATCAGTGAAGAAGGGAAGCGGGCTGTTATTGGCCAGGCGGCTGCAGAATTGTTATTAATCTGCCAACGTTGTTTGGAGCCGGTTACCGTTCCCGTTGAAAGTAATATTTCATTGGCGATTGTATGGGATGAAGACGCTGCCAAGGCATTGCCGCAGCATTTTGATCCATGGATTACCGGTGAGGGAGCAGCAGACTTCTACGATATGATCGAAGAAGAGTTGTTGCTCAGTTTGCCTGCGGTCGCTTATCACGATGAGCCTTGTATCGACAATAAGCTTTATTCCAGTGGTAAGCCTGTTGAGGCAAAAAAAGAGAAAAACCCATTTCAAGTGTTGGAGCAACTTAAGAGCTCGCCGAAATCCTGAGGCGCCTCGGTTCCAATGAGTCAGTAAATAGGAGCTAACCATGGCAGTTCAACAAAACAAAAAATCCCGTTCAAAGCGTGACATGCGTCGTTCTCACGATGCTCTGACAGGCCCAACCCTGTCAGTTGATGCTACCAGCGGTGAAAAACACCTGCGTCACCACGTAACTGCGGACGGTTTCTACCGTGGTCGCAAAGTGATTGACAAAGGTAGCAAAGAGTAATTATTGCTCAAGCGACAGTACCTTGTCGGCTAGAATTCGATTAGCAGTTGATGCTATGAGCGGGGACTTAGGTCCCCGCGTTGTTATTTCCGCAGCGGAAAACTTTGTTGAACGCTATTCCGATGTGGACCTCACCCTGGTAGGGGATGAATCCCTGCTTCAATCCTTAATTGCAAGATCCCGGTTTCTTCGCAATGTGCATATCCTGCATGCATCGGATGTCGTCTCCATGTCAGACGATCCATTGTTTGCGTTGCGTCAAAAAAAGAATTCATCGATGTGGGTAGCCCTGGATTGTTTGCGGGCTGGCCAGGCGGATGCATGTGTAAGCGCAGGTAATACCGGTGCGCTTCTGGCAATGTCCAGGTATTTAATTAAAACCATTCCATCAATTGATCGCCCGGCCATTTGTAAATCCATGCCGGTTGCTTCCGGCCTAACTTATTTACTGGATTTAGGCGCAAATATTAACTGCTCACCTGAACATCTGCACCAGTTTGCGCTGATGGGGAGTGTGCTGGCTGAGGTTATGGGAATTGAATCCCCGCGCGTGGCATTGCTTAATATTGGTACCGAATCCCGGAAAGGCACCAATTTATTGCAAGAGGCCCGGGAGCTGCTACAACGCGATGGGCGCCTTCATTACGTTGGATTTGTCGAGTCCAGCGAAATTTATACTGGCGACCAGCATGTTATTGTTTGCGATGGTTTTCATGGAAATATCGCGCTAAAGGCCAGTGAGGGCGTTGCGCGTTTAATATCGAAAAAAATTTCCGAAACCATACAGCGTAACGCTCTTAATAAATTCCTATCGCTGATTGCAGCGCCCCTATTTAATGAAATGCGCGAAGAATTGGATCCATCCTTGTATAATGGCGCATGTTTTTTAGGGTTACAAAAAACCGTCATTAAAAGTCACGGCAGTGCCGACCATACAGCCTTTATGCGAGCCCTCGCAGTGGCACGCGAGCAGGTAAATATGCGAGTGCCCGAGCGTATTACCAAACAGTTAATTTCCGCAATTTAATTATTTATTAATCTCAAACAGAAGCTTACACACTTATGATTAATTCCCATCTTGCATTTGTTTTTCCTGGGCAGGGTTCCCAAAAAATTGGCATGTTGGCTGAGCTGGCTGCAACCTATCCCGTCGTTAAGCAAACTTTTTCCGAGGCGTCAGCAGTGCTGGGTTACGACCTTTGGGCTCTTTTGCAAGACGGAACCCAGGAGGAGATTAATTTAACGGAACGCACCCAGCCAATTCTCCTGACAGCGAGTGTTGCGGTGTTTCGCGTGTGGAAAGAAAACAATGGCGCTATGCCGGCACTTATGGCGGGGCATAGCCTGGGTGAATGGTCCGCGCTGGTATGTGCTGATGTTGTGGCATTCAAGGATGCGGTTAAGTTGGTACAGCAGCGCGGAAAATTCATGCAGGAAGCGGTGCCGACGGGTCAAGGGGCCATGGCAGCTATCATTGGTTTGGATGACGCATTAATTGTTGATGCGTGCAAGAAGGCTGCCCAGGGCGAAGTGGTAGCGGCGGTAAATTTTAACTCGCCCGGCCAGGTCGTTATCGCGGGGACAGCTGGGGCGGTTGAGCGCGCAAGTGTGTTGTGCAAAGAGGCGGGAGCAAAGCGTGCATTGCCATTGCCTGTTAGCGCACCGTTTCATACGGAGTTGATGCGTCCGGCCGCTGAGCGTTTGGCTGAGCAAATCACAGCGACAGTATTTGCTTCGCCCAGTATCCCTGTTGTACATAACGTAACTGCCGACATAGAGACCAATCCGGAAAAAATCAAAGCGTTAATGATCGAGCAAATTTACAGCCCGGTACGCTGGGTTGAGTGCGTAAATACCATGGTAGGGAAGGGGGTTGCTCTTACTATTGAGTGTGGCCCGGGTAAAGTGTTGTCAGGTTTAAATAAGCGTATCCATGCGGAGTTAAAAGCGATTTCTATTGAGGCACCGGAAGAATTGCTGGCAACTTTGGCAAGTATTTAATTATTAATTTTTACGGGAATAATTTATGAACTTGAATGACAAGGTTGCATTGGTAACAGGCGCCAGTCGTGGTATTGGCGCTGCAATTGCAGAGCAGCTTGGAAAGGCCGGGGCAATCGTGGTTGGCACTGCAACCAGTGAATCGGGCGCAGAAAAAATTTCTGCACGTTTTGCTGAATTGGGAATTCGCGGGGCGGGCAAGATATTAAACGTGACCGATGCAGATTCAGTTGCCGCGTTATTAAAAGAGGTTGGTGATGAGTTCGGTGCGCCGGCAATTTTGGTAAATAACGCAGGAATTACGAAAGATAATTTATTAATGCGCATGAGTGACGATGAATGGTTTGACGTAATCAATACCAACCTCAGCGCTATATATCGTCTGAGCAAAGGTGTGTTGCGTGGAATGATGAAGGCGCGGTGGGGCAGGATAATTAATATCAGCTCCGTCGTGGGGGCCATGGGGAATCCGGGGCAATCTAACTACGCGGCTACCAAAGCCGGTGTTGCGGGTTTCGCGCGTTCCCTGGCGGCGGAGGTGGGTTCACGCAATATCACGGTAAATACTGTTGCGCCGGGTTTTATTGACACGGATATGACCAAGGTATTACCGGAAGAACAAAAACAACAGTTGTTGTCGCGTATTCCATTGGGGCGTTTGGGTGCGCCTGAAGAAATTGCGGCTGTTGTTGTTTTCCTGGCCAGCGATGCCGGTGCATATATCAGCGGTGAGACGATTCACGTCAACGGCGGCATGTATATGTCATGATTTTTGATTTATAACCCTTTGTTTTTAAAAGATTATTAATTAAAATCCAAAGAATTTTGCCGTATGGCGTTACAACAATCTGAAAATCGATGTAAAATGCGCGTCGATTTTGGCCGGATCACATGGTCATACCAATTTTGGTTTTATTGTCCAAGTGCTTCGAACTATAACCACTAGGAGTTACATAACATCATGAGTAGCATTGAAGAACGCGTAAAAAAGATCGTTGCTGAGCAACTGGGTGTGAAAGAAGAAGAAGTGAAAAACGAAGCTTCTTTCGTCGAAGATCTGGGCGCTGATTCTTTGGATACCGTAGAGTTAGTAATGGCTCTCGAAGAAGAATTCGAAACTGAAATTCCGGATGAAGAAGCTGAGAAAATCACTACTGTTCAACTGGCTATCGATTACATCAATGCCAATCTGGCGTAATTTGATTATTTGCCGATTTCAGTCTGTAAAAAGCCGTATTATTGAAAAATAGTACGGCTTTTTCTTTTGCTTGCCTTGCGCATCTAAGGCAACAGGCGGGTACGCTTAATTACTACCAATCATTACGACAAATCAGCAGTGTTTTTTACCGCTTGATTGTCCTTCGCGGGAGAGCCTCAGGTGTCGCGTAGAAGAGTTGTTGTCACTGGTCTGGGTATGATCAGCTCATTGGGGAACACAGTTGCAGAAACCTGGCAAGGTATAGTTAATGGGAAAAGCGGTGTGTCCACTATTTCTCATTTCGATGCATCGGGATTCACGACACAGTTCAGTGCTTCGGTAAAAAATCTGGTGGTAGATGATTATTTCCCCAGTAAGGAAGCGCGCAAGATGGACCCGTTTATCCAATACGGTATGGTTGCGGGTATCCAGGCAATCCGTGATTCGGGGCTGGAGATTTCCGACGAGAATGCCGGTCGTATTGGCGTATCCATAGGTTCAGGTATTGGCGGAATTGGAACTATTGAGGAGGGGTCATTTACGCTGGAGCACAAGGGGCCCCGTCGTATATCACCGTTCTTTGTACCCAGTGCGATCATCAATATGATTTCCGGCAACCTGTCAATTATGTATGGCTTGCGCGGGCCGAATATCGCAATGACTACCGCCTGTACGACGGGAACCCATAGCATAGGTTTTGCCACGCGCATGATCCAGCACGGGGATGCCGACGTAATGGTCGCCGGCGGTGCGGAAATGGCAACGACCCCCCTTGGGCTGGGTGGATTCGCCGCTGCACGGGCGTTATCTACACGCAATGAGAATCCCCAGGCTGCAAGCCGCCCATGGGATAAGGATCGCGACGGATTTGTATTGGGGGATGGCGCAGGTGTGCTGGTATTGGAAGAATACGAACATGCCAAAAAGCGTGGCGCAAAAATGTATGCCGAACTGATCGGCTTTGGTATGAGTGGAGATGCTTACCACATGACTTCGCCACCGGAAGACGGCTCCGGTGCTGCTGCCTCAATGCATAATGCCATTATTGACGCTGGTATTCCGTTGGAACTCATTAATTATATTAACGCCCATGGTACATCGACATCAGCGGGGGATAAGGCAGAATGTCGGGCGGTTAAGGCGGTTATGGGCAGCGCTGTAGGGCAGGTGGCGGTTAGTTCCACCAAGTCCATGATTGGCCACTTGCTGGGTGCGGCGGGTGCAGTAGAGGCCATTTTCAGTGTATTGGCGATTCGCGATCAAGTGGCTCCGCCAACAATCAATCTCGACAATCCCGAAGATGGTTGTGATATCAACCTTGTACCTCACACAGCGCAAGAGCGGAAAATTGAAGCTGTGCTTTCCAATTCCTTTGGTTTTGGTGGTACGAATGGATCATTGATTTTCCGCAAGGTCTAAGTTGCATTTGGTTTTCTAGCCAATTGACGCCGGACTGGGAACAGTCCGGCGTTTTTGTATAGAGGTTTTTATGATCCTTCCATTCATCAGTGTTAACGGTGTTCCTGATGCATTAGTGTCGCCGTTGGATCGCGGTTTTAGCTATGGCGATGGTTTCTTCGAAACCTGTCGTTGCACCAAGGGGCGGATTCCACTTTGGCCCTACCATCGCGAGCGTATGCTGGGTTCAGCGGAGCGCTTGAATATCCCGGTCGATGAACAGGTTTTGCAAAGATATTTAGACCAGGCGCTTTCCAAATGTGATTCTGCTCCGGATTCGGTGGTAAAAATTCAGGTTACGCGCGGTGTTGGCGGACGTGGATACCGCTTACCGGAAAATACGGCGCCAACCTATTTTGTCGGGGTATTTGCAGGCGGCCCACTTGAATCTGTGGCGTTTCGTGATGGTGTAGCCGTGCGGATATGTGATATCCGCCTCGGGAAAAATCCCGCATTGGCGGGTATCAAGCATTTGAATCGACTTGAACATATCTTGGCCCGTGCGGAATGGGGCGATGAATTTGCGGAAGGCTTGTTATTGAGTACGGATGGTAAATTGATTGAAGCCACAGTCAGTAATCTTTTTATCGTAAAGGATGGGAAACTGCTGACTCCCGATTTATCCGAGGCCGGTGTGGCAGGCATTATGCGTCGCGTAATTGTCGAAGTGCTTGCGCCGCAACTAAACATACCGGTAAAGATGACAAATTGTGATGTGAGTGACTTGGAGCGGGCTGACGAAGTGTTTTTATCCAACAGTGTGTATGGAATCTGGCCTGTTAACCGAATCGAGGGAATATCTGCCCGGTGGGAAGGGAGCGTTACCCGAGGCTTACAAAAAAAATTAACCGCTTTATTTCTGGATGTTTAATCATTTTTGAATGCTTGATGAGTATATGAAAAAAAACTCCCTCTTCATAAAACTATTCGGCTTGGCAATCGCTATTTGCCTGGTTGCTCTGCTGTTTGCCGCAACAGCATGGATTTATGTCCAGAATTGGTTAAAAACACCGCTAAACATAAGTAGTGAAGGTTATACCTACGAATTAAAGCAAGGGCAAACTCTCGGGCATCTGGCAAACGATTTGAGTGCACAAAAGTTGCTCGAATATCCGCGCTTATTAAGGCTTTATGCACGCCTTACCGATACCAGCAAAGTGCATGCGGGGGAATATTTTTTTGCGCAGGGTACTACCCCTGAAACCTTGTTGGAAAAGCTAAGAAAAGGTGAGGTGGTTTTATACCAGGTGACTTTTGTTGAAGGGTGGACGTTCAAGCAAGCGGTAACGGTATTGGAAAACAATTCATCGGTTCGCCATGAACTATCGGGAAAAACAGAGAAAGAACAGTTGGCGCTTTTAAATTTGCCGATCGAGCATCCGGAAGGTTGGTTTTTCCCGGATACCTATAGTTTCAGTCGCAATACCAGCGATATTGAAATCTTACAAAAAGCCTATCATCGGATGGAGCAATTGCTAAATGCCGAGTGGGAAAAGCGGGCACCGGGCTTGCCGTATAAAAATGCTTACGAAGCGCTGATTATGGCGTCGATTATTGAGCGCGAAACAGGGCATCACAGCGAGCGTGAGCAAATTGCCGGGGTGTTTGTCAGGCGTTTGCAGCAGGGCATGAAGCTGCAAACTGACCCCACGGTAATCTACGGTATGGGTGATAAATACCGGGGGCGCATTGCCCGGAAAAATCTCGAAGAGGCAACGGCATATAACACCTATGTTATTGGCGGCCTTCCTCCAACTCCTATTGCCTTACCCAGCGCTGCTTCGATCAAGGCAGCGCTAAATCCGGCAGCTGGCAATGCGCTATATTTTGTCGCCAAGGGAGATGGAACCAGCGAGTTCTCCGATACGCTCGATGCGCATAATCAAGCGGTGAGGCGTTACCAGTTGAATCGTCGCAGTGATTATCGTGCAGCGCCACCGCCGCCTGTTAAAGACTGAGGGTTTTTTGAGCTTTTCGTACTTCAATGCGGTGTTCTGTATGTTTGCCGAGTATGAAAAGTCCTGTCAAATCAGTAGAATAGCCCCATCTCGTAATCCTGCCGACAGGATTGCATTCTGACTCACGAATCATCCAACGGATTTGTTATCCCATGAGCGACAATCATTCCTCGATTGCAATTAACGACGCCGAAGCAAAAGCCAAACCCTTGCACTTTATCCAACAAATTATTCGCAAGGACCTGGAGCAAGGGCTACACAAAAAAATAGTGACACGTTTTCCTCCAGAGCCCAACGGCTACCTGCACATTGGCCATGCAAAATCAATTTGCCTCAATTTCGGTGTGGCGGAAGAGTTTGGCGGTGTGTGTAATTTGCGTTTTGACGATACCAATCCGGAAAAGGAAAACGAGGAGTTCGTCAATTCCATTATGGAGGATGTGAAATGGCTAGGCTTCCAATGGGATGGCAAGGTCAAATATACATCGGATTATTTTGACCAGTTGCATGATTGGGCAATCCACCTGATTAGGAATGGCTTGGCATTTGTATGTGACCTGAGCGCAGAACAAATGCGTGAATATCGCGGCACCCTGGTTGAACCCGGGAAGAATTCTCCCTATCGAGACCGTTCGGTTGAGGAAAACCTCAACCTGTTTGAAAGGATGCGCGCGGGGGAGTTTGATGAGGGGGCGTGTTCGTTGCGCGCGAAAATTGATATGTCCTCACCCAATATCAATTTGCGCGATCCCATTATTTATCGCATTAAGAAAGCGCACCATCACCAAACAGGTGATAAATGGTGTATTTATCCCTCTTACGATTTTGCTCATGGGCAAAGTGATGCAATTGAAGGAATTACCCATTCCATTTGTACCCTGGAATTTGAAGACCATAAGCCGTTATACGATTGGTTTATTCAGAATTTGCCGGTACCGGCCACACCGCGTCAATATGAGTTTGCGCGTTTAAATATTAACTACGCCGTTACCAGCAAGCGAAAATTGAAACAATTGGTTGATGAAGGCTATGTGGATGGTTGGAACGATCCTCGTATGCCTACTATTGCCGGTATGCGTCGCCGTGGCTACACCCCTGCATCATTACGCAATTTTTGTGAGCGTATTGGGGTAACTCGTTCTGATGGCGTTGTTGACGTGGGCATGTTGGAGTTTTGCGTTCGCGATGATTTGGATAAAAACGCGCCGCGCGCCATGTGTGTATTGCGTCCACTGAAAGTTAGTTTAACCAATTATCCCGCCGATAAAGTGGAAACTCTAACCGTTCACAATCATCCGGGCCGCGAGGACCTTGGCGACCGCACAATTCCATTTAGCCCAACCCTTTTTATTGAGCAGGAAGATTTTCGTGAAGAGGCCAATAAAAAATATAAGCGTTTGGTTTTGGGTAAGCGTGTTCGCTTGCGCGGCGCTTATGTAATTGAAGCGGATGAAGCCATCAAAGACGAAGCGGGAAAAATTATTGAAATCCGCGCGCGTATCATCGAAGGGACTTTGGGTAAGGACCCGGAAGATGGCGTTAAACCGAAGGGTGTAATCCATTGGGTGTCTGCAACACAAAATCTGGATTGTGAAGTGCGGTTATATGACCGTTTATTTAGCGATGAAGCACCGGATGCAGGTGGCAAGAATTTCCTGGATGCGGTAAATCCAAAGAATCTGGAGATATTGGAAGGCTGTAAAGCGGAAGTGAGCTTGGGTAAGGCCGTGGTAGGGAATAATTTTCAATTTGAACGTCAGGGCTATTTTTGCCTGGATAGCAGGTACAGCACGGCGGAGAAGCCGGTATTTAACCGTACCATCAGTTTGAAAGACAGCTTCAGC
>CBFGOY010000066.1:0-16288 GCA_965650515.1 uncultured Cellvibrionaceae bacterium | reverse complement strand
ATTATTAAAACAATTTGCCCAACACACTCCCGGCCAGGTTACCCAACAATGCGCCACCCTTGCTGTTCTTGTCGATGAGGTCCGGAACTATACCGGCAAGCCCTTCGCTTGCCTTGCCGGTATCCAATCCCAATTGGGCCGCGAAATTCGCTACCTTGTCGTTTCCCAGCACGGCAAGTATCTGGCTGGCGCTGATGGACTGGTTGTTGCCGTCGCCCAACCAGCTACTTGCGATAGCCGCGAGGCCGCCTTGGGCGCTGAACATGCCGACCAGCCGGGAAAGATCCAGTTCGCCCCCGGAAGTAGGCAGAAGTTTTTGCAAGGCAGCCACTACCGATTGCGGATTCAATCCCCCGCCATCGGCAGAGCCGAGCTGCCGGATAAATAAACTCGCCGCAGTTTCCAAAATACTCATAATCATTACTCCTTTGCCCACCCGGGGCCTTATTTTCTGTTCGTTAAATCAACCTTTGCACTTCTTCAGGTACAAATCGTCGTTGCCTTTTGGCGGTGGTACATGAGCGGGGCGCGGGCCCCGCTAATTTCACCCCAGCTCTGGAATACGCAATACCTGACCGGGATAAATCTTATCCGGGTCCGACAGCATCGGGCGGTTGGCTTCGAAGATCACCGGGTATTTATTGGCATCGCCATAATGCGCTTTCGCTATTTTGGAGAGTGAATCGCCTGATTTCACGGTATAGAAGGTGGCTTGCTTTGCCGGTGTTTCGACACTCAATTGGCAGTCCACTTTCGCAATGCCATTTTGGTTGCCGGCGACTAGCACGGTTTTCTCGCAGGTAGTTTGGTCAGACACCGAACCGGTCAGGGTTGCCGTATCACCATTGACATTGACCCCGAGATTGGCCACTTGCAGTCCATTCTCGGCAATTGAGCGAATGATGGTTTGTTTGCGCAATTCGTTCATGCGTTCCGGGGGTATGGTGGCGGGCTTGGTAATATCTTCATCCTTATGCAGAAGATCGTAAATCTTGCTGCCCAGTTTGCCTCCGGCTTCGGTAATAAAATTGAACATTCCCATTTTGCTTCTCCCTGTAGTGTTTATTTCAGAATGAAAGTGATTTTCATGAGCACCCGATATTCGGTGATTTTCCCGTCTTCTATTGCGATCTCCTGATCCGCAATCCAGGCCCCCTTAATGTTCTCGATGGTCTTTGCGGCGCGCTCGATGCCGACCTTGATGGCGTCATCGAAACTGATGGTGGACGAAGACTTTACTTCGGTGATGCGTGCGATGGACATATGTGTACTCCTTCAGGTTGGTCATTCTTGCAATGAATGTCGCGTTGAAAGCTGTTCCCGGTAACCGCAGCAACCCCTGTTTTTAACCGAAGGATAACTGCGGCTGCCAAGAAGTATAGGACGAATAAGCTACGCTTGCCTTCGGTGCGCTCACAGTCTTCGAAACATTGGAATAGCTATACCCGAGGCAAGGGAGGGAACTGTGGTTTGTTGGCGGCGGGCGGGTTTCATAGATGTAGACCAATAGCAGGTTGCGCTAGTTAATGGCGCTTGATTTCACACACCTATAAATTTATAATGATAATCAATATCAATTGAAATATTATGTCAATAATTTACCGAAAATCAGCTATTGATTGGGATCCCGGAACAAATGGCTTTAACGAATCACCGCCTTTTACAAGCAAAACTCGCAGTAATCATCACCAGCCTATCTATCAACACTCTCGCACAAACCGATATTGAAGAACTGGTAGTTACGGCCACACGTACCAACCGCACCGTTTCATCCATCCCAAATACCGTTAAGCTTTTGGATCGTGAGGCAATTGAACAACAGCTCGCTGTTAGCTCGAGTCTGCTGGACAGCTTGAGCTTTTCAGTTCCGAGCCTCACGCCCAGCCGTCAGAAGATGACTACAACGGGCGTCACTCTGCGCGGTAGAACACCGCTTTATATGGTAGATAGCATTCCCCAATCCACCCCGCTGCGCAATGGTGAACGCAGTGGTTTCACTATTGATTCGGAATTCGTGGAACGGGTAGAGATCCTTTATGGTGCCAATGCGATTCAGGGTGTAGGAGCCACTGGCGGAGTCATTAACTATGTGACTATCAGCGCACCTGGCGACGGTAATTTTTTGCAGCGCGTTGGTGTCGAATTGGAAAGCGATAATTTTGAAAGTGACGGCTTGCATTATCGTACCACCGGCATTCTGGGTAAAAAATCCGGCGCGGCGGATGTTGTCATCGGAGCCACCTTTGACGCACAGGATTTATATTACGACGGTTATGGTAACCCTGTGGGTGCAGACACAACCCAAGGCGATACCATGGATAGCAAAACTAAAAACGTGTTCACTAAATTCGGCTACGACTTTAGTGATGAGCGCCGCCTTGAAGTCACCGGAAATTATTTTAAATTAGCGGGTGATGGGGATTATGTTGGCATTGCCGGTGATATCGGAAATGGCATCCCTGCCACATCAATCGAAGGTGCGCCACCAGCCGAGCCAACCTATAACGAAGCCAGCAATATCGCCGTCACTTTTACTGAAAAAAATCTTTATGGCGGTAATCTAAACGCGCAGGCTTTTTATTATGATTTTTATGCCCTCTACGGCGCAGGGATTTTCGCTGCATTGCAGGATGCTGCGATTGCTCCGATTGGAACACTGGTAGAACAATCTGCGTTGAACTCAGAAAAATTTGGTGCAAAACTCACATACAGCAAAGAAGATTCTCTCTGGCCAGGGTTACAGCTGGTAGCCGGCCTGGATTACTTGCAAGATAAAACCTTGCAGGAGTTAGCGCAGACCGGGCGAGTGTGGGTGCCGGAAATGATCTATCGAGGCTGGGCAGGCCTTTTACAGCTGGAACAATCGCTAGTGGGCGATAAACTGCGTATTTCTGCTGGTGTACGCAATGAACATGTTGAATTGGACGTGCCGGATTTCACTACTATCGCCAGTGCCAAATCCACTTTTGTCAGCGGCGGCACCCCAAGTTTTGAAAAAACACTGGGCAACTTCGGGCTCGTTTATGACGTAAATGAACAAGTTACGTTGTTTTCCTCTTACACCCAGGGCTTCACTATGCCTGATGCCGGTTTAATTTTGCGGGCGGTAAATACGCCTAATCAAACCGTGGATTCGTTAGTGGATTTACAACCAGTGATTGCCGATAACGTCGAAACTGGCGTTAATTACAAAATCGCTGGTTTTGCAGTGGATGCCAGTTACTTTTGGTCTGATTCGGATTTGGGCTCACGTATACAAGTAGTCAATGGTGCAGGCCAAATTCGCCGCGAAAAAACCGAGATAGAAGGCTGGGAAATTACTACCAGCTATCAATTTTCATCCGGGCTGAAAATAGGTACCGCATACAGCAACCTTGATGGCCGCTACGATTCCGACGCCGATGGCCAAGTGGATAAAGATTTGGACGGCCGTAATATTACCGCTAACCGTTGGAACAGTTTTGTAGAGGGCGCGCTTACACAGCAGCTCGATGCACGCTTGCAATATTCAAAATTATTGGATCGCGATTTTGATGGTGGTTTGCCACAGCATAATTTCGAGGGTTACGAGTTGGTAGATCTCATCATGACTTACGATGCTTTATCGACAGGTAAATTGACGCTTGGTATCCAGAATCTATTCGCTGAAGAATATATCACTTACTTCTCGCAATCTTATCCGGCCACTACCGATGACAATTATGTATCGGGGCGCGGACGGGTAATAACGCTCGGCTGGAAAATGGATTTGTAAAACACATTAATGTGGGTTAATACCCGAGTTCACTATCGGTACAGCACACAGCTCATGATTTCGAACCCGTGGACTGCCTAGATTTTACTGGACACTTTCTAGACTCTGAAAAAACGCCTCTTCGTATTTAACGGGAGATAATTCGCTGTTATGGGAGTAATGTTTGACCGGATTGAAGAACATCTCAATAAATTAAATATTTCTGGTTTGGCTTCTTCCCTTATGCTGTAAATCTTTCTGCGTATTACGCGCTTCTTAAATGTTGCAAAAAAACTTTCAGCTACCGCGTTGTCATGACAGTTTCCTCGGCGGCTCATGGAAGGAATGAAATTGTTAGCTTCCATAAAAGCCGTGTAATCGTGACTTCCGTATTGGCTGCCTTGATCACTGTGGATGAGCACAGCATCTCTTGGCTGACGCCGTAGCTTCGCCATTAGCAGTGCATCAATCATCAAGTGACGGTCAATATGTTTACCCATAACCAACCAACAATGCGCCGTGAGAATAAATCCATTGCCGTCGCCACATACAAAAATCCTTTGTAAGTTCGCACGTAAGTAAGGTCACCCACCCACGAAACATTTGGCGCGTCAGGGCTTGAAATTTCGATTCAACAAATTCGTCGCGACCTTGGCGGGGTTGCGGTTCGTTATATTCTTGAGCCGGGCATACAGGTTGTGAGTGGTGGTTCCGAGCCGTTCGGCAACTTCCGCAACGGAATAGCCTCGCTCGGTAATTTGTTTGATGGCTTCTTTCTTGAATTCTTCGGTAAATCGCTTCCCTGACATAGACACCTCATCTTGGAGTTAGATGATGAGGAAAATCTCTGGTTAAATCTGGGAAGCCCACCAGGTATTTGAAGGCTACACGGTTGCGCAGCCTTCGTTAATTTGAACCATAGATGATGAGTCCGAAATTACGGTAACGTCTTAAGGCTGTTCCCTACCGCCACAGCTACCGCAGCATACCTTTTCGGTTGGTACTGGCTCTTTTAGCAGATTGGTAACCAGGACACGGGTGGATCTTTTGCGATCAAACACGCCTAACACCACCTGCCAGCTCACAGCCAAAGCGCCGATAATAAACACGACGTCCCCAAAAGTACGCACCCAGCGCAAGGTTTGGAGTATGTCTTGTTGCATAAACTCTTCGCTACGTGCATACCACATACCCTCTGAAACACTTGCGTAAAACTGGATTACCCCGATGGGCAACAGGCTGGTAAAGATCATCAATACCAAGCCCCCATTCAACCACCAGAATGCAATTTTCATTAAACGTTCGTTAAACACGAAGTCGGGGCGAATGTAGCGCAGTACTAGCAAGGTGAATCCAAGAGCTAGGAATCCATAGACACCGAAGAGCGCGGCGTGTGCATGTACTGGTGTGGTGTTAAGCCCCTGAATGTAATACAGCGCTACCGGTGGGTTGATCATAAATCCCAGCACACCCGCGCCCAACATATTCCAGAATGCCACGGCAACGAAAAACAGCAGTGGCCATTTTATGTGTTGCATCCATGCAGCGCGGTTTTTCAAACGCCAATTTTCCCAAGCTTCATATCCGAGTACGACCAGTGGCACCACTTCCAAAGCACTAAAGGTTGCGCCCACGGCCATCACGGGGGTAGTTGTCCCCGCAAAATACAAATGGTGGAACGTACCGGGAATGCCGCCTAACATAAACAGTGAAGCAGAAGCCAGACTCGCTGCAGTCGCCATTGTGCGCGATACGAGACCCATGCTGCAAAAGATGAATGACAGCGCCGCAGTTGCAAAGACTTCAAAGAAACCTTCTACCCATAGGTGTACTATCCACCAGCGCCAATACTCCATGACAGACAAGACGGTGCGTTCGCCGTAGAAGAAGCCTGCACCATAGAACAAGCCGATAGCCACTACCGACGCGGTTAGCAATGCCAGCAAGTTCTTATCTCCAGGTTTGTATAATGCGGGTATGATGCCGCGCAACATCAACACCAGCCATAACACGATGCCAATGAATTTTCCGATCTGCCAGATGCGCCCGAGGTCAACGTATTCATAACCCTGGTGACCTAGCCAGAAGTTCAGATTTGCCGGCATGATGTGGGCAATCGCAAGATAGTTACCAATAAAAGAACCAACAACGACCGCAACCAGTGCCCAAAATAGGATATCCACACCAAGCTTCTGGAATTTCGGATCTTTACCTCCATTGATGATTGGTGCAAGGAACAAACCCGCTGCCAAGAAACCAGTGGCAATCCAAAATAAGGCCGATTGGATGTGCCAGGTGCGAGTCAATGAATAAGGGAACCACTGTGATACGTCTATACCATAAAACTCCTGCCCTTCAACGGTGTAATGGGCAGTAAAACCACCTAGCATCACCTGGAAGCAGAACAGGGCCACTACAAGGAATAGATATTTACCGAGCGCGCGTTGCGAAGGAGTGAGGGACACTAGTGAAATAGGGTCTTTTGCGGGGGCTGCAGGTTCATGTTCATCTTCCTTGCGCAGGAATGCCCAGGACCAAATCAATCCTCCAACACCCGCAATCAAGAGGACCACACTCGTAATCGACCAGATAATGTTTTCGGCGGTAGGCGTGTTATCAATTAGCGGCTCATGGGGCCAGTTGTTGGTGTAAGTGGCCTCACTATCGGGCCGCTCAGTGGCCGCCGCCCACGCTGTCCAGAAGAAAAACTCAGTTAAACGATCACGGCGTTCCCTATCTGGCAGGGTATTTTCTTTCATCGCATAACTGACGCGGGTGCTGCGCAGCTCAGGTTCAGCACTGAACAAACTCGCGTAATATACAGCGGTTTTCTTAATGGCTTGTGCGCGCCGATCACTCACAATTAGAGTATCAGTTTCGGGGTTATAGCGATTGCTTCGGTAATCGACTTTCAAATCGAATTGCAAGGAGTGCTGTTGCGCTCCATCCAATTCAGCGTAGGGTTTGGCGAAGGTATCCAGCGCCGCCACATCAAGCCATGCCATTAATTCGCGGTGCAGCCAGTCGGCTGTCCAGTCGGGGGCTTGATAAGCACCATGTCCCCAAATCGAGCCCAGTTGCATACCGCCCACAGATTGCCAGGCGGTCTGGCCATCAAGGATGCTATCGTGGGTCATCAACACATCACCGCTGTCGCTTATCACCTGCCCTGGAATGGGAGGTGCCTGCCGGTAAACTTCGCGGCCGAAGTAGCCCAGGATTGAAAAAGTAATCATAAGGATGGCAATTAACAGCCACCAGAGTTTGCGATATTCAGCCATGGTGCATGCTCCCGAGTTGGCCGTCGATACGATCAAATAGAATGTTGTTTTCCAAATGGATGTGGTCCATTAAATCGGTTTGTAACACGGCCAATCCCAGATACAACGCACGCCATGTATTGCAAGCGCCTTTGGGCAAATTTATGCCGCGGGTGAGTCGCGAAATCTTGGCCAAGGACTCACCATGGTCATCATGTTCGTGGCGCATCATTGCAATCGGTTGTAGGGCCATACCCTTCATATCCCGACTGATCATAGGGAAGAGGATTTGCTCTTCTTTTCTCATGTGGTGTTCCAGTTCCTGGTGCATAGCTTCCAAATGCGCAGCTAGCCCTGCGGGGCATTCTGTGTGCCCGCCATGAACTAGCTCCACGCGTTGAGCCAGACGAATCAGTTCCGGCAGTTGTTGCCGGTGGACGTCGTGGTAACGCGTAAGGATATGTTCAATCAATTCCACGTCGGACAAAGTGCTCCAGTCCCGGCTTTCTGATGCAGGCGCAAGGGCTTGCAGTTCCGCTGCCAGCGATTCGGCGTCCATTGCGCGCGCTGCAGCTGCCTCCCGCAGGCTGTGTTTACCGCCACAGCAAAAATCCAATTGGTATTTATGAAAAACGGCCGTAGCGCCGGGAATACTCCGGGCAAGTTGGCCGAGACTTTGGTCTAGGATCGTCATGTGCTTATCTCCGGTTGCGGATCTGGTATGAAAGCACCAAAGAATCGGTGCGTTTCTTAAGATTCATTGTAAATACATCTTTTAAAGATGTAAAATAAATACATGTTTAAAAGGCGATTTTCGGTCAAATAATCGAAGAGGAGAGGACAATATGTTTAGGAATTGGCTAGTGCAGTCTGCTCAAGCGAGTTATGTCGTTGTAGGTGTCTTGTCATGGATGTTAGGGCTGATCGGTATCCTGACCCCGCTTCTGCCGACTACACCTTTTTGGATCATCGCAATTTGGGCCTTGAGCAAAGGTTCGCCCCGCTTTTATGCTTGGTTGATGAGGCATCCACAATTACATGCACTGGCCGCATGGCGCAACGAGGGTGCGATACCTTCTTCTGCCAAGCGCATAGCGTTGGGTATGTTGTTCGTGAGTTGGCTGATGTTACTCGGGGTGAATTTACCCTTGTTGGGACTTATCCCGGTATCAATAGTGCTAATTATCATTGCGACATTTATTGTTACCCGTCCGACCCCTGCCAATGAGCAGCCCGCAGTGGTCGACAATATTTTGCTGTACCGAGATGTACCGATTTATAAAGAGCTTCGTGCTTATAGTGACCCAGAGGTTTTCCGTGAATAAATTAGCCTTGCATTATTCGATTTCTGTTTCGCCGGATCTTCCTGTTATCCGAGCTCCATGGTGTGGTAAAAGTTAGTGTAGTGGGTGGTGTGGTATTTCATGCCATTGCATAAAACCGTATTGCTGGTAAATTGCATTTTGAAATTTTTAATCTTCCTTACCTTCACCACTATTGCCCTAAGGCATAATGCCTCACATATTTTTAATTCAGGTTTGCTTTAGCAAGCTGAGGCGTAATTGCAGATTTGGTTCGGAATTAATCCGCCATCGTTTCGTTTTGCGTGCGCGAAAAATGTTAGCGAATTAGTGAAAGCAGCAAAATAAAATCAATGTTCCATTTCTAGTAGTCTAACTAATTGTGTGCGAGATTCAACGGATATCAAATCGGCAAGAGAATACTGATCCAATGTTTTGAAAAAGGCTTCGAGCGCTTCTGCAAGAATAAATTTCAATTGGCATGCGGGAGTGATTACACATTGATTTGCGTTATCGAAACATTCAACCAATGCTTGACTTTGTTCGATGTCCCGAACAAGTTTCCCAACATTAATCGCCTCTGCGTTTCCATTCAAACGCAGGCCACCATTTTTTCCGCGAACTGCTTTTAAATAACCTTTGCTATTTAATTCTTGCACAACTTTCATTAAATGGTTTTTTGAAATTCCATATTGTTCGGCAATTTCGCTGATAGTGGTAATATCCTCGCCCTTAAGTGCAGTGTACATGAGTACACGTAAGGAATAATCTGTATAGCGTGTGATGTACATGAAATCTACCCCGGACGACCATCAACCCGCGGACGCGAAAGAATTGGCCAGTAAATGATGACGAAGATCGCGAAGGCTAACGACCAAGCTGTCGCTGCGATGAGGAGACCTATGCGAAACTCTACTAATAACAAGGCTGCGGCTACGCGAGTCGCTGCCGCTAAACTAATAGTGACATATATCGCTATCGCAAAACGTGGCAGATGCAGCGCTCGACCGGTATGACCAAGTGCCACACGGGTCATTATTCCTAAAATGAGCGTCCCTATGCCCCCCACGCCAAGTGCGTGGTTCCACGCACTTGGGGGGACCAGGCCAAATGCAGCAAGAGATTTAAGCGCTAAGGCGGCGACGATCCATGCATAGCCGAGGTGAAGTATCCATAACAAGGGTTCTAGACTTGCCTTCCACCCTGACCAGCCGAGCAGGCGAATGGTATGAGCGACGGCTGCGACAGCCGCGACGCTACCCGCGAGCCAAGGAAGGCCCGGGAAAAAATCGATGGGAATCAAAAGAGCGGTGGAGATTAGCGCGACGCTGTCTATCGCAACTGTAGAGCGTACATCCTCAGGCTTGCGACCATTATTTCGCAGCCAATTTATGGTAAATAATGGAATGATGCGACCACTGATAATTACCATCAGCAGTGTAACCAGATTGAATGCCGTTATCTCGCCAAGCCTGAGCCATACGACGTTTCCGGTTACAAATCCGATGTGCGTCATGGCGTTAGCAAGCGCAAGTACAACGAGCATCGCTACCAGTACCAGATTCCTGCGATTACCGTGACGTAATAAGACGCGCAATGCGTAACCAGCCAGTACCGGCAAGAAAAGCATATCAACAACCGCAACCACACCCATTGGCCACCAGCTCGCAGTCCACATAGCGAGGCGGCCTGATAGCCACACTAACATCATTACTAACAATCCAGCGCCTTGAAGTGGTGGGGCACCCGTCCAATTGCATATTGCGGTCAGTAAAAACCCGGCGATGGCAGCTGTCACCAATCCGAACAACATTTCATGGCCATGCCAATAAATAGGAGACCAACCGACAGGAAGCGTCAAGCTACCAAATAACTGAGCCATCCAGGCAACTATCGTTACGACACCATACACGCCCGCAATAAGAAAAAATGGACGAAAAGGGTAGGCTAATATTGGTAACTTGAAGATGGAATTATACATGGCTCTTACTCTATTAACATGCATATATTTTACATCTTTAAATTTTAATTTTACAATCTAAATTACTTAACGCTTGATGGCCGCAGACAGCGTATCGATTGAGCTGATGCGATGAGATTCAATAAGAATGAAATTGTTATCCGATAAATTGTACGAGGAATTCATAACCAATCAGGCTGCGCTAAAACTTCATCACCGGTAAGAAACGACACCACGAGTTTCAGGGATACCTCTTTTTTGTTTGGTTCATCAATTCACTTGCAACCAATAGTAAAAACTCATTGATAATCAAATCATTAGGCCAAGCGTACACTACCACTTTGTGGATAGGTGTGGCGTTTCAAGCTTGATCGCTGGTGACCCAAAACGATTGAGGATAAACCATACTATACGTGAATAAATTTTCCCGCGTTTTGGGAAAACTAGCCGGTAGGTCGTTATGTCATCTATGGCTGCACCAAAGCTGCTACGTTGTTGCAACATTGGATAGCCTAAGCACCCTGGCTCTGAATGCGAATTTGATCAGCAAATATTGTTAGTTTATAGACCAACCCATAGATCTTGTGAGGCGCCATGTCATCCTCCTCTCCTTCGTTTGATATTCCTCTACATTGGAATGCCCGGCTCATTGATCGATATGACCTGGCCGGTCCGCGATATACTTCTTATCCAACGGCACCTCAATTCAATGATCATTTTTCTTCCGCCGATTTTGCCGCTGCGGTGGAGCGCAGCAATGCTAGTCAGCGATCATTGTCGTTGTATTTCCACATTCCATTCTGCGATACCTTGTGTTTCTATTGCGGCTGTAACAAGTTGGTGACCAACAATAAAAAACGCGCAGAGCCCTATTTGCGACGGGTGGAAAAAGAACTGGCGATGCAGGCTCAGTGGTTTGATACGCATCGTCCAGTGAAGCAAATACATTGGGGTGGTGGCACGCCGACTTTTATTAGTGACGAGGAAATGACTTGGTTGATGTCTGCCACTGGAGCGCACTTTAATCTCTTAAATGATGATAGCGGTGAATACAGCGTAGAGATTCATCCGGGCCGTGTAACGGCTAATACCATGGGACATTTACGTCGATTGGGTTTTAACCGAGTCAGTATGGGTGTACAAGATTTCGATCAGCAAGTCCAGAAAGCAGTTAATAGATACAACACAGTGAGTGATGTCAGGGCTTTGGTAAAAGCGTTGCGTGTGCAAGGTTATAGGTCTATTAGCATGGATTTAATCTATGGTTTGCCTTTGCAAACAAGAAAGAGTTTTTCGACAACGCTTGCACACATCATTGATATGTCACCGGATCGTTTATCCTTATTTAATTACGCTCATTTACCGCATTTATTTAAGAGCCAAGCTTTAATCAAGGAAGCAGAATTGCCTTCGGCGCAGGAGAAGCTTGATATCCTGCAAATGTCCATTGAGACGTTGCAGGAGGCGGGGTATGTGTATGTCGGGATGGATCATTTTGCCAAGCCCGAAGACAGCTTAGTGCAGGCTCAGCGGGCAGGGAAGCTACAACGAAATTTTCAGGGTTACTCCACTCACGGAGATTGCGATCTAGTGGCGTTTGGGGTGTCATCCATCAGCGCCTTTGGTGGAGTGTATATACAAAATACAAAGATGGTTGAGCACTATCAGCAATTAATTGACAGCGGAAAATTGGCTTTTGTGAAAGGATTTGTACTGAATGATGACGATCATTTGCGCCAATTCATAATCAACCAATTGATTTGTCACTTCTCTCTAAGCTTTAATGAAGTCCAGCAACGCTTTGGGGTTAATCCACAACAGTATTTTTCTGAGGAGCTGGAAGAACTGGCTCCGATGATTGAAGACGGTTTACTCACAGTGAGCGCTATAGGCATCCGAGTCCATAACGCAGGTCGTCTTTTAATTCGCAGAATTTGCATGGTATTCGATGAGTATCTGAAAAAAGGCAATCAGATTCGTTATTCAAAAGTTATCTGATCTATCGCCGTTTCCCCTGGTTATCAGTCTGTTTTTTGTTAGCCTCCGGCACACCATACTATTAAGAACCTGCCCCTTTTTCCGGGAGATACGATCAACTCCGAAGCAAGCAGATCTGCCAAAAAGCATAGGGCTATTTTTTTACTGAGTTCGTCTAGGCGAAAGCTAAATTTAAAAAATGTAAGTGGTGCAGAGCTGACGTCTATTTGTGCTACGTACTTGCGGCCATTCATATTTCTAGCCTATTGCGCAAAAGAAAAAGTAGTTTAACGAATCCACCGGCAGGATAAGAAGCGTGTGCGGACGGTTGGGGCTGTACCGATACTAACTGGCTAGAACCCGCGAGCATTTCTTCAAGCAAGATACGTAAATTCCATACGCGCTAACGGAGCTCCGGGCAAATATATATGCCGCTTCCATATAATAAATTTTTTCTGATCTCTTCCCCGTTGAAAATTAAGAGGATTCGCAAATACACTGTCGTCGCGGTTTGCAAATGGCCAAAATAGTGTTAACCGTTCGCCTATATTACGCGAGTAGCTAGACCACGGTTTGTTAGTAAAAGGCCATGGATCCAGAGTACCTCGTCGATAGCGTCTGGAATTTTTTTGGGAAAATTATCATCCGATAACAAAATAAAATATTTTAACTCCACCCCATACCTCATCAGCCGTATGACCAGAAACGTTCACCGGCAGGTACAAGCCCTGCCGAAAAATACAGAACGATATCCTTATCCCAAAAAAATTTTTGCGCTGCTGAATGAGACTATCTCTCCCTAGGCTACAAAATTGGAGAATATTTAGTTCCACCAGCGTTCAAGGTGCGATTGAAACGTGTTTATGCAATCAATGTCAGCTTTGCAGGATGAAAGATCCGGATAACAAATGTTTCAGGGGTTATATAATTCGCTGTGTTTGCGTAAATAAAACCACCAGTTGAGCAATACACATACCAGATAAAATATCGCAAAACCCAGCATTGCGTATTCTGGCGTAGCAGCACTGATTTGCTCGCCAAATACTTGCGGAATATAAAATGCCCCATAACCTGCTACCGCAGAAGTCCAGCCCAACGCCGGCCCTGCTTGTTCTTTAGGAAAGATATTAGCAATAGAACAAAAGGTTGAACCATTGCCCATCCCACTCGCAGCAAACAAACCTAAAAATACTAGAAATAAGGTTACAAAATACTGTTCCGGGTTGGCGGATTGATAGGCTTGGCGCATGTAATAAGCAGCCACTATTGACAAAATTACCATAGTGATGGCGCACACCTGGGTGACAAGCGCGCCACCAAATTTGTCTGCGACCCAGCCACCCATCGGGCGAATTATGGCTCCAACAAACGGGGCGATCCAGGCGTAAGTCAGGGCGCTAGGCCCGTTTGGATTAACCGTGTTGTGGGTCATCACCCCATCAACAACCACATGACTAAAGCCAAAAATGACTTGGATAGACAGCGGGAACGCTGCTGAAAAACCAATAAATGAGCCAAATGTCATTACATATAACAAGCTCATTACCCAGGTGTGTTTGTTGTTAAAAATTTTGTATTGGCGATCAAGGCTGGTGCGAATAGTTCCGGGTAGCGCTTTGAGTAACATCACCGTAGCAAATAACACCAACACCAGTACCAGCTCTTTGGGAATGCCAAACCCGGAACCATTGACACTGGCAGGCATGATGAGCCACAGCCCCAGAGCTGAGGTCGCAAAGCCAATTAACATCATGGCGATAATGATCGCAAAAGAGCGCGGCGCTCCGCCTGCCAGATTGGGACTAACCTCTGCGGTGTTGATATTGTTCATGCCAAACCAAATCGCAAAAGCGAGTGGGATGAGCAGCAATAACCAGACAAACCCTGCGTTTTGAATCCAGGTTTCGGTACCCGCGGGAATGGCGCCGATTAGCGTGCCGCTTGCGGATTTCAACACCATTGGGTCGCCACCCAATACGCCAAAGGCGCCAAAGGTCATAAACAGTGGAACCAGAATTTGCATGCTGGTCACACCGAAATTACCTAACCCGGCATTTAGGCCAAGCGCTAATCCTTGCTGCTTACGAGGATAAAAAAAACTGATGTTGGACATAGATGCCGCAAAATTACCCCCGCCAATTCCGGAGAGCAACGCCATTAATTGGAACACCCAAAATGGCGTGTTTTGATCCTGCAAAGCCAGACCAGTGCCAATGGCAGGTAGCATCAATAAACTGGTGGTTAAAAAAATGGTGTAGCGGCCACCACACAAGCGAATAAAAAAACTGGCTGGAATACGCAGCGTCGCTCCGGTTAATCCGGCAATCGCCGTTAGGCTGAATAAATCGCCTGCCTGATAGGGAAAGCCAAGGTTCAGCATTTGCACGGTAATAATGCTCCACTGCAGCCACACGGCAAAGCCACAGAGTAAGCTTGGAATTGAGATCCACAAATTGCGATTGGCAATTGCTCTCCCGTGTGAATCCCAGAACGTTTGCTGTTCCGGTTTCCATTGTTTTAGATCAGACATGTGAAGCCCTCGGTCAAAAAAGTTGTTTTCGCGCAAGGATCACTATGGCTCTGCGCAGATATGGAAACTATTCAACCTCAGTGTTAAGTTGCGGTATTAGAGGTGTTAGCTTGCCTACCCAATGGGGGTAGGTGTAGTTGATCTATCTACCCACAAATGGGCATGTGCTGCCCTTAGGTTCTGCAAGCAGTTAAACTGCAGATAATGATGTATTGGTATTGAGGAGGGTCTTGTGACAGAAACGGCCGCGAGCATTATGTTGGTGGACGATCACCCTTTATTGCGTAAAGGGTTGCGTCAACTTTTAACACTGTCGGGTGAGATGGAAGTAGTAGCCGAAGCGAGCAATGGCAAAGATGCGATTAAATTGGCGAGTGAACTTGACCCTGATCTAATTTTATTGGATTTGAATATGCAGGGCATGGATGGTTTGGAAACGCTACGCCATTTGCGCGATGAAGGTGTCACTTCGCGCATTGTGATGCTCACTGTGTCCGATGCCGATGAAGATGTGCTCAGTGCAATTTCAGCGGGAGCAGATGGCTATTTGCTAAAAGACATGGAGCCGGAAGATATGTTGGTGCAAATCGAACGCGCCTTGTCCGGCAAAATGGTGTTGAGTGAGGCAGTCACTCAAGTGCTCGCTACAGCTATTCGCAATCCCACCACAAAAGGTGCTGTGGGTAGTGACAGTCTCACCCAGCGTGAATTGGAAATTCTGAAATTAATTGCCAAAGGCATGAGCAATAAAGTCATTGCGCGCGAATTGGCTATTTCTGACGGCACAGTCAAAGTGCATGTTAAGCATCTGCTGAAAAAATTGCATTTACGCTCGCGCGTAGAAGCAGCCGTGTGGATGATTAATCAACAAAATTAATGTTCAGTAGAGCGTGTTTATGGATTGTTGTTCACAGCCTGGCCTGTTACCTGTACAAGATGCGTTGTTGCGAATACATCAACAATTAATTCCAGTACAGGAAACCGAATGGGTTGATTTGGCGCTTGCATTAGACCGCATTCTCGCAGAATCAGTGTTGGCCAATATTAATGTTCCTGCCAGCGATAACTCCGCGATGGATGGTTATGCGCTGCGCACGAGTGATGCACAAACTGAAGGCGCTGTGTTTGAGGTAATTGGCCAGTCGCTGGCGGGGTACCCCTTTCGTTTTGCCGAGCGAAAGGGGGTGCAGACTGTGCTCGGTGAAATGCAAGCTGTGCGCATTATGACCGGTGCGATGATTCCGGCTGGTGCCGATGCCGTGGTGATGCAAGAAAATGTTACGCGTACTACGCAAACACTGCAGCTGAACAAGCTTGTGGTGCAAGGCGACAATATTCGTCGTGCGGGCGATGATATAAAAAAAGGCAGTGAAGTTCTGGGTAAAGGCCATCGTATTAATGCGCTTGATATTGGTTTGCTTGCATCGCTGGGAATTGCGGAAGTGAAGGTGTTGCGGAAGCTGCGTATCGCTGTGTTATCGACGGGCGATGAGTTGTTGTCACTTGGCAGTGCGCACGCAGAAGATA
>CBFGOY010000065.1:0-18276 GCA_965650515.1 uncultured Cellvibrionaceae bacterium | reverse complement strand
TGGCCGACAACCTGGATAGCCTTTACGACTATATTATTCGTCGTTTGACCCAGGCAAATTTTGAAAATAATCCTGAATACCTTGATGAATGTGGTCGTTTACTGGGTGAAATAAAATCCGCCTGGGATGCGATTGCAAACCAGGTGTAATGAGCGAAGGGAGAATTACCATGACAATCAAGTTAGTTCCAGAACCTGAATATAAAGGTGACGCCGGTATTAATGCTATGCGTCATTTACAACAGGCCTTGACGAAAGCGCTGGAACGGGAGGAGTGGGAAAAAGTTCGCCATCTTGATCGTATTTGTGTGGTGTTAATTGATCGGGTCATTGCCGCCAATCGCGATGATAAAACTACCCTGGTTCGCGCATTGAGCGAATTAAAAGGCGTATATGCAGGATTGATTGCGCAATGCCATCGCGAAGTTACCTTGGTGCAGGCCACTTAATACAAAGGAATATTAACCACTTTATCCAATTGGTTTTTAAAACCCGCTTTTTATAGCAAAACTCGCAAAAGTCCATTGTGCCTGCTAGCCTTAATGAACATTACTGCTAGCAGGAGCAATTTGTGTCTAATTACAACCCGCAAGAAGCACTGAAACAGTATCGTCGATTAGGTATTGAATCAGAAGTCAGCAACGCTTCTCCCCATCGCTTGATCCAATTATTATTCGAAGGTGCGTTAAGCCGTTTGGCTGCGGCACTGGGCGCACTGGACCGAGGTGAACACGCCGCAAAAGGAGAATTGATAGGAAAGGCCATTGCTATTGTGGGTGGACTGCGGGCATCGCTGGATATGAGTGCCGGTGAAATCTCCGAAAGACTGGATCAACTTTACGAATATATCAATTTCCGATTATTAGAAGCATCGGCTCAAAATGATGCGGAAAAGATCAACGAAGTCATCCAATTGCTAAAAACCGTTAAATCCGGATGGGATGAAATTGGTGGTAAATCACCTAACCAACCCTAAGCGATACGAAGGCTGATAATTTTTCAATTGATCAAACCTGATAACGTTACTCGAATTAAAAAAAACCAGAGGCATAATTCTGGCGAATAAATGCGCGCGTTGGGTAAATGTTGATAAAGCGCCAAAAACTTTTCGTCGGAAATTTGACTAGACTCGCTGCCTCGTCTATTACTTACTCCAACAACTCATCTCACCGCCCTGATTATAAATTTTCAATATTTAATCAGTGGCTTAGGCATGAAATGAAAAGGTCTTGGGGTATGTGGCGTAACAATAAAATTCTGGTTATCGACAATAATCCGTCACGTCGGCATGATCTAAAAATCCTCTTGGATTTCCTTGGCGAAACGGCAACCGTTACCGGTAGCAGCAATTGGCAAACCTCCGTTGCAGAGGAAAAGGGTGGCGAAGATTACGCGGCAATTTTCATCGGCGACTACGGCAACCAAAACCTGGCGCAATTATTAAAGGAAATTCGTTCATGGAATGATGAATTGGCGGTGGTTTTGGTCGGTGACGAAAATCAACATGCCGCTGACGAATTGGAAGATCTGTATCGTTTTATGGTGATAGCCACAGTGGCGGTGCCACCCACGTACAACAAATTGATCGATACCCTGCATCGTACCCAGTTGTACCGTGAAGCCCAGTCGAACAGCAAACGCCAGCCCCAACGCCGACCAGTGCATTTGTTCCGCAGCCTTGTTGGTACCAGCCGTGAAATACAGAACGTGCGTGGAATGATGGCGCAAGTGGCTGATAAAGATGTATCGGTATTGATTACCGGTGAATCGGGAACGGGGAAAGAAGTTGTTGCGCGCAACCTGCATTACAATTCACCGCGCCGCGACAAACCTTTTGTTCCGGTTAATTGCGGCGCGATTCCCGCAGAACTTTTGGAAAGTGAATTGTTTGGTCATGAGAAAGGGGCTTTTACCGGCGCCATCAATTCCCGCGCCGGCCGTTTTGAGATGGCTGAAGGTGGGACATTGTTCCTGGACGAAATCGGCGATATGCCCCTGAACATGCAAGTGAAAATTTTGCGCGTTTTGCAGGAGCGCTGTTTCGAGCGGGTAGGCAGCAATAAAACCCAACCTGTTGATGTGCGGATTATTGCAGCAACCCATCGTAACCTTGAGCAAATGATTAATGAGAATATCTTCCGTGAAGATTTATTTTATCGCTTGAATGTATTCCCTATAGAGTTGCCTTCGCTCAAAGAGCGTGCGGAAGATATACCGCTATTAATTAATGAATTGGTGTCGCGCATGGAAAGTGAGCAGCGGGGTTCGATTCGTTTTAATTCCGCAGCGATTATGTCCTTGTGTCAACACGAATGGAGCGGCAACGTGCGTGAGTTAGCTAATTTGGTTGAGCGCATGGCGATTATGCATCCATTCGGTGTAATCGGTGTCCAGGACCTGCCGGCAAAATATCGCCATGTGGATGTTACCGATGAAGATTTTGTACACATCACCGCAAAAGTAAATTCGCCTTCAGGCACAGGTGCCAGCTATGTCAGTATGAATGACACACCACTCCTGCCGGAGCAAGGTATAGATTTGCGCGAATACATCACCAACCTTGAAATGAGTTTGATTCAACAGGCATTAAATGATTGCGGTGGTGTTGTAGCGCGTGCGGCGGACAAACTTTGCGTTCGTCGTACCACCCTGGTTGAAAAAATGCGTAAATACGATATGCAGCGGTAAGAACGGATACGTTCTGATTCGGCCCTGTTTGTAATTGCAAAAAATCCCCGTCAAGAAACCTTGACGGGGATTTTTTTGCAACCCGATAAGGATTTAGGAAGCTTGTTGCGGTTTGCCTTTGCGATGGGTTTGGCTCAGGGGGGCAGCAGGTTTTCCAGCGCGTTGATGGGTTGCCGGCGAATGTTTGCCATTCCCGTTTTTGGGTTTTTGCCCAAGTGCCAGCTTGGATGAACCCGGTTTTGCCGGGTGTTTTTTGCCGGGATTGGCCGCGCCTGCCCCGATAGTCATACGGCGGCCCAATACGATGGGTTCCGCTTTTACGTTGGGGTCCGGTTCGAATCCGGGAATAATGTGCTTATCAATGGCGCGCTTGATCAGCTTTTCGATATCGCGTAAAAATTTATCTTCATCCACGCATACGAGGGATACCGCAATACCTTCGGCATCGGCGCGGCCGGTACGGCCAATCCTATGTACATAATCTTCGGGAACATTGGGTAATTCATAATTGACTACGTGCGGCAACTGATCGATATCGATACCGCGCGCAGCAATATCTGTTGCAACCAGTGCGCGAATTTCCCCGCGTTTGAAATCTTCCAGTGCTTTGGTGCGCGCGCCCTGGCTTTTATTGCCATGGATAGCAGCAGCCCTGATACCATCATCCAGTAATTGTTCAGTCAGTTTATTCGCGCCGTGTTTGGTGCGAGTAAAAATTAAAACCTGCTGCCAATTACCTTCTTCGATCAGGTGCGATAACAATTCGCGCTTGCGATTGCGATCTACCGGATGAACCCGTTGCGTCACGCGTTCGGAGGCGGTGTTGCGGCGAGCAACTTCAATCAATGTGGGTTTGTTCAATAACTTATCTGCCAGGGCTTTGATTTCATCAGAAAAGGTAGCTGAGAACAGCAGGTTTTGACGTTGTTTAGGTAACAATGCCAGGACTTTTTTGATGTCATGGATGAAGCCCATATCCAACATGCGGTCCGCTTCATCCAGTACCAGTATTTCAACGTCGCGCAATGAAACGGCATTTTGGTTAACGAGGTCCAGCAGGCGGCCGGGTGTTGCCACCAAAATATCGGTGCCGCCGCGCAAGTTCATCATCTGCGGATTGATACTCACGCCACCGAAAACAACATTGGCGCGTAACGGAAGATATTTACTGTAGGCCCGCACATTTTCATGGACCTGGGCCGCGAGTTCGCGGGTAGGTGTCAGGATCAATGCGCGCACAGGGCGGCGGCCCTTCACATTTTTTTCACCGGATACCTGGCTTAGCTTTTCTAACAAGGGCAGGGTAAAACCCGCAGTTTTACCTGTACCGGTTTGGGCACCCGCCAGGATGTCACCACCTTTAAGGACGGCCGGGATAGCTTGTAACTGGATAGGGGTAGGTGTGCTGTAACCGGCTTCGGCAATAGCACGCAAAATATCGGCCCGCAGACCGAGACTCTCAAATGACATAAAGATTTCCTGTGGCTCGGCCTCCCGCAATACGGGCAAGGTCTGGCGAGCGGAGAAAGGGCAAACCTGAAACGTTTGCAGAAAGACGCGGCACTGACCTTAAGGGTGCCGCCGCGCATGGTACGCAGTTGCTGTGCAATTAGCCAGCAACTTTTGCTTTATTCGGGAAGGCTATTAACCTCCGCCATTTTCCGTTGCCTGGCCAAATTCAGGATGATCAGGCAAAGGGTGGCAAGGAACAGGAAACCGCAGGTCATAGGGATAAGTGTGTTGTCGTACATCTGGCCTATAGCGGTACCTATTACCATGGATAAAATGGATGAACTTGCGCCGATAACGGCCGATGCAATACCGGCAACGTGGCCCATGGGTTCCATGGCCATGGCATTCACGTTCCCAAACACCAATCCGAAACAAAAAAACAGTACTGCCGCGTAAATCAAAAAGCTCCAAAGGACAGGCGGGGTGATTAATTGCAGCACCAGGAAAACGCCCGAACTCAAAATAATTCCCAAAGTGGCGCGATTGCACAGATATTCCATTCCCCACTTTTGTACGAAACGGGCATTCACCATAGAGGCGGCGCCGAACAATAACGCAAGCACGCCGAAGTACACCGTAAACATTTTTCCGGTTGCAAACAGTTCCTGGAAAATCTGCTGGGATGAGTTCAGGTATCCCATAAAGCTGCCAAAAAATAATCCCATGCACAGCGTGTAACACATAGTGGAATAGTTACTTATCACTTCTTTGAAACCATTTGCGAACCCTTTGCCGGTAAAAGGAATGCGATGTTCTTTGGGCAAGGTTTCCTCTAAACGCCAAAAAATCCATACGCCGATAATCAGTGCATAAACAATATAGAGCACAAAAATATAGCGCCAGGAACTGACCAGCAACACGGCTTGCCCCACGCTGGGTGCAATTGCCGGCACCATGATAAAGATCATCATTACCAGCGACATAATGCGCGCCATTTCATTGCCGGCGTATTTGTCGCGCACAATCGAAATGGCCGAAACGTAAGGCCCTGCGACTCCCAGCCCCTGGATGAAACGACCGATCAGTAAGCCTTCGATGGTTGTTGCAAAAAAACAAACGGCACTGCCGCAGAAAAATAAAAGGATACCGGCATAGAGCACTTTTTTACGGCCCAGGGCATCGGACAGCGGGCCGCACACCAACTGCCCCAATGCCATACCTAAAAACAACATGCTGATGACATATTGGATTTGATTGGGATAAGCAAGGGCGATTTCTTTACCAATAAACCCAAGGGCCGGTAAAAGGGCATCAATCGAGATGGCAACGATCGACATCATCAGGGCAACAAGTAATGTAAATTCCCCGGATGAAATTCGCGATGGAACCGGATGCGTGGAGTAATCAGTCATAGGTACATTTCCATTAATTAAGGCGCTGATTTAACGGGCTGGAAAGATTACCGGTTTCCACCGACAACGATTGTCAGTAAATGTAAAAGGTAATCCGCGGTAACAATGCAGATGATGCGTGCATTACTGATTACCTGGTCGCAATGCGCGCGGTGTTTTCGACACTTGATGAAAATTAAATTTGGTTAGCGCGGCAGGCGATACATGATACCGCCATCGTAAGGTAGCTTCGGCAGGTGTTTTTCCATCAGCCTGATGGCGTCGCCATAAATTTTCTTAACATCCGGTTTGGTGCCGACTTCCATGCGTCGTGACAGCATAGTGACGGGAAACAAGCAATCGGTGGTGTTGCGAACACAGAGGGCACGGCTCCTGCCCAATTCATCTTCATAAATCTTCCATTCAAAGGTGTTGGGAAAGTCAGCCTGGATAACATTGCCCAGCACCACGCCCATGGCTTGCTGGGTTTCATAGTCATCCATTGCCACCAAGTCCCGGTCAATAATACGCTGTAAGGTATTCAAATCGCTCAGGTCGCGGCGCACCGGTGCTCCCAATTTGGTTTGCCCTAGCTCATTGACCCTGGCGACTTCCTGCTCCATGCGGTTTTTATCCATCCACCCGAGTTCCTTAATAAGCGTGTCTTTTTTCTTTTCCGGAAGTGTGGGCTTATCTTCAACGATATTGAGGGGCGTCTGTGTGATTGCGATATTTGCAGCCAAAAGGCCCGCGCATAAAAGGAGGTATTTTTTCATCGGGAGCTGTTTCCTGAAATCCTAGGGTTTATCGACAAGCGTGTCAGTTGCTATAAGTTGATCATGGGCCATTGGCATAAGCGGTGTTTGTGCAATCAATGTATCCAACGGTACGGAAAAGCCATGGGCGCCTACGATATGAATGTGCCTGGTTTGCAATTGGCGTGGTTCTGCAAGTCCACAGGAATGTGCGATCATAGCCACACTTTTGGTGATATTGCGTTGGTAGGCCGCAACCCGCTCTGCCTTGTCCGTTGGATCCAGTCCTTTTTGCAATTTTGCATTGTGGGTGGTGATTCCGGTAGGGCAGGTATTCTTGTGACATTGCAGGGCCTGGATACACCCGAGGGCAAACATGAAGCCGCGCGCACTATTCACAAAATCGGCCCCGGATGCAAGCGCCCAGGCCACCATGTGTGGCGTAATCAATTTGCCGGCCACGATTACCTTGATACGGTCCTTCAACCCGGCTTCCCCCAGCAGCGTTGATAACCATGGCAGGCTTTCCTTGATGGGCAAGCCTACGTGATCCATCAGTGGTTGCGGTGCGGCGCCGCTGCCGCCGTCGCTGCTATCCAGGGTAATGAAATCGGGGGCCGCCTCTATGCCGCGGCGACGGATTTCTTCAATCAGGTCGATCAACCAATATTTGTCCCCAAGTACCGCTTTAAAACCAACCGGTTTACCTGTAACAGTGCGAATGTGGTTGACCATATCCAGCAATTCCCCGACTGAGCGAATATCTGTATGCCCATTCGGGCTTATGGAAGCTTCGCCCTTGGGTATACCGCGAATTGCTGCGACTTCCTCCGATACCTTTTCGGCGGGTAAAATCCCGCCTTTTCCTGGCTTGGCCCCTTGGCTTAGTTTGATTTCAAACATTTTTATCTGCGTTTTACCGGCGAGGTCACGCAGGCGTTCATCGCTTAAGTTGCCCTGTAAATCACGCACTCCGTATTTCGCGGTACCGATTTGAAAAACCAGGTCGCAGCCGCCGTCTAGATGATAGGGCGATAAACCACCTTCACCCGTATTCAACCAGCAGCCGGCTTTTGCCGCACCGCGCGACAGCGCGAGAATTGCCGGTTTGGAGATAGCCCCATAGCTCATGCCCGAGATATTGAAAATAGAATGCGTGGTGAAGGGAAATTTGCAAAAAGGCCCGAGCGTTACCGGCGAGGGGATGAGAGCGTCCTTTTCCTGGATGGGAAATGCTGAATTTAAAAACAACAAGGTACCCGGTTTGGATAAGTCCAGCGTTGAGCCAAAGCCGACATTGTTATCAATATCCTTTGCTGCGCGATAGACCCAGGAACGATCCGCGCGATTAAACGGCATTTCCTCGCGATCCAGCGCAAAGAAATATTGACGGAAAAATTCGCCCAAGTGTTCAAAGAAATAACGGAAACGCCCGATTATCGGGTAATTCTTGCGGATGGTGTGGGTGTTTTGGGAAATGTCCGCAATATACATAACCAGCAGTGCCAATGCCGCCAGGCCAATCATTGCGATAAACGTTACTTCCAGCCAGGTGAGCAGACTCAATGCCCAATGGGAATCAAACATATGGATGTCCTACGTAAAGGTATGGAAAACATTGCCGGGTTCAAACGCGTGTACCGATCGGTTCTGCCGGGTTGCCGGCGACTTTCGCAAAGGCGGCCACGGGTTTTGTCACAACACTGCCCATGCCGATGACTGCTCCCTTGCCGATAGTCACCCCATCGACAATACCCACATGCGCCCCGATCCAGACATCTTCCCCGATATCAATGCCCCGGGACCTAACCGGCTGGTCTTTGATAAGTCGCCCGGGCGCCATGCCATGGTTAAACGCATAGGCGTAAGTGTAGGCTGCCAAACGGGTATTGTTCCCAATCACGATACCTCTGGTTCCGCCATCCAGGGTCACATGGTGATTAATAGACACTCCATGTCCCATCCTTACCGGCCCATGGATAACTGCGTCAGCGGCAATCCACGAATCATCGCCGATGATAATTGGCCTGCCGGGTTCAGCAAAAAGCCTGGCCTCGGGGGCAATAAAGCAATTTTGCCCAATGGTGATATTTTCCATTGCGCGCAGGTAAGCCTGCCATTCGCTCTGCCATGCCTCAGCCCAGGCGCGATGTGCCGGTTTAAGGCGGGCATAGAGCCAGGGCATGTAGCTCAGGCGCAACTTGTGCTGGGTGCGGTAGGCGATAGGGGAGGTATCAGTAATTTCAGTCGTCATAATTGCGCACTGGGATGAATGCGCGAATTATAGCGTTCGGGATTTATAAGTGGCGGAAAAACGAAGAATAAAAAAGGTGGCCGCCGGTTGCTGGTGATTGGTTTGTTCGCTTGGCCGCTAGCGCTTCCTGCATCACAGTAAGCTGGGCACAATATAGAAACATGGAGCACTGACATAAGTACTCATAGGGTAAACCCGTCATTACGGCAACCAGGCGGACACCTGATTTGATTATAGCTATGGCAATTTTCCCCGCTAGAGGGCGTATTAGTCTTTTGTGTCACATGGGTTGCCTTTTTATGGCCGAAAAAATCTATGACTGTTATCCTGTAGCGCTGGTATTCCTTGGCTCCCGACTATGTACGACATTGTTGAAAATACCCCGGATTTTGTCGTGGTTTATAAAAAGCCGGGCAGCAGTTTTCACAGCGAATCCGGCTCGGCCGGTTTATTTGAAACCATAAAGCAAAATGAAGGTTTTCCTGAGCTTTTTCCTGTGCATCGTTTGGATAAAGTAACCTCGGGTTTATTGGTAATGGCAAAAAATGCGGCGACCAACCAGGCATTAACGCAAGCCTTTGGCAATCGCGAAATCGAAAAATATTATCTGGCTATCAGCACAAAAAAACCGCAAAAAAAACAAGGTTTGGTAAAAGGCGATATGGCTTCGGGGCGCCGGGGTGCCTGGAAATTGCTGGCAACTTGTAACAATCCCGCCATCACACAATTTTTCAATAAAGGTATGGGCGAGGGTAAGCGATTATTTATCGTAAAGCCTTACACCGGCAAAACCCATCAAATCCGCGTCGCGTTAAAAAGCCTGGGTTCACCGATCCTGGGCGACGAACTCTACGCAGGGTATCATCCCAGTGATCGCACCTACCTTCACGCATACAGTTTGGCGTTCAATATTAATAATCAATTTTATCGTTTTACTGAATTACCGCGGGAAGGTTCCTGGTTTTTGGACCTTGCATTTTCTTCTGCATTGGGAGAATGGGCGGAACCCTGGAATTTGCCGTGGCCGATAGCGAAAGGATTGCCATAATGCGTGTAATGATCATTATGGGAGCGCTTGTGGCAGCACTATTTTCGCTACTGTTTGTTTTTTTTCAGCAGGGAAGTATGGAGCAAAGAGAACACGCTCCTTCGGAGAAAAAAAATCACTATCGCTTTGTGAAAGTCAATTGCTGGTTCGATGCCGATTGGCAAGCGAATATTGATTGCGGTGAATTGCATACACCCGACACGCAAGGTCAATTCACCTTGCCGGTAGTAGTGCTGCGCTCAGAGCATCCGCAAGCACAACCTGATCCGATTGTTTACTTGCAAGGAGGCCCGGGAGCAAGCGCGGGTTTGCATACGGAGGGAATTAAACGCTGGTTGAGCTGGATGCGCCTGGCGAATACCAAACGCGATTTAATCTTAATCGATACCCGTGGTACAGGCCGCAGCAAACCGGCGCTGGTGTGTGCAGATTACAATCGTACCAACCAGCAATTGCTGCGCGAAAATAAAACATTGGGTGAAGAATTGTCGCAAACATATGCAGTGACGACCCAATGCTTTAATAACGCGGCGCAGCATAATCCGTCATTGGATTATCGCCACTTCGGTACCCAATTATCTGCGCAAGATATAAGGGCGCTTATGGCGCAATTGGAATACGCAGAGTGGAATATTATCGGCGTTTCCTACGGAACGCGCCTGGCATTGGAAATTGCGCGCCAGGAACAAATAACACCGCAGGGAGTTCGATTAAAATCAATAGTGCTGGATTCAATTTACCCGGCCGGTTATGGCGGTGTGCAAACCTGGCCGAGGGTATTGGATGAGGCGGTGCAAAATTTTTTGACCGGTTGTGCTGAACGATTGGAGTGTGCGAAAAAAAATGGACTCCAAAAAATGGATTTACAAAAACTATTTCTGGCTGCCCTGGATCGGTTGCGTAGCAACCCCATGCAGCTCGTGATCAAGCATTGGGATGGTGAAGTCCCGATCAATTGGGTAATGAATGACCATCGGTTTGTATCGATTATTTTTGCCGGGATTTATGATCCGGCTGACTGGTCCAAAATTATGGATGCCATACAAGGCGTAAATGAAGGGCGCAGTGATATGGTAAAACCATTGGCCGAACCCTATTTGAACCAGAGTGTCAGTGCGGATTTTAATAGCCTGACATTTACCGCTGTGGACTGTGCCGACAACCCGGTGTTGCCTGAAGCTGAGTATTTGGCGACTGTTGCCAATTTCCCCTTGTTGCAAGTCTATACGCGCGATCAATGGCGTTATCAGTCGTGTCACGAATTGCGCACTAAAGCTCCTCTGCAATTAACCCGGCCCAATGTACCCACGTTAATTTTAGCGGGCGCAAAAGACCCAATTACCCCGGTAAATTGGGCAAAGGAAATTCATCAACGTTGGCCGGAAACCCAACTGCGCATAAATGAAAACCTGGCGCATTCGGTACTGGGAAGTGATATTTGCGTACTGGAGAACCTGGAGAAATTTTTTGATCAGCCACAAGCTGCATTTACCGCCTGCACCCAAATTGCGAAAGCTACATCCGATATTCCTGTTGCGAGAAAATAAAAAAGCCGCAATCAATGCGGCTTTTTTTTAATTAAACGCACAATATTTATTGCGCGCTCTTTCAATAATCCGGAGTCTGGCTCCGCCTGCTGGACTCGAACCAGCGACCCAATGATTAACAGTCATTTGCTCTACCGACTGAGCTAAGGCGGAGTGGCGGCCTCACACGAGACGGCGCGCATGATAACGATGCACATAATTTTGGTCAACGATTTTGGTGTGTATAAATAATGGAATAAGAAAATAAAAAAGGCGCTGTTGCGCCTTTTATCATTAGACCTTGTGCAATTGAAATACTATTCGTATTTACACAAATAAGATGTTTCAACGTCAGCAGTCACCTTGAAGCGTTTGTTGGCCTCAACAATGAAGGTCTGGCCAGCCGCAAAGGTCTGTGCTTTATCACTGCCCGGCAATACAACGGTGAGGCTACCGGTTACTACCGTCATATATTCTTTTTGGCTGGTGCCGAATTCATAATCGCCCTTGGCCATAACACCAACAGTGGCGGGCAGGGTTTCGGTTTGGAATGCGATGGATTTAACCGCGCCACCGAAGTATTCATTCACTTTAAACATGGGATGCTCCATAAACGGGGATATTGGTCATGTAAGCCGTAGGGGTACAACAGTTACGGATACATCATTTAACGGTCGCAAAAGTGTCGCGCATAAAAAAGGCCGCATTGTTATGCGGCCTTTCTCATTTAATTCTGGCTCCGCCTGCTGGACTCGAACCAGCGACCCAATGATTAACAGTCATTTGCTCTACCGACTGAGCTAAGGCGGATCGGTGACTTCCTCTGCGGAAGTGGTGCGCATCATATAGAGGCGATTTTAGTTGGTCAACCGTTTTTTTTACCTTTCCTTTGAAAAAATGCCAATGAATTCAAAGCTGTCTATTAATTCCACAGGCTGTATTTTTGCTGGGCAATACCGGGTTAGCGGCTATTAAGAAACTTAGTGACAAAGGCTTATTACTTTGAAACTGCCATTATCGACCAGTTTTTTTACATGGCGGAAAAGCGGGGCGGCTTTGCGCTCCAATGGAATAAATTGGTTTACCACAAACAATGCAATGCCATCAGGTAGCAACAGGTGGTGAGCGTTGGCCAGGAATTTGTCGGTAAGATCGCCATCCACACTGAATCCCTGGTGAAAGGGTGGGTTGCACAGCAATAGGTCCGCTTTGGCATCTATACCGGAACCGGCATCGGCGCCAATGACCTGGCCGTTGATCCGGTTGATTTCCAGGTTTTTTGCTGCCACTTGCAACGCCGCGGCATTGTTATCCGTCAGTATCCAGCGATTGATCCCTGCTGTCGGAGCACGTTGGGCTGCGGCAACCGTCAGGTAGCCGTAACCACAACCCAAATCGAGGCCGGTTTGCGGGGCGGGGCGATCAGCGAGGGCATTATCCAATTGCGCGATCAACAGGGCGCTACCTGCATCGATTTTATTCCAGCCAAACAGGCCGGGTTTGCTCAACAGGGTTAAATTGGAATCTGGCGCAATCGGACGCATCAGATCGTAATCGCTGGAATCCAATGCCTGCGCTGGATTAAAGGGTATATTTTTAGTTAATCGCGCGGTATAAACCTGACCCATTTTTTTAATGGTTTTATCGCAACCCAGTAACACGGCCATTTTTTCTACGTAGGTTTTGGTCCCTTCATTTTTGAAGCCGGATAACCAAAGCTCGCCACCTGCTTTTAAACAGCGCCAGGCTTGATTCAGTAAATGATGAACCAGTGGCTTTTCTTTGGAGACGCGATAAAAAAATTTATCCAGTGTGCAATCCCCTTGGTGGTTAAAATCAAAATCGGAAAATTGTACGGATAAACCTTTATTTTTTGCTTGTTCGGCGACATCCCAGCGATTGGTAATCACTTGCACATTGGGATGCGGTAACTGTGGTAAGCCATTCGATGCATTTTCATCGGTACACCAGATAATACTCCCGTTATTGTTAGCGCTTATATGCAAAGCATTTATTATCCAATCCAATGCCTGGTCACTCATTGCATGGCTTCCTGTATTTCAATTTCTGTCAATGGTCGATATTCGCCGGGTGCAAGCTGTGGATCCAGTTGGATGTTTCCGATACTTTCGCGATGAAGTTGCAGCACACGGTTGCCGGTCGCAGCGAACATTCGTTTTACCTGGTGGTATTTTCCTTCATGGATATGCAATCGCGCTGAATGTAATCCAAGGATTTCCAATTGTGCCGGGCGTGTTAGGTTTTTTTCATTATGTAATTGCACGCCTTCTGCGAACAGCTGGATAACCTCTGCATGGATAGGATTCGCAGTGGTAACCAGATAAGTTTTTGTGCACTCCTGCCTGGGAGCGGTAATTCGATGATTCCATTGGCCGTCATCCGTCAGCAATACCAGCCCGGTGGTATCCACATCCAAACGACCCGCGATTTGCAATTCCCCCTTGCGCGGAATATCCACTAAATCCAGTACTACAGGATGCTCACTGTCCGTGTTGGCACACACATAACCGAGGGGTTTATGCAGCATAATGTAACGGTTTTTAAATGGATGAATAAATTGACCATCCAGCATAACCTGCTCATCGCCGCGTAATTTATAGTCCGCCTTGCCGATAACCTCGCCATTCACGCTTACGCGGGATGCTCTGACAAGCTGTTGGATTTGGGAGCGGGAAAAATCAGTGTACTGGCTCAGGAATTTATCGAGGCGCATGGGGAAATTGCTCCAGCCAAGGCGATGGGACAGCGTTTTGCCAGCCAAAATGATGCAGTACCCGGGAAAATTTTTGTTCCAACGGTGCGATAAATGTAATAAAGGTTTGGGTTATTGGATGCTGAAAATGTAATTCGGTAGCCGCTAACATCAATCCGCTACAACCGAATTGTTCCTGGAAAAAACGATTGTGGATTCCTTTGCCGTGTTTTGCATCGCCAATAATTGGATGGCTAATGTGTTTCAAGTGGCGGCGAATCTGGTGTTTCCTACCGCTCTTGGGCCTGCATTCAACGAGTGAATAGCGAGTAGAGGGATATTTGTCCACGCTGAAGGGTAACTCAGTAGTGGCCAGGGTTTTGAATTCGGTAATGGCGGGTTGTGCTGGTTTATTGGTGTGCGCTTTTTTGTCGGTGTATTTATCCCGTTCTTCGATCAATGGATGATCCACTGTTATAGCGGCGGGTGAGTGGCCGCGTACTACAGCAAGGTAAATTTTCTCTACTAAATGCTGATAAAAGATATCACCCATTTTTTTGGCAATTTCAGCAGAAAGCGCAAAAACCAAAACACCGGCGGTAGGTTTATCCAGTCGGTGAACGGGAAAGACCTGTTGCCCTATTTGATCGCGGACCAATTGCATTGCAAAGCGTGTTTCATGGCGATCAATTTCACTGCGATGCACTAGCAAACCGCTCGGTTTATTAATGGCGACTAAATAATCATCGCGGTAGAGGATAGGTAGTGCGTCGGGCATAAAAAGGATTACCGTAAAATAGAAAAAGCAGGCATTGCCTGCTTTTCGCAAAAAACTTGAAAAACCTTAACTGATTTTCTTTTCCCCTGAATCCACGGTTTGATAGATCAGGGTATTAATGGTCATCGGGCCAACACCGCCGGGAACCGGCGTATAAGCCGCAACCCGATTGACCAGGGGTTTCAACTCAACATCACCAACGCCCCCCGGGTGATACCCGGCGTCAACTACGACAGCGCCATCTTTAATCCACTCGGCTTTAATAAATTCCGGTTTGCCCACCGCGCCTACCAATATGTCGGCTTGTTTGATAATTGCAGGAAGGTTTTGGGTGCGTGAATGGCAAATGGTAACCGTGGCATTGGCGTTTAACAGCATAAGTGCCATGGGTTTTCCCAAAATGGGGCTGCGACCCACGACAACAGCGTGTTTACCGGCCAATTCAATTCCATAGGCTTCGAGCAAACGCATAATACCTTTCGGTGTTGCGCAACCATAAGCTTCCTCCCCCATACTCATCCGGCCAAAGCCCAGGCAGGTTACTCCATCCACATCTTTTTCCGCACTGATGGCATCGAAGCAGGCGCGCTCATCGATTTGATGGGGAACCGGGTGTTGTAACAAAATGCCATGGACATTCGGATTACTGTTTAACTCACAAATTTTTGCCAGTAATTGCTCGGTGGTTGTTGAGGATGGCATTTCAACTTTAAGTGATTCCATACCAATACGCGTACAAGCATTACCTTTCATTTTTACGTAAGTGGCAGAAGCGGGATCATCGCCCACAAGAATGGTAGCGAGTATGGGTGTTTGGCCGTTAGTGCGTGCTTTTAACGCAGCGACGCGTGTGGAGAGTTCCTGTTCGGTTTTTTCGGCAAGGGCTTTGCCATCCAATACGAGTGCGGACATGGGCGCTATTACCTGTGCAAGATGAAGTAGGGAAAGGTTAAAAATTTGGCCGGTATTTTCCCACAGCAACCATTGACCGCCAAGGAATTTAATTTTGGAAAAAATTTTGCGGTTTAACAGCGGACCTGGTAACCACAGATAACAATGAAACGATGGATTATCGATGATGTTCGGAAAATAAAAAAGGGAAGCAGGTGCTTACCTGGAAAGGCTTTAAAAATTGGGGTGGCTGATGGGGCTCGAACCCACGACCACTGGAATCACAATCCGTTTTATATGTTTTTTAATAAATAAAATTCAATAAAATCAAATACTTAGTTTTTCATGATTTCATCGGATTTGGCTGGGTGCGGCTGGTTTTGACGGCCAAAACCGCTAACGGATTGTGTGTTGGTGCCTGGGGTTAAGTGTTTGGGGGGCAAATGAGCGACCGCATTGTCATATCTAACGTGGTATGACCAAGGTTTTGGAGTTTCAAAATATTTCCATCGTTGATTATTAAGTGACTGGCGAAGGTGTGTCGCAAAACGTGCGATTTCTGACCACTGGGCAACTCAATTTTTGCTCGTTTAAGTGCATTGTCAAAGGTCGATTCAGCCATGCGGGCGCAATTGGGTAAAAGTCGCTTCACATCAAAGCCTGCGCACTGCATTGATTGCGAGTACCTCATCCAACGGTGGATGGGTTTTCTGCCCCATTGATCACGGTACGGCGGAGGGTGTTGCGCTGGCGGTCGCAACCAATACGCAAATCACTGTAGCCGTTGTATTCCCTGATCATCATTTTTACTTCCTCACGAGTAGTTTTTCTTGACTCTCTAAGGCTATCACTGGGTGCAATTCTGTAAGTAATGAGAAGCAATATTGTGCTCGTTGCGCCAAAGTATTTTTCATCGTAAATTTGTCGCCGTCTTTTCGTGGCGGCTTGAATCACCTCAGTTTAATATTAACAATTTGAACACGTTAATTTAATGGATCAAAAGTTATACCGGTAAGATTTTTGGAGTGGTATAAATCTTTAAATTTATCGTTACAGTAAAGGACTGAGCAATTGTTTAAATTTGTTTTGAATAAATATTTTTCTTTAATATCGATTGAGTTAAATATAATTTTTTCTTCCTGCAATAAATCACCCGAATCGCTAACTTTCATCGCCTTACTTCGAAGTTGATCAGTCATTCCATGCGTTAAACAATTGAATATATAAAAAGTGTCTGTGTTGACCAATATCGGCAGGAATTCACCAAATAAGCTCAATGTATCGTTTAGCGCTTCATATGCTTTTGGGGAGAAAATTAAACTACTACCTATCCAAGTGCATATGTCTGGAATGGGGCCAACAGGTAAATCTTCAATTGGTTTAAATTCAGCATCAAGGCTTTTCCAATGAGGCCCCATTTTAAGGTCTTTGGCATAGAACTGAAGCGTGTCAAAAATATCAATGTCATCTGGAAAAAAGTCAACCATAACGTAAGGGTCCAGATAAAATCCCTGAAATTTGAAACCGTCATTTCTAATTTCGTAAACCATATTTATTTACCATTCCAATTGTTATCTGGTGGCATTGTGACATGTTTCGGTTGAGTTCCCGATTCTAACATTCCTCGTAAACGTGTTAGAAGATTACGCATAATAGATTCATTGGCAGCCCCGCGAATGTTGGTAAACACCCATGCCTCATAATTGTGAGTGTGAATTTCACCGTGTGTTTTTGCATTTGGTGTGCTCCAGTGTCCGGCATGTTCTTTATTCCTTATCATCCAAACACCATTATCGGGATCGTTTATTCGCAAACCGTGCAAATGTAATTGCACCCGTGCTTGGTATGAACTTGGCGTTTTGCCTCTACCCGGCACGATATGGTGCGCGGTGTGCTTGGGGCTTGGTTTTGGCCGACCGTCGGCTCTTAATTTTTCTTCCAGGATATCAGTCTTGTGGTGCCTTTCTGAGTGCATTGCACCTTGTTTGGCTTTAATGGATTCTCGGTTGTCCCCTTTTTTAATTCTAAGTTCGTCTTTATAGGCATCCAGGCCAACTTGAATGAAGGCCATGGTCTCAACAAATCTCCTTTCATGATTTAAGTGATTCAACTCGGAATTCATATCGTTGATGCGGGACTTTGCTTGCTCTGGGCTCTCTAAGCCCGTTTTGGCAGCTTTCGCTTTCGCTTTGTGAAAATTACGACAGGCTTTATCAAACTCTGCCAAGCGTCGTTCGAATGGTGTCATTTCGTGAATGAGAGGGGATAGGCGCTTGCCATGTAGGTAATCCATAAATTATTCCTTTGGTTTTTTCGTAGGGGCGATCATTTATTGATCGCGGCCAATTATTTACATAACGGCCATAACTATCAAATCCATTGCTTGGTTATGAGCACTGGCCAACATTTGTGCCTGGCAACGTTCGGGGGTGGGCAAGGGGTGGCTAAAAATCACTCCTCCCCGACCTGCGGAGGATTTGGAAAATTAAATTCGTGAAATTGAAATTTGCAGCCGAGCCGCACCATTACTGTATTGCGTAACGTGTGTGCAATTCATAGTTTCAAACGATTAGAAGCAATCTGAATTCAGCCTTCGCATGCAAAATTTCCGCAACGCTAGATTTGGCGGGCTTTCGCTAGGTGGCGACTTTTACTAAAAAGTTACAAATATAGATAGGTGAGATGACGAGGTTTGCGATCGCTGAATCACGATTATGTGATTGTTTTTAAAGAATTTTTTAGCGAGGGAAAATTGGGGTGGCTGATGGGGCTCGAACCCAC
>CBFGOY010000064.1:0-18408 GCA_965650515.1 uncultured Cellvibrionaceae bacterium | reverse complement strand
CCCAGTATGCGCACATCGCGTGCGCGGAATCTATCGCTACCGTTATCCAGGTGCAAGGCAACTGCCTGGGTATTGGCAATGCGTTTGGGATCGTCACTGGCGAGTGCATCATTGCCAGGGAAATCAAAGGTATTTTCAAGGGTGATGTGCTGCACCCGGATATCCGCCGCACGGATAGTTAAGGTGGCGGAACCCGATGTTCCCCATATTTGGCCGGGGGTCGCGCCTGGCTCAGTGGATTGCTGGCCGGCGTAAGCGTTGTAATAAATTCTTGTGGTTCCTTTGCCGGCACCTATCAAGTGGATATTGGGTTTGGCGATAATGGTTTTTTCGTAGTAATCGCCGGCCTCGATATAAATGCGGTAGGGCTTATCGTTGGTCGTCGGTGCTGAATCAAGCGCAGCTTGTAATGTTGGGAAATAATTTCTTGCCAAAGGGTTTTCACCGGTTCGCGTGCCAACCGCCGCATCGTAAGATGCGGGGGAGATACAAGTGCAGCCGGAAAATAGCAACATGGCTGTGAACGCAGCAATAAAACAATAGCGCATGGTTTTATTGTCCATGATAAAACGCCCGCGTAAGCGGGCGTGAAGGTGACAGTAAACGATATATTAATTGGAGAAATGTTCCTTAATGCTAGTAAGCACGCCTTTTGCGTAGAAGGATTCCAGCCATTGCGTTGTGGTATTAATAAAGCGCGCTTCATCCATCAAGTCGGGGCCAAAGATTTTTTGGATCGCTGCCACTGCTTTTACCATTCCGGCGGGGTCACCTTGGTTTGCATCACAGGCAGCGCGCAACTCCTTCGCGAGCGGATCGGAAACGTCGATCACCTGGCCTTTTTCATCCACACCGGATACGTAGCGAATCCAGGCGGCCACACCCAGGCATAAAATATCGATGTGCCCATTCCCTTTTAGCTGCTCACGCAAGGTTTCGAGCAAGCGCTGGGGCAGTTTCTGGGAACCGTCCATGGCGATTTGCCAGGTGCGATGTTTGAGTGCTTTGTTTGAGAAGCGATCACGCAATTGTTGTTTGTAAGCTTCAATATCAAACCCCGCAGGTGCACTTATTGTTTCCCCTGCTTCGCGCGCCATGTAGGTTTTTACCAGCTTTACGAACGCCGGTTGCTCCATCACTTCGCTAATGTATTGGAAACCGGAAAGATAACCGGTGTAAGCCATGGTGGAGTGCGCGCCATTTAATAAACGCAATTTAATTTTTTCAAATACGCGTACATCCTTTACCAATAGCACCCCGACTTTTTCCCACGCGGGACGACCATCGGCGAACTTATCCTCCACTACCCATTGGGAAAATGGCTCGCATACCACCATACCTTCATCGCGAACGCTCTCGCCCTCCACGCCCAGGCGAGCTTCAATATCGCGGCGATCGTCCTCAGTAGTAGCGGGAACAATGCGGTCAATCATGGTGCTGGGAAAGGTCGCATTTTCTTTAATCCAGTGTGCCAGTTCGGGAGCAATTTTTTGTGCAAATTGCAATACAACTTTTTCCAAGACCTCACCGTTATTCGGAAGGTTATCGCAACTTAATGCGGTAAACGCTTTTTGTCGGTTGTCAAAGCGCTGCTTTAACGCAGCGACAATAAAGCCGATTGCGGACACGGGTTTTTCAAGGTTTTGCAAATCGTGGATAATATCGGGGTGCCCTTCATTCAAATTGCCGGTCGCCGGGTCATGGCAATAACCTTTTTCCGTCACGGTCAGCGATACAATTTTAATATTCGGTTGCGCCATTGCTGCCACCAGGGCTGCAGGATTTTCCGGGCCCACCAGCGTGTCGGTCACAGCGCCGATAATTTGTAGCTTTTCACCATCACTGGAACGCTCCACCAATGTATACAGGCAATCCTGCGGTACCAATTGATCGCGCACCCCTGCCGAACGCAAGCTGCTGCCAATAATTCCCCAGTTACCACCGAATTGATTTAACACCGCTTCCGTGTAATAAGCCTGGTGCGCGCGATGGAACGCCCCTATACCGAGGTGAACAATGCCTGGCACCAATTGGGCGCGATCATAGTTTGGCAGCGCAACATCCCTGGGTAACCGGGACAATAAATTTTTATTTAAACGATTCATTATAAAAATCCAGCAAGGTTAATAGCGTTGTGAAAAATAAATGTAAAAATGAAAATAAAATGAAAAATTTTTAAAACAGGATTATGAAAAAAATAGATCGGTAAAAAATTAAAAACTATCAAAACCTAATCATTTAATCGAACAAAATTCTAGGGTTGGTAATTAACAAGTGATATAGTTGTCCGGTTTTTGTTGCACCGCACAACCCATTTTTAGATTCTCAACCAGCACATCCGTGGATTATTAACATGGCACACATAGCAGCAATTGGCGAAGTCATGGTGGAGCTTTCCCCTTTTCCGACTGCCGACAGCAATGGCCGCGAAACTATGGCACTTTCTTTTGCAGGCGATACTTACAATACGTCGGTATATATGGCTCGCCTGGGTTTGAAAACTGATTACGTCACACAGTTGGGCGACGATCCTTATAGTGCGCAAATCATGCAGCGCATGGCTAATGAAAACATCGGTACCGGGTTGATAACACAAGTCCCCGGCCGCTCGCCCGGCCTCTATATTATTCGCAATCGTCCTGATGGCGAACGCGAATTCTTTTACTGGCGCAAGGAGGCGCCTGCGCGTGAATTGTTTAATTCACAGGAAGCAGCGGACCAATTGTGCCAAAAACTGGTGGATTGCAATTGCGTTTACCTCAGTGGCATTACCCTGGCAATCATTGGCGAAAAATCGCGTGAATATTTGTATAACAGCCTGGATAAATTACGCCACCAGAATGTGATCATCGCGTTTGACAGTAATTATCGCCCCCGGTTGTGGCGCGACAAATTTGAAGCGCAACAGGCTATGCTTGCGATCATGCAATATACCGATATCGCATTGCTTACACTGGATGACGAGCAATTGTTGTGGGGCGATGAAACCATTGAAGGCTGCAAGGAGCGCTATTCTGCTTACCGATTATCGGAACTGGTGTTAAAACGCGGTGCAGATGATGCGGTAATCATTACTCCCGATGGGGAAATTCGTGTTCCTGTTCCACCGGTACAGGGCGTTATCGACACCACAGGCGCAGGCGATACTTTTAACGCGGGTTATCTCGCGGGCCGCATACAGAAAAAATCCATTGAGGATTCTGCCAAACAGGGGATTCGCTGCGCCGGTATTATCATCCGCCACCGCGGTGCGATTATTGATAAAGCTGTTTTTGATAAAGAACTTGGCGCCTAGGCCGTATTAATACATGAGCACTTTGGAAGGGGCACCTTCGAAGTGCTTGTTTGCCTCAAATCCGTTTGTTGTACGGGAATAGGTTTTCAAACACGCATAACCCTCCATGGGGCTTCCTGTGGTCATCCATGTGTCGTCATCCATGACTCCAGGGTTGTGAAACTTATTCCCGAACAGCAAACTCACATTCCCGCGTTAATTCCGCTAACAAATCATTGCTGGAACTTCAGCATTTTATTCCCGCGTTTACACAACTGGATTGCCAGGCCCCAAGGGTCGCGCATCATTACCAGATGCGAGCCGTCTTTGATATGTACCTCTTCCGCAAAGGTCGCCCCCGCTGCTTCCAGCTCCGCGCGTTTTTGTTCCGGGTTTTCGCATACAAATGCCAAATGCAATAACAAAGGATTCATGTTTTTATAATCGGGAACCTGGTCTGGCGGATTGTTATAAATTTCAATCATCACATCACCGGAATCATCCGCCAGGAAATGCGTATTGGCACCGCCTTCCTGCTTGCGTACTAGGCTCAGCCCCAGGTGTGTTACGTACCAATCCGCCATAGCAATGGGGTCGGCTACGTTTACCGCAAAATGTTCTATCTTCATAAATTCCAATCCTGACAACGGAGCTAATTGAAAAAAATGAGTGCCCTCGCCGAGCGGCACTCCAGGGGCTCCATAACTCACACAAACAAAACTGCTTGGTAACAAACCGCTAGGCAATATTTTTTACAATGGCTTCCACCATCTTTTTTGCATCCCCAAACAACATCATGGTGTTGTCACGATGGAATAATTCGTTCTCGACACCGGAGTAACCCGAGGCCATGGAGCGCTTTACAAATAGCACGGTGCGCGCCTTTTCCACTTCCAGAATCGGCATACCGAAAATCGGGCTTTGCGGATTGGTTTTTGCGGCGGGATTGGTTACGTCATTCGCACCGATGACAAAGGCTACATCGGCCGTTTGGAATTCATTGTTAATATCTTCCAGCTCAAATACTTCGTCATAAGGCACATTGGCTTCGGCGAGCAATACATTCATATGGCCAGGCATACGCCCCGCAACGGGATGGATGGCGTAACTCACTTTCACGCCCGCCTGTTTTAATTCATCGGCCATTTCGCGTAACGCATGTTGGGCTTGTGCCACCGCCATGCCATAGCCAGGAACAATAATGACCGAGCCGGCATTTTTCATAATGAATGCCGCATCTTCGGCACTACCTTGTTTTACCGGGCGATCTTCACCGCCGCTGCTCGCCATTGCTGTTGCATCCGCACCAAAACCACCCAGGATCACATTGAAAAATGAGCGGTTCATGCCTTTGCACATGATATAGGAAAGAATGGCACCCGACGAGCCGACTAGTGCACCAGTTACAATTAGCGCATTGTTATGTAAGGTAAAACCGATACCGGCGGCGGCCCAGCCTGAATAGGAGTTGAGCATGGAAACCACCACGGGCATATCGGCCCCGCCGATGGGAATAATCAGCAGCACACCAATTAAAAATGCCAGTGCCGTCATGCTCCAGAAAATCCAGGGTGACTGGTCAAGGCAAAAATAAATAATCAATCCGACAATGAACAAACCAAGCAACGCATTCAGCAAATGCTGGCCGCCGAACACAATTGGTTTGCCGGACACCAGGCCCTGTAATTTGGTAAACGCGATGATCGAACCTGAAAAGGTAATTGCACCAATCACCACACCCAAGCCCATTTCAATACGGCTGGCGATAAAAATTTCACCGTTGCTATCGGCAATACCAAATGCGAGCGGGTTGCTAAATGCCGCACCCGCCACCAACACCGCCGCCATTCCCACCAGGCTGTGAAATGCCGCCACCAATTGCGGCATGGCGGTCATGGCAATTTTTCGCGCGATAAAAATACCGATTACCGCACCTATGGCGAGCGCCAAAAAAATCCAGCCGTAGGAAACAATTTCCGGACTTAACATTGTAGTAACGATGGCGATTGCCATACCCGTCATGCCAAGCGTATTGCCACGGCGTGACGATTCCGGGGATGACAAACCCCGCAATGCGAGAATAAATAAAATTGCAGCCACCAGATACGCAAACGCGGTTAAGCTTTCATGGACGCTATTCATAATTATTTGCTCCCTGCCTTATCTTTCTTTTTATACATGGCGAGCATGCGCTGGGTAACGGTGAAGCCGCCAAAAATATTAATCGCGGCTAACACCATGGCGATAAATCCGAGCACTTTGGATAGGCTCATGCCTTCCGGGCCAACGGCAATCAATGCACCGACAATAATTACACTGGAAATCGCATTGGTCACTGCCATCAATGGTGTGTGTAGTGCCGGGGTTACGCTCCAGACCACGTAGTAACCAACAAAAATAGCGAGCACAAAAATAGATAATTGCGAAACAAAGCCGGTTTCCATGATGACTCTCCCTAGGCTGCCGTTGCAGGTTTAAAGTTTGGATGAACGATATCTCCATCCCGCGTGAGCACTGTTGCAGCAATAATTTCATCATGCCAGTTCACTGCCAGCGCTTTATCTGCATTCACCATGGGAATAATAAAATTCAATACATTTTTTGCGTAGAGTGCACTGGCATCCGCTGATAAGCGGCTCGGTATGTTGAGCAAGCCGATTATGCTTACCCCATTCACTTCTATGATTTCACCCGGCTTGGTAAGTGTGCAATTGCCGCCCTGCTCTGCGGCAAGGTCGACAATTACTGAACCGGGGCGCATGGAGTGCACCATGTCATCATTAATTAATGTCGGCGCCTTTCGGCCGGGAATTAACGCGGTACAAATGGCAATATCTTGTTTTTTTAAGGTTTCAGCGACTAATTCGGCCTGGCGGCGTTTGTAATCCTCGCTCATTTCCCTGGCGTAACCGCCAGCGGTTTCGGCGTTTTTTACTTCATCACTGTCTACCATGACAAATTTCCCACCGAGACTTTCCACTTGCTCTTTTGACGCGGCGCGCACATCGGTTGCGGAAACAATCGCGCCCAAGCGGCGCGCGGTGGCAATCGCTTGCAGCCCGGCGACGCCGGCACCAAGCACCATTACACGCGCCGGTGCGATGGTTCCCGCCGCAGTCATCATCATTGGCATTGCGCGATCATAAATATTGACCGCTTCCAATACCGCGCGATAACCCGCAAGGTTGGATTGCGAGCTCAGCACATCCATGGATTGCGCACGGGTAATGCGCGGCACAAATTCCAATGTCATGGCGGTAATACCCGCTTGCGCGTATTGGGTAATGGCGGAGGGATCTGAGTAAGGCGCAAGCATAGCGATTAACAGCGCACCGCGTTTAAGTAACGCCAGTTCGTTGATATCGCCTTCATCTCCAAGCAGGGGACGTTGCACTTTTAACACTATGTCAGCGTCGCGCAATAAACTGGCGGTATTACTTTCAATAACGGCACCGGCATTTTGATAATCGCTATCGAGGATGCGGCTGTTTTCTCCGGCGCCTTTTTCAATCGCTACGTTAAAACCCAACGCGATAAATTTTTTAACGGTATCCGGTGTTGCGGCTACGCGGCGTTCATGCGCGCGCCGCTCCCTGGTGATTGCTATTTTCATTGGTTGTCGCCCTCTCGGTGTGGCAAATTTAGGCAATAGGAAGTCGCATCAATGAATTGCATTAATGTGACCGATGGAACTGCCGTAATTCGCTTTCTAGTTGATCCCGGATTCCCGGGTTATTGTAAGCAGCCAATTTTTATTGGCTTTGATATTTCATCCTGCGAGGCCGCTGCCTGTGCCCGGGCAAGCTGTGAGTCCCGAACCCACGGTGCAGCAAGTGGCATCAAACCACAGCGCCAATTTTCCACGGGATAAACTCATTATCCCCATAGCCCAATAATTCGCTTTTGGTTTTTTTACCGGAAGCTACTGCGAGAATCTCTTCAAAAATTTCCCGCCCGTTTTGCTCCAGTGTTATCTCACCATCCAAGACCTTGCCGCAATTCAAATCCATATCTTCATTCATATGGGCGAAGATTTTGCTGTTAGTGGCGAGCTTGATGCTGGGCGCGGGTTTGCAACCAAATGCGGAGCCGCGGCCAGTGGTGAAACATAAAATTTGCGCACCGGATGCAACCTGGCCGGTAGCGGAAACCGGGTCGTAACCGGGGCTATCCATAAACACAAAACCCCTGGTGGTTATGTCCTCGCCATACAAAAACACATCGGTTAAATTGGTTGATCCGCTTTTGGCTTGGGCCCCCAGGGATTTTTCAATAATGGTGGTTAACCCACCGGCCTTGTTGCCGGGTGAGGGATTGTTATTTAATTCAAAATCGTTGCGCGCGGTGTACTCTTTCCACCACTCGATGCGATCCAATAATTTTTGCGCAATAGCAGGATTTTCGGCACGGCGAGTCAATAAATGTTCCGCACCAAAAATTTCCGGTGTTTCGGACAAAATCACGGTGCCGCCGTGGCGAACCAGAATATCGCCCGCAATACCTAACGCCGGATTGGCAGTTACCCCTGAAAGCGCATCGGAACCGCCGCATTGCAAACCGACAATCAATTCACTGGCCGGCACCGCTTCACGCCGGCATTCGTCCACCAGCGGCAACATGGCGCGCAAGGTTTCTATACCTTTTTCAATCGCGGCGCGGGTGCCACCGACATCCTGGATGGTATAGGCGGTAAAGGTTTTGGAATCGGCGAGGCCGCATTCATCCATCACGCGCTGGATTTGCATGGTTTCGCATCCCAGGCCCACCATCATTACCCCGCCGAAATTCGGGTGGCGTGCATAACCGTTAAAGGTGCGGCGCAATGTTTCGTAGCCCTCGCCATCCGCGCGCATACCGCACCCGGAATCGTGGGTCATGGCGACCACACCATCAATGTTCGGGTATTTCTCCAATTCACCGGAAAAGGTGAAATGCTGGGCGATGGCTTTCGCCACAGTGGCTGAACAATTTACAGTGGTGATAATGCCTACATAATTGCGCGTGCCCACTTTTCCATTCAGGCGTTTGTAGCCCTGGAAGGTGGCGCGCTGTGCAATGGGAACAAATGCGGTGGGCTGGGCCTCTTCACAAAAACCATAATCCTTTTCCAATTCGCCCATGATGCAGTTGTGTACATGGACGTGTTCGCCGGCGGGAATATCCTGGCTGGCAAAGCCAATGGTTTGGCCGTATTTCAGGATCGCTTCGCCCTTGGCAATGGGACGAATGGCAAATTTATGCAAGGCGGGAATATCGCGCAGGAGGGTGACATCTTTTTCTGCATACAGGACCCCGGCAGGCAGGGCAACTTTACAGATACCGACGTTATCTCTGTCATGCAAAACAATAATACTGCTCACGCGTTTCTCTCTTTCGATACGTCGAGGTAATGAATCGAGGCAAGAACGATCAGTAACGACGACTGCCCTTTATGATCAATTCAAGTGTAGCTCGCAAGGATTAATCCCACCGCTAATCTTCGGCTGTTAATCGCCTCATCAACCCTGGGTGCTTGCGCCTATAAATTCAGCCTGAAAAAAAAGGCGCCTTGCGGCGCCTCAAAATCGGCAATGGTATTCGGTCAATACCGGGATCAAATTTACGCTCGAATTTTACCGCCCGCAACAGCCCCAAATTTGCCCAAAACGCCAATGTAATCGGTTTCATTTTGTTGGGGGTAAATCCTTAGCCTGTTACATAAAATGGAATTTGATTGGGTGATATATTTATCCCAATATTATCATCATTTTGGGATATTTATTTTTATAGACAATTAAAAAATTTCTTAAATTATTTCTATTTGGAATGATATGTATACGTTTACATTTCAATAGTTGAAATAAAGAAAACGTTTACATGACATAAATGGCGCATTTTTAACTAAAAAATGGGCAAAACAGGAAAAATTTCATGTTAGCGGCTTGCAAATATTAAACATGACAGACAGAATGATTTTCGTTCGATAAGAGGATGTGTATCTTCTTATCGTCATGGCTGGGAAGGCGCTTTTATAACGGCTCAATGATCATCTGCTAAAACTCTTTAATAAGTGATGCGGGTGGCATTGTTACCGGTGCGCAAATTCTGCGATAACAAAAAATCAAACCGCCGATTAGAGCAATACACGAGAGAATACGCAGTGACTGAGATTTACCCGGAACATACCGGCAGTAATGCCCTTATCCGCCGCCGGTCTTTTATTAGGCAAAGCCTGACGGCTGCGGCCGGTTGTTCCCTCGTGGGTAGCCTTGGCGGTTGCGTCCAAAATACAGCATCCATTGCGCCTGGTGCCTGGGAGCAGGCCGAGCAAATCCGCGGGCAAGTGCGCCCACCCGAATTCCCGGATCGTACCTTTGACATTCGTACCTACGGGGCCCAGGCCGAGCCCGGCCACGACAACAGCCAGGCGATCGCTGCGGCGATACTCGCGTGCCATAACGCGGGGGGTGGCAGGGTTTTAGTGACAGGTGGTGTATATCTGAGCGGTCCGATTCACTTGCGCTCCAATGTTAATTTGCACCTTGATAAAAGCGCGACTATTGCGTTCAGTACCGATCCCAACGCCTACCTGCCCGCCGTGTTCACGCGTTGGGAAGGTATGGAAATGATGGGGTATTCCCCGCTGATCTACGCCTACGGGCAAACCAATATCGCGGTGACTGGAAACGGCAAGCTTGATGGCCAAGGTAGCCGTACCACCTGGTGGCCCTGGAAAGGCAGCAATTTCAGCAGTGTGGATTGGGGCATCCCCGGCGTCCCGACCCAGGTAGCTGCGCGTAACAAACTGATGCAGGACATGGAGAATAATGTTCCTGTTGCGGAGCGTATCTACGCTGACGGAGCTTATCTGCGCCCACCCTTTATCCAGCCCTATGCCTGCAAAAATGTGTTGATTGAAGGTGTCACCATCACCAATGCGCCTTTCTGGTTGTTAAACCCGGTACTCTGTGAAAACGTCACTATTGATGGCGTCAAGCTGGTTAGCCTTGGGCCGAATTCCGATGGCTGTGATCCGGAATCGTGCAAAAACGTTGTCATTAAAAATTGTTTATTTGACACTGGTGATGACTGTATCGCTATCAAGTCCGGCCGCAATGCGGACGGTCGTCGCATTAATATTCCCTCCGAAAATATCCTTATCAGTAATTGCCAAATGCGCAACGGTCACGGCGGTGTAGTGATTGGCAGCGAGATTTCCGGCGGTGTGCGCAATGTGTTTGTGGAAAATTGCACCATGAGCAGCCCGGAGCTGGAGCGTGGCATCCGTATTAAAACCAATTCTGTACGCGGTGGAGTCATCGAGAACTTTTTTATTCGCGATATTGCCATCGGCGAAGTGCAAACAGCGATTGTCATCGATTTTCATTACGAAGAAGGCGATGCCGGAAATTACACCCCATTGGTGCGCAATATCGATATCCGTAACCTTCAATGTGAAAACGCAAAACAGGTATTCCAGGTACGCGGCTACAAACGTTCACCGATTAAAAACCTGCATCTCACCCATTGTGATTTTAAAATTGCAAAAACAATCGGTGTTTTGGAAGAGTTGGATAATTTTGTCGCCAGAAATGTAAAAATTCAGGGTGTGGAATTCAAGGTTTGAAGCAGCCCTGCGTTTTTCTTCAAAAATTAATTGATACTAAATTTTATACAGCAAATTGAAATAAGAAATGGAACGGATGCAGCCTTTTTATTTTAGAAGGGAAAAGCGTTGTAAAGTCGTCCAGGCTGAATGCATTTGTAAAAACCGATTACAAATTAACGTGAACGCTGCGGGTGCAGCATCGCGCGTTTGTGAAACCGTGCTTTTTAAACCGTCGCTCACAGGATGGTTAAAGCACAACTCTATTAGCTCAATGATTTAATCACAATAAAATATGGGGAATAGCTATGAGAAAGTTTGCATTTAACCCGCTCGTACTCGCCATTGCAGCAACCACGTTGCCAATGGGTGTGTATGCGCAAGACAACCAAAACGGCGACAGCACGGTAGAAGAGGTATTGGTTACCGGTAGTTTCCGTGAGAGCTTGGCTAATGCTGTAAATATTAAAAAGAATCAAACAGGCTTTGTGGATGCGATTGTGGCCTCGGACATTGCCGAGTTTCCGGATAATAACTTAGCTGAATCGTTGCAGCGCGTACCCGGTGTTGCAATTTCACGCTCCGGTGGGGAAGGTCGCCAAATTACTGTACGCGGATTGGGGCCAGCTTTTACAACTGTTCGATTGAACGGCATGGAAACTATTTCCACGACAGGCGGTACGGATGCTGTAGGTGGTAACAACCGTGGCCGCGGCTTCGACTTTAATACCTTCTCTTCCGATTTGTTTAGTTCCCTGACTGTACGTAAAACCAACTCTGCTGAAGTCCAGGAAGGTTCATTGGGGGCAACTGTTGATTTAAAGGCGGCCCAACCGTTTGACTACGACGGGTTTGTACTGACTGCTTCAGGTTCACTAGGTTATAACGACTTATCTGAAGAAACCGATCCCGGTGCAGCTTTCCTGGTAAGTAATGTATTTGCCGATGGAAAATTCGGTGCATTATTTTCACTTTCTTATTCTGAGCGCAATGTGCAAGACGAAGGTTCCAGTACTGTTCGCTGGTCCAACAATCCGGCGCAGAGTTTTGGTAATTATCAAGGCGCGGCAATTACATCTGCGCACCCGTTAAATGCGGCATTCCGTCCGCGTATTCCGCGTTATGATTCTTATCAGCACGAAATGGAACGCTTGGGTTCCAGTTTATCGTTGCAATTTCGCCCTACAGATACCACCGAAATCAGTCTTGATAGTCTTTGGGCTAAATTTGATGCAAACCGGCAAGAAGTATTTTTACAAGGTTCATTAAATCCCGGCACCAACTCCAGCAGTAATGTTTTGGATTACGCCATTGATGGCAATACCCTGGTTTATGCTGATATAGACGGTGCGCGCCTGTTGTCAGAAAATCGCTACGACGAGATGTCCACAGACTTCTCCCAAACGACACTTTCATTGAAGCAAGAGTTTACCGAGTCATTCCGCTTGAACGCGATGATCGGTACTACTAAGTCGGATTACGACAATCCGATTCAAAACACGATTTTAATGCAGGCTAATAACCAGCGTTTTACTTATGATTATCGCGATTACGAAGATCCGATGCTGACGTTTGGAGCCGGTGCTTACAATAAAGCATCGTGGACTGCGACCGGTGTTCGTCAACGCCCACAAACAACCCTGAATGAAAACGATGCGGCTAACGCGACTTTTGAATTCGATTTTAGCGAAGGCTTGACCCTTAAAGTGGGCGCGGACTTCAAAGATTTCACTTTCTCTACCGATCAATATGCTTTTGCATCTGAAGGTGCTAATGGTGTTGATATCCAATCCAATCCTGATTTCATTATGGAGTACGATTCCGGCTTGGGTGATGGACAGCCTTGGTTGATTCCAAATCGTGGCGCAATAATGGATTCGTACAACCTGTTTGATTTGGCGTTAGTGCCAAACTACGGAAGCAGCTATGAAGTCGGTGAGGAAACCACAGGATTTTTTGCGCAATTGGATTTTGAATTTGAATTAGGTTCAATGCCAGTGCGTGGGGACCTGGGTGTGCGTCGTTTCGAGACAGATCAAACTTCCAGCGGTTGGCTGAATGGCTCAACCGCTGCGCGCGAATATATCACTGTGGATCACAACTATTCGGATACCCTGCCGGCGCTCAATGTGAGTATTGAGCCTGTCGATGATTTCCTGGTCCGTGCGGCGTACTCTGAAGGCATTTCGCGCGCTGGCTTAGGTTCAATTGTTCCGGCTGTTAGTGTTGGTGTAGCAGGTACAAACCTGACTATCACCGGGGCGAATCCATTGCTTGAGCCAACCAAAGCCAAGAGTTATGACTTGGGCGCGGAATGGTATTTCTCGGAAGGTGGCTTAGTTGCACTGACGTTATTCAAAAAAGAAATTGAAAGCCATGTGCAAACCCTGCGTTCCACACCGATTTATACCGAAACAGGTTTGCCTGTAGAAGCGGCAGTTAATGCATGTAATACCCAAGGTGCGTCCCTGGGCGGGTACGGGCCGAACTGTAACGAGAATCTTCCATGGAATTTCTCGGCTCCAGCCAACGGACCAGGTGGGGATTTGGATGGTTATGAGTTGAGCTATCAACAGCCATTCACTTTCTTGCCAGGCGTGTTCGGAAACTTTGGTTTTATCGGCTCCTATACCCATGTAGAGTCTGATTTGGATTATCTGAGCGCTAGCTCCGATTTAAGTACCGGAAATTTGGTAGTACAAGCTACCAAACCCTTGGTTAATCTTTCTGACGAAACCATTGCCGCAACCATTTATTATGAAGATGAAGTATTTAATGGTCGCATATCCCTGGCAAGTCGGAGCGGTTACCTTACCACTCCGATCGGCCGTGATGGTAATGAGGAAGAAGGTACTAACGAGACGCTTAACGTAGATGCTTCATTTGGTTATCAACTAAATGAGCATGTGAAATTTACTTTCGAAGCCTTGAACCTGACTGATGAAGTTGATGATCAATGGGTGGGTAGTGAGGATGAGAAACGTTTGTCTTATTACCATTCAACCGGTCGCCAATACTACCTTGGTGTTCAATACAAATATTAATCGCTGATATTGTGGTTCGTTGTATTACTACTGCACCAAAGTGAAATCAAAGGGATGTCAGTTCGCTGGCATCCCTGTTTGATTATTGAAGTCTGGAAATTATTGCTTTACGCAGAGCTATTTATTTGGGTAACAGAGAAAAAGGTGAAACGCGTGAGTTTATTGTTGAAAAGCAAAACGCCCATTAAGGCTATTTATGGCGGTATTTTTCTGGCAGCAATCACGGGTTGCTCACCGGAAAAAACCAGTGAACAACAATCAATAGCTACGACACCCGTTGCGCAACCTGCTCCCGTTAAACATGAGTTGGCCAGGGCGGAAATTGCTAATGCCAACCATTTTGAATTACAACAAGAACCCGTTTATTTTTCTTTTTATGAGTTGGGCATTAATGCGGGTGATGAAGCTGTAAAACATTTAACCGTAACGGCGGATGGCACTGCCCAAACTGCCGAAATCATTGATCGGGATGGTAATGGTGAGCAGGATGGTTTATTACTAGCAATCGACTTACCGTCGGCAGGGAAAAAATCAGTAATCATTTCTTCCGATCCCGCCCTGCAAAAACCGGTATTGAAAAAGCAGACCCAGGCGGAAATTTCCATTAAAGAAGGCGGTGAGTGGAAGGGTAAGGAATATGTTGGGGGGAGGTTTAAAAACGTCAATCAAGTAACCCCGCCGCCGCAATATACCGATCACTCCTATTGGATTCGCTACGAAGGGCCGGGTATTGAATCCGATAAGGTTGCTTATCGAATTTACCTGGATTGGCGCAACGGGTTTGATATTTTTGGCAAGCGCGTAAATGACGTTGTGCTGCAAAATGTCGGGCAGGATGGTTACGACTCCTATCACTTGAATGCGGATTGGGGCGTGGATGTACTGAAAGTTGGCAAGTCACTGGGTATGGGTGGCTTTGGTTTCTGGAATGGCAAAAGTGTTGATCTGGTGTCGCTGGTGGATACACGCGAAGCCATCATTACCAACAACGGTAATTTATTTTCCGGTTTTAAAATCAATTACAACGGTTGGCAAATTAACAACCAAAAGCTGGATGTGAATGCGCATTTCACTATGAATGCCGGCAGCCGTTTGGTGAATGTAAAACTTGAAGCCAGCCATCAATTGCCGAATATCGCCATAGGCCTGGTAAAACATCCAAACACTACCCTGATTGAAGGGCCGCAAAATATCAGCGGTTACGCCTGGACGTATGTGGGTAGTTGGGGCAAGCAGAGTTTGAGTGGTGAGAATGACCATTTAGGCATGGCGGTAATTTTCCGACGTGATGACCGTGCGCAGCAAACCACGGATGAAAATTCCTATGTGTCGGTAATGAAAGATAAAGGCGGCGAGCTGGAATATTATTTTGTCGCTGCCTGGGAACACGAATTGGACGGCATCAAAACCGAAGCGGATTTCAAAGCTTACCTTGATCGCGAGGTCCAGCGCCTGACCAAAACACCGCGCGTTCGTTTTGAATCAAGCTTAAGTGCCGACGCAAAGAAAAATCCGCTTGATGCCGATGCCGCATTGGGTTGGGCAAAAAAATTGGCAGATTCTGAACTTGAACGAAAAACCTTGAAATATCATTACCAGGGTTGGGATGAATTCCGCAAGCGTCCGGGAAAATTTGAATACGATGTGGTGGGAATGCAAATCGCAGCATTGCAAGCACTTAATGAAATCAGCCCTAACCCGGCTTATACCAAAGCGTTGGAAACGGTGACCGGCAGTTATGTTCGCGATGACGGCCATATCGAAACCTTTGAGCCGGATTTATTCAGCATCGATTTAACCAAGCCGGGTGAGATGGTCATACTCCTGGAACAACGCACCAAACAGGAAAAATATCGTAAAGCGGTAGATTTCTTGCGTGACAATTTGAAGCGTCATCCGCGAACCAGCCAGGGCGCATTCTGGCACCGGGCTACCTATCCTAATCAATTATGGTTGGATGGTGTTTACATGGGAATGCCGTTCCTTGCGCAATATGCCGCACTTTATGAGACTGGCGAACAGCAACACGATAGTTTTAAGGAAGCGGTCCATGAATTTGTGATTGCGCGCGAGCACTTGCGCGACCCAAAAACCGGTTTGTATTACCACGCGTGGGATGAATCCAAAAAGGCGGACTGGGCTGACAAGGAAACAGGGCGCTCTGCGGAATTTTGGTCGCGCGGTATGGGTTGGTATGCAATGGCGTTGGTGGATGTATTGGATTTCTTGCCGGAATCCGAAACCGAGTTACGCAAAACATTAATCGATATTGTTGCGGAGTTTGCGCCGGATATTTTGCGTTACCAGGATGGGGAAACATTTACCTGGTGGCAGGTTACCAACAAGCCGGGCGAAATCGGTAATTATCGTGAATCAACAGCCAGCGCCATGTTTACCTATTTCCTGGCCAAAGCTGTCAACAAAGGGTATTTGCCGGAATCCTATCGCGATGCAGCAATCAAAAGTTATCAGGGAATGGTCAATGAATTTATGACGGTGCATAACGATGGCAAGGTCAGTATGAATGATCAATGCCTGGTTGCCGGTCTCGGGTTCGGCCGTGACGGTAGTTACGATTACTATATGACCGAGCGGATTTTTTCCAATGACCCTAAAGGCAATAGCCCATTTATCGGCGCTAGCCTGGAAATTTATAAACTACTTAAACAATAGCAATTCTTCATATAGGCGGTGCAATTTACCGGCCATAGCTTGTACCAGGCCACGCGAAATTATTTCAACCGGCGTTGGGTGTTTGTGCGATCACCGGGCACCTGGCGCAGTATCAGGAAGGTTCATTATGAAAGTGATAGAAGAACGTTTTGCAGTCCATGTTGATGACTTCAAACATTACGATACCCAAAAATTGCGCAAGCATTTTTTGGTGGAAAATATTTTTGCGACGGATGAGATCCTCTTTACCTACACTCACTACGAACGCCTAATGGTTGGTGGCGCCTTGCCGGTGAACAAGGCGGTAAAGCTGGAAACCTACGATCAATTGAAATCGGAATTCTTCCTGCAACGTCGCGAACTGGGTGCTATCAATATCGGTGGCCCCGGAAAGGTATCGGTGGATGGTGAAGTTTTCGCCATCGATAATAAAGAGGCGCTTTATATCGGCCGCGGTGCGAAAGACGTCGTTTTTAGCAGCGACGATGCTGCCAATCCGGCGAAGTTTTATGTGAATTCAACCCCGGCGCACCATAGCTATCCCACCAAAAAATTAAACAAGGAAAATAGCAAAGTACTGCACATGGGGGCGAGTGATACCTGCAATGAGCGCGATATTTACCAGCTCATGATCAGTACTGTGCTTGATACTTGCCAGTTGCAAATGGGAATGACCGAACTGAAACCCGGCAGCATTTGGAACACCATGCCGATGCATACCCACAGCCGTCGTATGGAAGCCTATTTTTATTTCGATATTCCGCAAGACCACGCCGTGTGCCATTTCATGGGGCCTGCCGATGAAACCCGCCACATTTGGGTCGGCAATGAACAAGCGGTGGTTTCTCCTCCCTGGTCAATGCATTCCGGTGTAGGCACTGCCAACTATACCTTTATCTGGGGCATGGCCGGTGAAAACCACGACTATACGGATATGGATTTCCACAAACCCAGCGAATTGAAATAGCAAACTTACCTGGCCCGCACGGAAAATTAACCGTGCGGGCTGGCGTGGAAAAAATGTATCCATAAATTTTCTCGTTAGGGATTCCAACTATGACTCATCCCCTTTTTGACTTGACCGGAAAAGTGGCATTGATTACCGGTGCGACGCATGGTCTGGGCATGGCAATGGCTTCCGGCCTCGGCAGTGCTGGAGCAAAATTAATTATTAACGGCAACTCGTCGCAAGAGAAAATTGATAATGCCGTAAATGAATATCGTGCAAAAGGTTTCCAGGCATTTGGTTACAGGTTTAACGTGACCGATGAAGACCAGGTGATGACCGCGGTTGAACAAATCGAAAAAGATCACGGCCCCATTGATATTTTAATTAACAACGCGGGCATTATTAAACGCACACCGTTATTGGAAATGTCACTGGCGGATTTTGAGGAAGTTATCAAGATTGATTTAACCGGTGTGTTTACCATGACTCGTCCCGTTGCGCGCAAAATGGTTGAGCGTCGCCAGGGAAAAATTATTAACATCTGTTCGATGATGAGTGAGTTGGGCCGCAATTCCGTTGGTGCCTATGCGGCAGCAAAAGGCGGGTTAAAAATGCTGACCAAAAACATGGCGACCGAATGGGCGAAATACAATGTGCAAGTGAACGGTATTGGCCCGGGCTATTTTGCTACCAGCCAAACCGAGCCGATTCGTGTTGACGGCCATCCATTCAATGAATTCATTCTCAACCGTACGCCCGCCGCCAAGTGGGGTGACCCGGATGATTTGCAAGGCGCAACCATTTTCCTTTCATCCAAAGCCAGTGATTTTGTCACGGGCCAAATCCTGTATGTTGACGGCGGAATACTGGCGACTATTGGTAA
>CBFGOY010000063.1:0-19413 GCA_965650515.1 uncultured Cellvibrionaceae bacterium | reverse complement strand
TTTAATGTGCCAAGTTAATTAAAAATAAATATAAAAATATCCATATACGTTTTCTGTAATGAGGCGTAATAACTTTCTCCTCTTGATGGTGCTTAAATTTTTCCTGCAACAACGGGCAACAAATCCGCATTTGGATTTGTTGGACATATTCAATTCGTTATAGGGGAAACATCATGAGTCAAATCATACTTACACCAGAAAATGTCAAGGCAACGATGCTGGTACTTCCACCATCCGAGCAATTATCACAAGCCAATTTGACGATAAGTGCCAGCGGACATGAAGATGGCGTCACAGACATCCGTATAGAGGCGGTAAACCTATCTGCAAAAATTCCATCATTCCGGATTGTCGGTGAACCATCACCTGCGATAGGTTACTTTCCTTTTCAAGTCACCCGGTCCTTTGGCCTTAACAATGTAGACGTTAACAAAATAGAAATCATTACCGCCAACGGCGTCCAGCTTTATGATGTACAACAGTACTCCGCCGGAGCTGACCTCGCACTGCCGGTTTCCAGCGGCGACACAGTTACCGGTATTGCACCCAACTCTGCTGACTACAATACCGCCTTTAAAAACGCAGTTGCGCAAATGCGCCAGAAATTCCCCGGCAATGTTTCCGCTTCGGTTATTGACTCAGGTTTCGTTGCAGCCGGAACCCCTGTTGGCATTGCTTACACCTACGTTACATTACAAAAAAAGTAGGATTTACTTTATCAGCAACTAAGGATATTCATCATGTCAGAAATTAATTCAATTAAATCTGCACACCAGGAAGTCGGTTTGTTTCCTGTAAAATACCGCATCGCCACGCCCCGCATCGGGAGCCCTATTTTGACATTACAGCTCCTTATTTCGACGCCCAATCAAAAAATTACAGGCCATGGACATGCCACACAAGCAACGAATCCCCCATTAACCATAAATTCCAATATGGTAGGCAGTTACCACTATCTCGTATTTGGTGCCGATGTGAAAATTACGGCATCACTGACCGGTTACCCGGATGCCCCCCTCGGCTCGGGCCTGGCTCCCATATTATTACCCGATCTGGAAGTCAATTTGGTATTGGCCCAGGATTGGAAATCAGGAACAGCAAGCTATCGTTACAGGGATGTGCAAGGTAAATGGCATTTTATTGAGGATGCCGCAGTGACCTTCCAGGAAAGCCCGTCCATTTAATTTTCCTGGAATTGTTTTAATTCATGTAAAAGCGTTTAGCTGCTTATTGATATCGATTAAATAATTAATATCAATAAGCAGTTTTTTTTGGAGGGAAACACTAAGGGTTATTGGTAGACCCGCACATAATCCACATACATGCGCTGCGGGAATAGGCTACCCGCATCCGGGCTTCCCGGCCAATTACCGCCAACGGCTACATTGAGCAGCAGGAAGAAAGGATTATCAAACACCCAATTGCCATAGGCTTGTACTTGCGTGCGGGTTACGGAATAAAACTGGATGTTATCGCGGAACCAACGAATTCCATTGGTATCCCACTCAACCGCGTATACGTGATAATTCACATCCACATATTCACCCAGGTTGTGCGTTCCCATAAAAGGCGTGTTGCCAGAATAACCGGGGCCGTGCAACGCGCCGTGTGTTGTGGTTGGTTCAAAGCCTACATGCTCCATAATGTCGATTTCACCGGAGTTTGGCCAACCCACCTGGCCAAGGTTGTTACCCAACATCCAGAATGCAGGCCAAATGCCTTGTGTTTGCGGTAATTTCAACCGCGCTTCAATACGGCCGTAGCGGAATGTTTTTTTATCGCGCGTAATCATGCGGGTTGATGTGTATTCGCAACGACCGTACCAGCAATTGTAATTGGCCGGATTATCGCGTCGAGCCTCCAGCACCAACACATTACTGCCCGCCTGGTTATCAAATTGCACAAAGGCGTTATTGCCGTTGGTGTAATATTGCCTCTCATTATTACCCCAACCGCCACCACCGGTTTCAAACGTCCAATTGGCGGTGTTGACGCTATTGAATTCATCCGCCCACACCAATGAACGGCCGGGATTATTATTGGCGACCACTTCAATCCAATTGAAATTCCAATCGGATGTTTGTGCAAATACCCCGAGGTTGTATGTGCCTGCATTTAAATTGACGGTGCGCGATACAGTGGTCCAGTTTTGCCAGCCGCCGGTAGCGGGGATTACAAAATTACCCAAGGGAATCGAGCCCGCATTCAAATCCACCGAGGCGGTTGCACCATTGGGTGAGGCCACGCGCAAGCGAATCGTGTAGCTGCCGGTGGTGGGAATGGTTAATCCATTAAATGCGAGCCATTCGCCTTGCACAATCCAACCCACGTTATAGCCTCCGCCACTGTCCGTGGTGTATTCAATATCCACCGCATCACCACGGAACACACCACCGCTATTGCCCGGCGTTGTATCGTAAAACGCATTGTAATTTTCAGCCTGGTAAACCACCGCGTTGGCGAGGGATACAAAACCGGCGCAGGCAAACAGCGCTACCTTTAGCAATTGCCGTGTTGCAGAAATTTTATTATTCATAGATCGATTCCTTATACTGCGTTGAAGTAAGGGTATGGAAACCATACCCGTTGAACGTTAATTATTGCTGTGGCTAACGAGGGCAGTAAAAAGTTATCTCGTAACTCAGGTTGGTTGCTGCCGGGCAACTGGAAAGCCCTACCCCATCGTCATAGGCATAGGCGTAGGTATCGCAATGCGAATGAACCATATTGCGATATTGGGTGCGGTCCGCCGGGCCGGCCATACATTGTTCGGGCGTAATCGGCGGTGTTGGACAGGTGTACATTTGCGCTTCCGGATCAGCGGGATTGTAAATCGGGGTGGTCGATGGCCAATTGCGATAGGTAAGTTTGGCCGCAGGCGAATAACAACCCGCCTGCGCACCGGTTAAGGGATTCACCGCAATTAAATTTACGTTCGCCAATGCCGGGTAACGGCCGTCGGTGCTCAGGTTTTCGTTGGTCGGGCAATCGGAAACGCGAATGCTAGAACAATCGATAACACCGCCCTCAGGACCGCCGGGGCCGAATACCGGCGCGGGTTGCGGACCGACCGGGCAATAGCCATGTACCACGACTTTCATCGGCGTGGTATAGCCATCCACGAAACTGTTATTCCACCAATCGCCCCGCCCCAAGGGTGTGCCAGGCGCGGAAGGGTTTTGCGCGCACTGCGCATCGGTCACGCCGGGAATACAACCAAACGAGGCTTCAAATTTGGAATCAATGGGTGGCGCGCATCCGCCTGCCGGGCAAGAAAAGCCCAGGGTCGCGGGGCCGCCGCTCGCCCCCACGCGACAATTGTGGCCATTTGCATCACAACCGAATCCGGGCCAGAAGCGCATACTCGGCAATCCCTTATCGGGAATGTCGTATTCGATAAAACTGCCGAGGCTGGCAAGGCGATGGCGGTTTGGCCCGTTAAAGGTAACGCCGGGCGCAGTCAGCCATTGCACCCACATTGGATCACCGCAACCGTTAATAATTTTCAAACGCTTGTGGACACCACTGGCAGTACCTGGCGTTCCCGGCGGCACGCTGGTTGTTGCCCTGACAATGATTGAACTGGCCGCATCGTTAAAATTTTCATTCACGAGGCAATCATCATTAGCCGATTTGGTGACAGAAGTTCCGCCAAAATTATCGTGCTGGTAAAGCACAATTTCGTAACCGCTATTGATTTGCAATGATGAAATATCATCGTTACGTACACCCAATGCCTGCAATTGCGCGAGCGTGTAATTACCGGCAGCCAGGCCAATCGCGGTTCCACCATAATTACAATGCTGGTAAACCCTTGCGACACCGCCTGTGGGCGGTGGATTGGTGGGTGCCGTCAAAGTAAATTGCACCCAGGCCGTATCCGTAGCGCCACCCGCATTATTGCCGATGGTAAAGAAATAACGAATCACCGAATTCGTGGCCGCATTCAAAATATATTCGTGATTGGTACCGCTCGCAGCCATGCGGATATTTTGCTGGTTTACCCCGTTGACGGTGTAATGCACATCCGCCCAGGGAGCATCGGTAACATGGAATTTCACACTGGTAGCCGATAACACTGTATAGCCGGAGGCGGCCGAGGCGGATTGCATAAACAGCAGGGAAATAAATAAACAACACCATCGCAACACCCTGGTATCGATTAAACGATAGTTGATTGCCGTATTATTCTTGAACATGGTTTTTCTCCAGATAAAGGCTCTCCATGGCATGGATAAATGCCATACCGGAAGGAAAGATCAAATGATTAAACCGAAAATGTGCCCAGTGCCTGTGTTATTTTTGTGTACCATCGCTGTTGCACGGGTAGGAGTATAAAAAACCGTAATCAAAACTCAAAGAATCAAAAGAAACAAAAAAGCCTTCCAAATCAGTATATTCCGACTAAAAATCGAAACCGGAAAAAACTCGAACCTCGAACGTTTACCTTCCCACTTTCATAAGGGCAAACTGAAACTACTTCTATGATTTTTTGCGAAATAAAGTTACAAAAATAAAAGTAGCCTGAGTGTGCAGTGCAGATTTGGGTAACAGTTCCAGATAACCTTACATATCTGGCAGACAGAAACGTCAATAGTGAGAAATGTGAAGTAGTGAATGTACCATGTTACGGTTTGCGTGAAATTGGGACTGCCAAAATTTACCAGCCAGGTGATTTTCACAAAAAATAATAGTAAGGCGGCCATCACCGCCTTAAATTATCACGCAAAGGATTAATTAATCCGGGATTTCCGGTTCAACCAATTTAGCCAAAAATACCAACGACTCCTGCCATCCCAGATAACAGGCTTCCGTCGGGATAACACCGGGTATCCCCTCTTGCTTTATGTTGATTTCCACTCCGCAAGACACCGGGGTTATATCTACCGTCGTGCGCATCTCACCCGGTAAGTTAGGGTCATCAAACGTCGCCGTGTAGGAAATGCGTTTACCGGGTACAAGCTCCAGGTATTTACCACCAAATGAATGGCTATTGCCGGTGGTAAAATTGGTGAAAGACATTTGGTAGGAACCGCCCACCTTTACCTCCATCTGATGGACCCTGGCAGTAAAACCGCAAGGGGGAAGCCATCGTGTAAAAGCGTCGGCATCGGTGAAGGCTTTGTAAACTTTTTCCGGTGTGGTACGGAACACCCGGTGAAAATACACACTGTTCGTTGTCATGATATATCTCCTATCAAAAAGGTAACCAAATTATAACGCTGGCTCATGATAGTCGATTGGGTAGCCTGGTTTTCGACAACAAATAAAAATTAAACAGTGTGAACCTGATTATCACTGCACCCGCTCATTCCAGGGTTCCATCATCCATAGTACTTTTGCCACGGGTTCCATCTGTGCCGCTGGTACCATCATTGTTTGGCCTGTAAATCTCATCACCGTTGTCATCAGGGTTCCTACCCTGGTCAGTGGGACCATCATCAATTGATTGTTCCGTTAAACTGCTATTGGTTTTATGATTACTGTGATCGACGCTGCTATAAGCGCCGGAGCTGTATGCCTTGCTATCACAATTTGTCGGGGAATTGGCACAAGCCAAGGATGACATTATTAGGATAGCGGTTGTTCCGATTAGCACGTTAATTTTCATGATGCGCTCCCTTACGAGGATTAATAATAAAGCCGTTGCAATACAATGGCTAAAAGGTAGAGTGCACCTGAATGGATTTGTTTAGCCAAAATGAGGCATTTACAGACATTTTTATTTTTACACCCATATTTTGTATGGGAAGGAACCTTCTACACAGTAATATGGGCCAAGTTGGTAATGAAGGAAAGTGAGGTGGCGCTGCATTTAAACAAGCGCAGCTAACATACGCAGCAACAGATAAATCTTCCTCCATTTAGTTAATTTCTAAATTATTTTTTCCACTTAATTATGAAAAAACTTACTAAAAATAAAACGATAATCTCAATTGATACAAATAAATAAAACCAGTAGTTGGTATATTGTTCGTGGGTCATACCGGGAACAATAGCGAACAGCAATTCGCTCAAGTAATAACCGCATAAAGCCCATGTAACAATAGATACAATGGTAAGGGCTAGAATCAAAACAAGTGCTTTTTTCATTTCACATCCCAAAACCAAACCTCTCTGGATTTAGCATAACTACCGGAAAAGTTTAAGACTCGAGAAATCATAACCATGTGGTCCATTTGGTGAGCCGGTTATTATTCCATAAATCAATATGGTCCCCTGACCTGTGCGCAACATCTTCGCCCGTTTTAGCCCAAAAATCTTTGAAAAAGATTATTCCTGTTTTACCTGCCAGAACGGTTTGAAATTTTGATGAGTCAATTTTCTTTAATGCGGAAATACCATCAATCTTGTATTTTGCCAATCCATTAGCTAAATCCTCAGCAGCTAAAACATGACCTAGCTTAGAATTGTGTTGCCAGCAGTGCCTTATTTTTGGAACCAGTTTTGTTGTATCAACACCGCAAGAAGCTAAGCAAACACCGAGACGAATCGCACATTGATCATCAAAATTCCTTTTACCATTCGTTTTGCAAGGTGCCGACCTTTCTCCAACTATTGGATAGCTTTCCCACATTTCCTTGAACTTTAACATTGCTTCTCCATGTGTTTATGTAACTAGCGATAGCGACAAATTGTTTAGTCCCTCTTGCACGTTCCGAACAACAACACCGCCAATACAATAATCAATTAAACCGATATCTGATTTCCAAGCCATAAGTGCGCGGCGGGTTATAAACACCTCTGGGTACTCCCAGGAATGAAACGGATTTTTGGCGCAAAGATGAATCGTCGGTAATGTTTTTCACCCAAAGGGAAATATCCCATGAGGAATCCAGCTTCATACCTAAACGCGCATTGGCGAGGTTACGATCCGGAATACGGTTATCCGGTAAATTGTTGGGGTTGGAAAAATAATCATCGGTGTAGCTGTAGTCGATATGCGCATACATATCCACTTGCTTAAATACAGGACGGGTGTAATCCAGCGCAATGAAGTAATTATGCCGGGGGGCGAACGGTAAATAATGGTCATCATAATGTATACCTATTCCCCCACCGTTTTTGAATTCATCAAATTTCGCTGTGGTAAGCGCCGTACTGAAGCTCAGTTCCAGGTGCTCCGTAAGGCTGGCACTCATATCCAACTCAACACCCTGGCTGGTTACCTTACCCGCGTTGGTTAGCGACAAAATCGTACCGCCTGTCGTCGCTTGGGTCGGGACAAACTGAAAAACCTGGAAGTCATCAAATTGGGTTACAAACGCAGAGGCATTGACCGTAAGCCGCCGGTCAAAAAACACAGATTTTGCGCCCGCTTCATAATTCATGGCGTATTCGGGTTCAAACTGGAAATTCTCCAATGTACGGATGAAATCAGCATTCCAACCACCGCTTTTGTAACCACGCGCCACACTGGTATAGAGCAAAACATCGCGCGTTAACTGCAAGTTAAGGCCCAGCTTTGGCAACCATTCCTTAAAAGTATTCCGGTCTTTTAAATGGTTGGCATTAACAAACAAACCCGTGGAGTCAATACTGGAATAATCGATATCTTTGGTTTCATTCACGTAACGAACACCGGCAGTCAAACTCCAACGCGCATCGAAATAATAATTGCCATGTAAATATAATGAAGCCGATTCAACCCCGGCTGACGCAGGTGTATGGACACTTGCATTAGGCGCGGGCCGGAACACCGGACCGGTAATAGCTTGCCGATCAGTTGAAATATCCTGGTCGAGAAAATAAAGGCCAATTACATAATCCAGTGCCGTCCCCTTGGGAGAAGTCAGCCTGAATTCCTGGCTTATTTGATCGCTTTGTTCGTCAAAAATACTGACAGCGGCATTGAGCGGGGAATAATCTTCTTCACTCAACTCACTAAATTCATTGCTGCGAATTCCCGTAATAGAGGTCCATCGATAATTATCCGGCGTTTCGTAGGATAATTCAGCGGTTGCACCGTTAAGCTCCCGCTGCTGGTATTCATCCGCATCATGGGCAACTTCAAACACCGCCGGCGCCAGGCTGAAACCATTAAACATTCCGTTGGCCAAGGCCTCCGCATTCGTGGATTTTTCATCTTCCTTCAAATAATCAAAACCAAGATCAACAGTAAGCCGCTCAACACCCACATAACGAAACTTCAATTTCGCCGTATCGCGATTAAAACCCTGGAGGTCCCGGTCAAGTGTATGGTTTTTTATATAGCCGTCTTGTTCGCTGGTACCTAATAACAGGCTCGCAAAAAGATCATCCGACAAGGGTAAATTAATTTTTCCGGTCAACGACGCCAAATCGTAGTTGCCAACGTTCGCCAGGAGTTCAGCGTTGAAAGTATCCGCAGGTTTTTGCGTAACAATATTGATTGCCCCGGCCAGCGCGTTAGTACCAGCAAGGGTGCCTTGTGGTCCGCGCAGCACTTCTATCTGGGCGACGTCCAATAAACTTTGGTCAAAACTGGATGATCGACCGGTTAACACGCCATCGATATAAACCGCAACGCGGGCATTGGTACCGATATTGCGCGCGTAATCGCCCACGCCCCTGATAACAATCTCACCGCGCGTATTCCGGTCACCACTGCCAAAGTTTAATGAAGGAATTGCAGCTTCCATGTCCGTTAAGGAACTGGCGCCGACTTGTTCGATAAATTTCTTATCGTAAGCACTTATCGCCAGCGGGGTACCTTGTAAAGGCTCCTCGCGCATTTGCGCGGTAACTACAACTTCTTCCATTACCGGAACGGATTGAGACCACGCAATGGGAACTGGCGTTAAACCGGCGACCAAACCAACCATGTACAATTCTCTTGAACACAGGATTTTTTTTATAGTTATACCCATGAGATGTACAAAGCCCCCGGTTCTGAATTTGTCGTTTCAAAATAAATAATGTTTGGATGTTTTCGGTTATCTTTTGTCAAACTGATCCGTGAATCTCATCCATAAGATCGCCGTAAGATGGATGCCCGGAATCTTCTGACCATTTGTTTTTATACATTTCCGCCAATACAGATGAAAGTGCTATGTATTGCATAGACAACTCACCAGAATCATTCACCTCATTATCCGCAGAGGATGGATCATTAATGATTTTTTGCAAATTTTCTATTTCATTGGCGGTTAGTTCGATTAACATTGATAAATGAGATAACGATAAATCCATAAACCTAATTCTCGTAAATTAATTCTTTGGTTAACTCATCCAAAAGCATACAAAATTTACTCACAGGCATATCCCAATGAGGCCGTATAGAGTAATGCGTAGCGTTGTAATTGTTGTTATAAGCATCCTTTGTAATAACCAGGCCTGGCGGAATCCTAACCCCTTTAGGGATACGGTAATAATCCCAACTATGTACAGGAACACCCAATGCATCAAATAAAGAAACACCACCAGATGTACATTTAACCCAAAAAACACCACCCTGTGAGTATGTATCGATGTCAGCTTTTCGAATTTTTCCATTAGATAATTTGAAAGCTTTTAAAATCGGATACAACGGTGATGTACCTTTCTGATCCTTTTTCTTTCCACGCCACAAATTAACATTCAAAGCATATTTGGAATCAAATAATTCATCAAGCTCTCGCTTTTTGATGAAGAATTCATCTTCACTCGCTTTTTCCATTTCCATATTTATTCCATAACAAAAAATTATCCGGCACTTAACTTTAGCTCACAAACTGTTTTCACTTTTTGAACCGCTTTTTGCAGACTTGAGGGACATACCCCATTATTTCAACCTCAAAATCCGGTCACAATTCCCTAATAACAGCCTTACTTTTCATCCATCCGAGTTATCAAGAGCATATACCCCAGAGGCACCTCATGTAGACTTAAGCGACATTAAGATGTTACGCATTAAGTGAATGGGATCGCAATAGCTTTTGTAAATTCTTTAGGGTTAATGGCTTTTCCAGGAAATCGTTAAACCCCAATGCCAACAGACCGGACCGATTAACACCGATGGGCAAACTGGTCAGACCAATAATGATCGTTTCATTACTAACACGTTGGCGCAACGCGATCGTGGCCTGCTCACCATTCATTTTGGGCATGTGCAAATCCATCAGGATCAAGTCGTAATGTTTTTGCTCAACGAAGCTAATGGCCTCCAGCCCATTACTCGCGAAATCGACTTCATAACTTGGCGTTAGCAAGCTCTTACCTATATCGCGATGGATAACCTCATCATCCACCAGCAATATTGTCTTGATAGCGGCAGCCCTTAAGGTCGTCCCCATGTTTTCGTCGGGGTAAGAAATATCATTTACGGAGGAAAAATTGCTTGCCTGGTGCAGCAAAGAGGCCGAGAGGAAATTCATCTTCTTTTGGACTAACTGCATGTTCGACAACATTATGTCCGGCGCCGCCGCCATGGCTTCCACCACCCTGTCATCCGCCGGCAATAAATGACGCAGCTCAGGTGATTTCGATATGGTGTTAATAAGCTCCGGCAAATGCTTGGCCAGAAGCTCAGCCTTCATCCTGGAGATTAATAACGGCGTAGCAATATCATGAAACAAGGTTTCAATGCCTTGTAATTCAAGCTGGTCCTGTCTATCTATCATCGCGATTGACCCTACTGTTCGAAAAAATCCTGAACTATTTTTATCCCTGCCTACCCAAATGAAATAGCCGCCAAGCAGCTTACCGGTAGCTATTCAACCACGTTTTGAAGCGCCTCAATATCGGTAAGCATGATATTTACCTTGATTGCTGCCATGAATTGACGAAAGTCAGGTTCTTTTAACCATTTCGTGAAACAGGCACAAGATTACAAAAGGATTATTTGTGGGCGCACATTTTTTAAGCATAATGGGGTTTGACGCCAAACTTATGATTCCTGGCATCAAAATTGAAACTCGCGTGTCGCCTAAAGAATCCTCCAACCCTTGCAATGCAAGGCTTTACAACTAATTAAAATACTCCAGAGGTGTCCAATGTTAAATGCTGCTATTAAAACACAACAAGTCCAACAAAATGATTACTACAGCATTGTAGCCAAAGGCCCAATGTTGGACCGGGTATACTCAATGCGATACAGAAGCTATAGTGCTGACGGATATATTGAGGAAAATTCATCGATGAAATTTATTGATGAATATGACGCCAAACCTAACAGCACATGCTTTTTGGCCTATCATCGTAACAATGTCGTCGGTTCGATAAGAGCCTGCGTATATGATCCGAAGAAAGGTTTGGATATCCCAATTATGGAGTGTTTTGGTGAAGAAATAAGAAACACTATCGGTTACGATGATATCTTTCTAGAACCTAATAAATTTGTGATAGACCCTCAATTTCAAAGAAGAGGTGGAATACAGGCCCGCTTCCTTCTTTTGGGAACTGCAGTTGAGGAGGCAGTGAGACAAAACGCACAAAACATTGTAGTTGCAGTTCGAACTGAACATATTAAATTTTACCAAATGTTTGGCGGAAAACTCGCCTCCGATGAAAAATCGTACCCACACCTTAATTTCAAAACAGTATTGATGATATGTAGCGATGTTAAAAAGTGTCGGGACTTTATTAAAAGCAAAGTGGATGTCATAGAAAAGAATGATCCAGTACTTAATTACGGCACTGTTTGATCTTGGACTGGCAGGATTAGCTTTTTCAAAAAAAGATAACCCTGCCGCCAAGGCATTGGCGTTTTTATTATTTGCCCTCAGTATGTGGTTGCTGGAATTATTCCTTTTAACAACCCTTTCTAATATCAACATCCTGAACGTCCTTTTCCATATCACTAGGGGAGGAATGTTCTTCATTCCTTTTGGCTTTACGTTACTAACATGGCGTCTGATAGGTAGCCGCTCTAAAAAGTTCAGGAATTTTTTCGTTATTCCAGGGGCCTGCGTCAGTTCTTTATTTTGGACATTAAATATGTTCGTGTTCCCTTCGGAGTTGAAGGCAACAGACAGTGGGTATCTGCCTCGGTTGGATTTAATTTACTATATATTCATTGGCTTTCTAGTATGGTGTTTTGCCGGTTCTATTTGCTTGGTTGGAATGTCGTATAAAACATCATCCAGCCGGGAGAAGCAACGCTTAAAATGGTTGTTAATAACGCTTTTAGTAAGCTTCAGTTGCGGCCTCATTGTTTTATTTTCCATGCCGACCGGCATGGGTCAATACCTCTCAAAATTTATCGGAGCGATCACAAACGTCGTTTTCGTTTCGTTGTTATTTTATTCAACCATTCAACATAACCTCATGGATATTAGGCTAGCCTTGAGTTTAGGGCTGACCAAGGCAATTTTACTTGCTTCCTTTGTATGGATGTATTTTATGGTCACCTCACTTGTAGGGGACGATACACAATCAGTTGGGGGTGTTGTGACCTTATTAGGCTTTCTAGTGTTGATGCTGGAAGCATATCCACGATTGCTAAAATGGTTGTTACCGAACGCAAAAAAAATCCTCGTAAAAAATAGTTACGATTTTGACCAAGTCAAAGCTGAAACGGAAATTGATCTTAAAAACTCGATTAGCTTTACCATGATGCTGGAAGTTCTTGATCATCTTTTCCTGAAGGCAATCAAAATAAATAATTATAAAATTTTGATGGTTAATCAGGAGGGTGAATCTGCCAATGAAAGTAACCTTCGCCCGAATGGAGCCCTTGATTTCATTAATGAAGATTCCAGCCTAGTGGCTTATTGCGCAACCCAAACGCAATTGATAATGGCTGATGAAATGCCGGATTCATTACAAAGCGAGATGAAAAGGTATAACGCATCACTCTGCTTCCCGGTATTTTCAGAAAACAAAGTTGTCGCGATAGTGCTGGCCGGAAGCCCAACTAACTTCACTTATTATCGTTATGAAGATTTAAAGATTTTTGAATGGCTGAAGGCTGAGTTGGGGCAGGTACTAAGCCGTCTGATTCGCCTTAACCACATGCAAGAGCAGCTAGGCGAAGCCAAAAAAACCCTTTCCATGCTAAGTTTGATGAACCATTATCATCACGATATTAAAGTTCCTTTTGCGATTATTGATGGGGTATTGTCAAACGATATTTATGATCGCAACAAGCAACGCGACATAGTGCTGGAACAAGTTGAACGTGGTTCCCGCCTTATTGCGACTATGGCTAGTATTTTGGGTGGTAAGCACAAGCGACGCATCCAGCCTTGCGCATTGGAAACCCTTGTTCAGGATTGTCTCTATTTATTTGAAAAATCATTCGATAAGGTTGAATACGAATTTGGCGGCGTTCCCAAGATCAGGGGGGACGCGGAAGATTTGAAAATCCTGTTTATCAATTTGATCAAAAATGCCGCCGAAGCGCGACGCGAAAATACGGACTTGGTACTGCATATAAAATCCTGGACGGAAAATGGCAATGTCTTCTTTTCCATCAGGGATAACGGCACCGGTATGACCGACCAACAGTTAGCCAATTTGTGGGAACCTGGTTTCAGCTCCAAAAAATTCGGTAACGGCATTGGCATGCAGGCGATAAAGCGCATTGTTGATGAGCATAACGCGCGCATACAAGTTAGCAGTACCCCGCATAAAGGATCGGAATTTGTTGTGTGTTTTTTCGCAACCCAGATTGCCCAGGATGACCCCACCAACGAACCAGCCAAGGATGAACTGGCCGAAAGACGCGCAACTTACCTTGTTGAAAAAAGGAGCAACCAATAATGAAAATATCCCAATTGTATTGGGCCTACCTAGATGGCAACTAATTTTTCCAATACTCAAAAACAACGCCATGTAACTCAAAGGACTCAATTGCATCCTTCAAATAATCAGAGCAAAACAAACTGGTATCAAATTTGGATTGCGGCTTAAACACCACTTTGTCTTTTATGCTAGAACTATCGAAAGAGAAGTCGAAAATGCCGTTTCCCTCAGCATCACACACAGTCAGACAGTTAAAAATATAGTACACATGCTCCCCTATCAATATGGGCAGAAACTCGCCATATGAATCTAACAAATCCTTTAATAATCGGTTAGCTTTTGGAGAGAGAAGCAGTGTAGCTCCGATCCAGCAACTCACATCAGGCAAAAGATTCTCCCCACCCTCAATGATTGAAAAACCCGTGCGTAGTTTCTTCCAATATGCAGTCAAAGCAAGGTTATTCTTACTAAAATCATGAACAGATGCCATATCCATGGCATCAGGAAAATTCTCTATAAAATCGTTGATGTGCAAGTCCAGTTCTTGAAACCGAAAGCCATCATTTTCAATTAAATATATTGCCATTCCTACACAACCTTTTTCCTAGCTTCAGGAGGTAAATTATTTTGCTGCAAAGCAAGACCAAGAAGCCGAAGCTCCATTCGAATAAATTCTTCACCAGAAATATTTCTTAATTTTTTCTCTACCCAACGCTCATAGCCTTCTGTATGGTATTGCAAATGTCCTAATGATTCAGGCATTGACCAATGCGGAATATGTTTAGCATAGCTAGGCAGCCAAACTCCGTTATCAGGATCGTTAATACGGACACCAAATAAATGTATGCGAACACGGGCACGATACGCATATTGCGTTTTTCCTTTACCGGGAACAATGTGATGAGCCGTGTGGCTTTTACTTGGCTTTGGAACTGGAACTGCACGCATAAACTTTTCCAAAGTTCCCGTTGGGTGATACTCCTCAATTTGCAATTCATTTTGCTTATTTTTAAAATCTGCAACTGGCATACCAGGCTTATGCACAGCCTTCCTCCCTTCAACACGGTAAAGCTCTAGCCTAGCCTGAACATCAACAATATTTTCCATAAGCCTTCTTTCCCTTTCGAGGTGCTTTTTGACCTTCAATAATTCCTTTTTTCGCATTTCCCTTATATCCTCGGGAGAACTTTCCGCAATATTTAAAGCATCAAAATACTTTTTTGCTTGTTTATAATAATTATTAATGGCCCTATCTAGCGGTGACATTTCGTCATATCGAAGCATAACCCTAAGACCGTGAATAAATTCCATATACATTCCTTTTCGACAATTTCAATATTAAAAAAAATCACCCGAAAATTTAAAAGATATCAATTTCACACTCAAATATTACTATCCATCATCGTCACATTCCTTCTATTTTATCTTGGAACGAGAGCCCTTTGGTATCGCTCATAAACCTGGCTAAAAAGTTTTTTAATACGCCAATGACACGGGATGGAGACCCTCGGTAGAGTAAACACCAACATCCAACTCGCAACCAGATGATGCTTGCTTCCTGGCCAATAAAACTAAATATTTTATTAATCCGGCCGCCTCGATACCATCACTTAGACGCTCATTAATGCTATGACTACCCATCTATTTACATTGGTTGAATCTTCACCCCGATTGGTAAAAACAACGTGATTTTCACTTGATTTTAGACATTTATGGATTTTGCGAAAGAGTTAACACTTTTTTACCCCACTGGCGAATACGAATTAGGCCGACATATTCGCACTGGTAACTCCACACTTCCTCATAATTGACTTACAATATCTTTTAATATGGATCTGGCTTGGCCTATATTACGGCCATCGTGTTGTCAACCCTTATGGGATAACCAGTGTGAACTCAAAAATTCCTCTTTATTTTTATCCAACACAAATTGTATTTGTCGATGATAACCCACAGTTTTTAGAGACATTGACGCTCGCATTTTCCCATCAATTCAACGTCAGGTCATTTGACAACACGGATGCCGCATTAAAATATATCAACGAATACCAGCGTGAAGCTAAACTTGTTGCGAAGGATGAAAAACCCAAGCTGCAAGGTGATTCAGACGCCTGGGTGAAGCGGGTGTTGACGCATCAAAACATAAAGCGATTCGATGAAATGCGGGTTAAGGAAGTTTCTGTACTGGTAGTGGATTACTCAATGCCGACAATGAATGGCATTGAATTTTGCGAAAAGATAAACAACTCAGCCATCAAGAAAATCCTGCTGACAGGCTATGCAACTCCGGCCGAAGCAGTGCGGGCCTTCAATAACAATACCATCCATTACTATGTGAAAAAGAACGATGAAAACATGCTCCAGGAATTGGAGGATGCCATCCATCAGTTGCAACACGCTTATTTCAATGAGCTTTCGAGTAGCCAAAAGGCGGAGGCTATCGATAGCGAGACCCCGTTTTTTGCAGACCCCAAGCTTGCCCAGTATTTTGAGGATACCTGTGAATCCATGGCGGTGGCTGAGTATTATTACTTGTCCAATCCTTCCCGATTCGAGTTGCGCACGAAAAGCGGTAATACCCTGGCCTGTGTTATTTACACCGAAGAAGACATTGAAGAGCATTTGCAGATATTGCAGGAAGAAGGTGCGCCAGAGGAAATATGCAAGGCAATAGCGTCCCGCAAGTTTGTTCCTTTATTCAAGACCGCTGATGGTTTTTACGAGCCGGGGATGAACAATCCCAAATCGGCAATCTATCCCGCTACCCATGTACAAGGGGTGGTGAATTATTACTGTGCAGTGGTGGGTGATACACCCGAAACGAATGACCCTGTTATTACCACTCCCAAAGGAGTGCTTCACTAGATCATAAAGGGGATTAGGTAAAGCCGGTAGAAGAGATCCCTCTCCACCTTTGCGCCACTAATTAAGCGTGATCCCTGAATAACTTACGGAATGTGCTCGGCGACAAACCCGTCCAGCGCTTAAAGGCGTTGGTAAAGCTGGTACGATCCGAAAAATCCAATGCACGAGAAACAAGATCCACACTCATGTTGTCATCAATCAGGTATTTGATGGCATAGTGAAAGCGAAGATCATCACGCAACTGGGCAAAGTTGGTGTTTTGGCTTTGCAAGCGTCGTTGTAATGTGCGTTTGGTTAAGTGCAAATCTGAAGCAATTTGCTCGATGGATAATTCGGTACGTCCTACACGTTGGTGCAATGCGTCAATAACCCGGGCAGAAACACCTTCACAATGAGGAATTCTCGCAAGCGTTAAATAATCCTCAAAGGTACCAATGTGCGGTTGCCCCGGTTCACCATCAGGTAGAGCGTTAACATAGTTGCGTTGTAATTGAATCATTTAAGCCGCTCCTTACGTTTTCTAGGTAGATGTAAAATTTAATCTAAACAATCCTTGCAGCACGTACCTTACTTGCAACACACCGGAAAGGTGCACACTGCGATTGGGCCGATCATAGCAAATCATCTTGGCGCAGTCTCCATTTACTTGGACGGAAATGAGAATTGCTACCTTCGTTAAGGACATGTAAACGCACCAAACGTTCACGTTATTCCAATCCTGAATAACCCCTGTTTTCACTGCACTTAAACGTTATAGGCGAACCCGGATAGCGCCTAAATCAACATAAATTTTTTAACATTTTATTGGTAAGAAAAAGTTACGCTGCGTTTCGTAGGAAATTTTTTTTATTTAAAACAAAAAGCCCCGGATTTCTCCAGGGCTCATCCTCGTCATCAATTCAGGTTGAATTAAAAAGATCCTCGCACCCCAAGCGTAGCGGTATAACCGGGATCATAATAAGTGAACGTCGCATTGTCGTAATAATACGTGGTACGTAATGCCTCACCCGTTAAGTTGCTTACGTTCAAGGTTACCATTGGTTCGGTAGGCAAACCTCCAAACTGGTAACTGGCCGACAGATCCCATTGACCCCGCTCATCGGCTTTCAACTCTGCAAATGAAATTCCATTCTGGTTGGGCCCTGAAATTGTTTGCGCGTCATACCAAGTGTAAGAAAGCCGGATTGATGCGCCAAAATTTTCCCAATATCCGGTGAAGTTGTATGTTTTTGGTGACACACCGATGGCTTTGGCTGGCGCACCTGCCCCCTCACCTTTTTGCTCGATATTGGTGAAGTTGGCATTAAAACCAAGGCCTTCAACAAGCATATCCAGCGGCTGTACCCAGGTAAGTTCCTGCCCGCGCAATTCGAGGTTACCGGGGGCATTAACCTGCTGCTGCACAGTGACAGTGGCGACATTGGGTCCGCCACGATTGTCGATTGCGGATTTTTGCAAGTCGGTTAAATCATTGTAAGGAACACCCAACTGCAAGAACGGGATAGTATTGGTACCCAATACGGTAAAACCGGTTACCTGTTTGTTAAAGAAGGTCACACCGACATAACCTTCATCACCGGTATACCACTCCCCACCCAGGTCAAAATTGGTCGCGAGGTAGGGGCTTAAATTAGGATTGCCCTGCGTCGCTTGTTGCGCCGACGGATCGCTGAAATTGGTGTTGGGTAGCATTGCACTTGGGTTAGCGCGAGTGAGGGTACGCGATGCAGACAAACGTAACTTCACGTCCTCCATCAAATCCAGTGTTGAGTTAAACGATGGGAGGAATGCGTCATAGTCGGATACCAGGTCCTGGTATTGCCGCACACCGCCAATGGTAACGGGGCCGGAAATCAATTGATCGGTTTTCACATAGCGAGTCCCCAAATTAAACCGCAGGCTACGGTCTGCAACTTGTGATTCGCCATTCAATTCGATGTAGGCACCGGTGGTTTCCTCGTCCACTTTACCGGTGCTGGCACCGGTCGGGGCGGAGTTGGACTCGCCCGCCGATGCACTTAATTCGTGGTAACGGCTGTCTGCCATAAAACGATCAAAATCAACTGTTATGAATCCATAAGGCCCTGGTTGCAGATAAGAGGCCAATGCCGATTGCGGAATGGCAGAATTCGGGTTCAGGCCGTTACAAGGTGCCCGATTGGTGGCAGGACTGTTGCCCTCGGCATCCAAGCCATCACGGCACACAACGTCTTCCCAGCGGGCGCTGTTATCACGCGACGAGATCACGCGGGAAATTTCGTCATAGGCTAAACCGACACGAATGTTTTGTGTGCTATCACCAAATTGATAATCAACATGGGCACCGTCGGTTTCGGTATTGCGCTTTTCATTGGCAATGTTCAGGCGACCACCGGCATACACCCAACCTGCATTCGGGTCATTTAAATCAACGTTGGTACTGACATCCGGATAGGGTTTGCCATCATTACGATATTCAACTACCGTGCCCTGCCCCATCGGCGTGTTGATCAAAATGGTGGGCGATTCACGGAAGAATTCGCTGCGGCTGGAATTAAACTGCATGTCCAGGATATGCAGGTCACCAAACTCAAAATGCGCGCCGGGATTGATATTGTAAAAATCAACATCTTCCTTGTAGGGGCGAGCCTCAAGGAAGAATTGGGCATTGGCAAAAGTACCGCTGGTGACGACATTGTTTTCATCGACCTGGACATTGAGCGGAATCACCTGGCCATTACGGCCAACCCAGTTGACATCCAGGCGATCAAAATCGCGGCTGGCATCGGACCATAGGCTATCCAGGTAAAAGCGGGTTTCATCGCCAGGGCGAAACTCCAGGGATAACACTCCCGATACGCGGTCGCGCGTGCCATCGATATACGCCGGGCGACTCAAACGCGGCAGCAGGCCATCGCCCAGTTG
>CBFGOY010000062.1:0-19720 GCA_965650515.1 uncultured Cellvibrionaceae bacterium | reverse complement strand
AGGCTGGCGCCGTGCCAAAATCCGGAAAGCGTCATGGCGATAACCAAATTGATTTGGGTGCGCCCCCAACTACAACGGTTCCCACCCAGCGGTATATACACATAGTCGCGAATCCAGCGCGACAAGGTGATATGCCAGCGCTTCCAGAAATCGCTCAGGTTGGTGGCGAGGTAAGGCTGGCGGAAATTCACCGGCAAGTTAAAACCCAGCAAGAGCGCAAGCGCGGTAACAATATCGGTGTAGCCGGAAAAATCAAAAAATAATTGCCAGGCGTAAGCCATCAAACCGCCCATCAATTCCACCGCGTGATAACTCTCCGGGCTGGCAAACACCGGGTTGGCCCAGGCTTCTGCGAGCCAGGCCGCGAGCCAGATTTTTTTTATCAACGCGGAAATAATTAATAAAATTGCCCACTCGGGTGCGACCAATGCACGCCGCGCGGGCGATTCAATTTGTGCAAGCAATTCATGGGGGCGGCAAATCGGCCCGGCCAGCAAGGTGGGGAAAAAAGAGAGATGTAAAAAACCATCGGCAAGCTTTGCCGGTTGGTATTCGCCCCGCCCCACGTTGACCAGGTACGCGATGCCCTGAAAGGTATAGAAGGAAATCCCTACCGGCAGCACCAATTCCAAAACCGGTAGGCTGGCCCCGGTAAAAAACGGCGCGAGCATCGCCATGGCTTCTTCGCGGAAAAAATTGTAGTACTTGAAAATGCCCAGGTTGAGCAGCGCAATAACCACACCGAAAACCATCGGCCAACGCCGACGGCTGCCATCGGGTGCCGGTATGGCCTGGGCCAGCAATAGAATAACCAGCGAAAAATTAAATAGCAGCAGCGCAAAACGCCAATCGAAACTGCAATAGAAAAGGTAGCTGGCAATAAGCAGGAGATGGTTTTGCGCCCGCGCGCCCCGTGTCGATCCAACCCACCAGTAGAGCCACAAAAAAACGACGAAAATTAATCCAAATTCGGGGGAGAGGTAGTGCATCAGGCAGGTTCCATTTCAGTCCATAAACGCAAACGGCCATGATACCTAAAGCCATGCGTAAAAGCTGTGCCTGATGAATGAAGTCCCGCACAAAACCCGGATTCAAAATCGGGGTTGTGTGCGGGCAAAAAGTTATTGAATGCTAGCGAGGCGATGAGCGGCCAGCGCGGTCAATCGCTCGTTGTGTTTTTCAGCCACGACTTTGTTCAGGTAATTTTTCCCGCTATCTACATTTTCGCGTGCAAGGTCATTTTCCGCGGCCGCCAGGTAAAAATAATCCACCACATCGGCAGGGTAATGTTGTGGATTTTGCTGGATGGATTTCTCCAGCGTTGCGCGTGTGTTGGTGGCCCAGTCGAGCGAATCACCCAGGTTTACCGCGCTGCCGGTGTTGATGGCGATGAGTTGCACCGTAAAATTGTCCGGTGCTTTATCCAGCGCGGTTTTTACTTTATCCAAACAGCTTTTTGCGCCCAGGTATTTATCGATACCCAACAACCAGGGGAAGGCCTCGCCGACCAGTTTGCATTGGTTGGCTCCGTACCAGGCGAGCGCTTCCATATCGCTGCTGTCCTCCTTAACCAGGGCTTCGAGTAGTTGATCGGCTTCTTCCAGGTGGTTGTGTTCAAACTGCAAGCGCGCCAGTTGCAAACGCGCGGCGTAGCTGTTGTCGGCTTTGATTTCCTCTTGCAATAGCTTTGCGTATTCAGCATCCGCCGGGTTGTAGGTCAGCTCGGGAAAATCTTTCATGCAGCCGGTCAGCAATAAGCTGGAACCGCACAGGAGGGTGAACAGGGATTTGCGCAAAAAAGTGGACATGATTCGCTCCTTAAAAAATCAGGTTTAAGCATTAGGTTAAGTTAAAAGTGATACTGCAATGCGGCGGTGAATTCGTGCTCGCGCGGAATCCAGTAACCTTCGGAAACTTCCGCACCATCGGCGCGTTGGTAAGACAGTTCCAGGGTCAGCCGGTCACCCAGGGGTTTGGCCAACAAGGCACCGGCAACCAGGCTGGAGTCCACCAGGTCATGGCGGGCAAACAGCGAAACTTCCCCATCACCCCATAGGTCCGGGATAGCGAGGCGTGCGAAGGCGTAATCGCGGTGTAACAGGCGTAACCATCGGTGGGTACCGAGCAGGAAACCCGTGGCCGCCTCAGGCAGAAGGTTGGATTGCCATTGTGTGCGCTGCTGCATCAGCTGACCGGATAATCGGTTCCAGTCAAATTCGCCATAACCATCCTCCTGGTAGTAATACTCCACAATCAGGTTGATGTTGTTGCTGAAGCTGTACTGCAAGCCGAGTAATCCATTCAGATAGAACGCATCGCCACGCTCAGTTTCGTAGTTCGCCAGCCAGGTACCGGGAAACACCTCAACCGCACTGAAGCCGGGGATTTTACGGCCTTCACGCCATGACAATTCGGCATGTAATTCCAGCGCGTCGCTTGCCGTCCATTCGAACGCCAGGCCGGCGAACGGCTTGCCTTCGAGGCTGGCCAGGTTCAGGGTGATTTGGCTGCTGGCGAAGAGCTGCTCACGGGTGAGCAGATAACTGTATTGGTCGTGGCCACGCGTAAGGTAATCCTGCGGGAACGCTTTATGGTCAATGGCCATGAACCGCCATAGACCATGGTCATCAGACCAACTGGCGCTGGCCATAGGATCGGCCTCGCGCCGGTAGGGAATGGCGGTGTCGCGCTCGTTGAGGCGAATATCAAAAAAGGGATTGATCGGGTTCCAGGCGTAGCCGGGTCCCTGCTCGTAATTGCTGACGCCGAGGCTTAATTGCAGGTGGTCGCCGCTCCAGCGCAGGTGGCTGGTTTGCCAGCGCCAGTCCAGGTCATCGTGGTGTTCGCCTGCGGCATCCTTACCATAATGCTGCTCAGCCCAACCGGCGACTTGTAATTCCCAATTGCCGCGCGTAGCGAGCAGGTCGCCGCCCAACGCCAGTTGGCAGGTGTCTTCATAAACACCTTCAAGCGGAAGATTAGCCGGGTTGATCAGGGTGGTACCGCGCAATTCGCCGGTGCTGCAACCCAGCTCCGCGCCGGTGTCATGCGATAGCGCCAGGCAGTAGCTGCCTGCGCTCAACAGCACCAGGCCGGCGGCAATGGACAATGTGGACGCTGTAGTCATGCCAATCCCTTGTTAACGCTGTGCCATCAGGCGCGATACCTGTTCGGGACGAAATTGGTGTTCCTGTAAATCTTCACTGCGGAAATTGCCGTAGCTCATGCGCGTTACATTGCCTGGGGTCAGGGCGTTATGGATTTCCAGTTCCACCAGTTGCAACTTGTTGCCCTGTTCCGGCAAGGCTTCGAAGCGGGTGTAGTAAGCGGTTTTTAAATGCTTGCCGGATTCGGTGTAAAACTCGGCCTTCCCGGGTTGTGCGCTGGCGGCGTCCACCCACAGCAGGATTTTATGGTAGGCCGCCAATGATCCGGGCTTGGCATCCAGTTGCAACACTAGCTGGTTAGCCCCGGCCTTGGCACCTTGGGCCAATTGGGGCAGGTAATCGCCGGAGAAATCTGTCGAGGCCACATCGCCATTGGAGGCTTCGCCCAACAGGCGTTGCTGCGGGGTGATGCGAATGGGTTTCTTTGCCATTTTGCTGAAGAACCATAGGTGCTGGCCGTTCATCAATAGCGCCTTGCCTTGCTCGCGAACCGGTTCGCGATACACCACCAGCGAGGTATGGGAATCGAGGATTTTGGCGTGCAGGCCAAAGGTTTTGGGTTCCTTGCCTTTTTCCTCGCTGACCAGTTGCAGGTCAAACGAGAAGGCGGTGTCTTTGAAGTTACGGTATTCATCTACCTTCGCCAACAGCGCATCCGCGGGGAGTGACCGCAGGTCCGTCGCCATTGCGGAAAAGGCAGTGCAGCAAAGCACCAGTGACAGGCTAAGTTTTTTAAGCAGTTTCATAGTTTGTTCCTTGTAAATTCCAATACCCGAATGCCGCGAAATGTGATTACACATGGCGCAGGGCATCGACAATATTGCGGCGCGCAGCGGAGGCGGCCGGGAAATAAGCGGATACAACCGCCACCAGCACCACACCCACCACGCTCAACAACCAGGTTTCGGGGACCAGTTCGATGCGCAACGGAAAGCCTTGGGATGAACCGGGTGGGGCCGGCATCATGATTTCCAGCGAAGTGATATAGAGTGAGAGTCCAACACCCACTAGCACCCCGGCCAGCGCGCTGATGAAGGCGAGTAACCCGCATTCAATCAAAAACTGGCGAGTCACCGAGAAGCGGCGCGTGCCCAGGGCGCGGATGGTGCCTATCTCCTGGGTGCGCTCCATGACCGTGACCATGGTGGTGTTGGTGATGGAGAGCAGCACAATCGCAATAATCACGATGTTGATAAACACAAACAGCCCGTCATAAAGATCGACGACTTTGTGGTAAAAACTGGCCATCTGGTCCCAGGTCTGGAATTCCAATGGCAGGTTTTGCTGTTGGGCCGCGGTATGCAGGTCGCGCATAAAGGCGGGTAATTCCAGCGTATAACTGAGCAACACCACCAGTTGGTCGATGTCCTCTATCCCCAACAATTCCTGTGCGCGCTGGATATTCATCATCATGGCGCGGTCGTCGTATTCCTTGGCAAAGCTGCGGAAAATCCCGCTGATTTTTACATCCACCGCATTCATGACCCCATCGTCATTGGCGGCCAGCAGGGTGAGTTCGTCACCCACTTTTGCATCCAGGGATTGCGCCAGCCCCTCGCCCAGCAGGACCCCGGCTTCATCGTCGGCGGTCAGTTCGTTGCCCTCCAGGATGGCCAGGGCGGAGTTGATCATGGATTCGCTGTCCGGATCGACACCGCGGATCATCGCGGCCTGGCTGGTGCCGGCATTGCCGAGCAAGCCGGTAAATTCCAGGCGGCGGGTCGTCACCAGCACGCGTTCGTCGGCCTCAATCAGTTGCAAGTAATCATCAACCTGGGCGGGCGATAGGCGATAGCTGGCCGGGTCTTTGCGGTGATTTTGCAAATAACCGGGAGCATAAAGCTGTACATGGCCGTACTGGCTGCGGATCACCGATTCGCGCAGCCCGGAATAGTTGGCCTCCACGAAGCCGCCAAAAATGACGATGCCGATAACCCCGGTCATGATCGCTAGCAGCGTCATCAGCGAGCGGCGCCTGTGGCGCAAAATATTGCGAAAAGCGAGTTTAATTTCCAACATGGTCTTTCCTGTCTCCTTACATGCCCGCGACTTTCAAATGGCTTACGGGCTGGTCACTAATAATGACGCCATCCACCAAATGGATTTGACGCTTGTCGGTTTCGGCGATGATTTTCGGGTCGTGGCTGGACACCACCACCGCGGTTTTACTGGTGGTCGCCAGGTCAAACATGATGTCCAACACCTGGTCGCCGGTTTTGCGATCCAGGTTGGCGGTGGGTTCGTCGGCAATGAGCAATTTTGGTTGATGCACCAATGCCCTCGCGATCGCCACCCGTTGGCGTTGGCCGCCGGACAAGGCATTAGGGTATTGGTGCGCCAGTTTTTCCAGCCCGACCTTTTGCAGGATGTCCATAATTTTTTCCTTGCGCCCGCCCTCCTTGTTGAGCAGCAGCGGATATTCCACATTCTCGTACACGCTCAGGACCGGGATCAGGTTAAAGGTCTGGAATACAAAGCCCAGGTGGCGGGCGCGAAACCCGGAGAGCGCATCATCGCTTTGGGTCTGGGTATCCAGGTCCAGCACTTTTACGCTGCCCCTGGATGGCGTATCCAGGCAACCGATGAGTTGCAGCAACGTGGATTTGCCGCTGCCGGAGGGACCACTCAAAATCACGGTTTCACCGGGGTAAATATCCAGGGTGACGCCATTCAGGGCGTTCACGTCAGTTTCGCCCAAGCGGTAACGCTTGCCTAATGCGGAAACTCGAACAATGGGATTCATAACAGTTCCTTGAATAATCGATGCAAAATTTAAATAACCATGCCGCTGTCCAGGCGCAGTAGCTGGCCGGTGGAGGCTGCGCCAACCTGCTGGAGGAATACCAGTGCAGCACTGACTTGTCGGGCCGACACCTCGGCGCCCAGCCCGGTCATTTTGAACAGGCGCGCATAATCGTCATCCAGGTACAGCTGGTAGCCCAGCGCCGGGCAGTTGCCCAGGGCGATGGCATTGACGCTGACCTGGTAGCGCGCAACTTCCTTGGCCAGGCTTTTTACCAACCCCAGGGTTGCGCCCGCCAAAACGCTGGTGGAAACCGCCGCAGGATGGCCGACTTCGCCCATTACCGACTGCAACAACACCAATTGCCCGCCCCGGTCGTGTGCCATCAAGCGATGGGCCGCGAATTGGGCAACGGCAAAGATCTGCTCAAACGAGTGTTCAAACCATTGGCTATCCAATTGTTGTTCAGCCGCTGCTGCTGCCATGGGCACGGCGATGATGACCATCTGTAGCTGGGGTAATTGTTCTCCGAGCAGGTTTAATTGGTCCACGAGTTCTACATGCTCCCGCCATTCGCGTAAGTCCAGCGTGGTCATGGAGAAGGCTTGGCCGAGCTGGTGTTGCGCCCCTGAGTCCAAACCGGTGTGTACCAGTAAAACCTGGGGTAATGATTGAGCTGTTACCATGTGACCAAGCCTCCGGTGACGTTCACCACCTCGCCAGTCATAAAGCCCTGGCCCTGGCTCGCCAACATCAGTAACGGGGCTACAAGGTCGGCAGCCACGCAATCGCGCTGGATGGGGGTGGTCGCCTGCAACAGCGCTTTGATCTTTGGATTCATCTTGTCCGCCAGTCCGCCCGTGACGACCTGGGGGGCAATGCAATTAACGCGGATATTGTCCACCGCGTGGCGGCGCGCCAGGGTTTTGCAGTAGGCGATCACCGCGCCTTTGGCCGCGCCGTACAGGCTGCGCATGGGCTGGCCAACCAAGCCGGTAATGGAAGCCATATTGATCAAATTACCGCTCGCGCGCAGTTGCCAGTAAGGCAACGAGGCTTCACTGATATGCACAAGGGGGTACAGGTTAGCGGCAAAACTGGTGCCACTGTCACCGGCCTTGTGGAACACAAACGGCTTGTCCTCCGCCTGGCCCATGCAATTCACCAAAATGTCGGGCACTGCAGTGGTGGCGATCAGCGTGTGCAGATAGGCCTTGGCGGAGTCGCGGGTGCTTAGGTCACCCGACATGCAAAATAACCGCTCATTGCCCGTGGCATGAGTTACATCGCTAAAAAATTGCGTACGCACCTGCTGCAATTTTTCCGTATTGCGCCCGTGCATTATCACCCTGGCGCCTGCGTCGTAGAGCGCGCGCGCCATGTGGGAACCCAGGTAGCCGCTGGCACCGGTAACCAGCGCGAGTTGGCCTTCGAGCGAAATCTTGTGATCCTTCAACAATTTTTATCTCCTATGGATTGCCAGCAACGATTTGCTGGGCCTTGGCGAGGCCTTCGTTGGCGGCCACTACGTCTTTTTCAGGGCAGCTTTGTTGTTCACAAAGCTTCAGGTAGTGCTGGAAATCCTCCACTGCGAAGCGGGTACGTTTAAGGAAAGGCGGGATTTCCAGGCTGTTATAAGCGCGGGTTAAACGCACTATGCGGTTGTCGGGTGCCTTGCGCACGGCGGTATCCATTTTCTGGCTACCGCTTTTAACGAAGAAAGTCTGGCGGCCGGGGTCGGTATCGAACTGGGCTTTCATGGTGGTGATGCTGCCCAGCCACGCCAGGGTTTCCATATCATCGGCCGCGTTGCGCGCGGCTTGCTTGAGGTATTTCTCGCCTTCTTCCACCTGTTTTTTATCCGGCGCGGCGCGGTTGAGCTGATGCAGGATGATCCCGGCATCTTTCAGCGCCCGGGTATTATTGGCGTCACTTTTCAACTGGGTGCGCAGCGTTTCCAGACGGGTTTGGGCGGCCTCGCCCCGCAGGTCGAATACCGCTTCCGCCAATGCCATTGGGGTCAAACTCAATAACGCGGCCATTAATATTAATTTCATTGCATTTACTCCGAAGATTGTTCTTCCAGGTGCAGGAGCGCACTGGTGTAGGCGTCCATTCCTGACCAAATGGCGGAATAGAGGCCGGAAATACCCATGTTGTCGCTATGGGCGAAAAAGATATTGCTAAATGGTTGTATGGCTTGGGCCAGGCGCGCACTGATATTGGGTTCAGGCATTACCATGGGGTGGCCCCAGCGGTGCAGCTCGATTTTATCCACAGCGTTTTTTGCGCCGGGATAAACCCGCTCAATGTCATCCAGGATACGCTCCGCGATGCCAGCGGCATTGGCGCTGTACAGTTGTGCCCGCCCCGGTGGCCCGGGAAAGGGGGTATATATCGTCAAGTGGCTGCGCCCGTCCGGGTTGCGGTTACCCTCTGGCCAATCGGCGCGAACCATGAAGCGGCTAAACAGGTTCTCGGTCATGGTTTCAAATACCGGCGCGACTACCTGTTTCAATTGCACTTGCGCCACCAGGTAAGCCGAATAGCGGTACTGTGCCATGGCTGCCACTTGGGCTTGCGGCAAACCTTTCACCAGGTGTTTGCTGATCAGCTTGGGGGTGGCCATGATGACTGCGTCGGCGGAGATAGTCAGGGGCCTTCCGGTGCGGTCAACGCAGGTGACCCAGCTTTTACCATCGTCCTTGCACTCCACGCTGACCGTAGCCATGCCGGGCATCAGGCGATCGGGACCATGTTGTTCGATCTGCCGCACCAGGGCTTCGCTGATTACCCCATGCCCCCCTGGTAAGGTGAAGTTGGGCCCGACAAAGCGCGACAAAATGTACAGCCCCATCCAGGCGGATACTTCATGGGCGTGGGTGCCCAAGCGGGAGCTGATCACCAGGTTAAGGAAGTGTTGGACCTCGGGATGCAGGCCGGACTGGTCGAACCAGGTTTGCAAGGTTTGTTTATCCAGGGCTTTGCGCGTCGGCGTGTTGTCTTCGATCGGGAAAAAAATGCCGGTTTGCGGGGCCAGGAATTCGCTGAACAGGTCGCGCAACCGACTGAACTGCTGGCGCACCCTGGCGCTATAGGGCAAGTCTGCCGCGCCTTCGTCCAACGGGCGACGCACCAACCGGTTACCTGCAAAATACGCCAGCTCCGGCTCGGCAATGCGCTGGAAGGGAATGGCCAGATCATTGAGGAAATCGGTAAACGGCGCTTCCGCTCCCTGGCTTACCAATGCGCCCAAGGGGTAATGGATACCCTGGGCCTGGCGGCGCCGGGAGTTCCCGCCTAGCTGTGGCTCTTTATCAACCAGCAAAGCATCAACATCGCCCAGCCGTGACAGCGCGGTGAGACCGGAAATTCCGCCCCCTACCACCACCAGGGATTTGTGCAGCGACGGCTTGGCGCCGGTAAATCCTTTGCCATCCCGCAATTGGTGCATTATCGAAAAGTCATCGATGTTATCGAAGTCCTGCGGCAATGCGAGCTGCTTGCCCAATTTCCCCTGCGCCACCGAAAAGGCGCCCAGGAAACCGGCGGCCAGGCTGGCGGTGGAGGCGTGTTTGATAAATTGGCGTCGATCCATGGTTATTGGTGTCCTTGCTAGCGGTTTGCCTGGTGGAAGCTGATGCTCCCTTTGGCCACCGGACCCTCTGCAACATTGGCTTGGTATTGGATATCGATAAATTCGCCGTCCGTTTCCAATTTGCCGATGCGGATGGTCAGCGTGTCGCCGGGCAGTACCGGGCGAATAAATTTTTGTCGTTTGATTGCGGCAACCTGTACGGGGTTGCCGGATTGCTCCGCCAGCATGGTCTTTAACAGACCCAACACCAACACTCCCGGCATAATCGGATTACCGGGAAAATGGCCGGCAAATACCGGTTGATGGGGATCTATATACCAGGACTTTTCAGCCGCATCATTTTCAAGCGAAGGTGTTTCCTGGAGCAGTGCATCGCTCATCACGCATCCCCTTGCATTACTGTGAGTTCACCGCGCGCCAGCAAACGTTCACCGGCGCTGGCTGTGAAGGAGCCTTTGTACATAGAGCCGAAAACACCATCCAGCGCGACTTCCAGGTGCAGCTCCGGTTGCGCATAGAGGTCGCCGGGAATATCGCAATTATCAAACCCCAGCAACAGGTGCTTACCTTCGGCCGCGGTTTTGCCGTCAGTGGCCAATCGGGCTGCGGTGCCGCTAGCGAGCACCACGCCGAAAACCTGGGCGGCGCTTTCCAGTAACAACACATCGGCGCTCCGGGTGGGTGACAGGCCCGCATCGCCCTGCCAGTAATTGTCCACCCTGGTCAGTTGTATCCGCGCACGGCCCAGTTTGCCGGGTTCCACAACATCCACTTCCCGCGCGAACAGGAAAGGTGCGCGATGGGGCAAGAGGCCTTTGATTTGTTCCTCGGTATAAATCATCAGTGCACCATCCGTACATCAATTGCCATAGCGTTGCCACCCAGGCCATTGGCCAGGTGGATGAAGCTGTCGAAGTTTTCCAGTGGTTGGTGCAGGGCCGGTTCGACGCTCGCGAGGGTATTGCCGTTTTGCAGCGAGCGAATCTGTTGGCGATGTTTGAAGCTGGCAATCGCCAACAGCAGGCGCAACATACCAGCGCCGGGGAAGATACCGATGTAGTCGCTCAGGGTTCGGCACGCGGTAGTGCCCAGGTCAAGTTGCTCCAGCAGGTTGGATTCAAGTTTATCCAGTGGCGGAACACCATTGGCGGACAGGTTGATCAGGTCATAATCCTGTAGGGATTTGCCACTCGCGCGGGTTAACTGTTCCAGCGCCTTGCTGGAGGCATCCGGTGAACTGGCGTAGCCATAGGGATGGTCGGCGGAGGAGTTTTGGAAGATACCGGCAATCTCCGCCAGGATTTCCACACCGCGGGCCCGGGCGGAAGATTCGGTTTCCAACACTAGCGCACCGGCGCCTTCACCCATGACAATACCGTCGCTGCCCTGTTCAAAGGCGCGGAACGGCGTGGCGGATTGCGCCTGGGTTAACAAGCCAAGGCTGTATAAACCCTGTTGCAGCCGGTCGTTGTAAGCGTCGGCGCCAATCACCAGGATTTTGCTGTGCGGCTGTTTTTGCAGGAGTATGCAGGCATATAGCAACGCGTATTCGCCAGGCATATCCAGGCCGGTAAGGGTGGAATTAATTCCCTGTAATTGATGCTCGATCGCGATCATCCCGGCGGTAGCGTTATAGACGGTGGTGGGGAAATGTACCGGTCGCAGCATTTCAATACCTTCATCGAACAGGCACTTCTGGTGCTTGATAACGCTCTCGATACCGGCGTAACCGGTGCCGACCAATACCCCGACATCCTCCAGCGGCAGGGCCTCGCCCTGGTCATTGCGCTGGAGCAGGCCAGCCATGACCAGCGCGTCGCCGGCGGCATTAATCGCGTAATGGTTGAGGTTTTCCATGCGGCGCAACTTGCTGCGCGCCACAAAACGTGTGGCATCGTAATCCCGCACATTGGCCAGGAAGGGGCTGTAGGGATTTCCAGCCACCGCCTGCACACCGGATTCACCCTGTTGCAAGCGCTCCACCGCTTTGCCGGGATCGGAACCCAGGGGGCTAACCATGCCCAAACCGGTAACCACAATTTTTTCTGTAAACATGATGAGATTCCTTCTATTTCAATAAGCCGTTAATGTGCCGCGCGTTGTTCAGGTACCAATACATTGCTATGTCCGGGCACAAAGGCATCGCCGTGCCCGGGCAGGATCCAGTCAAACTGTTTCAACAATTCCCGTGTGTCCCACCAGGCCTGGCTGTCATTCAAAATCAGGTGGAGGTTGATATCGTTCAGCCTCCAGTCGCTTTCGGAAAGCACAGCGTCGCTGGCGATAATGCCGCGTCCACACACCCGTTGCCGGGGTTGCGCGGAACACTCAACCCCGGCGCGGTTCACTACAACGCCCTCCACCGCCAGCCCATGCAACCCCACGCAGTGACCGGGCAGTGGCAGGGTCCAGGCGTGTTTGCTAATGCGCGTTTTGCCGTCGTAATGCACCAGGTTTTTGCTCGCCGCCAACACCTCGTCGCTGTAACGCCGGTCGTGGCGGTAGTGCACAAACTGGCGCAAGAAAGGCCGCGCAATCCGCTCATGGGTGGTTTGCAAATAGTCCCGGTATTGCTCGGGATACTCGCGAAAGCTCATCAACTGGCGGATATAGGCGACTTCCCGCGCCGGCACCAGTACCCGCGCGATAAAGTCCGGCCAATGGCACAGGTCGTAATGGTCAAAATGCAAATGGGTATAAAACACCTGGGTGATGGATTCCCATTCCAGGCCGCGGCTGGCAACCGCTCGCGCCAATTGCCGCAAGTCGCCCAGGCTACCCGGGTCAACCAGGGTTACGGCATCTTCATCGACCACCAGGGCGGCACTGGCCGTCAGGGTCATACCGTCACCCTTGTTAAGCGGGTAGACGTGCGCACTAGACACTCAAGCCACCATCGAGCACCAGGGTTTGGCCGGTCATATAACGGTTCTTGTCCGACACTACAAAGCTGACCAGGTGCCCGACTTCTTCCGGTTCGCCAATACGCTTGAGCGGGATGCGCTTCTTATGCTCTTCCAACTGCTTTTCATTCATTTCGCCGATCATTTCGGTGCTGATAAAACCGGGCGCAATCGCATTTACCTGGATGTTGTAACGGCCCAGCTCGCGCGCCATGCTGCGGGTCATGGCGATCACGCCGCCTTTGGACGCCGCATAATTCGCCTGGCCTTCAGTGCCCACCAGCCCGCTGATGGAGACCATATTGACGATGTGCCCGGCGCGCGCGCGGATCATATTTTTCACCGCGATCTGCGCCACCAGGAAGGTACCTTTGAGGTTAGTGTCGATCACCTTGTCCCACTGGTTTTCCGACATCATCATCAAATAATTGTCTTGCAAAACGCCGGCGTTATTCACCAGCACCGCAACCGGGCCCAACTGCGCATTGATTTGCTCAAACATGGCCTCGACTTGCTGCGCATTGGCGACATCGGCCTTGAACGGCTTTGCCACACCACCTTGTTCACAAATATCCGCACACACGCCGATAGCTTTTTCATCGCTGCTGCAATAATTCACCGCAACCGCGTAACCATCAGCGGCCAATTGCATCGCAATAGCGCGGCCAATGCCGCGCGAGGCGCCGGTAACCAGCGCAACTTTTCCTGGTACGGATTTTTCCAGTGCGGATTTAATCACTTGCTCAGACATACGCAGCTTCCCGTTTAAAAATCAGCGAAGTGTTATTGCCGCCAAACGCCAGCGAATTGGACATGGCGTAATCCATTTTCAGGTTGCGGCTTTGGTTTGGCACCACATCAAGATCGCAGTCGGGATCAGGCGTTTCGTAGTTGATGGTCGGGGGTGCAAATTGCCCCAGCAGCGCCAGCACCGTCGCAACCGCCTCAATCGCACCGGCAGCGCTGAGCGTATGGCCGATCATGGATTTGGTGGAAGAAATACATAAGTTTTTGGCGTGCTCACCAAATACCCGCTTGATGCCGGCCGTTTCCGATTTGTCATTCAGTTCAGTGCCGGTGCCGTGGGCATTGATGTATTTGATTTGCTCGCGTGCAATACCCGCTTCCGTCAATGCGTGCTCCATGGCCTTCACCATACCGGCACCGGTTGGGTGGGGTGCGGTGATGTGATGCGCATCGGAGGTAAATCCGTAGCCGCTGAATTCCGCGAGGATTTTTGCACCGCGTGCTACAGCTTTGTCGTAATCCTCAAGAATCAGAATGCCCGCGCCCTCACCCAGCACTATGCCATCACGGTTTGCATCAAAGGGTTTGATCTCTCCCGTTGATAATGCGGACAGCGAATTGAAACCGGAAAGGGTCACGGTGGATAAGGCTTCAACACCGCCGGTAACCATCACATCGGCAAAACCCGCACGAATCAAATCGGCGGCAAAACCGATGGCGGTTGCGCCGGAAGAACAGGCTGTCATGATGCTGCTCCTGGGGCCGCGCAAACCAAAGTGGTTTGCTACAAACGTGCCGGCGGCATCCGGGCTGAAATTTAATAAACGTGAAGGCTTGCTGGGTTGTTCGCGAATGGTATCGAGGAAAAACTCTTCCGTGCTGCGAATGCAGCCGCCGCTGCCCAGTACGGTGCCGATGCGATCCAGCCCGGCATCGGTCGGGCTCAGGCCCGCCTGTTCCCAGGCTTGCAGGGCCGCTTCCAGCGTATATTGTTCAACAGCGGAAGCCCTGCTGTATTTTTGCTTCAATGCCTCCCTTGGCTTGAAGTTTTTTACTTGCCCCAATAAACGGCTGCGGTAACCGGTGGTATCCTGAAAATGATTCACCGATATACCGTTCTTGCCGGCAATCAATCCCGCTTCAAATTGTGCAATATTATTGCCAATGGGACACACGACTCCCAAGCCGGTAATCGCTACTCGTTTATTCACGATAACTGCTCCCTTGCGTTAGCGTTAAACCAAATCGCGCGTTGCGCGAGTAAAAAAATCGGGAGTGAGTTAACCTTGCGCGCAACATTAAAATCACTCCGTGTACCACAACCATTGCTTAGGCCGGCACCGCCAGGCGGCTGTCAATATAAGTCGCCAACTTGGTGATATTTTCAAAATGGGCGTTAACGTTATCGTCGCCCTGTTTGATCTTCACACCAAATTCCTGCTCGATCGCCAGCACTAGATCGAGTACGTCTACCGAGTCGATACCCCACTCGTTAAACAAATTGCCATCGTCGCTTGGCTCGGGGCCGTCAAGCACGAGGTCAAGACGGTTTTTCAGGATGTCGCGCAGCTGTGCTTTGATTTGGGTAAGTTCCATGATTAGCTCCTTGTGGGTTAGTAACAACGTGATAAAAAATTAATAAAACAACGTTAAAAAAACGCTTTAGTAATACTCGCGTTCAAACTTTTCCAGAATTCCGCGCATCACTGGTTTGGAGCGCAGGAATTTAATTACCCGATGCCAGGGTACCTTCGCCAAGGTTTTGGTAACCAATGGCGATTCGAAATTAACCGACAGCGGAATAATGGCGTTTTCGGGGCAGGTTTGAGAGCAAAACCCGCAGCCGATACATTCATTGGTAATTTCAAAGGTGGCTTTGTCATCCAGCAAATTTTTAACAATGCTGGGGCAATCGGTTTCAATGCATTTGCCGCAAGAGGTGCACATGTCTTCGCGGATGGTATAGCGATAATTGGTTGGACCTTTGCGCGGCAGGCCTTGTACGCAATCGCCTTTCACCACCATCACCGATAATTTTTCGGAATTCAAAAACGCATCCAGTTGGGTGGAAAGTGCGGTAACGTCCAATGCATCTACCACGGCAAATTCCGGCACACGAAAGCCTTCCAGCAATTTCAGCCATTCCTCGCGGTTGTAAGACGGGTAGGTGTCCTGGTAACCGGTCATGGCACTGCGACTGTTATCCAGGATTAAAATGGTCGCTGCAACACCGGAATTAATTGCGGTAAGCAGCGGCGGAATCCCGGAATGGAAAAATGTGGAATCGCCAATAACGGCCACCGCTTTTTTGCGCGCGTCTGCATCCATAATCGCCAGGTAGCCCTGGAGGATGCCGATGCTTGCGCCCATGCACAAATTGGCGTGGAGCGCGCTGAACGGTTCAGTGGCACCGAGTGTGTAACAACCTATATCACCAACCACGTAGATTTTGCGCAAACCCAATTGATGGAAAATCGGGGAGTGCGAGCAACCGGCGCAAAATCCGGCGGGGCGCTTGGGTACGGAAATTTGTGCCGTCAGGGAATCTTCCGCAACGGTTTCAATGTATTGCACGGGAATAAATAATTCAGGTGCGCTGCGTTTTTTATGTTGGCTATTTACCAATTGATTCCACGCCGGAATGTCATCGCACAACAAATCATTAAGCTGTAACTCACCGACGCCGTCAAAATGGGAGCGTCCCGCGGTATTGACTCCCAGTTGGCGTACCTGCTGTTCAATCGCGCGGGACGATTCTTCCAGCACCAATACTTTCTCACAGCACTCGGCAAATTCGCGCACCGCCTGATCGTGAATGGGAAACGCCATGCCCAGTTTCAGAATAGGCACGTTCAGCCCGCCCACTACTTCACACACCATGTTATGGATATAGCCGCTGCAAATAATGCCGTAAGGGTATTTTTTGCCGGTGGTGCACGGATGCTCGGAAACATCCACCAACCAGTGGTTCCAATCGCTGCTGGCGAGCAGTTTCAAATTGTTGACCAATTGTTGGTGGCGATTCACTACGAAATCCGGCAGCAATAAATATTTCTGGATGGGGCCGGCAAATCCCAACTGGCGATTCTTGTTTTGGCGCATACCGGTCACCACCCGGTCACTGCTATAACAATGCTGCGCGGTGACACGCACAATCACCGGCACATCAAAAGTTTCGCTGATTTCAAAGGCTAATTTGGTATATAGATAAGCCTCTTGCAGATTCGCCGGTTCCAATACCGGAATATTCGCGGCAATGGCGAGCAAACGGGAGTCCTGTTCATTTTGCGAACTGCGTGCGCCAGGATCATCGCCAACAACCACAACCAGTCCTCCTTCAACACCGGTGTAAGCGAGGTTGAAAAATGGATCCGCAGCGACATTCAAACCGACGTGTTTCATCACCGTTAATACACGGCCGCCGCCGTGGGCAACCCCGGCCGCCATTTCCATGGCCACTTTTTCATTCACGGCCCATTGGCAACGGATTTCCTTGAACCGCTGGGCTGCGCCGACAATATCGGTTACCGGTGAACCCGGGTATGACGTAATAACATCAACGCCGCCTTCCCAGGCACCGCGCGCAATAGCTTCACATCCTGACATGAAACTGCTCATGCTAAAGCCACCTTTGCTGTTGTGTTTGTTGATGAATTAACTACTGCGTGGGTAGTTTCCTTTACGCGATAAATATCGACGCATTTGGCATTCATGCGTTTATCAACCCAACGAATCATTTGGGTAAGGATGCGGTTAGGACCCAATTCAAGGATGGAATCCAGCTCCAATGTTTTCAATTGCGCGACCAATTGCGGCCAATTGATAGGCAAACGCAATTGGTTCAACAAATGCCAGCGCACCTGTTCGGCGGTGGTAATTAATGTAGATTTGCCGATGTGTGAAATTAATGGCCAGCGCGGATCGCGAAATTCCATCGCACAAAATTCCTGTTCCATCGCTTTACAGATATCCTTCATTTCATTGGAATGAAACGGTAATGCAGTTGCAAAATAATCAATCCGCATCACCTGATCACCCGCTTGCTCCAGGTACGCCTCAAATTCGTTGTGCACACCGTACAACAACCATTGGGTGGGATTGTTGACCGACAACACTTCGATAGCGTAATTCGTCAAGGGTGTTTCCAGCAGTGGCACAAAACCGGTTAAAACGGCGACCTTTTTGTGCGTGTCGGAGAATTGATGCCAGGACTTGGCAAATGCCGCCACCAAAATACCCAGCGCATCTTCAGCGCGGATCGCGTTAGCGGTAACGGCGGCGGCATAAAAACCCAGGCTATGGCCGCAAGCTGCGTGCGGTAATAAATTCTTTTGCAGCGAAAACCAGGCGAGGTTGAGTGCATGGATGCTGAGCTGGGTACGCAAAAATTTACGCGCATGTACATCTTTCAAACCAAATGCGGTTGCCAAATGCAAACCTTGCTCAATGGTTAATTCAACCGCGTTGGTGGTTTCCGGGTGATGCTGGCAAAATGTTGCAACCATGTCCGGATAATCCGCCCCCAATCCTGGGAACATAATGGCTTGTTTCATAACAATTTCTCGTTGTATCAACTGTTCTTGTCTGCGAACGACTACCTGTTACAGCGAACTTACAAAAATCTACAAAATGCGGGCAAAACGCTCCCTGCAACGCAAGAAATTTGCATCGTGTTCGGCAAGGCACCGCATTTGCGCCAGGGTTGTAGTTTTGTTAAGTCCTTTTTATCGTGTCCTTAAATCAGGAAGGGACAACAAAAAAACCTAAAAACATCAAGCAACTTGTCTCTCAATTTCAACTGCTAATTCGAAGCTAAATAAATCGTATCCCTGTTGCATCGCCAGGGAATTTTTTGCATCTTTAAATAAATCCGGGAAAAAAACACGCAATTCTTGCAGTGAAAATCCTAACAGGCGGCCAGTGACAGCAAGGCAAACAGAAGAAATATGAACCTTTAGAAAAAAATCCTTTTGCATCATAGCGGTGTAAGGAATTACCAATACTTTTCCGCCCAAACGGCTAATTGTATAAACAATTTCCCGAAAATCCGGATAGCGCAGCGCACCCTGCGCACCGCCGAGGTTATTCACACACATATCAGACACTATACACACAGTGCCCGCTTTAATTAATTTGGGATGGCGCAATGCCTCCAGGGCTTCCAGGGCAATAATGACGTCGGCTTGATTGGCGTACAGTTGCGGTGTAAATACGTTATCGCCGGCGCGGACGCAAGCGGAAACACTGCCGCGCCGTTGCGCGATGCCACGGCTTTCCGAAGAAAGTACACGCGGATATTTCTGTCCAAGCAGAAAACATATTTTTTTTGTCAGGTTAATCAGGCCGAGTCCGCCTAAACCACTGATATACATTTCCATAGTAATTCACCCTGGATAGATGATTAAAAATCCCGTTTAAATGCTGGAATTCATAAGCAATGCAAGTACAAACATTATCAAAAAAAGTGCGCGGGAATATTGCAGGCGTGAATAAAGAGAGGAGAACGCGTAATGCTGATCATCCTGGAAAAATTCCAACACCTTTATCTCGCTGTATCCCTAGCGGACAATGTCTATCATCAGTAGCGCAACAATTGAACAACCCATGACGGATATTATTCCAATTAACGAGGCTGCCACTGGGAACGCTTTTTCTTAAAAACAGCAACTGTTTCAAGTGTTTGCATAATATCAATTCATAAATTTACAAATTGTGAAAATATGTAAGGAATCAGTATTTTTAAATCTGGCAGAACCCGGTGTCACTGGGGGAAGCCATCATGCAATGGAACACTTTACACAAAATGGCATTCATCTGAAAAGCGCATCTGACAGCTATTATTGCTAGGGTATTGTTACGAAACAATGAAATATTGCGGTGGGAAGATGTGAAAAAATCACAGAATGGTTATTCACCTGATAACTAACGACATGAAATTACTAGTCGTGTTGCCAGCTTTCCAAAATTTTTGCCCTAGTGTGATTCGCGGCTTCGGTAAGGGTTAGCTGACGCCGTTTGCCGTTAACAGCGGCGCCCGGCCCTTTGCTGTTGTATTCAAAGAAGCGCGTATCGTCAGGTAGGAAGGGGATTTTACTTCCGTCTTTGGCGGTGCCATTCATGGAATGCCAGCCGTCTTGTGTGATGTGCGTATCCATCCAGCTATTGATGAACACCGCTTTGCCAATTGCATTGGGGTCGGCGTAACGTCCGTCAGCGAATTGGGTGGTTGGGTGCCAGGGGCGACCGAGTGGTGTTGAATTATCGGGAACGGATTGATCGCGCGTTAAAATACAATTGATAAAGGTAAAACCATATTCGCTGTTAATGTTTGTTGAAGGCGCAACCAGATAACCATGGGGTACGTTGGGTTTGCCACGGCGGCGGGTTTTTATTTCTGAATCGGTAAACAATGCGTTGCCATTGCCAAAAATAAAATCAACATTGCCCGCAACTAAACTCCTGTCAAACCAACTGCGCCCGGAGTTGATAAACAACGTATCCTGGTAACCCAGTATGCGCACATCGCGTGCGCGGAATCTATCGCTACCGTTATCCAGGTGCA
>CBFGOY010000061.1:0-20959 GCA_965650515.1 uncultured Cellvibrionaceae bacterium | reverse complement strand
GGGCGCGCAAGGGTCGACGGGCGCTGCTTCCTGCACCCGCCTGCCAAATGCATCGGTCATTAATAACGAGATAATTACTATGGTCAAATTACAACCCATCACACAAGCGGGCGGAAAAGCGCCTAACATCGGCAGAGCCAGGATGATTGCGTTACCCGGGAACTGTTCCACGAGCAATGCGGCCTTCCGTCACGCCAGGCGCTTTGACCACAGGGTCGTTGCCCGGCCCAATTTTTGCCAAAGCCCCCACAATTTTTCATACAAATCCGATTACGGGAGTTCCAGAATAAATCATATTTTTATATCCTGCCTGCACCCGCTTCCGGCCCGCGCCGGATCTCTCCAGCAGGTTAACAACTAGACAACAATAGCCATAAATCGACGTTGTACCTGATTCAAGGCTCAGTATCGGCAGATAACGCGATTGCAGTCCTGCATTCGCCTACAGCAAACTCCAGAGAGATAACAAAATGACCCGACACATTCAGCGGCCCTGGCTGCGTAAAACCCTATTGGCCTGCGCCTGCGCCGGGCTGCTTGGAACCATCACCACACCGGCCTTTGCGGCGCGCCAGGCGGAATACCTGGATCGCGGTGTAGTAGCCCTGCCATCCAGCAACGGTATATTTATCAGTTGGCGGATGCTGGGTGATGACCCGGCCGCTATCGGCTTCAACGTTTACCGCAACGGCACAAAGATTACCTCCACCCCCATCACCAACAGTACCAATTACCTGGATACAAGCGGCACTACCAGCGCCGCCTATACTGTCAGGCCGGTTATCAACGGTGTTGAATATGCCGCTAATACCGCCAAGGCAACCTGGACCAATCCTTACTGGGTGGTAAACCTGAATCGCCCTGCCGGCGGAACCACCCCCGGTGGCGAGGCTTATACCTATTCGCCCAATGACCTGAGCGTGGGTGATCTGGATGGCGATGGCCAATACGAAATCGTGGTGAAGTGGGACCCGTCCAACGCCAAGGACAACTCCCAAAGCGGCTATACCGGCAATGTATTGATCGATGCCTATGAAATGAACGGTACCCAGTTATGGCGTATCGACCTGGGCAAGAACATCCGCGCGGGTGCGCATTACACCCAATTTATAGTGTATGACCTGGATGGCGATGGCAAAGCCGAAGTCGCGATGAAAACCGCACCGGGTACCCGCGATGCCGCCGGGAATGTCCTGGGCGGGAGCAGCGCCAATACGGATTACCGCAATTCCGGCGGCTACATCCTCTCAGGCGCGGAATACCTCACCATTTTCAATGGCCAAACCGGGGTGGCTATGGCCACCACCGACTATTTACCGGGGCGCGGCACCGTCAGCAGTTGGGGTGACAGCTACGGCAACCGGGTGGACCGCTTCCTCGCCGGTGTGGCCTACCTGGATGGCACCCGCCCCAGCCTCGTCATGACACGCGGCTATTACACCCGCGCGGTATTGGTAGCCTGGGATTGGCGCAACGGCCAGTTAACCCGCCGCTGGACGTTTGACAGTAATACCAGCGGTAACGGGGCCGCCGCCGGCCAGGGCGCCCATAGCCTGACCGTGGGTGACGTGGACCAGGATGGCAAGGATGAAATCGTCTATGGTGCCGCCACCATCAACGACAATGGCACCCTTATGTATTCCACCGGCCTGGGCCATGGCGATGCCTTGCACCTCTCCGATTTCCTCCCCGGCCGCCCGGGCCTGGAAGTGTTCATGGTGCACGAATCCCCTTCCAGCTACGGCAACCATGGGGTGGAAATGCACGATGCCAAAACCGGCCAGATTATCTGGAGCTTCCAGGGAGGTGGCGATATAGGCCGCGGTGTCATCATGGATATAGACCCGCGCACGGCGGGTGCCGAAAGCTGGGCCAGCGTCGGTGGAATCAACAGCGCTACCGGCAGCCAAATCACTACCACCAAGCCCGCGTCGATCAACTTTGCCAGTTGGTGGGATGGCGACCTGCTGCGCGAACAGTTGAACAACACCATGATCGATAAATGGAATTACAGCAATAATTCCAGCTCGCGATTGCTCACCGCCTACAACTACGGGGCTGCTTCCAACAACGGCACCAAGTCCACCCCGGGCCTCTCCGCTGACCTGTTCGGGGACTGGCGCGAGGAGGTGATCTGGCGGCATGAGAACAATAACCAACTGCTGGTGTTTTCCACCACGGCGACAACCAGCCACAAATTGCGCACGCTCATGCACGACTCCCAATACCGCCAGGCTATCGCCTGGCAAAACGTGGGTTACAACCAGCCACCGCACCCCGGCTTTTTCCTCGGTGAAGGCATGGCGACACCGGCGGCACCGGACCTCTACTTTGTCGGTACCAACCCCAACGGAGGGCCGTCGTCCAGCAGTTCGTCTTCCAGCTCATCCGCGCCGGCCACCAGTGTGAGCCTCGCCGGTGCTGCCGGTGATGGACAGGTCAGCTTGAACTGGACGGTTAACGGTTCTATTAACGGTATCGAAATCTACCAGGACACAGATCCAGACCCGGCAGGGCGCACCCGCATCGCCTCACTCAGCGCCAGCGCGCGCAGCTACACCGCAACCGGCCTGACCAACGGCACGCCTTACTGGTTTTGGGTGAAATACACCACGGCAGACGGCACGGCCAATTCCAATGCGTTCAGCGCAACCCCGACGGGCGGCAGTAGCTCGATTGCAGCCAGCAGTTCATCGCGCAGCAGCACACCGGCCAGTTCTGCGCCGGCGAGTTCCGCCCCCGCCAGCTCCACCCCGGCCAGCAGCAGCGCAGCCTCCAGCACCCCGACCACCGGTGGCAATTGCAGTTATGTGATCACCAATAACTGGGGTGGCGGTTTCACCGGCGCCATCCGCATCACCAACAGGGGCACCAGTGCAATCAATGGCTGGAATGTGAACTGGACCTACGCGGGCAGTACCCGTTTGAGCGGGAGCTGGAACGCCAATGTCACCGGCACCAATCCCTACGCCGCCAGCAATATGAGTTGGAACGCCAGTATCCAGCCCGGCCAAACGGTTGAATTTGGTTTCCAGGGCACCCATTCTGCGGCGGAAATCCCTGCCGTGACAGGATCGGTGTGTAACTGATACGCAACTCCCGTTTGCAAAAAAGCCGATGGCAGTGCGCCATCGGCTTTTTCGTTTGCGCGGGGCGTTGGTTCACCCGCTAGTCGCTGGTGATCTCCAGTTGATGGCCAATATCCCCCAAATGCCGTTGCTCGGTTTCCAGGTCCGCATGGGTGAGCGGATGGGTATCGATCCATTTCGCGGGCAGGGTGAGTTTTATCTTTTTGTTTTCCGCCCTTAATTTGATCTTCGGCAGCCCGTCTTTAATCTTGCCGCGATGAAAAATTGCCGCCATGCGCAACAGGATTGCCAGGCGAACCAGGTCATTGTTATCCATGGGAAAGCTTTTGGCAGGAAAACGTTTGCGATGGGCAAGGACCAGCGCCGCTAGCTGGGTTTGCTCGACGCGTGAACAACCGGCGAGGTCTACGTGCTGGACGATGTAGGCTGAATGCTTGTGATAGTCCGCATGCGCAATGTCCAAGCCCACCAGGTATAAACGCGTGGCCCACCCCAATAACTTACCGGCGTCATCCGCCGTTAGGTCCCAGGTTTTTTCCACTTGCCTTAACAACCCCAGCGCGGTTTTCTCCACGGCCTTGGCTTTGTCCATGTTCACATGGAAGCGCGCCGCCAACGCATCCACACTCGCCTGGCGGATATCATGGTTTTCCAGGCGACCTTTTTGGTCAAACAGCAGGCCTTCGCGCAACGCCCAGTCAGCGGCCATCATGTTATCGAGCTTCAGGGCGTCAAACAGCGCACTGAGCACTATCACGCCACCGAGGAATACCGGTTTGCGGTCCTCCGATAAACCGGGCAACGCTAAATCCGTGTTGCCGTGCCGCACATACAAATCGAGGATTTTTTCAAGCGATCCAAAGGTGATGGTACCGTCGCTCCAGCCATGGGCTGCACATACTTTCGCCACCGCCTTGATACTGCCCGAAGCACCCAGCACCTGGTTCCAGCCGCGCTCGATAAATTCGTCCTGCACCGGTTCCAACTCCTGTAAACAGGCGATCAAGGCCTTGGAAACCAACCGCTCGTTGACCTTGCCGTCCATAAAGAATTTCTTGGTCAACGCCACGCAGCCCATGTTCAGGCTTTCCTTCAGCAAGGGTTTCATGCCCTCACCCAGGATCACTTCAGTACTGGCGCCGCCGATATCCATGACGATGCGCTGGCCTTTGCCCGGCGCTATGCAATGGGCAACACCGAGATAGATCAGGCGCGCTTCCTCATCGCCGGAAATAATTTCCACCGGATGGCCAAGGCGCTGTTCAGCGTCGCGCATAAACTGGCGGGAATCACTCACACTGCGCAGGGTTTTGGTCCCCACAATGCGCACACTGCGCGAAGGATAGGCGCGCAGGCATTCGCCAAACCGTTCCATGCACGCCAGGGCGCGCTCGCGCGCTTCCTCGCTCAGGCTGCCGTCCTCCTGCAAGCCAAACCCCAGGCGCACCGGTTCACGCAAGCGGTCGAGCAGGGTGAGCTGGCCGTTATCCCAGCGGGCGACGATCATATGGAAACTGTTGGAACCCAAATCAATCGCAGCTATATGGCTGGCTTGGGGATGGTTTTTCCTTAGGTTAAACATAGTGGTTCCTCACAAACGTCAGCAGGCGGTGATTATGCGAGACTTTACCGGGATTAAAAACCGCAAAGTAGCCTGCATGGCGGTGAAGCCCGGGCGCTATTGAAAACGTGTATACCGGAATCAATCGACCCGGAAATAAAAAAGGCAACCACACCTGTGATTGCCTTTTTAGCGATGGTGGAAACGGGTTAGTTAACGACTTCCGGTTTCTCTGTTTGGGCCTGCTGCTGCGCCGCAGCAATCGCTTGTACAAATATCGCATCAAAATTAATAGGTGCAAGCATTAAGGGTGGGAAGCTGCCGCGCCCCAGGATGCTATCGACCGCTTCGCGTGCATAGGGAAACAGGATTTGCGGGCACGCGGTATTGATCAGTTGGGTAACCGCCGGGCCTTCCATATTCGCAATCGCAAACAAACCCGCTTGCTTCACTTCCACCAAAAACACCGCGCGGTTCTCCATCTTGGCGGTGATGGTCAGGAACAGCACCACTTCAAACAGGCCTTCTTCCACTTGGTTAGCCTGGATATTCAGGTCTTGCTGGATATTGGGTTTGAACGCTTTGGTGAAAGCTTCAGGGCCCATCGGGGTTTCAAAGGAAATATCTTTCAAATAGATGCGTTGGATAGCAAAAACAGGGCCTTCCGCAGCTTCCGCTGCTTGTTGATTATTTTCTTCAGACATAATGGACTCGACTTGATACTGGTATGAATTTGATACGGAACCACCGCGGCCTATCGGGATTGTGCCAACAGTGGGTCCAGCTTGCCCGCTTTATCCAGCGCCCAGAGATCGGTAAAACCGCCGACATGGGTGTCGCCGATCCAGATCTGCGGTACTGTGCGCTGACCGCTTTTGGCCATCATTTCCTGGCGCAACTGCGGTTGGCTATCCACGCGAATTTCTTCCACCGCCACCCCTTTTTGCGCCAACAGTTTTTTAGCGTTGATGCAGTAGGGGCAAACAGCGGTGGTATACATCAGCACGCGGGCCATAAATAACTCCGGAATGACTTGTTAAATTGCTCGGTTATTTGCCTTTTACCAGCGGCAAGCTCTGCGCCTGCCACTCGGCAATACCGCCACCCAGGCGACGCACTTCAAAACCTTCCTTACCCAATAAACGACCCACGGCACCGGCGTGCTGGCCGAGTTTATCCACCAGGATAATGGTTTTGCCTTTATGGCTCGCCACCTCGGTCGTTTCCTTGCTGAGCTTGCTGTAGGGGATGTTTACCGAACCTACGATATGCCCCGCTTTGTATTCGGCGCCTTCACGCAGGTCCACGATAACGGCATTGCCTGCATTCACCAGGCGGGTGACTTCGTGGGGTGATACCGGGCGGCCACTTTTAATACGGTCGCGCCACACATACACATAAATCAACACGATCAGGATGGTGACCAACAGCCACTCTTGCGCAACAAAATTAAAAAAATCCACGGTTTATTGGCCTTCTGGAAAATCTACGGGAGCCCCGCTGCCCCCGGTGAACTGGAAGTGGGGGCAAGTAAAGTCGATTTCAATGTGAACCATCCAAACTTTACCGCATGGGCATGAGGCGGCGAAGTATACACGATTCAGTTCCCGCATCGGCTCAGTGCAAAACAGTTGCTGCCGCGATTTATCGGGCTTATAGCCGGTTTGCGCATAGAGTTACGCGGCCCAAACCGCTAGAATGCCGGCTAATTACGGGCATTTTGCCCTGATCATCATCCGGGGCTGCGTACACCGGCTGCCACAAGCCGCCATAGTCACCAGCCATTTCACGTTCATCCGACCCTGGAAGCGATTTATGAGCGCCAAGAAACCTGTAGTTTTGCTGATCCTCGACGGTTACGGCTATTCGGAAAAAACCAAATACAACGCTATATACGCCGCCGATACCCCCGTGTATGACAACCTCTGGAAAACCTGCCCCAATACCCTGATTGAAACTTCCGGTATGGCGGTGGGCCTGCCCGAGGGCCAAATGGGTAACTCCGAGGTAGGCCACACCACCATTGGCGCCGGGCGCGTGGTTTACCAGAGTTTTACCCGCATTAATAAATCCATCAGCGACGGCGATTTCTTTACCAATCCCGAATACGTGAAAGCGATTGATAACGCTATCGCCACCAACAAGGCGGTGCATATCCTCGGCCTCCTGTCTGAAGGCGGAGTGCACGCCCACCAGGACCATATCTACGCCATGATGAAAATGGCGGTGCAGCGCGGAGCCAAAAACGTGTACCTGCACGCCTTCCTCGACGGCCGCGACACACCGCCGCGCAGCGCTGAAAGCTCACTGCAAAAAGCCGAAGACCTGTTTAGGGAGCTCGGCACCGGCCGGGTAGCCTCCATTATCGGCCGCTACTATGCGCTTGATCGCGACAATCGCTGGGACCGGGTGAAAGCAGCTTACGATGTGATGGTAACCGGCGACGCCGGGTTTGACGCGCTCACCGCGGTTGAAGCATTGGAGGCCGCCTACGCGCGCGGCGAAAACGACGAGTTTGTGAAAGCCACCGTGATCTGCGGTGAAGATGAAGAAGTGGCCACCATCAACGATGGTGATTCCGTCATTTTCATGAATTTCCGCCCCGACCGCGCGCGCGAAATCACCCGCGCCCTGATCGACGAGCCGTTCGAGGGTTTTGATCGCGGCGAAACCCACCCGGCGATCGCCCATTTCGTGCAGACCACCGAATACGCCTCCAACATCAAGGCGCCTATCGCCTATCCACCCGAAGACCTGAGCAATTCGTTCGGCGAATACATTTCCGGCTTGGGCAAGACCCAATTGCGTATCGCCGAAACCGAAAAATATGCGCACGTCACCTTTTTCTTTAATGGCGGCAACGAAGTGGTTTACCCCGGCGAAGACCGCATCCTGGTGCCATCGCCACAAGTTGCGACCTACGATTTGCAACCGGAAATGAGCGCGCCGGAAGTAACCGAAAAACTGGTTGCGGCGATTGAATCGGGCAAGTACGACGCCATTATCTGTAATTACGCCAATTGCGACATGGTGGGCCACTCAGGCTTGATGGAAGCGGCCATCAAAGCCGTTGAAGCCGTTGACCTTGCCCTCGGCAAGGTCCTCGCCGCTGTGGAAAAAGTCGGCGCTGAAGCCCTGATTACTGCCGACCACGGCAACGTGGAGGAAATGTTCGACGAAGAAACCGGCCAGCCCCACACCCAGCACTCCACCCTGCCGGTGCCATTTATTTTTGTCAGCAAGCGCAAGGCAACCCTGGCGAACGGCGGCTCGCTGGCCGATGTCGCACCTACCATGCTGGCATTGATGGGTATCCCGCAACCCAGGGAAATGACCGGCCGTAATTTGATTACCCTCGGCTAATCAATACGGGCAAACGGCCAGCAGATGCCGGCCGTTTCCTTTTTCTTTCTGAATGAATTTCATGAGCCGATTTTTTGCCATTCGACAAGCCTTAGCGCAAGCTAAACCCCTTGCGCTCACCAGCTTTTTTTGCGTCGCACTCATGTGCTGTTACGCCCAGGCCGATGAAAAAGCGGAAATGGCCAAACTGCAAAAGGAAATTGAAGCGCTGCAAAAAGAATTAAAGGAAGTACAGGGTACGCGATCGGATTTGCAAAAAGATCTGGAAAAATCCGAACAGCAAATTAATGACTTGCAAAAGAAAGCGGATGAGATCAATACCCAACTGAAAGGGCAGAACAACGAACTCAACCAGCTTAAGAATGAGCGCAGCCAACTGGAACAGGCGCGCAAAAACCAGCAAGCGCAAATTGCCGAACAAATGCGCGCAGCCCATAAACTGGGCGAGCAAAGTGAAGTAAAGGTCCTATTGAACCAGGAATCGCCGGACCAGGTTTCGCGCATCATGAAATACCACAGTTATTTTATGGAAGCGCATACCGGAAAAATGAAATCCTATCTGGAAACCATCACCCGCATTGATGCCCTCACCCCTGAAATAGAAAAAAAAACACGTGAGCTAGCCGCCATGCAAGGCGAATTGGATAACCGGCGCACCGAATTAAAAGCCATCCATAGGGAGCGTGAAAAAGCGCTCGCCAAAGTAAACAGCGATTTAAAAAACAAAAACCAGGCGCTTAAACAATTGGGCGAGGACCGCCGCCGGTTACAAGCCTTGCTCGACAAAGTGACACGCCAGGTTGCCACTACCGGGGCGATTAACGCGCCCGGTTATGTTCCCCTTCCCACGGGCGGCGAGAAATTTTCCCAGCGCCGCGGCCGTATGCCCTGGCCAACCCAGGGCAGCATGATCCACCGCTTCGGCAGCGCGCGCATCGCAGGGCAGATGAACTGGAACGGTGCCTATATTTCTGCGCCCATGGGCAACAATGTGCGCGCGGTCCACCATGGGCGAGTGGTATTTGCCGACTATTTTGGCGGCCATGGCTTGCTGGTCATTATTGATCATGGTGAAGGTTATATGAGCCTGTATGCGCATAACCAACGCCTGTTAAAAAAAGCGGGCGAACCGGTGCAAGCCGGTGAAATTATCGCGACAATTGGCAATTCTGGCGGCCAGGCCGACACGGGTTTGTATTTTGAAATTCGCCACCAGGGCAAACCTGTCGATCCCGGGGTATGGCTCGCGCGCGGCTAATTTAGCCGTGTACAAAAAATATCGTTTCCAGCCCTGTCATTTTTTAAAATTTTGGCTTAGTGTTCAGCCTGGATTCATTGGATTGGCCCAATTGCCCCTGGCGCAACCGGCCCGCGCTTTTCGCTGTCAGCGTCTTTCGGAGACACCATGTTTTTCGCTGCTTTCCCCAGAGTTTTTTTAACTCCCTCGCTGGCGTTTACCGGCTTGTTCAGCACGCTTGCCTTGACCTTCCCCGCCGTTGCCGATGAAAGAAAGGCAACCGGGGACGCGGGATTATTACCGCTGGAGGAATTGCGCACCTTTACCCGCGTTTATGACCATGTACGCAACGGTTACGTCGATGAAATCGACGACGCAAAATTGCTCGAATACGCCATCAAAGGCATGATCGCAGAACTGGACCCGCACTCGGCTTACCTCGATAAAGAGGCGTTTGCTGACTTGCAAGCCAGCACCTCGGGTGAATTTGGCGGCATAGGGCTGGAAGTGAGCCTGGAAGAGGGTTTTGTCAAAGTCGTCACGCCGATTGATGACAGCCCTTCGGCCAAGGCGGGTATCATGGCGGGCGATATAGTGGTTCGCATCGATGACAATCCGGTTAAAGGCATGGACCTGAACAAGGCCATCAATATGATGCGCGGGGAAAAAAATACACCGATCAAAATCACCGTCATGCGCGACGGGGTAGATCAACCACTCGAATTCCATTTGTTACGCGACATTATCAAAGTACAAAGCGTGCGCACACGCACCCTGGAACAGGATTACTTCTATATTCGTATCGCCCAGTTCCAGATTGACACCGGTAAAGACACCATCCAGAAATTGCGCGACCAGCTGAAGAAAAACCCGGGCACTAAAGGCGTTATCCTGGATTTGCGCAACAACCCTGGCGGTGTTTTGCAATCCTCAGTGGAAGTCGTGGATGCCTTCCTGGATGGCGGCCAGGTGGTATACACCCAGGGGCGACTGGATAATTCCAATATCAGTTACAACGCCGAATCCGGGGATGTCACCAGCGGGTTACCCCTGGTGGTGCTAATCAATGACGGCTCCGCATCCGCCTCTGAAATTGTTGCCGGGGCCTTACAGGACCACAAACGTGCCGTCATTATGGGAACCCGCAGTTTTGGTAAGGGCTCGGTGCAGTCGGTAATCCCTATCAGCAATGATCGCGCCGTCAAGTTGACCACCGCCCTCTATTACACCCCCAAGGGCCGTTCGATCCAGGCCCAGGGGATCGAACCGGATGTGGACGTGGAACGGGTGCAGGTAACAGGTATCCAACAGGGTGTGAACACCACGGAAGCGGATCTGGCCCGCCACCTCGGCAACGGTAAGGGCGGCAAGGAAAGCACCCGTAAAGAGCGCGAACAACGGCGCATCACCAGCGCTGAACTCCTGCGCGAAGACAACCAATTGCATGAAGCGCTCAACCTGCTAAAGGGATTACATATTTTCATCCAGAGCTCCCCGCTGGCCGCCGCGCCCGCTCCGGAGATCGCACCCAATGTCGTCGTTCAACCTGACATCCAGGTCCGCGACACCACCCGATAATTTCCTATGCCGGGGTTATTACAAGCTAGCGCCGATACCGGTTTCCGCATTGCTCCCGGCATTTTCTACAAGCCGCAATAATTGTTGGCGCCACCCCTGAGTTTATGGCCTCAAATTTGGGTACCAGTTAACCTTTTTGATCAACAGTTATTCCCGCAACCGGAACAATTTGCGATACATCGGTCAAAAAAATGAGTCAGTTATATTAATTGTGTTTTTAGAGGCCAACTAAAACTATCAAGCGGTTCAAAATGCTGTCTATAATCACCGGGGGTGATTTTTGATCACCAGCAAAAGGAACCGATTGTCGGGCAATAGAAATGAGGAGCACTTATGGCAGTTTTAAACAGAGCGGGCGAGCAGGGTGCCGTACCTGCACGCAATGGACGCTACCTGCAAAAAGAGGGTTATTGGTATTACAGCACCCGCGAAGGTGTGGATATAGGCCCGTTCGATAGCCGCGAGGACGCTGAAACCGGCGTTGGCGAGTTTATCGAATTTATCCAGGCTTCCGAGCCCAAGGTGGCGGATGTCCTGAAACAGTATCGTGCGGCCTGAAGCCTTTCGGGCCGATGCACAAAGGGCGCCTTGGGGCGCCCTTTCTTTTTGGCCATTAATTACAGCCTTACTTCGATACCCTGCCTGGACATAAACTCCTTGGCTTGCGGTACGGTATATTCACGAAAGTGAAAAATACTCGCCGCCAGGACCGCATCAGCACGCCCCAGGGTTACGCCATCGACCAAATGTTGCAAATTCCCGACACCACCGGAAGCGATAACCGGAATGGGCACCGCATCGCTGATCGCCCGGGTCACCCCCAGGTCATAACCTTTTTTGGTGCCATCGCCATCCATGCTGGTCAGCAGGATTTCACCGGCACCGTATTCGGCCATCTTAACGGCCCATTCCACCGCATTAATGCCGGTAGGTTTGCGCCCGCCGTGGGTGAAGATCTCCCAGCGCGGCGCTTCGCCTTCCGCACTGACTTTTTTAGCATCAATCGCGACAACAATGCACTGGGCACCAAAACGATCCGAGGCAGCCCTGACGAAATCCGGGTTGAACACCGCGGCGGAGTTGATGCTCACCTTATCCGCACCGGCATTCAACATGGTGCGAATGTCCTCCACCGTACGAATCCCGCCACCGACGGTCAGCGGGATAAATACCTGACTGGCGATTTTCTCCACTGTATGCACCGTGGTGTCGCGGCCTTCGTGGGTCGCGGTAATGTCGAGGAAAGTAATTTCATCGGCGCCTTCATCGTTGTAGCGCCGGGCGATTTCCACCGGGTCGCCGGCATCGCGAATACCGACAAAATTCACACCTTTCACCACGCGGCCATTGTCGACATCAAGGCAGGGGATAATACGTTTTGCAAGAGCCATAAGGGATACCAAAAATCAGTTTACGTCGCAGTAGGCCTGGGCTTCTGCCATGTTCAAGGTACCTTCATAAATCGCGCGGCCGGTGATCGCACCGCAAATACCTTTATGGGCTTCGGCATTGAGCGCGCGGATGTCATCCATATTAGTGACGCCGCCGGAGGCGATGACCGGGATGCTGGACGCCTGCGCCATGGCCACGGTCGCCTGCACATTCACGCCCTGCATCATGCCATCGCGGGCGATATCGGTGTAAACGATGCTGCTGACACCATCCTGCTCAAAGCGCCTGGCCAGCTCGGAGGCCTGGAGATTGGACACTTCGGCCCAGCCATCGGTGGCTACCCAGCCGTCTTTCGCATCCAACCCGACGATAATATGACCTGGAAACGCTTTGCACATGTCGGTCACGAACTGCGGTTCCTTTACCGCCTTGGTGCCGATAATGACGTACTGCACACCCGCTTGCAGGTAATGCTCAATCGTGGCCGCACTGCGGATACCGCCACCGATCTGGATCGGCAAGCCGGGGTAGGCGTTGGCGATAGCGGTGACGACACCGCCATTGACCGGCTTGCCTTCAAAGGCACCGTTCAAATCCACCAGGTGTAACCGCCGGCACCCCTGATCAACCCACTGTTTAGCCATGGCAACCGGATCATCGGAAAACACTGTGGAATCATCCATCAAGCCCTGGCGCAGGCGTACACATTGGCCATCTTTTAAATCAATTGCGGGGATAATTAACATTCCAGGGTCTCATTCGTTTGGGTAGGTTGGGCAGCAATGCCCAACGCGGAATAGGGTCGATGTTAGCTGTCGGGAGGGTTCTGCCCAACCTACGCCTTGCCATCCCAATGTAAAAAATTCTTCAGCAGTTGCAGGCCGGCGGTGTGGCTTTTTTCCGGATGGAATTGCACCGCAAACAAATTGCCACGGGTTAAAGCGGCATGGAACTCCACTCCATAGTCACAAGTCGCTGCCACCAACCCAGGCTCACCGGCGCGGATATAGAAACTGTGCACGAAATAAAAACGCGCATCCTGGGGAATATCGGCCCAAAGCGGGTGGGAATTGTGATGCACCTGGTTCCAACCCATATGCGGGACTTTTAACGCGCTACCTTCGGCATCCTTATGGTGTTCACCGAAGAACTTCACCTGGCCGGGAAGTATGCCGATACAATCCACACCGCTATTTTCCTCACTGTGGTCCATCAGCGCCTGCATCCCTACACAAATCCCCAGCACCGGTTTGCCGGTGGCAACCTGTTCGCGCAACAACTTATCGAATCCCAGGCGCTTGATTTCCGCCATGCAATCGCGGATCGCGCCTACGCCCGGGAATATCACCCGGTCAGCGGCGGCAACGACAGCGGGATCGGCGGTCACGACAACCTGTTGTTCGGGTGCCACATGTTCAAGGGCGCTCTTGACCGAGTGCAAATTGCCCATGCCATAGTCGATGACGGCGACTGTTTGTTGGGTCATGCTTAGAGGCTACCTTTAGTTGAAGGCATAATGCCGTCCATACGGGGGTCTTTTTCCAAAGCCATGCGCAAGGCCCGGCCAAAGGCTTTAAACACCGTTTCAATCTGGTGATGGGCGTTGTGGCCACGCAGGTTGTCCACATGCAGGGTAACGCCGGCATGGTTGACGAAGCCCTGGAAGAACTCCCAGAACAACTCGGTATCGAACTGGCCGATACGCTTTTGGGTAAAGGGGATTTGCATCACCAGGCCAGGACGACCGGAGAAATCGATCACCACGCGCGACAGGGCTTCATCCAGCGGTACATAGGCATGGCCATAGCGGCGGATGCCTTTTTTGTCACCGACCGCTTTGGCGATGGCCTGGCCGATAGTAATGCCTATGTCTTCCACTGAATGATGGTCATCGATATGCGTATCGCCATCGCAGGTTACCTCCAGGTCGATCATACCGTGGCGGGCAATTTGGTCCATCATATGTTCAAGGAAGGGTACACCCGTGTTAAACACACCTTTACCGCCACCATCCAGGTTAAGGCTGACGCTGATTTTGGTTTCCAGGGTGTTGCGGGTGACCTGGGCGATACGGTCGGACATAGGAAGGCTCGCAAGCTGATACAAAGAGCGCAAATTATATAGACTTGGCGCGCTGAATTCACGGGATGCCTTGCTATATGTGTAATTGTTAAGTTGATGTACAGATTTGGATGAGCAAAATCCTTTCAGGTTGCAGAAAAGCCTGCCCCCACTCACTCCTATGGGACCATACTATGTTTAATTCCCTGATGACCCCCATGCTGCTCGGCAGTTGCCTTATCGCCAGCCAGGCCGTTTTTGCCCAACCCGACCCAAATAACGCCCGCCAGACCGGCTGGAGTTGGTCCGGCCACATAGACCACGTCAATATCGACAAGGAAGCCGCCGCCGAACAGTGGATAGAAGATACCGCCTTCGCTATCGGCGGTGCCGCTGAATATTACGCGAGTGATAGTGAAAACACCCTGTCGCTGGGCGCCAGCGTATTGTTCTATCGCGATAACGCCGAGTTTTCCCAATACGTTGAAGACTGGTGGGGTTACGAGGGCTATGAAGACTCTGACGCAAACGCCTTTATGCTGTTTGCCGAATACGGCCCTAAATACCGTTTCGGGCAAGACAACATGAGTTTCTTCAGCGTGCGCGGGGGTGTCAGTGGCATACTCGGCTCCGAACGCAGCATCAGTAATTGCAGCAATTGTTATTCGGAAGATATTGAAATCGATGGCGGCGTTTATGGTGTGTTGGGTGTGGGCCAAACCCTGGGCTCAATTGATCTTAGCTTGCAATTCCAACAATATTTCAGCGGCGACCTTGATAACACATTGCGCTTGAAGATTTCCGGCGCCTTCTGATATCCCGTCATTTAACCGACCCTGATGGCATAAAATGTGCTGTCAGGTTCATTTTTGCGGTTGCCCAATTTCTTATAAAAAGTCGGTATTAAGACGCGCTTGCGTTTGTTCAATCATGGTTTACTTTTAAAACGCGATTAATGAATCTCGCGCCCTGAAGGACTACCACTGTGATTACTTACAATTATTACCAGAGATTGAGCTTGAACAACTTGAATCCCATTCGCGAACTGATTGCCCAAGCGCAAGCCCAGGATTCCGCTTCGGGAAAGCTAATCGAATTTGTCGAATGCCGCAGAGCCAATTTACACACCGCAATTAAGTTACCGGAAGACCAGGCAACTAAAGGCCTTGCTGATTTTATCCTGCGCTATATCAAGCACGTTCCCGATTTTATTGATGCCATTCGCTCCATGGCGCAGGAAGCCGGTATTTATCATGAAGTGGAACCGCTGTTAAAAATTGCCAGCGATTATTTTTTATCACCACCTTCAATTATTGACCCACACAGCCAGTTGGAAGCACTGCTGGACGAAGCCTACCTTGCCCACCGTTTGTTGGAAGAAGTGAATGACCGGTTTATGGCCAAGAGCGGGATTCCGCTCGCGCCTATGGATATGACCGTGGCCAATGTGATTGCCCATGAATTAATCGGTGAACCCTTCGCCAACGAATTGGATCAGGCGGTGTTGTTCTCAGCAGAACTCTTACTTAATGAACACAAGTTTGATGGAAAGAATTTTTCCACGTATGTGGATACCCACAGGAATAAAGGCTGGCAACAGGAGTTGGAGCGCTGGCCCTGCCTGACCGATGACCTGGCAATCAGCGTGGAATTTGATACGGATACACCGACAAAACATTGATTTTGTTGCAGCAAAAAAACGAATGCCGATGCATTCGTTTTTTTATTTGATTTTTTTACCACAACCTATACTGGTTCATTTTCCACATTGAGTTTTGTATTGTTGTAACGCTCAACATCCAGCAATTTCTCGCTTTTCGCCACTATGACGGCAACAACCGCATCACCCGCCACATTGACACCGGTACGGATCATATCCAATAAGCGATCGACACCGATTATCAACGCGATGCCTTCAACCGGTAAGCCCACCGATTGCAATACCATCGTCAAGGTCACCAAACCCACACCCGGTACACCGGCAGTTCCAATGGAAGCGAGTGTTGCGGTTAACACCACCATCAAATATCCGGCGATGCCGATATCGATATTGTAGGCTTGTGCAATAAAAACCGTAGCAACACCTTGCATGATGGCAGTGCCATCCATATTGATAGTCGCACCCAAGGGGATTGAAAAGCTGGCGACCCTGTTGTCTACACCCAAATCGTGCTCAACCGTGCGCAATGTGATGGGAATGGTGGCATTGCTTGATGCGGTGCTGAATGCAAACAACATTACTTTTTGCATTTTCCTGAAGAATACCACCGGGTTCAACCCGGAAAGGATCCTGATCAGGAAACCGTAGAAACCTATTCCATGCAGGAACAAAACAAACACGACGGTAAAAAAATATTTTGCCAAATCGAGGATGACCCCGATTCCCAATGATGCAAATAATTTTGCCAACAAGCAAAACACGCCGTAGGGCGCAAGTTGCATGAGCATCATCACCATTTTGATAATCACATCGTTCAGGTTGTTAAAAAATAGAATCATATTGCCGGAGGCTTCACCACCGGTGCGTGAAATAGCCAGGCCCAACAAAATTGAAAAAATAATGATCTGCAACATGTTGGTTTCAACCATGGATTGCAGTGGATTGCTCGGCACAATTTCAATCAGGGTTTGTTTGATGGAAGGAATTTCCGGCGCAGTGAAATTGCTCGCTGTCGGTATGCCTATTTCCGCCCCTGGCTGGATCAGTTCCGCACAGGCAATTGAAAGCGCTACCGCAAATGAAGTGCAACAAACGTATAACCCGAGCGTTTTGCCCGCCAAGGCGCCCATGCGACTCTGGCCACCCAATGCGGCGGCGCCACACACAATGGATACAAACACCAGGGGAACGACCAGGAGCTTTAACGAGGCGATAAAAATCTGGCCAATGACATCGAACAATCCATTGATGACGTATACCTCCATCCAGGAGGCGAAGCCTTGTGTCGCCCGCTCCGGTGAATCGCCCAATGACACATTGAAAATTACCCCGACAATCGCACCCAGCACCATACCCACCAGGATTTTATTGGTTAATGACATTGCAGGTTTTCCGAAAAATTATTGTTAGGTGAACGGGTGAGGGCGGCATGGTCCTGCCGCCAGGGGAAGGGTTACTCGTTAACCGCGTCTTTCAGGGCTTTACCCGCTTTGAAGGTGACAGTCTTGCTGGCGGCAATCTGGATGGTCGCACCGGTTTGCGGATTGCGGCCTTCACGGGCGGCGCGCTCACTGACATTGAATGTCCCGAAACCGAGCAATGCCACCGATTCCCCGCGCGCCAGCGCATTGGTGATTTGCTCAATAAACGCCGACACCACCAGGTCAGCCTTGTTAACCCCCAGATCAGTATTATTGGCCAAGGCTACAACTATATCGGTCTTGTGCATATTTCTTCTCCTAAATATTGAATCGCACCGGAAGTTTACCTGCATTAACGCGGTTACGGCAGACTTGCCATGGCATTTTCCGTCCGCCGCCAACGCCAAGCTGATAAACTGCCGCGCGTCAAATAAATTCAATGATTATTTATCCGCCATCACCCCGGAAAAAACAGGAGTTTGGATTGCCCCGCATTGCCCACCACCGCGCCACACGCTTGTTATGGCGCCCCCTCGATAAATGGCCAAGGTCGATTCGGCCATCCCGATCATTGCTAAGCTGGCTTACTGATCCGGGTTCGCTGACCGCGCGGCTGATTGCAAAAAGCAGGGGGCGTTTCCAGGTAGAGGTGATACGGCAAGCGATTGGCCGCCCCGGCCTGGATGAGTGCAAGGCATTGGGCATTTCCAGCAGCAGTTTGGCGTTGGTCCGCGAGGTAGTGCTTAGGGGGGACAATCAACCCTGGGTGTTCGCGCGCAGCCTGCTTCCGCTGTCCAGCCTGACCGGAGAATTACGCCATTTGCGCAAACAGGCCAATCGTCCCCTGGGAGCGTTTCTGTTCAGTCAGCCACACTTGTTACGCAGTCCGATTGCGATTGCGCGGATTAGCAGCGATCATGCCTATGTCCCGGCTGAACTAGCCGGTCCTGAAGTACTTTGGGGACGCAGGTCTGTGTTTTACCTGCATGCCAAACCCCTGCTGGTTAGCGAAGTATTCCTGCCGGAGTTCGTCGCCAGCCTGTAGCAAGGCATAATTCCCCACGTAATTGCATATCACTACCAAGGCTACAGGCGTTTTGGCGATGACAACTCCGGACAATAATCCACCCGCAACTTCCAACTCCCAGCCAGTTGACACGGGGGCGACGGCGCCAGCGTTGGATAATCCGGCAGTGGACACCCCACCCGCCAAGCCCGCGGCGCGCAAAAAAGCTGCTGCCAAGCCTGCAACAAAACCAGCCGGCGAGGCTGAGCCCCAGGGCCCAACGGCAAAACGAGGCACGGAAGCCAAAAAAGCCACGGCGGCGCCAAAAATGGTTGCGCCAAAGGTTGCTACGCCAAAAAAGGATGCGGCCACTGTTAAAAAAACACCCGGCGCAAAAACCGCCACCGGTACAGCGATTACCGCGGAAAAAACCGCCGCTCCCGCAAAACCGGCTAAACCGCGCCCCGCCCCGAAACCCGGATCAACCAAACCGGCAGCAAAAAAAGCAGCAAACACCCAACTCCCGTCTGTCCCTGCACCGGTGAACGGTCCTTCAGTTCCCCAGCCAAACCCGGAAGAGCCCGCACCGCAAAAAGTGCCGGCTGGTGGCAGCACTCCCGCTTCGCCGCCCCAACCGATCCCGGCGCCTGAAAGCCACGCCGCAAAAATCCTTAGGCAGGCTGACAAACCCCTGGAACCTGGCGGATTTATCCAATATCTGCGCCAGAAGGCACCCAGCTACTGGCGTTTGATGCGGATGGACCGCCCTATCGGCACCTTATTGCTGTTGTGGCCAACACTCTGGGCGTTATGGATTGCGGCCAAAGGTGTGCCCAGTAGTAAAAACCTGGTGATTTTTGTGTTGGGAGTCATAGTGATGCGGGCGGCGGGCTGTGTGATCAATGACTTTGCCGACCGCAATATCGACGGCCGGGTCAAGCGCACCCAGGACCGTCCGCTGGCGACGGGCCGTGTTTCCGGTCGGGAGGCCATAACGCTGTTTATTACCTTATCCCTGATCGCCTTTGGGCTGGTGCTGATGACTGATCCACTCACCATAAAACTTTCCGTGGGTGGGCTGGTACTCGCTTTTTGCTATCCCTTCATGAAACGCCATACCCATTTGCCGCAAGTCGTGCTGGGAGCCGCGTTTGCCTGGGGTATCCCCATGGCGTATGCCGCGGAAGCGGGCGAACTCAACCGGCATATGTGGGTAATCTACCTGGCGGTGGTGTTATGGACGGTCGCTTATGACACCTTTTACGCCATGGTGGATCGCGACGATGACATTAAAATCGGGGTGAAGTCCACCGCAATCCTGTTCGGTGAGCAAGACCGCCTGATTACCGGTGCGCTCCAGCTAATGACCCTCTATGCCCTGATGCTGGTGGGTAACCGTTTCGAGCTGGGCGGATTCTATTACGCCGGATTAGCCATAGCGGCGGGCCTGTTTGCCTACCAGCAGTGGCTGATCCGCTTTCGCACGCGCGCGGCCTGCTTTAAAGCTTTCCTGAACAATAACTGGGTGGGGCTGGCGATTTTCGCAGGCATCGCGGCGGACTTGGGCCTAAGCTAGTTATTAGCCTATCCGCGTAATGCCCACCGGAAACAGCCTACAGGCATCGGCCGGATACCCTGTCGCGCTTCGACAGCGGCCACCGGTCAATCGGGAATTTTTAGCCCTGTCATAAATGTGTAACACTCAACTCATTTAATAAGCTGCAACAATAACTTCACACTGGGTGAAGCGGGTTAGGGTTATTTCAGGCAGAGCATACCTATGACTGGTCGCAAAATTCTGATCGTTGACGATGAATCCGCAATTCGCGATATGTTGCGCGTGGCGCTGGAGATGGCTGAATACCAGGTCATGGAGGCGAGCAATGCCCAGGACGCCCACGGGCTGATTATCGATGAGAAGCCGGACCTGATCCTGCTGGATTGGATGATGCCCGGCACCAGCGGTATCGAATTGGCGCGCCGCCTGAAACGCGATGAAGTAACCGCCGGAATCCCCATCATTATGCTCACCGCCAAAGGTGAGGAAGATAACAAGATCCAGGGCCTGGAAGTGGGGGCCGATGATTACATCACCAAACCCTTTTCCCCGCGCGAATTGGTAGCCCGCCTGAAAGCGGTATTGCGCCGCGCCGACCCGCACATCAATTCAGCCCCGATTACCGTGCAGGGCTTATGCCTGGACCCCGCCAGCCATCGAGTGACCATCAACGACCACTCGGTGGATATGGGACCGACCGAATACCGCTTGCTGGAATTTTTTCTGACCCACCAGGAAAGGGCCTATACTCGCAGCCAACTGCTGGATCATGTGTGGGGGGGCAATGTGTATGTGGAGGAGCGCACTGTCGATGTCCATATCCGCCGCTTGCGCAAGGCCCTCACTATTGATGGCCACGAAGACCTGATCCAGACCGTGCGCGGTACAGGTTATCGTTTCTCCACCCGCATCGAAGCCTGATTATCCCGAGATTCCCGTACAGGAGGCGGGGTTTTCCAGCAACACACCCCGCGAAAACCACCCAGGAGGCACACACTCGCCCAACCAGTTTACGCTTGTCGTTGAGGGGAAA
>CBFGOY010000060.1:0-22459 GCA_965650515.1 uncultured Cellvibrionaceae bacterium | reverse complement strand
TTTATCCTTGGGGTCTTCTGGTGCCTTTTCCTTTGTTGGTGGTTGGTAACCTTCATTGATATCTGTCATGTTCCACCCTCGCTGCTATTTTTTCCAACACCACCGCACCACGTACGGCTTTATCTGATGAGCAATACACTAAATTTTTATGCGCCGATCTGGATTTGTGCAGGTTTTCTGCGGCGAATGCAACCAGCGCTGTCGCGGTGGCGGCACCAAGGTCACCGTAGCAATCTGCCGGGTGTTCTACCTTCACTTTATCAATAAATTTTTGTTTATTTCTAAGGTAGGCCACGCCATATTCCTTGGCCCAATGATTTTCACCATTCATGCTGGAATAGATTGTCCCTATACTGTGCGGAGAATGATTTTCCAACGCGCGCTTGAATGCTTTATCCAAACCCTCACCCTTGTAAGGTTCTTCACTGTACATATGCCCTTCTTCTTCCGCCATTCCGCACGGATGCAGGGCGATGACGTACCCATTACGGTTTTCGGCTAATTCGATATGGCGGGTCAGCAGCAATGCGCATGCGCCTTCACCGGGTGCAAAAGCATCTGCTGCGCCATGTGTTAGCAAACGTCGCTGGTAATTTTTAATAATTGATTCATCAAGATAAGAATCAACCCCTGCCAATAAAACATATTCCTGGGGTTGATTCATAAGATAGTTGAAAGCAAAATCGAGCGCTTCAATGCCAGCGGATCGACCGGTGCAAATACGCCGGGATAAATCGAGCTTGATCCATGGCTGAAGGTTTTGGACCAGCGCCGGCACCAAAGGTGTATGCCCCTCATCATTGCGATGATCTTCCGGTAATGCCACTACGAAAGGAACGGCCGCTTGGGTATTGCGCGCAGATACACTCTCACGCAGCGCCACAATCGCCATGCGAATCATACGTTCATGGCGATAATTATAAACATCGCCTTCTTCTTCAATATCGCAATCTATATGTTCAAACACCCGATCCGGCACGCGCGCCATGATAATGGGTTCGCCATCATGCGCATCATAGTCAGAGATCAAATATCCACTCCGCCCCGCCCGCACGGCTGCAACACTGGTGGCCACAGTCGGCCCCACTGCCGTTATCATCCCCATGCCGGCTATGTATAACTTTTTATCATTCATCCATGATTTCCTTTGCAGCGTGATTTAATAAATATTGCGAGGGTTCGAGTAACGACAATTCGAGCGCAGCCGCTGCGCGTTGCCGCTGTGTGCCAGTCTCATAAATGTGGCGCAAGTGTTCGCTGGTTTGCTGGTTATTACCCAGCATTTGCCCCATAAAATACCGCTGTCCGGATGCAAACCGCTGTTGGTATTTTTGCCAAACCGCCGCGAGTTTCGCAGTATCCGGAAAGGGCAAGTGTTGATCCTCGCTAGTGTCGAGCTCTTCATTTTGCGCACCGTCATCCGGTAGCACATCTCCCAATTCGGGAATATCTTCCAGCCCCAATTTGTGAGCCACAAGGTCGATGCCGGTAATTGTTGTAAAAGCTTCACCAGCCAAACGTGTTAGTGCCGGCTTTTGCATTTGAATTATTAGCCAGTTGATGGCTTGGGGATCACCCAGTACGGCGGTGGCATAAATGACCAATCGTTGATTGGCGGGGTCCTGTGCGAGACGCGTAATCCAGTCACGCGCGGTATCGGCAGGTAAAGTACGAAAGCAAAGCTCAATGGCCCTGCGTTGCATTGGGTTGGTGTTCAGTACCCATTCTTGAAGTTGAGCAACCTGCGTTTTGTCACCCAACAGGATCGCAGACCAACGCGCCCAGAACCTGGTATTCGTATTTTCCCCATTCACACCTTGCCGCAACGCAGGAACCAGGTCGAACCTCTTCAGTTCCCCGATTAATCGAAGCCCGCGTGCATAAAGTTTTTCGTGGGCCAGGCAATCTGGCCGCTGCAAAATAGTGGTGAGATACTCACGTGGGTCTTCACGGCGAGCACTGCATACGGCTAAAGCCAGGTGCTTATGCTCCAGATCTTTACTGGTCAGGAATTTTTTAATCCAGGAGTGTACTAATCGCCCCGGCAACCAGGCCATTGCTGAAACCAGGCCTTTAAAAGCGCGCGTATCGACAAGGCCAGCTTCTACCGCAATTTGCATTTTACGGACATCAAGGCTGCGAAACGCAAGCGCACTGGCAACAAAGGCTTCTCCCGGTTGTTGCAATGCAAGTGAGGCTTCACACACCTCCCAGCTCTCTTCCGGTGCCGTCATCAAACCATCGAGTTGGGCATCTATACGTTGGTCCAACTCATTAAGGTCATCCAGGTGATAATGTGGCTGGTTTACTGCGTTGCTGCGTAACAACCATAAAAAAGCAGCATCGTCTGCAAATTGATCCTGATAATGAGTGTATGCGTCAAGGAGATGTCCAAGCGATTTGGCAGGCGTATCCATGAACTCCATTAACCCATAATATTTTTATTATTGTGAAATAGTGGATCACCCAAGCGGCAAACATTTTTACCTTCAAACTTAACATCAAAGGAATACATCATAAATTCGCATTCCCCTTTGTTTTTACCGCTGATAACGCCCTTCTGCACACCAGCTTCGTCCCCGGTGCTGGTGGAGTAAACCGCACCTTTTACCATTGGCATTTTGCCGTCTGTTACTACCGTTTTGGGGCCTTTGCTGGTATCCGAAGATTTACCGATATTTGGATAGGGGATAGGTACTACCGCCGAACCAACCGGTGTTTTACATACGTCCGGAAATACCGTACTCATACCACCGCTACCTTTATGGACGATGCCGCGAGTATTACAAAATGTTGTCTGTGCCATAGGAACTCCGTCCGTCATTAGCGCATAAGGCTAACACTAATCTGTTCAATGTTAAGCATACGCTTATCGCAAGGGATTGCTGCACGCCAGGTCATGGCGATTTGTCGCTGGTTTGGATAAAGCGCAAGAGTCTCTATATTAAACGGTGCCGACACCACCTCTCCCCTTATTACTGCTTTATTAGAGAGGCTTACATAGGGGAGATTAAATTGGAAATCCCCATCCGGATGCATACCGATTATGCGCACCGGCTCCCCGCCCTGGATAAATCCCGGGTAGATTTGATCTTCGGGTGCCGTATTTAAAAATCGGGGATCAAAATCTTCAGGCAAGTAAGGCGCTCGTTGTTCCTGCCACTGGTGATTATAGGTTCCACCCATACTCGCCCTCGGGCTCCAGTTTGGTGCTATTGGTCCAAAACCTATGGGAGCCGGGTTATCTTGCCAATGGCGCATCAGTTGTGCCGGTGACTCTATGTTAGGTAAAGCCAGTCCCTCAATTTCAAATGAATTTTTATTGCCAACAAAACCTTTGCCAACCGGATTGCGTAATTCAGCCGCGCGGAGCTGGCCTTTAAAATAATCCTGGCCGCCGAAGGACCTTTCATAGATGAGGGGCATGTTAACGAATGGATTGGGCTGGCTAATAAGTTGGTTTTGCCAACACCTGTCACCAAATATACGCGCGATTTTTTTTATTGATCCCACTTCCAGCCCCACATCCATCTGGCGTAGCGGTCGTTGCCCAGGTGAACAAGCCATGCCATACATCAAAATATCTGTCGCAGGCTTGCCTATATGGTATTCGCCCGCGTTTTTCAAGCTGGATTGCTCGGGTTCACCCCAGTATTCATCACCTTGGTAAAGCGGTAATTGCTGCCCGGCAAGCGTCCACTGGCTGCCAATCAGAAAAGTCGCCTTCACCATGATGTAAAGGGTATCGATGCCGTGCACATCGGGAAACATTGCAAATGCAGAGGTAAAAGGGGTGTTATTTTTTAATTGCAGCATGATGAATCCGAGCCAAAAGTTTGGTGCAGGTTATCAATTAACCTGCACGGAGCCACCCAATATTCGATTAACTCCAGTAGCTCTACTCAGCAGATATTTGCCGCGAATGGATATTTTGCCGCTTTTATTGAGCGTAATACTGGCCTCGCCACAACGGAGGACAATTTCCTCATGCCCTTCCAATACCAGTTGCTTCCCATCTATATACACGGAATTTTCGAGGGATTTAGGCGCTTTGGCATCAGAAGGTACAGGCTCAGTAAAAACCAACTCGTCAATTTCATTTTTATTGCCGGTGTTGGCGATAATATTCTCCAGTACCTGCTGCAATGGAGAATAAATCAAACCCATAATTATCGGTTTTGGATCAACACCCTGGGTAAACATCAGCGCTACCTGGCGGCCTATATGCTGATGGTTAACGGGAATTGTCGTCAATGCAATGCGCTGTTGGAAAAGTGGCATATGCGGCAAACTCACCATGGCGTTACCGGTTTCATCAATGGACTCCAACCTGCCCAGCAGAATCTCGCCCGCGCCTAACTTGACCAGCTCATTGCTGGCGTTATCGAGATCCGGCGTGGAATCCAAAATCGAAACTTTTTCCATAACAATCGCTAGTTATTGGTAATTTTGCTGCCTTTAACGACCACATTACCCGAGCCTTTCACATTTATGTTTGCCCCGGAAATTGTGATGTCACCATTACTCTTCATCACAATGGAAGCCGAGCCCGTTTTAAGGGTGATTTGATCATCAGCCGTCATGGTGATTGTTTTTGCGCGCAGTGAATATTCTTTAGTAACGTCTTCGGTGTACTTTCCTTCAACGGTCTCGCGTAAATCTTTGGAAACACCAATGGTCATATTTTTGCCAATGGTTTCGGTGTGGTTTTCAGCAATATCAATAGTAATATTCTTACCCACACTCAATGACATATTTTTACCGATGCTCTCGGTATGGTCATCGCCAACATCAATTGTTTTATTTTTACCGATAGATTCCGTTTGATTGTTACCAACAGTTTTATTGCGGTCATTACCTATCGATGAGTTTTCGTCATGCTTAATCGTTTTGGTACGATCATGATCAACAGTCAGTGTCTGATCATTTTCCACCATAGTGTCGTAATTCTTTTCGGCATGGACGTATATCTGTTCTTCGCCTTTTTTATCCTCAAAGCGAAGCTCATTGAAATTTTGCGGAGAGCCGCCTTTCGTTGAGCGAGTCTTAATACCACTTTGCGTCTTTGATGGATAAGTAGGCTTGTTCCAACCGTTGTATACGGAACCTGTAATCAACGGACGATCGGGGTCCCCATCCAGAAAGCTAACAATAACTTCATGCCCAATTCGCGGGATGAATGAAGCACCCCATTGGTTACCCGCCCAGGTTTGCATCACGCGAATAAAACAGGAGCTATTTTCGTCGTCCTTGCCCTCCCTATCCCATATAAACTGGACCTTTACACGACAGTGCTCATCAATATAAATCTCTTCACCGGCGGGCCCAACGACAACCGCAGATTGCGGGCCGCGCATTATCGGTTTTAAATGCGTGCGTTTAGGGCGGAACGCCATGTCCGCGGGGAAACAGATAAAAGCATTAGTATAAGTAGCGCTTCCCTGATCACCAGAAAAATAGCTTTTATCTTCAGCCTGGTGAGTAACGGCAGCCAGAATATAGCTGCCTTTTTGCGAAGCGGTCGCATGCTTGGCTAATTTAAATTTCCCGCCCGCATAAAAGCTGGCACAAGTGCTTTGGCCAAATACAGTATTACGATCGGCTTCCTCTGATTCCAGGGCAATTTTTACCAGTTCTGCGCCCAGTGCAGGATCGTAGTATCCGGGGTATTCGTAATGCTCAAATTCCGCATTTTTTGCATAACTGCTGCTGGTCTTGATAGTTGCGGTTAAATCTTTTTTCGGTTCCTTGAAGTTGTAATCATTAAGGGTCCACTTGCCCTTCTTAAAATTGTATTTGTGCTCCCAACCGGTAATTTGAGCGTGAGGTGCGCTGCCTTTGGAATATTCGAGATTGGTTTCGGACACTTCGCTATAAGCGTTCGGCTGGTCCACCAGGATTAATTGATGCTTACCTTCGGAATGCTGGAAGAAGTAGGCGATACCATCTTCTTCCAAAAGGCGTGAAATAAAATTCAAATCACTTTCGTTGTGCTGTACGCAATATTCGCGTCTTTTTCCACCCGCCGCACGAAACTCAAAATCAGAAAAACCCAAGTCATTAAAAACCTGGCTAACAATTTCCTTTGTGGTTTTTTCCTGGAATATACGATGGTCGTTTGTTTGCGACAGGAACCACAGCCAAGGCACCATCTGCATCCGGTATTCACGCAGATTATCGGATTTAATTTCGCCAAAAATGAATTCTTTAATAAAACCGTGGAACTTGCGCTCTGCGCTGTTCTTGATAGTGATGGTTGCGGTCTTGCCTACAATGAGACTAGGGTCAACATCAAGGTTTTCGGATAACACGTTAATAGTGAAACTAAACAAATCAGAAATGTTTTCGGTGCCGGAAAAGCCGCTTAATAGGAAAGTGTCCTTTCCGAGAGAAAAATCTGAAATGGATAACAGGCGATTATCTTGCGAAAGCTGACTCATGTCATTGCAACCTTATGCACATTCCTAGGCAGTGCCAACGTCCCTGCCCTGAAGGTCTTACGAGCGGTGAGGAGAACACCCCATGGAATTGATTCCACAGGGTGCCTGGTGTTACGGAATTACAGAGGTTTAGCCGTTGCCAAATCATAACCCACACGTTGTGGAGTAGCAGATTTGTTGCTCTTATCATAGTCACTGTAGTTAACCATGATTTTAGAGAAGCTGAGGGAAATAGATTCTACTGGATCGCTTTCTGAATCAGAGGATACCGAGTATCCGCTTACCAGGCAGTTTTCCAAGGTATAGGTCATAAATTCAACCAGCTTATCCGAGCCGGTTTGGACGAATTTGATTACTACTTTCTTGCCGGAAGAACCAGTTACCGCCTCTTTAAATAAAGAGGTGCTTGCGATGTCCGCCAACTTGGTGAAAGTAACTTCACTAATGGTTGGGCGGGTGGCTTCACGGTTTGCCAGATTACCAGCTTCCATAGAAATTCCACGACCAACACCAAACTGCAGTGAGCTCACGGTAATATGATCTTTGTAACCTTCGGCAGTAGTATTTCCCTTAATACCTTCGTATTCAATGTAAATAGCCATTTCAATTACTCCTTAGTTTTTAAGTATTACACAAATTAAAGCAGTCAATTTCCGTTACAGCTATTACGTCAATTGTCCACCACAAAAGCTTTAATCGAGGCTGGCTCGTTAACCAGCCGATGGTATCCCATTTCACATTTCTGAACAACAAGCAGAAGGTTGCCCGGCGACCTTCAATGTGACCTGATACTCAACATTTAAAAGCTATATTGGAAATCAAAATACAGCTTCATTCCGTCTCCTGGTGTCCTGTCCAGAGATGCAACCTCCGTATCTTCATCCAGGGATTCAAGGGCAGAGTTTTTTGCGTCAACCGGGAATGCAAAGGATAGATTACCCTTAAAACCATCTTTAAAAGCCAATTTTATCCCGACACCTGCGTCAACCAAATGCGTTTCGGTTGACGCCTCTCCTTCCAGGATTGCATTGTTTACCCCGTAGCTTGCGTCAAGGAATATAAAAGGCTGTAAAACCTTTTCCCAGCGTTCCCCGGCTATGGACCTGCCACCAAATTGCGGCCCATCAAATACCCAGTCCGCTCCGATATATACCGCATCGTCAGCATAAAATTCATTAATTTTATAACCGCGTGCCCTTGTTGGTCCTGCAAGGCCAAACTGCAAAACTTCGGAAAGCGAAGCCCCGGAATATTGGCCGACAGCCCGCAAAATTAATTTACTTTCTTTTTTGGTAAACGGGATTCTTAAAAAAGAAAGCCTTGAATAATCCAGCGAAACTATGGTCGCTTTTAAATCCTGTCCCTCATCTGCCCCTTCGATAAACTCTGAATAGGTCAGAATAATCCCGCCTTGATGCAACACACGATCTTTTTCATTCAACATGTCGAATGAATAGCCCAAATCCAATTTGTTTACTGTTTTATCTATGCCCGCGTTGGAAAGATTTCCAAACTCGATTTGTGAATTTATTTGGGAATACCCGAGGCTGATATTCTGGTTGTTGATTCGTGAACGGCTAATCTTGTAAGTCAAATTGGCATCAGCCACCAGGGACTTTCCGGAAATCTCAAAATCCGAAGTTATATTTGTACTGTCGTCCGTAACGAAATCATTAGAAGATACCCCTAATGAAAACTGGGTTCGAGGCGTATAAACCGGTAGTGAATAACGTGCTGATCCATATACCGAGTTTTCCGGTTTGAATGAACCTAACACACCCAACTGTAATTGATCGCCAATTGTCAGCGGATTGTTCCAATGAAAATCAGCATATGCACGATACTCACCCGTTGCCTCTGAACCATGGTTATCCAACCGCAAGTTGGAAGCTAGCCGCCGTTCACGATTGAAATTAATATTTAATTTGGTATCACCGACTTGTGAGCCAGGTTCAAAATAACCACTTGCGCTCACCCCCGGCAAATCATTTACCAAATATAATTTTTCTTCGATGATATTATTGGAAACCGGCTTCCCTAAAGAAGATTTAAAAATTCTCTTAACTATACGATCCGAATACATCTTATTATTGTTCGTTTCCACTTCACCCAATTGCCCTAATAAAAGAGTGATAGTAACTACACCGTCCCGCACATGCTGCTTGGGGATATATGCCTTGGCTAAAATGAAACCGCGCTCGCGATAATAGCGGGTTATGGTATCGGCCACCATTTCGATCATACCCAAGGTAATTCCGCGCTGGCGGCGCTGTTCGCGGATCAAAAACACCAGCTTCTGTACATCAACAGGATCAACATGTCGACCTTCGGTTTCCTTTTCGATTTGTGCCATCAAATCAGAAACCTGTTTAATCTCTTCGATGGTGTACCCTGAATCCAGCAGTTCACCTTCATCCATCATGTCAAAGCGAATTTTTTCAACTTGCTTGATGATTTCCTGCCGGGTAATTCCGAATTCCGGATATTCAACCAAACCTTGTACACGGAACTCTTTTACATTCAAACGCGGCCCGGCCTCAGGGTTAGGATCGCGATCACGCAACGCGGGTATATCCAAATCCAGTAATAAACTTTCACGTTCGTACTCCGGTACCTCCGACGTATCGGGCATCTCCAGAAAGCCGGCTTCAGCAAGGTTGAAAAACACGAACAGCATCCATGCGCCCAGTACATTAATAATCCTGAAATAAAAACTCATCTTCATTGACTCAATTACGTTTAATTTTAGTTATCGTTAAAATTCGTCGTCTTCATCATCGAAGCGTTGATCTGCAGGTAACAAAATCGCAACTTCATCATGGACGTAATTTCGCAAGCTGGTAAAAATAGCTGGATCAATTTCGCTTAAACCTTCGATTTGAATCAATTGGTCACGACCCGAGATCAAACTGTCTGACGGAACTTTTGATAAGTCGTTCATGATTTTGGGTTTACCCAGGTACCATGCAACGAAACTTAAACGAGAGTTCTGGTTATAAATTTCGGGAACGTGCATGATAATTTTCCTGTTACGCTCACCGAAGTCAAACGAGGATTGGAAATTAAAGGTGGCAATATCCGCAATAACATCAGGATTTTGCTTGTTCGCCTTATTTTCCGCACGGACCATCCCATTACCAATTGTCAAGAACAATTGGCCACCACTGCCTGTATTTGTATTGATGACACCACCTTGCGTACGGGCATCAAGGTCCGCAGGATTAAAATTATCATTATTTGTGTTATCCAGGACTACATCGCCATTAGCATTGCTAATACTGATATGGCCGTTATTGCGCGCTTGTTCAATGATGAGTGAATTGGCATTGGCAATATTGATGCTTGTATTTGATGAAGGTAAGTGTGCTTTTCCGGCATTACGAACGGATAGCACACCTATATCCGTTTCAATTGCATCAGCACCATTTCCCTCACCCAAGCCAACACCTATACCGCTTATGGCATCTGCTTGCCAACGATTGGAAATGATATTAACCGCTGTTCCATTGCCATCCGTAATCGCGCCTTGAGCCGTCATAACCGCAACGCCGCTGCTCGCCTTTAACAAGGCCAGCTGCAGGTTATTTCCATTCAGGTTTATGTTGTTACCTAGGGACTCAATGACAGCGCCATCGGTCATGACAATATCACCGGTTGCATTTATTGCGATATTTCCGCCACCTACAATCGTTGAGTGTTGTTCGACAGTATTTGCGATTAATTCAATATTACTTCCACCCTCACCAAGCAAATTTCCGCTTTCGTTGAGCACCAGCTTTCCATTAGCAGCATTAAGCAAGAATTGCTTTGACGTGATGGAATCATTAACAACCATGCCCTGGGATAGGATCTCAATGCTTTCAGCAGCGGAAATATTTTTAACTACCGTCACCGACGCATCGGACTGTACTTGCAGGTTTTTGGCGTTTATACCAAAACAATCAGAACTACAGGACGCGCCCAGAATAATCCCGCCCGATGAGCGAAGGTTCGCGTTATTAGTAACATTCACGCTGGTAGCCGTGAAGCCATTTTTATCAAATAACGCAAGCGCATCCGCACGCCCGATATTAATTTGATTGATATCATTGCCCGCATTTAGCAAGCTGATATCGTTAACCGCATTTAGCGTAGCTAAACCAGCAACGGAAAATAGTCCCAAACCCTGGATACTTGTGCCCGAACTTAAGCTTGCATTTTGTGCACTTAAATCACCTAATGACAATGCTTGAAGGTTATCCAGCGTTATATCGCCTGCCGCTTTAAGGTTCAAGGTGCCAGTGAGCGAATTGCCGCTACCCAGCGCAATATCGCCGCGCAATGATTCCAGAGTCAGGTTACCCGAATAAGCAAGCGCACCGGAAGTGGATAAATTTCCCCCCGCTTTAATATCCACCCTGTCTGTCGTGGAAACATTGAAATTCCCAAGGACCAAGCCATCCTGTTCTTCTAAATAAATGGCGCCATTAGTGGCGTTCAAGGAGAGTTCGTTTACCGCCGTATTTAACCGCGCCGTTGCCGAACCGACATTTCCGGTATTCACCAGCGCCAATGAGCGCGCCTGAATTTTTCCAGTGTTTTCGGCCAAAACCCGCAGGTTATTAAACGTTATTGTTGATTCAACCCCCACCGTGCCATCGACAATAACCTGATCATCCGCCGAACCGTTTACGATCAGATTGGATTTGTTGGTGTAATTCACCGTAGCCAGGTTGTTGGTATTGTATCGCCCGGTTTGCAAACGGAAAGTATCCGCTGTTGTTGTTCCAAATATTGATAAGGTATCCGCAACGACGTTGTCAAAAATGTTTTCAACATTGGAGTAGAGGATTGAATAAGTATTGGTAGCCGCGCTCACATATTCAAGGCGCCCCGGTTGATGGGATGATTTGTATCCCGCCTCACCACCTTCCGTGGTTAGACGGTTTACTCCTTCACCACCGTCAATGTCTGCTGTACCTTCCGCATCGGGGATAATCATGAAAGTGAATCGGTCATCACCAGCACCCGCCATGATTTTACCGGCGATAGCACTGGTTTGGATATTGAAGGTATCGTCTCCATCTCCAGCATCAATAGATCCACTGATAGTGGCATTATTGATAATAAAATTATCCTGCCTGCTACCGCCTTTCAATACGCCGAAATTTTCAAATTCAATAACATCGTTTAATGTTCCGCGATTGGTACCGGTTAACAACCAATTATTGATAACGTCGGCGGCGGTGAACGTACTATCGATATTGTTACCGATATATTTTTCCACATTGATAAAGCCAGTGCCGCCTGACGAGGTTACTACCACGTTGGCATCGTTGGATTTGGATAAATCGACGCTATCGCGTTCTACTTGGGTACCGCCATCAACCAGTCCTGTTATTTTGCCTAGCGCTTCAAATACAAACAAATCATCCCCGGTGCCACCAGTAATGTGTTTGAATTGGCTAAACGTAATTGTCCCTGTTTCGGTTGCCGAAACACGACCAGCATCCACATTGTCCAAAATCCACGTGTTGGAATAATTGTCTCCAATTAAGCGATTGGATTGATTCGCACCACCTTTAATATCTTCAATGTTATCTACTGATAAAATACCTGCCGCCAAATTATTTTTGGAAGTATTAAGTTGCACGGTCATATCCCGACCACTGGCGGAAAGATCCAGAACGTCTTGCCCATCTCCCAAATCAATATGTCCCGTTAATGCCGCCGCGCTGTTATCGAAAACAACCAGATCGGTAAGGCTATTGCCCATTAAATTAGCAAAACCGGTGAAATTAAGTTTGTTGTTAAATATACCGGCATTTAATTCGTTGACATGCCACTCGTTATCATTTAAGCCCCCTTTCAGGGTATTGGTGAAGCTGTTGTTAGCATTAATGGCTTCCATATCAAGCACATTAATATCCGCTTCTGTTTGCGCGTCCACAGCTACCTGGAGCGCCCTATCCATCGCCATTAAGTTAACGGTATCAACACCGCTGCCGCCACCACCGTCTAACACACCTTGCAGCCACGAAAGGTTGGCGATATTAAACGTATCAGAGAAAACACCGCCTTGCAGATTGGCAATATTGGTAAATGCGAGGGTGTCGTTGAGGCGTCCATTGGCTTGGTTATCGATTTGCCAGATATTTGCACGCGCGTTGCTCACTAGCAGGGAATCCGTATCAGCATTGCCGATTACTTCGTTAATGCCGCTCAAATTAGTTCCTGTACTGAGCGCAGTACCGAATACCCCAAACTGTTGGTTTTTTAACGATAAAGATGCGTTGATAATATTGGTTCCGCCACCGCCGCTGATATTCCCAATCCATTGGCCATTCTCAATATAGTTAAAGGTATCGCGACCTGAGCCGCCAATCAGGTTGGTAAAGTTTTCGAAGCTGATCTTATTATTGTTAATGGTAATGCTGCCGTCATTATTCCCATCCCCGAAATTGGATGCCGCCCCTATTTCCCAAATATTATCGCCCGAATTTACCTTGATGGTACTGGTATAACCATTGCCGGAATCACTGTTTCCCACAACACCTTCAATACCGTTAATACCTGTATCGCCAAGCCCTCCGCTACCACCTATTTCAATTGTGAAATTTTCTTTCCGCTGCGAATAATCAACCAGGTCGATTCCATTTCCACCATCAATACTTTTGGTAATTGTTCCCTGCACATCAAACCTGTCGCTATTCGATCCACCGCGTATATCACCAAAGTTCGTAAAGTTAACCGAGGTTTCAAGTAGCGGGTTAACGGCTGTTTCAACTATACCCTGGTTCTCACCGGTAATTTTCCAGCGGTAAGCAGTATCATTTGCACCAATCAGCACATGGTTATTTTGATTGTTTGTTGATGCAATAATATCTTCCACATTGACGACATTAAGCGCGGCGGTTTGTTGGTTTCCGAGTGCAACCATCAGGTTGCCAGTCAATGCCGATAAATCCAATGCGTCTTTAACTACATCTTTTGTAGCACTTGTGCCGCCGTCAATTAAGCCGGTAATGTTTCCATTTGCGGTAAAAACAAATAAATCAACGCTTTGGTTACCCAATAAATTTTCCATACCCTGGAATATAATTTTTTCTGCCGGTGTCGCGGTCGCGTACAATTCTCCTTCATTATCATCGGTTACGAGCCAGGAGTTTGACTGGTCCACCCCTGCAAGGGTATCGGCATCCGAGCTGCCAACCAGTGTATTAATATTCACAAACGAACTTACATAGATATTTGGCGCCGTATTTGAAACGCTACCCGAATTTGCCCCGGTCATTGTCCAGCGGGTGGCCTGGTTGCGGCCGCGTAAACTATTTGAACCTAAACCGCCATCAATAAGGTTCGCGGTACCATTATTGCTTTCGGCAAATGAGAAGACATCATTACCATCGTTGCCGTATATACTCACCGCCGCTGCGTTAATAGTAAACTGATCCGCTTCCTTGCCGCCGTGTAATGCTTGTATATTGTAAAAATTCGTTACATACAAATCATCTGCGGTAATTGCTTTAATATTTCCCGCGTTAGAGGATGTGATTTCCCACAAATTATTGGCGTCACGCCCATACAAACTATTAGTCCCACCACCGCCGTTCACAGAATTTGCGCGGCCGCTTACCCCAAAGATAAATTCATCATTGTCATCACCGCCCTGCAAGTGGCCGATATTGGTATTCACCTCAAAAATATTATTGCCGTTACCCGCCTGGATGCCTCCCGTGATATTGGCGTTGATTTGAAATACATCCGCGAGGTTACCGCCAATGAGTGTTTGGATGTCTCGGAAATGAGTAATGTAAGGAACGCCCGATGTGACGCTGACATTACCGGCGTCTGTCCCGGTAATAGACCAGATATTATTGGCATTGCGGCCTGCAATTTGGTCAGCGCCGGCGCCCCCATCAATTAAACTTGCAGAGCCGGCATTATTTGCACCGCTAAAAATAAATCTATCGTCGCCTCCATTTCCATACAATTCCCCGATAGTTCCATTGATAATGAATATATCGGTTCCTGTCCCACCCCGTAAATTTTGAATGTTGGTAAAGGATGAAAGGTAAGTATTTCCATCGGTAACAGAAAGGTTATTTTTTCCTCCTGCCGCTGCCACTGTCCAGGTATTAGGCGTATTACGGCCAACCACACTATTAACCCCGGTGCCTCCATCAATAGATTCGACAGAACCTGATGTACCGATAAATATAAAATTATCGGTACCGGAACCGCCTTTCAATGTGTTGAAGTTAATGAACTCAATACCCGCGACAGTTCCGTCGTTCACACCATCGGCAAGGGAGGCGGAACCACCGTCAAAATCACTGATATTCCAGGTATTGGTACCGGATGTGGCGGCCAGCGTAAAATCTTTGCTGCCGTCTGCAATAATTTGCTCAATACCGGCCACATTATGCAGTGTTGAGTTGGCGAGCGTTACCGTAGTGCCCGCGGTGAGTTGCCTTAAATCTATCAAGTCCTTTGCTGCACCCGTGCCACCGTCCGCGCTTCCACCATTGACTGTATCTATATCGCCGCTATCAAAAAATACAAACGTATCCGCATCCGCTCCGCCCAACAGTGTTCCGGTGACCGCAGTTTTGATATTAAAAATATCATTGCCATTTAACCCTTCTATGGTTCCCGTAAAATCCGTTTCCAGGTTAAATGTATCGGTTCCTGTTCCGCCCTGGAGCCTTTCGAAATTAATGAATTCGATATTCGCAACAGTACCGTCGTTGATACCATCCACCAGCGGATCCAAGTCACTAAAGTCATAGACCGTCCAGGTATTGGTGGCAGCGGTGGTCGCAAGCGTAAATGTCCTTGAATCGTTAGCAATAACCCGCTCGACATTGGCCAGGTTATAAATGGTATTACCGCTGATGGTTACAGTCCTGTCAGTGGTGATATTGCGTAAATCAACAACATCCTTTTCCGTGTCGGTTCCCGCATTGGATGCGGCCACGCTGCCCGCATTAAAGAACACAAAGGTGTCAGCTCCATTACCGCCTTGCAAATTTCCCGTGAGCGCCGTTTTAATATTGAAAACATCATCGCCATCCAGGCCATGGATAGTACCGGAAAAATTTGTGTCCAGATCGAAGGTATCCGTACCACTGCCGCCACGCAGTGTTCTGAAATTAATAAATTCGATACCCGCAACTGTTCCGTCATTTACGCCTTCAGATACGTTGCCTGCACTACCATCAATATCGTAAATATGCCAGCTATTGGTAGCGGCGCTGGCCGCGAGGGTGAAATTCCTCAGCTCGTTAGCGATAACCCGCTCAACATTCGCGACGTTATAGAAAGTCGAACCGTTAATAACGATAGTTTTATCGGTAGTGATATTTTGTAAATCCACCACATCTTTGTCAGTGCCGGTTCCTGCATCGGCCACACCGCCGCCTGCCGTGTTGATACTGCCGGTATCATAGAATACAAAGGTATCTGCCCCGGTATTACCTTGCAGGTTACCGCTAACAGCGGCTCTGATATTGAAAACGTCGTTGCCACTTCCACCTTCAATATCTCCGGTAGCATTTGCATTGAGGTTAAACGTATCAATGCCTAAACCGCCGCGTAAATTACTGGTGATTGCGGTTGTGATGTTGAAAGTATCATTACCATCCGAACCATCTATAGTCCCGGCGAAATCCGTGGAAAAATTAAAGATGTCCGCACCGCTACCTCCGCGCAGGTTGTTAAAACCGGTAAATTCAATACCGGCTACACTGCCATCAATTACACCGTTATTGGCAATATTCCATGTGTTTGTGCCTGCGCTGGCGGCGAGGATGAAATTCTTCGTATCGTCTGCAATAACCCGCTCAATATTGCCTACGTTATACAAGGTAGTACCGGTAAGCGTTACGGTGGTTCCTGTAGTCAGTTCCCTTAAATCTATGACATCCCTGGCTGTATCGCCGCCCGCATCAGCGCTGCCACCCGCTACCGTGTTGATACTGCCGGTATCAAAGAATACAAAGGTATCTGCTCCATTCTCGCCTTGCAGGGCACCGGTAATGGCGGCCCTGATATTAAAAGTATCGGCGCCATCTCCCCCCCTAATTGTTCCGGCAAAATCGGTATCCAGGTTAAAGATATCGGCACCTGTACCGCCTTGCAGATTAGCGAAGTTAACGAATTCAACACCCGCTACTGTGCCATCGATTACACCATCATGTTGAATATGCCATGTGTTACCAGCAGCGCTGGTCGCAAGGGTGAAATCTCCCGAGGCATTGCCAACGAGGCGCTCTACACCGGAGAAACCAAATGCAGTTGCGTTACCTATGGTGATGGTAATTGGGCCAGCGATATTTGAAAGGTCGGCAATATCATGTCCATCATTACCCTGTGCGGAAACAACACTGGCGCCGTTGGAAAAAGAGAAGGTATCGTTAGCGGATGAGCCAATTAAATTTTCGATCTCACTGAAGGAAATCCAAAAATCTAGCGGGGAACTGGTTAATGCAATATTACCGGAGTTTTCACCTACCACGGACCAATTGGTGTCATTGTCAAGGGTTGTAACACTGTCACTTCCTGAGCCGCCGCTAATTTTTGCCACACCACTAAAATTAATGGTTCCTATGCTGGTGTTAGAAACAGTTCCTTGATGTTGCCCGGTAATACTCCAGGTATTATCACCGGAAATTAATCCAAGCGAAGTGTCGGCGAGGTTATTCGCGTTAATATTGTTGATGCCAATCAGCGTCGCGGATGAACCCGCTTGATAGCTGTTACCAATAACGATTGAATAAGGATTCGTTGCGTTTACCAAATTAAACGTATCATCACCTGCGCCACCGTTTATCAGCCCTGTAAAAGTGATGTGATCTTCCACGGTAAAAATATCGCTGCCGCTATCGCCCGTGTAACTGGTAAAACCGGATACTTTAACGAGGTTCGATCCATCGGTTACAGAATTGCCGGAGGTAATAAATTGCCAATCAATAGTGTCCCCGACATCACTGCGCACCGTCAGGGTCCCACCGCCTTGTGAACTCAATACTTCTGCATTAGCGACATCAAATAAGGAAAATCCTGTGCCCCGATAATCAATAGTCGCGCCTGCCAAAACACTGATCGTATCCTCTGTACCGCCTGCCGCATCCATATTGCCTGTGACTGTGCGGCTTCCATTAAATGTAAAAATATCCTTGCCTGAATTGCCTGTGATATTTTCAATAGCAGAAAACCCTATGGTTCCATTCAGGCTTTCGGTGCCGCCAAGGGACCACTGGTTTTCCCTATTTGCACCAATAATCGTATCCGTACCGTCACCGCCGTTTAAGGTCGCGGTAATAACACCGGAGGTGGGCACAATATTAAAACTATCGTCGCCATCATTGCCATTTACCTCTGCAACCAGTGAAGCAACATCGATGTTAAAAATATCAGCACCACTACCGCCATTCACATTGCCAGAACGATTTTGCGTGAGGTTGAATGTATCAGCCAATGAGCCACCGGTCAGGTTTTCAAACCCTTCGAAGTTAACCTCTTTGGAGCTGCCGTTACCTGTATTGGTTATTTTTCCAATATTTCCGGCGGCAAAAGTCCAGGTATTATCTGTATTGGGCCCCTTTAACGTATCCGTACCACCCAAACCCTGCAAAGTGATATTCGATGAAAAAAATGAAGTCGAATTAAGGTTTATCGCACCAGTGGTTGTGGTGTTAGCCAATGTTAATTGGATTGCGCCCTGGCCCAAGGTGCTTTGCGCATTGAGGTCGCCACTAACCGTAATGCTTTTTGATGTCGTGGAATTATTAGCTTCAATTGAGATTGGCCCGCCGATGTCGCCGGAGGTATTTATCGATCCCAGGTTTACCGAAGTACCTGTAAGCGTTACGGCACCGCCATTTTGCGCCCCTGCATCGCCGTGGGCATCAATTGATCCCAGGTTTATCGCGCCGGTCGAATTGATAACAACATTACCGGCGGCTTGCCCTGCCCTGTAGGTACTGATATTTCCCGCCGTAAAACCGTTGGAATTTATATTGAGGCTTTTTGCAAAGATATCTTTTCCGGCCACGCCGACAGCATTGGTTGCAGTGATTGATAAATCACCCAGCGCGGTAGTTTCACTACCGATAGTACCCGTGAAATTAAACTGCGCAACGTTGATCGTTAAGGCATCTGCGTAGGCGGTTTCACCAATTATGTTTCCATTAATGGTAAGGTCTGCAGGTATTGCATTTTTAACTATCGAATCGCTTGTTAGAGTATCGACTAGTGTTGTATCAATCCTGACAGGATTGGCTGAATTATTTATTTTTACATTGCCAGCAAGGTCAATAGTCCCGCCAGATCCATTATTTTTGTCGGAGGGAGCTACAGGATCGTCCAATCTTCCGCCGCGTGCAAACAGGGAATCGGTTAATTCTATTTCGGTTGCTGTAACCGTTATGCTGCCGGCATCGCCGCCAGTGGCGTCATCGTCTGACTGTGTACCATCAGCGTCTCCATTACCGCCATCGGTAGTTATGCGACCCAAGGTAGCCGTGGAAGTAGATGTGATTGAAACCTCGCCTCCGTAGCCTCCGTTATAACCACTTCCACTACTATTATTATCATTACCGGAGGACCCGGAAGTATTGATCGTACCGACAGTAATTGCACCCTGGGCGTTCAGGGTTACATCGCCGCCGTCTCTTCCTGCCTGGCCATCCGCAACGCTACCACCTGCTGTTGTTAGAGTACCAAGGGTTAACGCGCCCCCCGCAGCAGTGTTAGTAATGACAATATTGCCACCGTTTTGATTATTAACTTGTGTGGTGATGTTACCAACGGACAAGCCACCTTCGCTGTCCAACAGGTTCAGCGATTTGATAGCACCAGTGAAATTTACCGTATTGAATTTATTTGCAGCATTGTTAAGCACAACATCGAAATTGCCTGCGGTAATTGTGGTGGTATTTTTGACAGTAACACTTGCCGACTGGGTAATGTTACCGCCCGCGACCAGTGTGAAATTTCCATCGATATTTGAAGCACCCAGATTAACCGCGTTTGAATCCCTTATATTCACACTTCCGGTCCTGGTAAATACCAGATTACCGGTGAAGGTGTTCCCCGAATTAGCTAGTACAACATTGCCACCGGTATTGTCATTGTCGGTGTTAGCGATATGGGTATTAAACGTGCTGGTGCCGCTTACGGTGAGCGCGGTTCCCGCTTCCTGGGTTACAGCTACATTTCCCGCTTGCAAGGGAGCATCCGCCAGGTTCCCATCCGCATTAATGGTGAGATTATTTGTAGTGATATTGCCCAAGTGAGCGGTGGAGTTTGCTTTGATGGTTAAATTGCCGGTGCCGGTATCAATTACGGTACTGCCGGCGTTATGGGCATAAAAGCTTGTTCCCGTTGCATTAAAATTTCCGTTTGCAGTAACGGTATTGGCCTGGAGGTCAATCGCCCCGGTCATATTTAAGGTGATGTTCCCACCGTTTGTCTCAATACCCAGTTCTGCATTGTTATTATCACTTGGCGTAGGGTCTATTAAATTAAAACCAACGCCAGTTGCAGTTATATCTCCCCCTCGGGTATTAAATGTATAGCTCGCATCTATATCAATATTACCCGTGCCGTTGTTATCAAAGTCAGCAATTAAATTCAGGTTAAGGGGTTGGCTGGTACTGTTAAAACCTTGCGCTATTTCAATGCCGTTGTGAGCGCGCAGGGTAAGTGTCCGTTCATTAGTTCCGGTGTAACTTAATGGGTTCACCAAGCGAATCCGTCCGTCAGCAGCGTTACCGCCGTCCCCGGTCTGGACGATTACATCCCCATTAACCAACGCGTTTGTTAAAGATGTAATACTTAAATCAGAATTGCTTGTAGAAATAAATGGCGATGAATTCAGTGGGAAGCCGTCATCCCCTTCATCCATTGTTTTGATTGTGATGTTATAAGGATCAATCAACCAGGTCCCTCCCTCACCTGCTGCTGCGCCCATATCCGGCGTATTTAAAATTTCAAATCCTTTTAATCCCGAGGTTTCAATAAACCCGCCGTCACCGCCTTGGCTACCGCCACGGGCAGAGAGGTTGCCATGGATACGCGCGCTATCACTCGCAAAAGTAATTAATTTGCCACCGTCGCCCTTGGCAAGCGCATCCGTTTTCACATGGGTTTCTTTGCCCAGGTAGATAAAATCGGCATTGCGTACCTGTTGGTTTTGGCCGGTCTTATCACCGCCAACCAATACCTGCCCGCCGCCGTTGGCGCCAGAGGCATTGACTTCCGCTTTATCAAACAGGCCGACTTTATTGCCCAGCACTTTAATATCGCCGCCTTCACCTTGGGCGCTAGCCTGGGCGGACACAACGGAATCCGCTGTTAACGAGGTGGTATTGGCACTGTGCAACTCAATGGAGCCGCCGGTGCCTGAACCTGTATCGGCAATTACCTTGCCGCTGTGGGTAATGTTTTCACCCAGCATTACTACCTGGCCCGCATCGCCTTGGGTAACCGACGTGGAAATATCACCAGTGTTAATTACGTCAGCACCCGCACCCAGGGTGAAACTGCCATCCTCATGCACCACAACGCTTGAGGCTTTATTCATGCCGGCATTATTAACGGCATTGGTGAAGACATCCTCGCTGACGCTGGCGCTAAGCAGTACCCGGCCACCGTCGGCATTAATGCTGCCATTGTTGATAACGGCCGCATCCACGCCCAATTCATCCTGCACGACAGCTTCGGTAACCCGGACGCCCACCATGCCGCTAGGGTCAAAGGTCAAGACAGCGGCGTTACCGGCAACCAGGTTTACCGCACCCAATTTGGCCGAAATCAAACCATCGTTTTGTACCTGTTCACCCACCAAGGTGACTGAGCCTCCGGTCGCCGCGTTAATAATGCCGTAATTGATTACCTTGCCTTCGGCGCCTTCGATGCTGTCCAGGGCGAACTCGCCATTAATAAAGCTGGTGGGATCTATATTCAAACCGCTGGCGATCATGCCCCCCACGTTCACCACCGAATCCTTTCCGAACACTATGCCATTAGGGTTTACCAGCATTACCTGGCCGTTGGCATCGATTCGCCCCAGAATCTCGCTGCCACGGTTGCTTAACACCCGGTTCAATGCAATGGAGGAAGAACTGGGCTGCACAAACTCCACGCGCTCATTGGCCGCTACATCAAAGCTGCGCCAATCAATGGCCATACGCTCGGTAGCCTGGGTGATAAGGGTTTCCACTCCCGCCTGCTGGATTATGCCCTCGCCCCCAACCACTTCACCGCCTTCAGGCGCCGCCCATGCCTGCCCTGTGACCATCCATTGGCTGGCCGCCAATACCGCGGCATAAAGCTTAAGGCGGGAAAAAGTACCACTTGGGGAATTAACGGAAACCAGGGGGCGAGAGCTACGCATTTGTCGTTCCTGAACATTGGGTTATACGTGATTTTTAACGGAAGGCCGGATCGCCAGTCGGGCGATTCCAAAAGGCGCCTAGTTTACCTGCGAGAAGGCGCGCTGGCTGTAGGAAATAAACCATCTGTGGCGTATTTTTGAGCATTTTTTAACTGGATCATATTTTTTATCGCATTCAACATCCATGTGGAAAATATGTTTTTGACGCCATTCTTTTGGCACCAGGGCTTTCCGCCCGACGGTAACTTTTTTAATTTTTATAAATAAAAAAATCTGGGGATAACGCTATGAAGTGAATCTTCCTTTTCAATGTCCCTAGCCAGCATTTTTAACCTGGACAACAATCCCTACTCCAGCAACATATAGCGAGGGATGCCCCCATTTAATTCTTTTCGTAAGCTTCGCTCAAAACTTGCGGTTTTCAATTCATATTTCTTTTTGCCCTATTTTTTATGGGATTCAAAAAAACGGCTCGAAAATGGTTTTCTTCGAGCCATTTTTTACTGGGTTATGGCTGTTCACCAGGTTGCAAGTATTTCAGTAAAACTTGTTCGTCGATGGGGCCGGTAATATTTTCTTTGAAAATTGAGCCGGGGCGCCAAAAATTACTTAGAGTTTTATAGATATTGTCACCCAT
>CBFGOY010000059.1:0-22673 GCA_965650515.1 uncultured Cellvibrionaceae bacterium | reverse complement strand
GCTTTCACTTTAATTTGTGAAGCCTCAAATGAGTTGCATATAAATAACAAAGTTTCTCTTGTTTGTGGATCACCGACTTTTTTTGCAATGGTTACGGCTTCACCAAAACGACGCTGCATACACAGTATCCGCGCTGTGCGAATAAGTTCTATATCATTCAGTTCAGTTCCCATAAGTCCTCACATTCGCTCCGTGGCTGCTTTAAAGGGTGAATATAAAATCCATCTGGAAAGTTTCCTTCTAATGGCCGCTCCTGGCCTAACTGTCATATCAATATGCTTACCGCACTTAAATGTAGCTAACCAAGTCCGCTTTACCCACTGGTCATAGGCGGAATTTTGTGTAGGAAATAGCTTACAAAATGATCAAATCACCCCATCCAGGGTTTGGATTTGTAAACCCCATGACATTTATCTGATAATTCGGCTAGGCTTTCCAAAACGCTAATAACCCACAGGAAGCCCCACCATGACTGAAAAATCCCGCTCGCAACCTATTGCCTTTAGCATTCTGGCCTTTTTGTTAATCCCCAACCTTTATGTCGCGGAGACGCTAGCTAACCCGGATGTGGAAGAGTGGGTGGACCTGTTCAATGGTAAGGACCTAAGCAACTGGTCGCCGAAGGTACGGGGTTATCCGTTGGGGGTAAATGCATTGAATACCTTTCGGGTAAAAGATGGGGTAATGCAAATCCGTTACGACAGCTATGACGAATTTGGCGGTAGGTTCGGCCATATTTTTTCCAATGCAGGGCCATTTTCACATTACAAAATCCAGGTGGAGTATCGTTTCGTTGGCGAGCAAGTTAAGGGAGGCCCGGCCTGGGCATATCGGAACAATGGAATAATGTTCCATACCCAGGACCCCAAAACCATGGGTGTTGAGCAGGATTTCCCCGGGTGCATGGAATATCAACTATTGGGCGGCAACGGCACGGACCCGCGTCCTACCGGAAATCTGTGCACTCCAGGGTCCCAAGTGGTAATCAATGGCGAATTACGTAAAGACCATTGCATGAATTCAACCAGCGAAACCTATCACGGTGACCAATGGGTGACAGCGGAACTGGTAGTGCACGGCAGCAAATTGGCCCAACATTACATCAATGGGAAAAAAGTTTTTGAGTACAACGATTTGCAATGGGATGATGGAAAGCCGATGGAAGGAGGGCACATTGCACTGCAAGCCGAAACGGCTCCGACAGATTTTCGTAAAGTCCGTATCTTGAATTTGGAAGGGTGTATGGATAAAAAAGCCAGAAACTATAAGCGCTATTTTGTGAAGGACAATCCTGAAACCTGTACCTATTAATTAAGGTAAACCTCATTGGAATAATCCGCAATTTAGCTGTTCCTCAAGCCATCCATGGCTTGAGGCTTTTAACTAGAATGCCCCCGATTCGCTTCAGTTGATACAACATCGTTAACCATTACTTCGAAAAAATTAATGCTTTTCCTGCACCTCAGCGGTAAGTGTAGACAAATACGCAATTAAATCGCGTAATTCCGCTTTGGTTAACCCCAATCCCATCGGGGGCATAGGTGATATCCCGCCGAATTCCAGCTTTTCTATATCCGTTCGCAAAATGGTTTGCGGTTTGTTATTGGTCGTAATCCGAATATCATTTTTGGTTTCCGCATCGAATGATCCCTCAATGCGCTCGCCGCTTTTCAGTACCGCTGTTACGCGGCCAAAACCGGGAGCAATGCGTGCGGCGGGAGCGACTAATGCTTCCAGCATTTGTTCGGGGGTAATACGGGTGGCGATGGTTGTTAAATCCGGCCCGACTTTATTCCCACGTGAGCCAACCATATGGCAGCGAATGCATTGGGTGGAATTGCTGTAACGGAAAAGGGCAACACCTTTTTCAGGGTCACCCCCGTAAATTGCTTCACGATACATGTCCAGCGGATTATTTTTGTCTTTTTTACTTTCGTAATCAGCCAGCAATTGTTTCAGTTCCGGCGACTCAATCTTTTCCACCGCTGTGATCAGTTCGAGCTGCACTTGCGAGGCGACTTTTCCGTCAATTAATGATGCCATTTGTTCACGGAACAAGGATTCCGCTTCCGGCCCTTTCACGTTTGCTAGTGATAGGAGTGCCGCTTGTTGTTCACCAGGAGTACCGTTTTTAATAAGCAGGCTGTGCATTTCCACAACCTGTGATACCGGCATATTTAATTCGGGCACCAATGCCAAACCGGCCATACGAACGGATTGTTCTTTATCCTTCAAGGCGATGAAGACCAGATCGCCAATTTTTTCATGATTAAATTTTTTCAACGTATGCAAGGCAGCGATGCGTACATCCGCCTCTTTATCATTTGCAAGCATCGATTCTAATTGCGAATTTGCGTCCTGCAAATCCAATTCACCCAATGCGAAAATAGTAGCCTTGCGCACATGGCTGCTGTTGTCGGCTAACAATTTCGCATAACCGGTTTCCAATGCCGCAATAGCATCTGATTTAGGCCGCTTCAAAGGGCCGCGATACATACCGCTTACCCGATCATATACAGACGCATCAGTCCAGACTGCAACGGCGTGTATGGCTTCCGCGCGAATGGTTCCGGGAAGTGATGATTGCTGCGCGAAGCCAACCAGGCGTATGGCATTTTTATCGCTATCCTCGCCATAGACATTGGCGTTAATAGCGCGACGCAAGAGCGCTTCGTTAGTAAACGGTGGTTTATCGAGGATTGCGGCCAACGCGGGCAGGGCATCCCTTACCAAATCATCGTCATTGATCGCACGCGCTGCGTTAGTCACAACATATTCGCTTTTGTCTTCGAGGAATTTTGCAAGTAATGGACTGGCCATTTTTTTCAACGCAACGACCGCGGCGATACGTACCGCTTCCGAGTTATGCACGGCTAATTCACCCAGGGCTTTTTCGTCACCGATACGCGCCAGTGCAACGGCCCCCGCCTGGCGCAGATAGACATCGCGATCATCGTTCACTTGCAGCATCTGGATAATCGGCTGGATCGCATTCGATGCCGCCATCCTGCCCAGGGCCTGGGTAGCGTATAGCTGTACGCGTGGATTTTCGTCGGCTAATAACGCGATAAGTTTTTCCGTCCCCGCTTTCATTTTCGCATCGCCCAGCACCTTGGCCGCCTGGGCGCGAATTTCCGCATCGCTGTCTTGCAATAGGTTTAGCAAGACGGCATTGCCAGCGGGGTTCTTACGCAATATCTGGCCCAGGCCCCAAACGGCGTGGATACGGGCTAATTGGTGTGGCGATGAAACAGCCACTTCTTGCAAAGCGGTAACCTGGTGCTGTTCCGCCAATACAAATTGCGCTTTCTGACGCACGCGCATATCCGCATGATTCAAATATCCAAGCAATTGTTCCAGAGCAAACTCGCGGAAATTGCCAGCAAGTAATTTTTTTACTTGTTCGCGTTCCGGTGTTATACCGGTTGCCAAATCCATTTTCCATACGCGGCCCTTTTGTTTGAGGCCCCAGCCTTCAATCCAGTCACTGAAATAAAGTGCACCATCGGGACCAAAATCCAAACCTGTTGCCAGAACGCCGCGCATGACGTTTTCATCACTGGCTAACTCAAAGGACGCCCCCTTGGGTTTCAAGGTAAACGCATTAATACCGGCGCGTGTTGCTGAGCCGACAAATTCAACTACAAAAAAATGATCTTTCCATTTATCGCCCAAACCTGTACCGGGATGATAAGCCATACCGGTAGGGCCGGCATGGTAAGGGGCAACTGGCGGCAATAGGTGTGCGGCCTGCTCTTTAAATCTGGGCTTGTAATAATCTTCGTCCATCCAGATTTTATAGGTATTGTTTTTAGGGTCCTTATATTTCCCAAGCTGCCAGTTAATTCGCCAGCCGGTGTCGGAGCCTTCAATGAGATGCACCACGCGCTCGTATTCACCTACGTGGTCGCCATCATTATCGACACTGATAAAGTTGCCGTACTTGTCGAACGAAAACTCGTAAATATTGCGTAAGCCTGCCGCGAATACTTCAAAGTTACTGCCATCAATTTCACTGCGGACAATTACACCCTGGTTGGGATAATGCCATTGGGTTCCGTATTGGTCGGTTACGCTGGTGCCAATGTCGCCCATGCTGTAGTACAACATGCCATCCGGGCCGAGCATGGCACCGGAAAGGCCATGGCCGCTAAAACCGATGTGCACAGCAAAGCCATGGACAAGGGATTTTTGTGAGTCCAGATAACCATCATTATCGGTGTCTTTTAACCGCCAAAAATCCGGGGCGATATTGATAAACATTTCATCGAGCAATTCGTGGTAGAACAATCCACCGATCACGTCGGTTACTTCTGTATGAAAATCATCGATTGCCGTTTGCGCAAGGTCCGCTTTACCGGAACCCCGGGTATCTTCCAGGCGGATTACTTTTTCAGTGGTTATCGCCAGGTCGCGCCAATCGTGGCTACCATCATTATTGCGATCAGGAATTTTTTTATTTTGTTCGCTTTTTTCCGGTGCCAATTCTGAATGCAAAAATTTACGTCGGTCTTCGATGGTGGAAAATGTCATGGAAGCATCTTCCCATTCAGGCACACCGCGAATATCAAATTCCGAATTATTGCTGCGCTGGGTTATGCCGGCCCAAATACGGCCTTTATCGTCGACGTGGATGGCAACCGTATCGCCCAATAACTTTTCCGACGCCCAGAGTTCTGTCTTGAGCCCTTCCGCCGTAGTAATCGGAACCTGTTGTTCTATTGCTTGTGCATCGGCCTTGGCTTGCTCGGGTGTAACACGGGTTATTTCCATGGCCACATTACTCGCCGATGAACCCAGGCTGGCAGCGGATTGGATATTTGAATCAGTTTCTGTTTTCTCTCCACAGCCGCTCAATAGCATGAGTACAACGGCGATGGGCGAAAGTGCAAAACGGGATAGGCTAGGGCGAAAAAATTCCGGGGTCATGGCTACTCACAGCATTATGTTTATTAGTGACGCACTTATGGTCACGGGGAATTATAGGTGAGCAAGCAATTTCCGGCGCTTGAATTGACGCTGCTGAACATTAATTAACACTTTGTCATAGGAAACAAATCCTTGTCTCCATTGATCGCATATGGATTTAAACGGGAATACCTGCGGGTACTTCACTGACCTTTCTGGCCTGGGTTCCCGCAGGGGCTTCGTAAAAACCCGCCTGGGTTCCCAATTCGTCGCGCACGCGAATCATTGAAAACATTCCACCCATTTCCAATTTTCCGTAGCGGCCTTCCCCCATCATCATCGGTAAGGTATTTTCCGGGCCCGGCATATGGCCCATATCCGTGTGTAATTGATGCTCCGCCATGCCGCTTTCGCCCATTGCCATATAACCCGGCAATACTTTATTGATTTGTGCCTCGGGTTGTTTAACCCCAAGCATGTTCGGGACTTCGTGCCCCATGGCATTCATGGTGTGGTGACTCATGTGGCAGTGGAACGCCCAATCGCCCGGAACCGCAATAAACTCCAGGTCGCGCGTTTGACCGACGCCGACTATCTCCGTTACCTCCCTGCGCCATTGGTTTTGTGGCCAGCGGCCACCATCCGAACCGGTCACATCGAATTGCACGCCATGCAAATGGATCGGATGGTTCCACATGGATAGATTTCCCACGCGGATTCGCACCCGCTCGCCGGTTTGCGCAACCATGGATTCAATTGCGGGAAACACCTTGCTGTTCATTGTCCATAAATCAAATTCCGTCATCACGCTTGGATCGGGCCGATAGGTACCCGGATGCACCGCCCAGTTATGCAAAAGTATCGCGTAATCGCGATCAATTGCCGGTGTAAGCGGCTCTTTGGGATGGATAATAAACATCCCCATCATTCCCAGCGCCATTTGCACCATTTCATCGGCGTGCGGGTGATACATGTGCGTGCCATGCTGTTGCAAAGTGAATTCGTAAACAAATGTTTCACCGGGTTTTATGGCGGGTTGGGTTAACCCGCTTACGCCATCCATACCCCAGGGCAATAAAATTCCGTGCCAGTGGATACTTGTGTGCTCAGGCAAGTTATTCGTGACATAAATCCGCACACGGTCACCTTCAACCGCTTCAATCGTCGGCCCTGGTGTCGTGCCGTTGTAACCCCAGGCTTTGATTGTGGTTCCCGGTGCAAATTCGTGTTCAATTTCGCCTGCAATCAAATGGAATTCTTTCACACCATCATTCATGCGATAGGACAAGGTGCGGCCATTCGGAGTGATGACGGGGCGATACCCCTGCGCGGTTACTGCCGGTTTTAGCGTACTGACGGCGGGAATACGTTGGGTGGTTTTAATGGATTTTTTTGCAGTGTGGACAGGGTGTGAATGATCCGTGCTTGAGGCCTGGACCGAATGCGCACCGTGATTATGTTGCGCGCGAACCGGTAAACTGGCCGCAACCAAACCGAGTGCGCTGCCGACTAACAAATCGCGACGATTAATCATGGTGATGTTCCCCGTGTTCGGTGTGATCGGTATGTAATCCACGGCTATTTCCCGCCAGCGGAATTGAATGTCCCACAGCCAGTTCCAATTGGGCACGGGCTTGCCAGTAATCCGTTAATGTTTCGGTGAATTCATGCGCGAGCTGGATTTGTTGGCGTTTTATGGATAACAATTCAAGCGGGCTGGTTAACATGAAATTTACTTCGCGATTGGAAAGTTCGACACGCTTCTCCGCTACCGCTAATGCAGCTTCCAGGTTTTTTAATTGGGTACGCGCGGAATCCATCACATTCAGCGCCTGGGCTATAGCGCTGTCTGCATCTAATTCCAGTTGTCGCAAGCGTGCATCCAGTGTGGCTTTTTGCGCATCGATAGCTGCCAGTTTTCCCTGGCCACGATTAAATAGCGGTAATGCCAACTCCACTTCAGGTCCATAATTCCTGGTACCGTCAAATTCGCGTTCCGCAGTGATGCCCAGGTTGAGATCGCGCCAGCCATTTTGCTCGCGAACCAGTTGCCTGCGCTTTTCCAGCAACGCCAGTTGACGCTGGGTAATTTTTATATCCAGGCGATTATCTTTTGCCTGCTCCAATAACTGCGAGTGGGTAATGCTGTCAGCGGGTAGCGCCGGGAGTTGTGCCGGAACATCCATCCGCCGGGTAGAGGGCAAGCCGATAAAATTCAGCAGCACCAGTTGCTTTTCGTAGGCAATGGTTTGCCGTTTTTCCATTTGCTGTTGCACACGCCGCAATTCATTGTCGTAATACAAAAAATTATTTTCCGACATGTTGCCCGCGCGATATAAACCCAATGCCAACTGCTGCCTTGCCCGGGTGGCTTCCAGCATTTTGTCCTGTACATAGCAATGCTGCATTGCCGCCACAGCCGCAAAATAATGTGTGCTTGTTTCAGCAATCAACTGTTGTAATTCGCCTTGTAATTGCAACTGTGTTTCCAGTACTTTTTCCCGGGCCAATTGACGTCGCAACGGGCGCGTAAAAAGCGCTAATAAAGGTTGGCTCAGGGAAGTATCCAATTGCCAGCGCCCGCCGCCCTCCGGTTTTAACGCACCTATGCTGATATGCGGGTTATCAATCAGTTCCGCTTGCAACGCCGAGGCTTCAGCGATGCCCACAGCCGCCAGTTGCATACCCACTCGCGGAGATTTTGCCAATAAAATCTGTATCGTTTTTTGCAAGCTCAGCGGTTGGTCCATTACCAGCGGAGCATCCGCCTTCCCCAACGAATTCGCTGAAATATTTACAGCGGGATAACGCATATTGAGTTGCTGCTCAATGGCGGCAACAGAAGGCGAGGGTGGCGTATTGGCACAGGCACCCAGGAGCAGCGTTGATGCTAACAGGCAGGCTAACCGCCCTCGTGTTCGGTGATTCTTCATAAAAATTTCCTGTTTAACGCGGTGTTACCGCATCAATTTTTGGTTGCCATCCGCGCAAGCGCAATGCGTTAGTCACAACGAACACGCTCGACAACGCCATGGCCCCGGCTGCCAACATCGGCGATAACAGCACACCCCAAAACGGGTAGGCAACACCTGCGGCCAAGGGAATTAATGCAACGTTGTAGGCAAATGCCCAAAATAAATTTTGCTTGATGTTACGCAGCGTCGCTCGTGCCAGGCCGATACTTTTAGGGACGCCTTGCAAATCACCGCCAACTAACACCAGATCGGCGCTTTCAATCGCAATATCCGTTCCAGTGCCTATCGCTAATCCCAGATCCGCTTCAGCAAGCGCGGGGGCATCATTGATACCGTCACCCACGTAAGCAATGGCGCCGTGTTGCGCACGCAATTGTTTTATCGCCTCAACTTTTTGCGCGGGCAATACTTCCGCAATAACCTGGTCTATGCCCAATGTTTTAGCAATTGCTGCGGCAGTCCGGTGGTTGTCGCCGGTGATCATGGCAATGTTAAAACCGAGCTGGTGCAGTGCTTTTAGCGCGGGAAGCGTATCCGGTTTAAGCGTATCAGCCAGAGCCATCACCGCGGCGATGCGATTATCGATGGCCAAATAAATAGGTGTCTTGCCCTCGCTTGCCAAGCGTGCGGCACTATCTGAAAAAAATGATAAATCGATTGAGTGTTGACCGAACAAACGATCCGCGCCTAGTAGCAAGGCATGGCCTGAGACCCGCGCCCGCAAACCGAAGCCGGGGATGGCCTCGAAGGATTCAAGGTCAGCAGGGGCAACCCCCGCTCCCTGCGCTGCATCCAGGAGCGCGCTGGCGATGGGATGTTCGGAGTGCTGTTCCGCCGCCGCCGCCAGGGCCAATAGGGCATTTTTCTCGAAGCCTGGCGCTACCCCGAAATCAGTGAGCCGGGGTTTGCCCTGGGTCAGGGTACCGGTTTTATCGAACGCAATGGTTTTGACTTCGGCCAAACCTTGCAAGGCGCTGCCCTGGCGAAAGAGCAGCCCCATGGTCGCGGCACGGCCCGTCGCCACCATAATCGAGGTGGGCGTCGCCAAGCCCATGGCGCAGGGGCAGGCGATGATCAGTACGGCAACGGCATTCACCAATGCGAAGCTCAGGGACGGCTCCGGGCCGAAAGCCAACCAGACTGCAAATGTGAGCGATGCCAGGAGAATCACTGCCGGAACAAACCAGCGGGTGACTTTATCAACAAATGCCTGGATAGGAAGTTTCCCGCCCTGGGCGGTTTCAACCAACTCAATAATACGCGCCAGCAAGGTTTCACGCCCGATCCGGGTAACTTTGTAAGTCAGGGAGCCATGCGTGTTCAGCGTACCGCCAATAACTTCCGCTCCGACAGTTTTGCTTACTGGCATGGGTTCACCCGTCATCATGGATTCGTCAACGTATGAGTTGCCCTCGGTGACTTCGCCATCCAACGGGATACGCTCGCCCGGACGCACCAGCAGCAGCTCACCCGGCGCGATTTCTGCAATGGCCACCGTTTCCGCCTGGCCCTCGCGCAAGCGGGTTGCCATTTGCGGTTGGAGCCGGACTAATTGGGCAATGGCATCACTGGTGCGGCCCCTGGCCTTAGCCTCCATCAGGCGCCCCAGTAATATCAGCGTCACAATAACTGCCGCCGCCTCGTAATACACATTCACTGTACCCACCGGTAACAGATGGGGAAGGAATGTCGCAACCAGCGAATAGGACCAGGCGGCAAGGCTACCGATGGCCACCAGGGAGTTCATATCCGGCGCGAGGCGGGCGAGGGCAGGCAACCCTTTTTGATAAAACACCCGGCCCGGCCAAAACATCACCACACTGGTTAAGGCCGCCTGGATAATCCAATTCCATATACCGAGGTTTTCCATCAACCAGTGGTGAAACGCCGGCATTAAATGGGCACCCATTTCCAGTACAAACACCGGCAGGGTCGCAACCAGGCTCCATTTGAATTGACGAACAAGCGTGAGCCGCTCCTGCTCGCGCTTTATCGCGCTGGCTTGTTCCGCTGTTTGGGTGAGGTGGGCGGCGTAACCGGCTTGCTCTACTTTTTGGATGAGCACGTCCGCCGCGACCGGCCGGGATAACTGCACATGCGCGCGTTCTGTCGCCAGGTTTACATTGACGGTCGCCACCCCCTCAACCTTCGCCAGCGCCCGTTCGACATGCCCGACACAGGAGGCGCAAGTCATCCCCTCTATCGATAAATCCAATTCATGCGTCTCAATGGTCATTGCAACCCTCCTGAACTGGCTCAGCCGGGTAACCAGCCTCGTCAAGTAAATGCAAAAGCTGCCCGGCGCCGAGATGTGTTTCCACCTCTAACCGATGGATAGGGGGAAAAGCCCTCACCTTGGCGGATTTATCCACGGCAGTAATCGCGCGGGTGATAGCTGCCGCGCAACCGGCACAAGTCATTGTCTTTACATTCAATAGATACATTTTGGTCTCCCAGGAATACCTATGTGTTCACGGGCCCAGCTTAAAGTTTACCCTTGGGTCAAGGTCAAGAAATAAAACAGGCAATTTTGGATTGCAGTTAACGGCGTAAGCCTCTAGGATTTCGCCCTTTTATGGTGCGCCGAGACAAGATATGCGAGTAAAACATTGGTTGCATGAAGCCCGGATGCTCTTCGGTATAGAGCGTAATACCACTAACCACGGGGAAAAAATTATTTCCGGCCTGGGCGCCTTCCTTGGAATACTGGCGGTTTATTGGGGAACCCGCTGGTGTTTTCCCGAGGGCTTTATGCACACCGCAGGCACCTTATTAATGGTGACATCCATGGGAGCGAGCGCGGTTTTATTATTTGCGGTTCCCCAAGGCGCCCTGTCGCAACCCTGGGCGGTGATCGGGGGCCATCTATTGTCAGCCTTCGTTGGCGTAAGTTGCCAACAGTTGTTTCCCGACCAAAGCTGGACCCCCGCCTTGGCGGTGGGCCTAGCGGTGGGGGTTATGCATTATTCGCGCTGTATGCACCCCCCCGGAGGTGCGACCGCCTTGGCGGCGGTCATCGGCGGAGCGGAAATTTACCGGCTGGATTATTGGTATTTAATGTTTCCGATACTCATTAATGTCGGCAGTATCATGTTGACGGCTATCACCTTTAATGCTTTTTTCCCCTGGCGTCGCTACCCGGCTCACCTGGTTCGCCGCAAAATCCTTAAACCCGCCGTAGCCTCCGAACGCCAATTTGAACTAACCCAGGAAGATTTTTCAGCCGCGATGGAGCAGTTGAACTCCTACGTGGATATTACCAGCGAAAACCTGACCCAACTGCTTGAGTTGGCCAAGCAACACGCCGAGAAAAATATCACCCACCCGAAAGAAATCATTGCCGGTCATTTTTACAGCAATGGCAAGCTGGGGAATTTATGGAGCGTGCGCCAGGTCGTCGATGCGGCGGATAGCGCAATCGCCAGCAAGGACCAGGTGATCTATAAGGTAGTTGCCGGCGACGGTGGCTATGCAACGGGAATTTGTTTGCGCTCCGAGTTCCAACGCTGGGCACGCTATGAAGTCAAACCCCAGGCCAACGGCCATTGGAAAAAAGTGACTGATGAGGACTGACCCTAACCCGCCGCCCATAGATTACAAAATCCAACAAATTTTGCTTATTTGGTGGACTGTAACCACGCTAAGATGCGGTGGTTAATAGCTCTCCGGAGCGGAAGCATCCTATTTTTATAACGAGAGGTTTCACATGCGTTTGTCCAACGGATTTGGGTTTTCCTTGAATTGGCTAAAAATAACATCGGCTTGCTGTGTGGGTGCGAGCCTTTTATTAAGCCAGGCGGTATTAGCTACCACAGTGCAATTCCAAACTGTATTGGGTAACTTTGAAGTTAACCTATTTGATAAAACCACACCCAAAACTGTAGAAAATTTCCTCACCTACGTTAAAGCCAATGCCTATACCAACAGCATTGTGCATCGTTCTGTACCCGGTTTTGTTATCCAGGGTGGCGGTTACACCTATCAAAACAAACTCCCGCTGGTCGCCGTTACCCAGAATGCCAGGGTGGAAAACGAGCCGGTCTATTCCAACTTACGCGGAACCATTGCGATGGCGAAGTTGGGGAGCCAACCAAACTCGGCAACCAGCCAATGGTTCATTAACCTCAATGATAAAAATGCAACCGATAAAAACCACGGCTATATCCTCGACAACAATAATGGCGGTTTTACTGTATTTGGGCAGGTGATGGGCAATGGTATGGAGGTCGTGGACGCAATAGCAGCCTTAAGCCGATTCAATATGGGCAGCGGATTTGAAACAATTCCGCTGCGTAATTACTCCGCGAGCGATGCAACTGCCAATAAACCTGTCACCGGTGATCATTTTATGTTGATCCAAAATATTGTCATTTTGAATGCCGATCCGGATACTGCCGCTTCGTTAAATCCAACCAAAAATACACTGATCACTAAAAAAGAGGATGACGGTAGCGGCAGCATCGGCTTATTCACCTTGTTGGCGTTGGGTTTACTTGCCTTGAGTCGCAAAAGCCTGTTGAATAGGAAGTAATTTTTATTCCATCAAGAGGGAAATATTGTGATTACGTATTTATATTGGATCGCGGTTTTCAGTGTTGCGTTATTTGTTTTTTGGGGTGTTGGACGTTATTTCAAATGGCAGGCCGGCTTCATCGGCGGCCTGTTGGTAGTGATTATTGGTTGGCTGATGTATACCTTTCACTATGAGCAGCACTTCGTGAAAAATTATGGCGGTGTCATGTCCATTGACGTACCTAAAGGACAAATGCATATACAAGCCACCTGGAAAGACGACAACCTTTGGGTGGAAAACTACGATCCAAAAACAAATACTTGTATCTTTAGTGAATATTCAAAAGGCAATTTACTGGAGGGAAGGGTAACTGTTAAAAACTGTAATCCATTGATGCCTCACTCACCTCCGGCAAACACAACGGAGTAAGCTGCTTAGTTGATACATAAGGGACCATAGGTCCCTTTTTTTCGGAATATACCAATCGACTATTGCCGTGCCTTTGGTGTTGTCCCCAGCTGGATGTATTAGTGAAGGTTATGCCACCGCAACCTTACGAACAGATGCGAGAGGTTTGGATAATTCGGCCCAATTGAAGTCGCCATCATCAGGCAAACCGGCATAGGATAAAAATCCAATTTTGTCGAATTTTTCCTGGACACGTTCCGTCAGTAACCCCACACGCCGTAAATTAGGAATAATCCGGGAGAATAAGCTTTTTTGAAAACCTACCAGCAGGCCATCGTTAAGGGAAATTTCCCTGCAAGCTTGAACGTCAAACCCCCAATGTTGCCACACTTCAAACTGCATCAGGCGCTCCCGGCTGAGGACACAGGCTTCGTACGCAAATTGGGCTCGTTCTTCAACTTCCTCTTCCGATAAAGTTTTGATGTGATCAATTAAATAATGTATTCCAAATGCGGCGTGCCTCGCTTCATCGCGCACCACCAGTTCCAGTATCTGGCGTAACACAGGATCCATGGTTGTTGCCTTTATTGTATTAAAGGCACCGAGCGCAAGCCCCTCAATGATAATCTGCATACCGATAAATTTGAGATCCCAACGTTTGTCCGTCAAGACCCTGTCAAGTATTGATTTAAGTGGAACACTGATTGGATATATAAAACCTAATTTTCGTTGGATGTAACGATTGAATACCTCTACATGGCGCGCCTCATCAAACGTCTGGGATGCGGCATAAAGCTTCGCATTAAATGTTGGCGCACATGAAACCAATTGTGACGCAACTAATAACGCCCCCTGTTCACCGTGCAGGAATTGGCTATATATCCATGACTGGCTATGCCATTGGAATAATGCCTTATCTTCATCACTTAAATTGGCGTAGGGTGGGTAATTGTTGAGGGGATGCTCATTTACCGGTTTGGTGCGTTTAGGAAGTTGGTGCCAATCGAGTGAGCGTTGCCATTCAATATCCTTATTCGCATCCCATGCGAGTGATTTACCCAGTTCATATAATTTTTTAATACGATTTTCGTGTTCAAGGTAATCCCAATTGTAAGAACCGGTCAGCGGCGTATTAAAAATTTCAGCGATAGTGGCAACCTGATCAGCTTCCAGTTCAACCTCTTGACTCTTGGCATCCTCGGGCTTGTCCATATAATTTATATCGCGATAACTATCGTTAACATAGGTAATTTTCATTTTCTGATTTCCTGTATAACCAAACGCTTGCGGAGTATGTAGCCATCCATGGCATAGTGGACGACGTTTAATGTGCAAAAAAATGGATTGCTTCAGCCAAATCACAAGGTATCTATATATCAAGATTCACTAGGCGGCTTCCCGGTCGAGCAATAAGTCGCCATGAGATTTTTTCTGGTTAGCCGGTAGCCCTAACAAATAGGTAACACCTATCGCCAAATCAATAATACCAGCCACAATTGCAATCTTGCCGAGTTCCCCAAACAAGCCAAAGCCTGCGAGCATAAAGAATCCGAGTATTCGCAGCACGGCATTTGCGTAAACAATTCCTGCCCGCTCTTTTAAATTGCGTGAACAATATATGAGGATAACGCCAACAAAGGTTACAAAGCATCCGGTATTCAGCGTCCAGTACATGGCATCAGGTGTTTTAAAACCAAAAAAAGCTAAATAGCCGGGGATGAAGAAAGACACACCCAGTGAAATGGTATAAACGCCAGACCAGAATACAAATTTTTGCATGTTCATTTTGCTCTCCTGTTGAGATAGGTTTCCGCGAAGCACTCGGGAATTTTTAGTGTCGACTCCTTGTAAACTTGTCCTTTTATCTTCAACTTTTACAGGCTCCTGTTGTGTAACCCGATCATTGAAATGATAGGTTTCCAATTCAAGCTCTTCCTGGTTAAGGAAATTAACCACGCGTACAAGGTAAACGAGGTCTTCCGGTGCAACCCTTGAACGGAATGAATTTTTTTCGACCTTATCCCAAAAAACGGGAAAGCCCCAGCGGTTGCAATAAGTAACGTAGACATCCGCCTTGTCAAATATTTCATTGTCGAAGGTAAGCTCAAGTTGCTGTGATGCATTAATAATTCCATAGCGATAGCGTGTAATTTGCGGGTCGCCAACTGGCAAGTAAAGATGGCGGACCAGATTTTCAGGTAAAAAACTTTTCCACCGTAAGAGCTGAAAAATATAATATTGGGTAAAAAAATAAAAAATTCCTTTGCGATTGACTACATTTTTTTCAAAGAACGCCAAACTCTTACCCATTTCGTCACCGACATCACGCGCGTCACTGGCAACCATTCCATCTATTCGGACGGCGGGAAAAACAGTATTACCGTGATAACCATAGTAGCGAACCAAAATCCGGTATTGATCGGGAGGTAAATCAATTTTCACCCACCCCTCGTCTTTACTGTTTCCCGGGTAAATTAATTTGACTACCTCAAAATCACCACGGAATACAGTGATAATCCAGCCACGCGCTGATTTCCTCGGAGAAGCCAAATCAATCTCTATCTGTTCCGTTACATTAAAGGGTCCTAAACTCCCTAATGGAGCATGAGGGTTCCAGCGCGAGGTAGTGCACATCATGTAAGGCAGGGCGCCAGGAATCTCAAGGGATTCGGAATAGGCGGTCCAGGAAAGCTTTTCCCGCGCTTTTAATTTTTTTTCAAAAATTCGCCTGGCTGCGCTCAGAATTAAAAGGCGTGTGCCTCGATAAAAAAAAAAGGAAATTACGAATCCCGGTATTCGCCAGAACAAAGCTATAATTTGAAATAAAGTGTTCATTAGTCCTCCAGTTTTTCCCGCAACCTAACCTTCAGATACAGTCGCAATCGTTTCACCCGAGCGGGCATGAAAGCCGCAGATGCTTTTAGCTAATCGGCGTTATCAGGCGCTTTTCGGCTTCGGGAGCGTCATCGAGTAAATAACCAAATTCTTGTGCGAGCGCTATAGTCGCCGGGTTCAGGTAATTTACTTTGTCAGCATGGTGCTTCCAGTTTTCCGCAAAATGACTTTCAATTTTCCTATGTTGATTAAAGTTAGGATCACCGATTGGCAGTGAAGCTTCACGCAGTCCATCGGTCATTTTGTTACCTTCATAAGGCTTGAGCATTTCTGTCTCAAAAGGCAGTTCCAACCAGGTGCACAGGGAACGCATAATATTTTCGGGGTGCGCGACGAGGTCCTCATAGCGGATTAAACGGCTTCGCGAAGATGGCACCTGACTTAAATGTTGCAAAATATTGTTATTCATATCGCGCCATAGCTTACCTGAATACTCCCATGGGTTTTCGTTCACACCAAACATCTTGGCGAACCGATTCCGCACAAATGACTCCATAACTGCAAGCGGATGACGAACCAAATGGATATACAAAGGCTCATCGCAAACAGATTCCGCATTGCGTAGCGTATTGATATCCAATGCATGATTTGGCGATTTATCGATAACAAAACGCCCCTGGGCTTTTTCCAAAAGCAATTCGTAAGTTTGTTTTACCGTAAAACCTTCTTGTTGCAAATGATCCAGGCGCTTTATTGCGGCTTCCGCATTAAGTGACTCAAGTTCCGCAATCGCTTTGGTAAGGCCTTCTTTAATGTGCTTTTGGTTCAAATCAATTAATCGATTACTCCATTGCTCCAGGGTGTTATATGGCAAAAGGTGCAGTTCCGGCGGTGAGAAAATACCGCTGTGGCCTGCCAACATAACCCTAAATAATGTTGAACCTGAGCGCGGAGTGCTTAGTACGAAAATCACTCTCTTTTTTGTTTGCTTTATGATTTCGGGAGCAGCACTGACATAAGTTACCTGGCTTTTCCAATCAAACTCAGGCGCAACTTCACTATGACTCCCTGAACTTGAAAAAATAACATTTTCCGAACTGTCAGTATTCAGTGTTGCTTGCGGAGATTCTACGGCCGGCCTGGGTTTTAACGACTCGGCCAATTCCGCACTGAGGTAAGCCTCCAGCTTATGCAAGGTGTTATATTCAAGCATTTCATTAGGATACAAACGAATTCCGTATGTATGTTCAATATTTTCTATGATTTTCATGGACAAAATGGAATCTAAACCAAGCTCCCAAAACTCTACATTAATATCGATTTGTGCTTCATCTACACCTGTCGCGGCTGCTACCTGGCCTTTCAGGAAAGGCAAAAGCCCGGTGCTTGGTTGAATGCCCCCGGAATCGGATTCTCCGGTCTGAATGACAACATTTACCGCTGAATCAGTCCCCACGGCATGCTGTGCGATTTCTCCCTTGGGCTGTGCACCAATTTCATTTTTGAGGTAGGCACTAAGCTTTTGCACGTTGTTATATTCAAGCATTTCGTTTGGATAGAGTCGCAGGTTCCATTGCGCTTCTATTTTTTCAATAATCTTCATCGATAAAATGGAATCCAATCCCAGTTCCCAAAATTCAACGGTATCGTCTATTTTATTTTCAGGAACACCTGTCGCTTCAGCAATTTTTTCACGTAGGAATGTCGCTATATCTGTAGCAACAGAGGGATAATTTGTCTCCTCGGAAACAAGGGTTTTCTCCGGGGTGTAAATGTTTTCCTGAACCGCTACATGACTGTCAACCAAAGTGCGGCATTGTGTCAGTCGCATGGTGTCGTAGCGGCTCGGCGCTTCCCGCTCGCTAATACCAAGGGTTTCATTGATTTTATTGGGGAATCCGCTCAGGGCTATCACTTGTTCCAATTTGGAAGATAAAATCTCTTCAAATGCGAGCAGCCCCAAACGAGAGGAGAGGCTTACAAATCCAAGGCTCTCTTCCATCCAGGCTTCAGTCTGGCTATCGGCAGACATGCCACCGTTTTGCCACAAAGGCCAATTGATGGATAGGCTGCGACCATAGCGCTTTCCGTCAGCGATGAGGGTATTGCGATAACGCGCATAGTGATTCTGGAATCCATTGGCGTAGGCGTAATCGCTTTGCCCAATGTTTCCCATCACACCAATTATTGAGGAAAAATAAACAACAAAGTCGAGCTGCTCTTTAGCGAACACGTTATCGAGGGCTATGGTTCCAGCAACCTTGGACTCCAATACCTGGTTTATTTCGTCAGCAGTTTTGTTAGCGATAAGGCCATTTTTTAACACACCAGCCGCGTGCACAATCCCGTTAAGCTCACCGAAGGTTTGTATGCAAAGAGCTCGGCAATCCTCCAATTGTTGTATATCGCTAACGTTGCAGGAAAAGTAAACAACTTCACCACCCAATTGTTGCAAGCGCTTCAGTTGCTCATCAATTTCTGCATCGCGCAGTCTGCGCCCGGTCAGTACGAGACGTGCCTGATAGTGCTCACTTAAGTACCTTGCAAACAGTAACCCCAAACCACCCATGCCGCCGGTAATAAGGTACACGCCATTTTTTCGCAAAGTTGAATTATTGCGATCCAGCGCTGGAATAGATGTTTGCGGGCAGGGGAGATAATGCTTAACCCTGCGCTTGTCACCTTCATAGCGAATCTCATAATCATGCAAGCTGAATTCAGCGAGTTCATTTAGGGCCTGTTGTGCAACAACCTTAACGTCGGCAGCGACAGCGAGTGTTTTGACATTGATCCTGGGATTTTCGTAGCTCAATGTTTTCAGGAAAACACCACACGCTTCGTAGCAGGGCTGAATGTCGTTTCCTTCATAGAGGTAGAGTATTTTTACTTTTCTTGAGGACTTTACTACTTGTTTTGCAATTTCATTCAGTGAGAAAAACCCGCTGCTTAATTGCTCTGCGGTGTTACTGGCATTACTAAATTTTTTCTTTGACCAATTGTGAATGATATTTAATGAAATATCGTCCTTTTTTGCAAATTCCGAAAGTACTTTTTCGTAATGGGATCCGTTGCCAGGATCAATTTGGAAGCCATCCTGACCATTGCCCCAAGTGATCTTTTTAAACGCTTTACCGGCTTTAATAAGATAGAGATCGTCTTTAACCGTTTCCCTGAGTAAATTGCATAGACGATCATCGCTATCAAACACCAAGGTGGTGCCAGTAAGGGAATCCGCAGTTTTTATCTGGCGATCAAGCCATTCAGTCCTGTTATATTCCAACTGGCTCAGATTTAACTGGGAACTCACCACCACCGCAGATCCAGCTGTACTTTGCCCTGCGGATGCGATGTGCGTAAAAGCAACACCGCTGAGCTTTATTGCCTGCCGGCCAGCCCCATCTATCATTGCTATATCGTAAGCTATCTCATCCGGTGCCAGCTCGCTAGCCGTACTACGAACAATGTGAAGATGGCATTTATCCGAAATCTTGCGATGAATATCCACTTGCAACGTCGAAACCGGAATCAATTTAGCAGGTGGAATTTTATTTAGCTGACCATGGAAGAGTGCAGCAGCTTGCAATGCATTTTGTAACAATGCGGGGCTCGCCAAAAATTCCCGGGCTACATCCATGGAATGGTTTTCTAAATCGGTGGTGATATTTTCCTCGCGGCATTCAATCTGGACAATTGCTTCGTTTTGGTTAAATTTAAATTCGCGCAATACAGGGGGTACGGTCTCGGTTAAAAGATTTTTTTCACAACGAGATTTTATGAGCTGGCAATCAATATATCCGTCAACCAACCTGATGTTATCCGGGGACGCGAAAACCAATTCAGCCAGCGCCACATCACTGGTTTTATCAGCTCCCTGCTCAAGCGCTGAAATCACACATTGGACCAGCGGATTATCCGGCTTGGTGTAAAGCTTCAGGAAGTATTCGCATGATGCGCTATTGGGGATTTTGGGCTCCGCCCAATGCAAATGCCCAATCGTTATCAGTCGCTTACCTTCGGCAACCTGGTTTGCCGCCGCATGCAACATTTCCAGTAATACCGCGCCACCGATCGAGTAATGGTTATGGTCAGCCAGCTGATTTACCCATACCGATTGATTTGTAAACGTTTTGCTAAAGCTAAGTGCGCTTAGGCTAGCCCGGTATTGATCAAGCAACGGGTGCAAAACCTGCGGCGTCGCTTCTTGTCGAATGATAGGAGCGACATTACCCTGTGTATTTGTTGCAACATGGACTCGGGGTACCCAATACGACTCCCTGGCAAAGGGATAGGTTGGTATTGTTATACGTTGACGTACCACGCCTTGGTGGAGGTTATGCCAATCAATAGCAATACCACTGACCCACAATGTTGCAAGTTTCGTCAAATTCCGATGCCTGATAAGTACATCTATAAGTTCCCTGGCCTCATCGCCACCGACAATCGATCCAAAATTGGATTTATCAGAAGTAACATTGCCTGAAAAAACATTTTCGAAAAGGTTTTGGTTGCCAAATTCGCGCAGGCTTTCCAGCAGTTTACCGGGGTTATCCGCCAGGATTGCCAAACGTTCGGGCATGGCTTCGCGGCCTACTTGCGTGGTATAGGATACATTTGCAAATTGGTTCGCTGAGAAATTTCCATTTTGCTGCTCAAGGAACGTTATCCATTTATTTACATATTCAGTTAAACGAAGTTTGTTTTTTGCGGACAACAAAAACAAATGTTCGGCTGTGCTTTCCTCACCGGGTAATGGTTCCCCGTATCCCGCGCGCGAATCATTTTCAAATTCTTCCAAAATAATGTGCGCGTTTGCCCCACCTGCACCGAACGAACTTATACCGGCAATTCGTTTTCCAATGGAACGTTGGTCATTTACAGAAGAATTCCCTGGCAGCCATTCGCTTAGCTCGCGTTGGACATAGAAGGGCGTATCTTCAAATCGAATATTTCGATTCAATGTTTGGGTGTGCAGTGAAGGAACCAGCTTTTTATGACGCATTTGCAATAGCACCTTGGTAATAGATGCCACGCCAGATGCAGCTTCAAGATGGCCGATATTGGATTTCACAGAACCCACAGCACAATATTGTTTTTTATCGCTGTAATCCCCGAAAGCACGAGCCAAACCATTAATTTCAATCGGATCGCCAAGCGCTGTTCCTGTACCATGGGCCTCAATGTAACTAACTTGTGCAGCGTCAACCTTCGCCTCATCCAATGCTGACCGAATCAGCTCCCCCTGTTGCACAGGGTTAGGAACAGTGTAACCATTGGTTTTCCCATCGTGATTGACGGACGTTGCCTTAATAACCCCCAAAATCTGATCGCCATCTGCAAGCGCGGCATCCAACCACTTAATAACAATTGAGCCAACACCTTCGCCCGCAACCATACCGTCACCCTGGTCGGAAAATGCAGAACAGCGACCATTGCTCGAAGGCATGTTCATTTGAGCGTGCATAAGGTACTTACTGGGGTGCAATGAAAGATTAACACCACCGACAATGGCGGCATCGCATTCACCACTTTTCATACTTTGCACCGCTAGATGCGCAGCAGTGAGCGAGGATGAACACAGGGTGTCTATCGCCATGCTGGGTCCCTTCAAATTTAATACATAGGAAACCCGGTTAGCGATGGACCCAATACTGTTGCCCAACGATATCGAATTACCCTTGGCGATTTCCTCCGCTGCAAACAGCTGATACTCGTTATACATGACGCCTACAAAGACGCCTACACGGCCATTTAATCGACGTTGTAAATCTTCACGCGTATAACCGGCATTTTCGATAGATTCCCATGCAACTTCCAGGAACTGTCGTTCCTGTGGGTCCATGATTTTCGCTTCTGTGGGTGAAATATTGAAAAACAGGGGATCAAACTTATCAACATCCTGAATAAATCCTCCCCAGCGATTTTTCATTGCAAAATCCTGGATACGCCATCTTTCTTCAGGAATTTCAGTGATACAGTCTTTTCCTGCACACAAATTGTTCCAAAATTCCTCAAGGTTTCCTGCTTGTGGATAGCGGCCGGCCATACCTATAACCGCAATATCGCGATGGGTTGCAAATGTGCGCTCTACGCGTGCGCCAGGATATGGTTGAGTGCCAGATAAAGCGGGATAAGTAGTATCAGGATCAACGCTGTCAACTTTTAAAAGTTTTACTAGCTCTGCGCGATGTTTGTTTAGAAGATAGGCCGCCAGATCGGTAATCGTCTGGCATTCAAACATCACCGTTTTGGAAACATTCTTAAAGTGGCTGTCTATTTCCGTATTGATCGATTTAATAATGACGGAGTTTATACCGTATTCTATGAGTGAGGTGTCAACATCTATCCTGGATTCGGAAATACCGGAAAGTGAGGCATACAAACTACGCAGCCATGTTTGCGTCTCTTTTAGCAAGTTGGTATCAAAAGTATTGGTACTTTTATCAAAATAACTGTTATTTACCATGGGCATGTTCCCTCTGGAAAATGTATTTGGTTCGTAAGATTGCCCACTAACTTCAGCCTGCAAGTCAGCAGTGTCCAGCCAATGGTTTTCCTGGATAAACGGATAGGTGGGCAGGGCAATGCGACGTTCAGTTCCCGATTGGACGGAACGCCAGTCAACGCTTTCATTGGCCATCCAATGTGTTGCGAGCAAATGCAATTGCATATCCGAATTGGCTTGGTACTCGATTCCGGACATGGTGGACGCTGCTATTGGAGGGTTTTCAGGGTCGTTAATAAACGCTTCGAGCGATTTTTTTAACTGGTCTATTGAATTCACTACTAAAGCCAATCGTTGCTTTAATGCCACACGACCTTCTTGCAGGGTAAATGCAATATCAGCAAGACTGCATTCAGTGGTCTGTGAATTTATAAAGTGGAGCAGGGCGCGCGCGATTAGGATCAGTTGGTTCTTTGACTGCGCCGATAACGGTATAACAACCGAGGCGTCAATAGCGCCGCCATTGGTCGTGCGAATAGCTTCCTCAACGATTACATGGCCACTGGAACCGGTAGCCCCGAAGGAGTTAATC
>CBFGOY010000058.1:0-23118 GCA_965650515.1 uncultured Cellvibrionaceae bacterium | reverse complement strand
CGAAATTTTATTCAGATACCGGAAAATCGCAGCAAGATTGAAGAAGATAGTCGCTGGGAGTTTAAAAAAACAAGGTCGGTTTGTAGTTTTATCGTATTTTACCGGCATCTTGCCGCCGTGTTAGCGGCAAAATTAGGGAACTTTGTTTAAGTTGTTGCGAAAAGCTATTAACGTCGTCAATTCTCGCTGAAAAATCAATTTTTACCCGTTTTAAGGGCATTAATAACAATATCAGGCGTCAAAAGTTGTGGCAGGACCTGCGCTTTATTACCGCCATCGGATGGAAACCATAAATATAAAGGAACGCCGCTCCGGTTGTACTCCCGTAAAAGTTGGGTGATTTCCGGGTCAGCGTTGGTCCAGTCGCCCTTTAAGGTGACCACTCCCAACTCATCAAACAGGTTTTCGACAGCCCGGGTGTGAAGGGCTATACGTTCGTTTGCCAGGCAGGTCAGGCACCAGTCTGCCGTCAGGTTGATAAATACCGGGCGCTTTTGCGCGCGTAAGTCAGCCAGTAACCGGGGGCTATAGGCCTGCCAGCGTCCGGCCTGTTCGACCGGTTTTTCTACCGATGCGGTAATTTGCAGCGGCAAGCTGAGGGCGAATATCCAGCTTCCCGCAACGAGTAACCGGCGTAACCATTGCCAAAGGCCGTTCGCCTGCTTTCCCCATAACCAACAACCAAATGCGATAAGTACGGCGCCGCAGGCCAGTGCCGCCATGCCATTAACACTGGTTTGGCGACCGTAAACCCAGAGTAACCAAATGGCACTCAAATACAGTGGGAAGGCCAGGAATTGCTTGAGGTTGTCCATCCAGGCGCCGGGTCGGGGCAGGCGCTCCGCCAGGGCCGGTAGATAACACAACAGCAATAACGGCAAGGCCATGCCAAGGCCCAGGGCGGCGAATACCGCAATACAAACCAGCGCCGGCTGGGTGAGCGCGAAGCCGAGCGCCGCCCCCATGAATGGTGCAGTACAGGGGCTGGCAACGACCGCCGCCAGGATACCGGTAAAAAATGAACCGCTAAGGCCGGATTGCTGGGTAAGGCTTTGGCCGGCCCCCATCAGCCGGCCGCCAAAATGGAACAGGCCGGACATACTTAATCCCATCGCGAAGAACAAATAGGCGAGGGCGGCTATCAATCCCGGTGATTGCAATTGGAAGCCCCAGCCAATTGCTTCGCCGCCTTTACGCGCAAGCAGCAAGGCGATGGCAAAGGCGACAAAACAGAGCACTATGCCGCAGGTATAGGCCCAGCCATGGATAACCAGGCGCCGGCGATCCGCCGCCGCCAGGCTCATCACCTTAATGGACAGCACCGGAAATACGCAGGGCATTAAATTAAGGATAATTCCCCCTGCCAGGGCGAATAACATCGCCTGTAATAGCCAGCCGGATGCCGCGGCGGGAGGCAATGCCTCCCCGGTCGCTTCACCGGTTCCGGGGCTTGCCAACGCCGGGGTTGATGTTGCTACCTGTTCCACAACCAGTGCCTTGACCGGATCGATTGCCAGGGTTTGCTTTTGCGGCGGATAGCACAAACCCGCATCGGCACACCCCTGGTACTCAAGTTTCAATAGAAAGGGTTTGTCGATTCCGGCCAGGTCAAAGCTCGCGCTAACCTCATGGTAATGAACCATGGTTTCGCGCTCGAACAGCTCGTCATATTTCATTTTTCCCGGTGTATAGGCCGGGACCAGGGTAATGCCTTCATCGGCTTTGAATTTGAAGCGTTCCTCGTACAGGTAATAGGCATCCGCAATAGCCCAATGCAAAATAAGCTTGCCGCGCTCAATGGAATAAGTCGGAACGAATGCCTGGTCCACGGGCAAAAATTCGTCCTGTGCCGTTATTTTGTTATCCAGTGATACGGGGGATTGGTTAAAGCTCTGGTTCCTGGGTGCGAAAGGGTCATCCGCCGCATTGGCTGAAAGGCATGTAATTAATAGCCAGGCTTGCAACATCAGGGAAATCAGGCGTGGGGACATAAGCAAATTCTTGGTTTTAATTAATGGGGTCGGATGCCCGGAAGGCAGACTTACAGTAACATACGCGACCCTGTGGACACTGGGCAATGGCTATCATTCCCCGAAAGTCGCGATTTGTTAATTTTTCCTTTTTTACGTTGCGCTGTTTTAAAGCCATCAACCGCTGTGGATGGTCCCGTTGCCACTGGTATCGGGTTATTAATTCATGTATTGCCGAGAGAAGTTTTTATGTTGAGTATTGCCGGCCGTATCAGTTTATTGGTTGTGTTCAGTCTCGGGTTGGTCGCTTGCGAAGCACCTTCCTGGATGAAGCGGAAAAAAGCTTCGCCGCCGCCTGCACCGGCTCCCGTCGTACAAAAGCCGGCGCCCATTACCAGGGAACAACAGGTGGTAAAAATGTTGATCCTGAACGGCGAATACACCCTGGCGCAAAACCAGTTGCTTACCCCCAAAAACGACAACGCCTATGATTATTTCCGTGCGGCACTCAAGCTTGATCCCGGCAACCAGCGGGCTAAAGGCGGTTTGCAAGGTATTGTGATGCGCTATGTGGATATGGCCCGCCAGGCCGCCGCGCGCGGTAATTATTCCCAGGCAACCACCATGCTCAATAATGCCCGTATCGTGGATCCGAATAATTTATTGATCAAGGAAGTTTCCGCCGGGCTGACAGAACAAATTAAATCGGCGCCGCCCGTCGCGCCCTACCGTGGGGGTGCAAATGAATTTCTGCTGGATGCAAACCTGGTAGGTAAGGATCATCCGGAAATACTTGCGCATATAGCTGACATCACTAACAAAGTGAAGGAGACCAACAGTCTCGCCATGATTGTTGCGCGCACCGATGTGGAGGGGCGCTGGATCTACCAAAAAATGCGCGAGGCTGTACCGGGTTATCGTGTGCGAGGGGATATCAAGCTAGGCAGCCCGGTACGGGTAATCCTGGAGCCGGTTGCCCAATAAATTAGATACCCCCCGTTTGCAAAGGCGCCTTGGGCGCCTTTATTATTTGTGCGAAAAAATTTATAAATATCTACCTTGAAAATTTGCTATCGCGTCCTTACCTAAGCGCGATCCTGCAATTAGCAGGCCCCAATTTTGATTGTCATTACGATTGTTTTATGGGACTAACCCCGTTACTGAGGAAAAAAACAATGTATAACGCGATCACTCAGCAGCGTCACTCATTTATCGTCCTGGCCGGCGCACCGCCCGGTTAATCCTTTTTATTTCCCCTACATCATTCTGCATGCGGAGCGCTTTGGCTCGCGCCGAATTTATCGTTTGCTTTTTTTGTTCAATAACTCTGTTTTGGTTAAAAACAATTAGGGAGGCTATATGCTGAAAGTGTCGCACCTTAAGCGAGCCTATGGTGATTTTATCGCCGTTGATGCGGTGAGCTTTTCAATCGCCAAAGGTGAGATTGTCGGTTTGCTGGGCCATAACGGCGCTGGCAAAACTACAGTGATGAAAATGCTAAGCGGATACCTTGAACCTGGCGCCGGTGAAATTTATTTTGAAGGCCTGCCATTTGCGCAGCATTTGAAATCATTGCAACAGCGGATTGGTTATTTACCCGAAAGTTTGCCGGTCTATCCGGAAATGAAAGTGGCGGATTACCTGGATTACGCGGCGGAACTGAAAGGGTTGGGCGGTGTGGAGAAACAGCGCGAAGTGAAACGTGTAATCCGGGCAACGGACATAGCCGCAAAATTACTCGTACCGATTGCAACCCTGTCACGCGGCTACAAGCAACGTGTCGGTGTGGCGCAAGCCTTGCTCGGCAAACCGGGTTTGTTAATCCTGGACGAACCCACCAATGGCCTTGACCCGCAACAAACCTTGCAAATGCGCGAACTCATTCGCGATATTGCCAAGGAGGCGACAGTCATTCTTTCCACCCATATCATGCAGGAAGTGGATGCGCTTTGTGATCGTGTCCTAATGATGCGTGCGGGAAAACTGGTGCTTGATGCAAAGCTTTCCGAATTGCGCCAAAGCAGGTCGCTATTGATAAAAACCGGTGCGTCAATTACCCAGGCCACCGCACTTTTGCAACACCTCGATGGTGTGCAGCAGGTTTCAATTATCGATGGCAATGAAAACCAAACTGCACCTGCCAGCATTCGCCTGCGCATAAAAGAAGATACGGATGTGCAAGTGCTTGCCGCTACTGTTGCCAAGGCAATTATCCACAGCGGGGTTGATTTGTATCAATTGCATGTAGAAACCCGCGATCTGGAAACACTGTTCCGCGAAGTCAATGAGCAACTTGCCCCTGCTATGCAAAAGGAGGTGGTAAGCCATGCAGCCTAAATCCGTTATCGGGCGGATCGCCAAAAAAGAAATTGCCTTATTTTTTGCGTCGCCCATCGCCTATCTATTTTTAGCCAGCTTCGCCGCCATCACTTTGTTTGCATTTTTCTGGGGTGAGGCGTTTTTTTCGCGCAATATTGCGGATGTGCGCCCACTCTTCGAATGGATGCCGCTGTTACTAATTTTCCTCGCCAGTACGCTTACCATGCGTATGTGGAGCGAAGAGCGTCGTACCGGAACCCTGGAGCACGTGCTTACGCAACCCGTGCCTATCTGGCATTTTGTCCTTGGAAAATTCCTCGGTTGCCTTGCATTACTGGGGATTGCACTGCTTATCACCCTGCCGTTGCCGATCACGGTTTCGATTCTCGGCGACCTGGATTGGGGTCCCGTGGCAGCCGGCTACATCGCCACCTTATTATTGGGCGCGGCTTATCTAAGTATTGGTTTATTTATATCTTCGCGTAGCGATAACCAAATCGTCAGCCTGATCAGCGCTGTTGCAGTCTGCGGACTTTTTTATTTGCTCGGCAGTAAAGCCATCACTGATTTCTTCGGCACCAGTGTCGGCGAGTGGTTGCGTTTGCTGGGTACGGGGTCGCGTTTTGAATCCATCACTCGCGGTGTGATTGATGTGCGCGACCTGTATTACTACATCAGTTTGATTTTAATATTCCTCGCGCTAAACACTTTTGCATTGGAGCGGGAACGCTGGGCTGCGACCGGTGATAAATCCCATCACTACGGCTGGCGAGTGGTTACATTATTGCTATTGGTAAACGCATTGGCAGCCAATTTCTGGCTCGGGCAAATTAATAGTTTGCGTATAGATGCAACGCGCGGTAACCAATATTCCATTTCTCCTGCAACCCGGCATTATTTAAGCCAATTGCAGGAACCCTTATTGATGCGTGGCTATTTCAGCGGCAAAACCCACCCCTTACTATCACCCCTGGTGCCGCAAATTCGCGATTTGATGAAGGAATATGAAATTGAAAGTAACGGCAAGGTGCGTGTTGAGTTTGTCGATCCGCTAACCAACCCGGAGTTGGAAGAAGAAGCAAATCAAAAATACGCGATCCAGCCGGTACCTTTCCAGGTAGCGGACCGCTACCAGGCGTCTGTAGTAAATTCCTATTTTAATGTGCTGGTGCAATACGGTGATGAATACCAGGTACTCAGTTTCCGTGATTTGATTGAAGTTAAAACCGACAGCGAACCGGACATTGATGTGCAATTGCGCAATCCGGAACATGATTTAACCCGGGCGATAAAAAAAGTGCTCCAGTCCTACCAAGCTGGCGGCAATCTATTCGATACGGTGAAAGGTGAGCTAACGTTTACTGCCTATATTTCCGCCGATGCCAACCTGCCGCAACCGTTAAAGGATTTTAAGGCAGTGATTCAAGCTGAAATTAAAAAGCAACAGGAGAAATCATCCAATCGGTTAAAAGTAAATATCCTTGATCCCGACGCGGAGGGTGGGAAACTGGGCGAGCAAATCGCCAATGATTTTGGTTTTAAACCCATGGCAACAAGCTTGTTAAGCAATGAACGTTTTTATTTTTACTTGACCCTGGCGCAGGGTGAGCAAATAGTGCAAATCCCCCTGGATGATATGGGTGCAGCAAGCTTCGAGCGCAATTTCAATTCAGCGATAAAACGTTTCGCTACGGGCTTTACCAAGACGGTCGCGTTTGTGGCGCCTGAGCCGGAGTTTAATGGTGGCTTCCACGGCCAGGGTAGTAATGTCCAATTCAATCAACTGGAACAATTCCTGGGGGCTGAATTAAATATCCAGCGCGAGGATTTAAAAGACGGCACGGTTACCGGTGAAGCGGATGTGTTGTTTGTCGCTGCTCCGAAAGACCTCGACGAAAAACAATTATTCGCCATCGATCAGTTCCTGATGCAAGGCGGTACGGTTATCCTTGCTACCTCACCTTATGCCGCGAATATGACGCAGCGCAGTTTGAGTTTGCAGCGGCAAAATTCCGGCCTTACCGCCTGGTTGGAATACCAGGGTATAAAACTGGAAGAAAAACTGGTGCTGGATAAGCAAAGCGTACCTTTCCCGGTGCCGGTGCAGCGCAACGTCGGTGGCTTCAGTGTGCAGGAAATGCGAATGCTGGATTACCCCTATTTTATCGATGTTCGCGGCACCGGCTTAAACGCCGACAATCCGATCACCAATGGCCTGCCGCAAATAACAATGGCATGGGCGTCACCTATCACGGTGGATGCGGAAAAACAAAAATCGCGAAAAATGACTGAATTGTTGCGCAGCTCTGAACACGCCTGGCTGAGCAACAGTACCTACATAATGCCGGAGATAACTAATGGTGGTGTCACGCGCTATGCCCCCGAGGGCGAACAAAAATCCCATCTACTTGGGGTGATTGCCCAGGGGCGTTTCGATTCCTGGTTTGCGGGAAAACCATCACCACTGTTAAAAACCGAAACACCTGCGCAGGGTGACGCACAACAACCGGCAGAAAATAATCCGCAAACAGTGGGCAGTGTGATCCAGCATTCGCCAGATTCCGCGCGTATTATTTTGTTCAGCTCCAATGATTTCCTGGTGGATTCCGTATTGAGCATGGCGGGTGTCGCCAACGGCGGGCAATATTTGAATTCAATCCAGATGTTAGCAAATACTATTGATTACGCGGTTGAGGATGAAGGTCTAATGAGCATTCGCGCACGCGGTAACTTCAACCGTACGCTGCCATCCATGGAGGAAAATACCCAGGCATTTTGGGAATATTTGAATTATGGCCTGGCCTTGCTTGCACTCCTGGCGGTTGGTTTTATCCAGCACCGGATTAAACGCGCGCGCGAGCGGCACTATCAACAATTGCTGGCGCACTAGAGGGGGAAATTGTGATGAATCAATCCATAACTTTTCCGGTGAATGTCACCGAAGTTAAAACCCATTCGCTGGCAATGTGGAAAAAACGATTGGGTGCGTTGTTATTACTACAGGTGTTACTGGTGGTGGGTATTTTTGCCTGGCACCAAGGTCGCCAGCCGCAGGAAGAAGCCCGGCCGCTGTTAAGTACCAATGTGGATGAGATGGATAAGCTGGTAATTAGCGATACCAATTCCACCGTCACATTGCAAAAAGTAAACGGAGCCTGGCAATTACCCGATTTGCAGCAATTGCCGGTGGATACCCAAAAACTCACTGACTTGTTCGATAAACTGAAAGGTATCAGGCTTACCTGGCCGGTGGCGACAACTGCAAGCAGCCACGAGCGTTTTGACGTGGGCGACAAAAAATTCCAGCGCCGCATTGAATTGTATAAAGGCGATAAAGAAACCGACGAACTTTTGTTAGGTACATCGCCGGGGTTTAAGAAAGTTCACCTGCGACGACAAGGCGCAGATGAGGTGTATGCGGTGCAATTAAATAGTTTTGAGTTCGCCGTTGCAGCGAATGATTGGTTGAAGAAAGACCTGCTCGCTGTTGCCAATCCGCAAAGTATTATCGCAGCGAGTTATAGCTTGCAAAAGAACGGTGATAATTGGGAATTCACAGGGGTAAGTGAAAAAACCGATAACACCAAGGTTGTTGAGCTAAGCAATGCTTTTAATAGCCTGCAAGTGACTGACGTCGCCAATAACTTACCGGAAGGTGAAAAACACCGTTTTACGGTAAGGGGCAATAACGGCGAATACCAATATGAATTTGTCAAAGCGGATGACAAGTATTTTGTTAAACGCAATGACATGCCCCCGGTATTCCAACTCAGCCAGTATGAGTATGAGCGAATCGTAAAGCCCACCAGGGCGGATTTGATTGCTAAAACGGAGGCCGAGGGGAATAACCGGGACGCATTAAATAATATTGCGAACCAGGCGCTTCAGGGGGTATTGGAAACCAAGCCTGATTGAACAAAAAAACGGCCTCCTCGTGAGGCCGTTTTTATAGAAGGCGATCTTTATTGCTGGTCGGGCATTTCGCGCATGGATTGCCGGGCAATTCACTGGCTTTAACATTCCGATTTGTTATCCTGTGCGCTGCTTGGAACAGGTGTTGACCTATGCGCTTTCTGTATACCTTTTGTTTTTATTTACTGCTGCCTTTCATTTTGCTCCGGCTTTTGTGGCGTTCCTTCGCAGCGCCTGCTTATGCCAGGCGCTGGGCTGAAAGGTTCGGCTTTTTCCCTGCGCTGAAAACCTCCAGGAAAGTTGTATGGTTACATACGGTTTCGGTGGGTGAGTTTTTAGCGGCCATGCCCCTGATTCACCGCCTTATGGCGGATGAACATTTACAATTGGTGATTACCACAACGACCCCGACCGGTTCTGAGCGGGTAAAGGCAACGCTCGGTGAGGCGGTTTTTCATGTATACGCACCTTACGATGTGCCTGATGTATTGATGCGTTTTTTTAATCGGGTGAAGCCGGACATTTTTTTGGTAATGGAAACTGAACTCTGGCCCAATACGTTGGCGGCCTGCGCGAAGCGCGATATTCCCGCCGTATTGGTCAATGGGCGTTTATCCGAAAAATCGGCGCGGGGTTACCAACGCTTTGCCGGGTTGACCGCGCCGATGTTAAACAACTTACAGCTTGCATTGATCCAGAATGCAGTGGATGCGTCGCGTTTTGTGCAATTGGGGCTGCCAGACTCCAAGGTGCGTGTTACCGGCAATATAAAATTTGATTTGACATTAACGGACGATTTGCGAACGCGCGCAGCCGAACTGAACAAGCATTTGGCGATGGGCAATGAACGGATTATTTGGATCGCCGCGAGCACACACCAGGGGGAGGACGAAATTATTCTGGATGTATTTGCCGGAGCACGTGAAGCGATGGGGCAAAATGCTGCGCAGTTGATGTTGATATTAGTCCCGCGCCATCCGGAACGTTTTGACCGGGTAGGGCAGTTATGCGAAGCGCGGGGATTTAAAACCCTGCGCCGCAGTCGTAACGAAATTACCCCTGGTATGGATATTTTACTCGGCGATACCATGGGTGAGCTGATGCTGCTCTTTGGCGCCAGCGATATTGCTTTTATGGGGGGCAGCCTGGTACCTAACGGCGGGCATAATTTTATTGAACCCGCAGCTTGGGGCTTACCATTATTAAGCGGCGAATATTTATTTAATTTTGCGGAAGTTTCCAACTTGCTGAAATCAGCGGGTGCGCTGGATGTTGCACGCAATGCCGACGAGTTAAGGCATTTTTTAATTGGATTGATCCGTGATGCGGAGTTGCGCAAACGTAAAGGTGAAAACGCATTGCGTGTGGCATTGGCGAATCGCGGGGCGCTGGATAAAACCTTAACCCATATAAAATCTGTGATGTAAAACCAGGCCCAGTGATGTAAAAACGCCGGGTGATAACCCGGCGTTTTCGTTCCGATGATGCGGGGCTTAACCCAATTATCAATAATTGGTAATTCCCGAACTGGTGCAACTTGCCCACTTACCAATACAGATGCTGCCGGCATTACGCAAACGGCTGTTAGTAATGCGCGCGGTACTGACAGGGCTGTCGGTGCGGAAGATACCCTCACCCATGTTAGAGATTTGGCAGTTAGTCACACTCACATCAATCTTGAAAGTAGTGCCGCCGTTTTGACGGAGGAATTTGCCCATGTTATCCACGATGCAATTGGATACGTTCAATGTCGATGCTGCATTGACCTGGATAAATTTATCATCGCCAGCATATCCGGAAATATTTTTCACATTCACAGTACCGGAAGATTTAATGGTCATTGCATCTTCGCCGACGTTGGTCCAGCGAATATTGTCGATAGTACCGCCGTTATAGAAGTGGATACCGTCAGCAGCGTTATTGCCGAATACAACATTTTTCAGGGTTGCGCCGTTTTCCACACGGAATACCGGTTTCTGGCCTTCGCTTTGGCTGCCGTCACCCAGTGCGCTGGTCGCGTTAAAGACCTTGCAACCGCCATCGTAAACACCGCTGGATACAACGATGGTGGAACTGACACTCACCGTAGCACCGCCGGAACCGCAGGTCGCCCCGGTAATTCCGCTAGTACCGCCACTACTGCTGCTGCTTCCTCCACCGCTACCGGACGGGGTAGCCGAAGCCGCGTTGGAGTTATACCAAATGCCATCGGCCAAGCGGTATTTAACCCAGAAATAATAGGTAGTGCCGTTGTTTAAGCCAGTGGCAGTGTAGGTTGTAGCGCTGGCACTCAGGCTGGCAATGCGCACGCGACCATCAGGGTTTGAGTCGGTATCGCGATAGATTTCCAGCGCATTTACATTGGCAGGGTTGGACCAGTTTAAGGTCGCACTGCCATTGCCCGCGCTTGCGCTCACACTCAGGCTGCCACCGCCGGTTGAGGGGATGGAACTAGTACTTCCGCCATTGGAGGAACTGGTGACTCCACCTGAACCACTTTGTGGAATAGAACATTCCTTTACTGATTTGGACGGAATGGGATCTGAACCAAAGGTCGCGACCGAGCAGGAAAAAGTTCCGCTTAGGATTTTATAAACAAATTTATCGGCCGCACCGAAGGCAACATTGGTGGCACTGCTTACCGAGCAGGTTTCACCAATTTTACAAATGGTGACATAGCCATCAGGACGGTTGGACGCAGAAAACGCGCTGGCAGCGCATCCGAGTAACGCTGTGGTGATAAGTACTTTTTTTAACATGATTACAATCTCGTCAGTTATGGGGAATAAATGAACGGATTGACCGAAACGATAAGTCTGGATTTCCGGGGAGTTACAGCTTTCCAGAGGAACAGGTACAGACTTTTTTATAATTATTAGTGCTCTTGGTACTGCGAAAAGCAGGCTGACTATACGCATTTTTATGCGTTCATTTAAATTTATTTGAGTGACAAATCATATTTTTGTGAATTGTTATTCGTATTAGAACGATTTATGTGTCACTTGTTTGCGAATATGAGTGTGTTTTTTTATTGGTAAATGAAAATTCATCGCTTATGTGCTTTGTACTGGCACAGGCGGGATATAAAAATGCCGGGACATGCCCGGCATTTCGCTTTACCTGTCTAGCGGCTAACTATTGGTTTTCATACTGGCTACGGCTTACCAGGGAATCGTCCAATAACCACTTGTCGATTTCCTGTACATCAGCCGGGGTCAACATGCCAGCGACTTCGCGCAACTTGATGGTGTCAATCACATAGTCATACAGCGCGTTGGAATAGTCGCGGCGCGCCTGGTACAGGTTGCGTTGCGCCAGTAATACTTCCACCAGGTTGCGGGTTCCCACTTCATAACCGGATTGGGTTGCCTCCAGCGCCGATTGGTTGGAAACAATCGCTTGCTTGCGTGCCTGTACAGCGGCAACGTCAGTTTCCACCGACAAATGGAGGGCGCGGGTGTTTTGGATCACGCTACGCTGGGTGCTGTTGTACAGTTCTTGCGCTTCAGTGTATTGCGCATAAGCCTGGCGGCTGCGGCCGGAAGTGGCGCCGCCCGCATAAATAGGGACATCCATCCGGATCGAGATAGTGCTGCCATCTGTGGTGCGATCTATTGGTGAGCCTTCCATAGTCCCATCGGTTTCTGTATCTGAATAACCCAGGCTGGCCCCTACTGTCGGCAGGTGACCTGCCTTATAGGCTTTTGCATTTTGCAAGGACGCTTCGGCCTGGAGCCTGGATGCCTTCAGTATGTAGTTGTTCTTTAATGAAAACTCTACCCAATCGGCGCGATTGGCCGGAGCCGGGTTTACCACCGGGAATTTTGCCGACAAGGGGGCAATTCTGTCTTCGGGCTTGCCCGTTAATACTTCCAGCGCCTCGTAGTTGATGCCGAGGTTGCCACGCGCTTCCAGCGTTGCAGCGCGTGCGCTGTCAAATGCGGCCTGGGCTTCGTGTACTTCGGTAATTGCGGTAAGGCCCACCTCAAAACGCTGTTTGGTTTGCTCCAGTTGTTTCGCCAGCGCTTTTTCTTCCGCGATAGTCGCTTCCAGGGTTTCAATGGAGCGCAATACATTGAAGTAAGCCTCGGCTACACGAACGATCAGGCTTTGCTGGTCCGCCCCGAATTGGGCTTCGGCCTGTTCACTCAGTTTTGCGCCTTGTTTGTAGGTGTACCACAGGGCCATATTGAACAAGGGTTGGTTAAGTGAAATATCCCACCCTTTGCTGTCGGTGTCATTTTTAACCGTGGTGTTGGTATTGGCGTAGGTGGTTTCAGTGTCGTTCTTGCTGACCTGGTAGCCGGCATCAATAAGTGGCAGCAAACCTGCGCGGGCAATAGTCCTGTTTTCCAATCCGGCTTCGTACCTGGCTCTGTCGGCTTTTAATTGGGCATCGTTTTGTAAAGCCAATTCATACACATCAAACAAACTATTTGCCTGGGCGGTATAGGGGGTCAGCGAAAAAAGGCTAAGGAGCAGATAAAGCTTGGTCTTTTTCATAAAGGTTTCCAAAGTCCAGTGTTAAGAATTCCAGTTCGGTACAGCGGGTTGTATGAATTTGTTTGCCCGCCTGTCAACCCGGAGGCAACTAATTGTCTATCCAAATTCGATGCGGGTGGAGTGTAGCTGCTTGCCGGGTTTGGGTCGAGCAGTGAACGTAAGTTCATTGGCGCCAAGAGTAAAGTTTGCAAATGTCCGGGTGAAGTTACAATTGTAAGTCTCAACCTTACTTTACTTTTCTATACTGAATGACTTCCCCTACCCAAAACCTACCCAAAAGTGTGCCACCTCCGGTTAGATGCGCCTGGCCATCTTACAGATTCATCCTGTTAAAAAATGTCAGGGGTTGTAACACTCCCGGGGTCCCAACCGGGGAATCGAAACTAAACTGTGTTGATTTGGTTCGAACTTTAACGGAAAAAGTCCGATTTTTTGCTAAAAGATGGGTTTTGCAGGCTAGCTTATCAATGTTTCATTGCTTCATTAAGGTGCAGCTTTTATCATGCGCGCCCATTTATGTATTCGCTGTCGTTGCCCGCCCCCGTTCATTACCTCCACTATTATTGCGGGCCTGGTTTTCGGGTGATAGATCGCTGCCTTTGGCCAATTTCTGATTTTTCTTAAGGGTTACCTTATGTCTATGCCCATCGAAATCGTGCTGGTAATTTTTGCCGTACTGGCCCTGCTTGGGGTGATGCTTGAAGAAGTTATCCATATCAATAAGGCCAAAACCACCTTGTTTTTTGGCAGTTTGTCCTGGCTGGTCATGTTTATATTTTCGGGCGGTCATGAACAGCAGGACGTTATGCTGGAAAAACTCAACCATAACTTGCTGGAAATCGCCACTCTGTGGTTATTCCTGATGGCAACCATGACATTTGTCGCTTACCTCAATGCCAAGGGTATTGTCCAGGCCGTGGTACAACGTTTATGCCCGGCGCAAATGAGCGTACGCAGTTTGATGTTACTGGTTGCCCTCTTTGCCATGATGCTTTCGATGATTTGCGATAACGTGACTGCAACCCTGGTTACCCTGGGGCTGGTACACGCATTCGATATCGATCAGAAAACGCGGATCAAACTCGCGGTATTGGTAGTATTTGCCGTGAACTCGGGGGGCGTGGCGCTGATTACCGGGGACGTGACCACCCTGATGATTTTCCTGTCTGGCCAGGTGACTATGCCGCAATTGCTGTTGTTATGGATACCGGCGATTGTCGGGGTTATGGTACTGGCCGGGTTGATGTTCCCGGGTATTTCCGGGAATGTGAGTACCGAGAAGGATCCGCGTGTTTTTACCGGAATGGATTGGGCCATAGTGGCGACTTTTTTCAGCACCATTATTTGCACCATGCTGTTTAACTTCTTCTTCCATGTACCGCCGGTGCTTACCTTCCTGGTCGGTCTCTCCATTATGTTTTTTATCGGCCACTTTATGCACCTCGATCCAGAGGAGACCCGCATTCTCGAATATGTCCGCCAGATAGAATACGAAACCCTGTTGTTTTTCCTCGGGATTTTATTGTTGGTAGGAATGCTTAAGGAAATAGGGACCCTCGACCTGTTGACCAATTTCTACTCCCAGGTCGCGCCCCAATACGCTAACTATATGATGGGCTTGTTCTCTGCGCTCATCGATAACGTGCCACTAACCGCAGCCCTGCTCAAATCAGAGCCCGACCTGTCCACTGCAGAGTGGCTCGCACTCACTTATGGGGTCGGGGTGGGGGGATCGCTACTGGCGATAGGTTCAGCCGCAGGCATCATCGCGATGAGCAAGGTGAAGGGGCTTACCTTTGGCGCCTTCCTGCGCTACACCCCGTTGGTATTGGTTGCTTACAGCACGGGTTACCTGGTTGCGTTCGGTTTGGCCAGTTCTGTGTTCAGCTGATATTCCTCCTTAAGCCAAATACCCTTTTTATTCCCCGGCTAAATTTACACACAATTTATAAGGGGAATGACTGCAAACTGGCAGGATGCACACCATTTTACCCTTAACATTTTTTAACTTTGCGTCGGAGATGCCATGTCCTCACTAGAGATAGCCAAGCTCGACTTAATGTACGTCGGGATCATTATTTTTACCGGCCTGCTGGGCGGTGTTATTGCCAAGAAAATCAAGGTGCCTGATATAGTCCTTTTCCTCCTTATAGGTATCGGGCTTGGCCCCACCATCGGCGGCATCCTGCATGTGCCCGCTGATTCCACCATGAACCAATTAATCCTCACTATCGGTGCTTGCTACCTGTTGTTTGAAGGTGGGGCAACCTTGCGTTTTGCGGTGTTAAAGGAAATCTGGATCAGCCTGCTGGTCATCGCCACCCTCGGTGTGCTGGTCACCGGTGCAATCATGACGGCGGCAGGTGTGTGGCTGGGTATTCCTATTGCGATTGCGCTGGTATTGGCTGCGCTCACTGCATCAACCGACCCGGCTACCCTGGTGCCCATTTTCAAGCAAGTGCCGATCAAGGATCGTGTTTCGCAAACTGTGATGAGCGAGTCCGCCCTCAATGATGCCATGGGCGCTATTGCTACCTTTGCTGTCGTTGCTTACGTGATGGGTTCCGGCGAGGGCTTTAGCCTGACCCACTCCCTGGGTGAATTGGCCTATGAGGCAGGTATGGGATTGGTGTTGGGCGCAATCGTGGGCTATTGCGCGGCGTTCCTGATGGGGCATAACAGTTTCGGTATTTTCCGCGAAGTTACCCCTTTTGTAATTATCCTTGCGGTGATTACCGTATTCCTGCTTGCTGACCAGATAGGTGCATCGGGCTTTATGGCGGTGTTTACCTGCGGGGTAATGATCGGTAATAAAGAGTCGTTCAATTTGCCGCTGGACCACCATGAGCACGAGTACCTGGAAGACTATGTCGGTAATACCGCGTTGTTAATGCGTATGTTCATTTTTATCCTGCTGGGCTCACAGGTGGATTTCAATCTGCTGCGAGAGTACCTGGGTGTTGGTATCGCCTTGCTGTTTATCTTTATTTTCATCGCCCGCCCGGTGACCGTATTTTTATGTGCGGGTCCGGACCGTCGAGCCAAGTGGACCTGGAAGGAACTGGTATTCATGAGTTGGACGCGCGAAACCGGTGTGATACCGGCGGCATTGGTGGGTATCCTCGCAGGGATGAAAGTCCCGGGTATTGATGTGGTGGGCGCCATCACTTTTATCTTTATCCTTGGCACTATTCTGATCCAGGCGCCGACTACCGCCTTGTTGGCGGGCAAATTGGGTTTGCTCAAATCCCAGGAAAAATAACCCCGATTCCCTGTGAATAAAATCCGCCCATTCCCCTGGCAAAAAGGGAAAGGGCGGATTCCTTTACACTACCTGTTAACTCCAATAGACTGCCCACTTTCTTGTCGGGGTGCTGATGTGCTTGCATTGGCTGAGATATACCCGCCGACCTGATCCGGTTAGTACCGGCGTAGGGAACGAGAGCCTCCATTCAATCCTCCTGGCCTGTCTGGCGTTATTCTTCGTTTCCGCGCCTTTTTTTGTCATTGCGGAAATTCCATGGCTCCACATATATCGACACCCATTGCCTTAACCATTGCCGGCAGCGACAGCGGCGGTGGGGCCGGTATCCAGGCTGATCTCAAGGCCTTTTCAGCCTTGGGGGTATTCGGTTGCAGTGCAATTACCTCGCTCACCGCACAAAATACCCTCGGTGTGCAGGGGGTATTTCCCATACCGCCCATATTTGTCCAGCAACAAATCCAATCCGTATTGAGTGATATAAATGTCGGTGCGATTAAAACCGGCATGCTTGCCACCGCCGATATTATCGCGGCGGTTGCTGAATCATTGCGCGGCTATCCGCACATCCCATTTATCCTTGATCCGGTAATGGTTGCCACTAGCGGTGATCGCTTATTGGCGCAAGCGGCAATCGCTACGCTAATCCGGCAATTAATCCCATTGGCTAGCTTAATTACTCCCAACCTCCATGAAGCCGCCGCGTTATTAAATGAACCTGTTGCGACAGATTTACCCTCCATGCAATTACAAGGCGAAAAATTATTAACCCTGGGTGCCCGGGCAATTTTAATGAAAGGCGGCCACGCCGAGGGTAATGACGCGAGTGATTTATTGGTAACTAGCAAGGGGATAAAGATTTTCTCAGCCCCGCGGTTACCCACAAAAAATACCCACGGTACGGGTTGTACATTGGCCTCTGCGATTGCCGCCGGGCTGGCTAAACAATTATCACTTGATGAAGCGGTAAAACAGGCGAAGGATTATTTACACCACGCATTGCTGCATTCAGAAAAATTGCAGGTAGGCCAGGGCGCCGGTCCTGTGCATCATTTTTATAATTTTTATTGATTTGAATAAGCCGCGAATTAACCAAGCATCTATTGGTTTTTTGATCCCACGAACTAGATACCGAGGACACTATGAACACCAGCGCCGATAAAATTCTGAGTCAAACCGCCGAGGTGGATAAAGCCTCCATTCAACCCTTCACCGGTTCGCAAAAAATTTACATGCAAGGTTCACGCGCCGATATTCAAGTGCCCATGCGCGAAATTACCCTGGCGGATACACCTACCGCCTTCGGCGGTGAAAAAAATCCGCCGGTGCGTGTTTACGATACCTCCGGCCCTTACACTGATCCGAAAATAAAAATCGATTTGCGTACCGGATTACCTGATGTTCGTACCCGTTGGATTGAAGAGCGCCAGGACACGGAAATCTTACAAGACAGCCATTCCGAATTTACCAAACTGCGATTGAATGACAGCAGCCTGGATCATTTGCGTTTTAACCTGACCCGCCCGCCTCGTCGTGCCAAACCGGGTATGAACGTATCGCAAATGCACTACGCCAAAAAAGGCATTATCACCCCGGAAATGGAATATATCGCCATCCGTGAAAACATGGCCCTGGCACAGGCGCGCGAATTGGGTGTACTCAATCAGCAGCACAAGGGAATGAGTTTCGGTGCGAACATTCCCAATGAGATTACCCCGGAATTTGTACGGAGCGAAGTCGCGCGTGGTCGCGCAATTATTCCCGCAAATATCAACCATCCGGAAGTGGAGCCGATGATTATCGGCCGCAACTTCCTGGTAAAAATCAACGGGAATATCGGCAATTCGGCACTGGGTTCTTCCATCGAGGAAGAAGTTGAAAAACTGACTTGGGGTGCGCGCTGGGGCGCGGATACGGTGATGGATTTATCTACCGGTAAAAATATCCACGAAACACGCGAGTGGATTATCCGCAATTCACATGTACCCATTGGTACCGTTCCAATTTATCAAGCCCTGGAAAAAGTGAACGGTATTGCCGAAGACCTGACGTGGGAAATTTTTCGCGATACATTAATTGAGCAGGCGGAGCAGGGCGTGGATTATTTCACCATCCATGCCGGTGTACTGCTCCGCTATGTGCCGCTTACCGCCAAACGTGTCACAGGAATTGTCTCGCGCGGTGGTTCGATTATGGCCAAATGGTGCCTTGCGCATCACAAGGAAAATTTCCTTTACACTCACTTTGATGAAATTTGTGAAATTATGAAAGCTTACGATGTAAGTTTTTCATTGGGCGATGGCTTGCGTCCCGGCTCAATAGCTGACGCGAATGACGAAGCACAATTCGGTGAGCTGGAAACCCTTGGCGAATTAACCAAAATCGCCTGGAAACACGACGTGCAAACCATGATCGAAGGTCCAGGCCATGTGCCCATGCACATGATTAAGGAAAATATGGAAAAACAATTGGAGGTATGTGACGAAGCACCTTTCTACACACTCGGTCCGTTAACGACAGATATTGCTCCGGGATATGACCACATTACTTCGGGCATAGGTGCGGCAATGATCGGTTGGTATGGCTGCGCAATGCTGTGCTATGTAACGCCCAAAGAACATTTAGGCTTGCCGAATAAAGACGATGTGAAAGAAGGCATTATCACTTACAAAATTGCTGCGCACGCGGCCGATCTGGCAAAAGGTCATCCCGGTGCGCAATTACGCGATAATGCTTTATCCAAGGCGCGTTTTGAATTCCGCTGGGAAGACCAGTTTAATTTAGGTTTGGACCCGGACACCGCACGTGCCTATCACGATGAAACCCTGCCGAAGGAATCGGCCAAGGTTGCGCATTTTTGTTCGATGTGCGGCCCGAAATTTTGCTCCATGAAGATTACCCAGGAAGTACGCGATTATGCCGCCCGGCAAGGGGTCAATGTAGAAGGTATCCACGAAGACCAATTGGTGCGCATGATTGATGTGGAAGCAGAGATGCAACAAAAATCGAAAGAATTTATGGAGCAGGGAGCAGAGTTATATCACAAGGTTTAATTCCTGCTTGCTTGTGATCCATTAATAATCAGTTCAAACCAATCAGTATCGAATTAACATTCGTGATCTAACGGTCCCCCTTTTTAAAAGGGGGAAGGCCGATAAATAACAGGATTTACCATGATCGAAAAACCCGAGTTCACTCGCGCCGATGTAGAAATTATTCGCCGTGAAGAAATGTACAAGCGCTTTTTTCGCGTTGATAAAGTTTTCCTTCGCCACAAATTATTTGATGGTAACTGGAGTAAGGAAATAGGGCGCGAACTATTTTTACGGGGGGAAGCCGTTGCGGTGGTGTTGTACGATCCCATTCGCGATTTAATCGGCATGGTGGAACAATTTCGCGTTGGCGCGCTAAATGAAGCCAATGGCCCATGGTGTTACGAAGTGGTGGCTGGCATGCTGGAAGCCGGCGAATCGCCGGAAGAGGTTGCGTTCCGTGAACTTAAGGAAGAAGCCAATATCGAACCTTACGCGCTGGAATATATTTGTAATTATCTATCCAGCCCCGGTGGAAGCGATGAAAAGTTGTATCTTTATTGCGGCTTGTGTGATCTAAGTCAGGCGGGTGGAATTTATGGCCTCCCGGAAGAAGGGGAAGATATTCGTGTACATGTATTCAAATCAGATGAGGTCTTTTCCGGGTTATATAACGGAATGTTTAATAACGCAGCGGCATTGATCTGTTTGCAATGGTTACAGATAAATCGTAGTCGTTTGCGCAGCCTTGCATAATAAATTTTTTCACCCATTGACTTGGCTGCAAGTCTGGCTAACACTCTGCCTAAGCGTTAATTAATCAATAGCGCTTTTAATGAGAGGTTTATTTAATTAAGGCACTTTGCTTAGGGTAATTCCCGATTTTTACCGTCCCTTGTGGGTATTTATGTTCATATTGCGTGTCAAACCTCAACCTGAATATGTGACTTATAAAGAGCGCTATAAGGTGGATTTGCCTTTGCAAATGGCCGAGTGCGAAGCGAATTATGTCCGCTTGACTAAATTGATCACGGATAAGTCGCAAAATGAGTTTCGCTTTATGGTGACACGCGGCAACCAACAATGGTTGCACCTGTTATTGGTATTGGAGCGATCTCCTTACACAACAACCCTGGCATTAAGCCGGGCTTCTGTTGGCGCAACTTCCGAATGGCTGGCAATGCCGAAACTAACATTGCGCATGTATCATGATGCCAGGCTCGCAGAGGTATTGGCGTGGGAGGGGCATAAACGTTTACGCCCTCGCTATGAATATCCCAATCGCGCCATGTACCAATGTGATGAAAAATATCAACTGAATCGATTTTTAGGTGAATGGCTCAATTTATGCCTGGAGCAAGCCTTCACACCTGATGCAAGTTTCCAGTTTTAACGCGGGTTAATCCCACTTCCTGATTTCCGGGCCAGCACCTGCTTGGTTGCGTTCCCTGGCATTCCTACTCTTTTCACAAAATTAACATCTTTTAACCAGGATTACGGCGTTTTGCCGGGCTATGCACTGGCGCAAACCGGGTTTAGCGTATATCTTGCGAATGATATTTATCCATTCTGACATCTCAGTTCGCGCATTGCCGGGATGGATACCCGATAAAAATATCAACCAGATTTTACAAACACCGGGAATGAGAACTACCTGTGCGTCTGATTCAGATCACCGATTGCCATCTGGGTCCACAAAGAAGTGAGACCTTGTTAGGGCTAGATACCGACCAGAGCCTAGAGGATGTTTTACAACTGATCCAGCAGGCTGAGCCTGCTTTTGATCATTTGTTATGTACCGGGGATGTGGCCAGTGCCGGTCATATTGATTGTTACACTCGCTATGAACAAATTGTCCGCCGTTATTTCTCCCAGCCACTGAGCTGGCTCGCCGGTAATCATGATGCTGCGGATATTATGGAATCCAACCAGGATGCGCTCGGAATCCAGGGGCGTTTGGTTGTGTTGGGCAATTGGTTGATTGTTCTGCTTGATTCCAGCGTACCAGGCCATGTCCATGGGCAATTAGCCGCAAGTGAATTGGATTACCTCGAGCATATCCTTCAGGTTAACCCTGACAAGCACGTTATGGTGTCCTTGCATCACCAGTTAATACCGGTTGGCAGTACCTGGATTGACCAATATGTCGTTCGCAACGCTGACGCCTTGTTCAAACTGATCGACGCTTTTCCCACTGTCAAAATTATTACCTGGGGACATGTTCACCAGGAATTCCAGGCAAGGCGTAATGGGGTGGAGCTTTTGGCAACACCCTCGACCTGTGTGCAGTTTAAACCCTACTGTGATGATTTCACCGTAGATACGTTAATGCCCGGTTATCGCTGGTTTGACCTGCGTGAAGACGGCAGCTTCAATACAGGTATCATGCGTGTTTCCGGCAAACAATACGTCATTGACTACAAATCTGCCGGCTACTGATCCTTTATCATGGCCGCGTTGTTGTATATACACGGATTCCTCAGCTCCCCCTTATCTTATAAAGCCCGGCAAACCCAATCCTGGTTATCCGTTAACCATCCTGAAATCGATTTTTACTGTCCCCAATTACCGCCGTATCCAGCGCAGACCCAGGTTATTCTCCAAACGTTGGTAGAAAATTTATACCCCCGACCGGTGTACTTAATGGGCAGCTCATTAGGCGGTTTCTGGGCAACCTGGCTGGCAGAAAAATATGACCTGCGCGCAATATTGATTAATCCCGCTGTACGTCCGCAGGATTTTATGCCGGCATATTTAAAGGTTGACCTGAAAAGTTATCACACGGATGATAGCTACCGTTTACACTCAGGGCACATCGACGAAATTATTGCAGCCGACACCCCTGTAACGCGAAAATCCAATTATTGGTTATTAGTTCAAACCGGCGATGAAACATTGGATTATCGCCAGGCTGTACATAAATACGCCGGTTGCAAACAAACGATTGAAGAGGGCGGTGACCATTCTTTCCAGGGTTTTGAACGCTATCTCGAAGATTGCATTGAATTTTTCCAACACACAGAACAGCAATTAAAAAATGGCTAACTATTCCGCAGAAGATATTGAAGTACTCACGGGATTAGACCCGGTTAAAAAACGCCCGGGCATGTATACCGAAACTACCCGTCCCAATCACCTTGCGCAGGAAATTATCGATAACTCAGTGGATGAGGCGCTTGCCGGTCACGCTAAATCTATCGAAGTGATTTTGCACAAGGATCATTCCATCACCGTCGTTGATGACGGTCGTGGTATGCCTGTGGATATCCACCCGGAGCAAGGCAAACCCGGGGTAGAGGTCATTTTATGTACCCTCCACGCCGGTGGAAAATTTTCCAATAAAAATTACCAATTCTCGGGCGGTTTGCACGGCGTGGGTGTGTCAGTGGTTAACGCGCTCTCCGAGAAATTAATAGTCACTGTCAAGCGTGATGGCAATGTATATCGCATGGGGTTTTCCAATGGCGATAAAGCCACTGATTTGGAAATTATCGACACCTGTCCAAAGCGCCAAACCGGCACCAGTGTGCATTTTTTACCAAATCCCGGCTATTTTGATTCCAATAAATTTTCGGTAAGCCGATTGCGCCATGTATTGCGTGCAAAAGCGGTATTGTGTCCCGGTTTAACGGTTTCTTTTGAAGACGAACAAACGGGTGAAAAGGATGTTTGGTATTACGAGGATGGATTAAAGGATTATCTCGCCTCTGCGACTAAAGAGTGGTTGACCTTGCCTGAGCAGCCCTTTGTGGGGGATTTTAGTGGCCAAACTGAAGCGGTAAGCTGGGCTGTGCAATGGCTGCCTGAAGGGGGTGAGTTAGTTCAGGAAAGTTACGTTAACCTGATTCCGACTGCGCAAGGCGGAACCCACGTTAATGGCTTGCGCACCGGTTTACTGGATGCCTTGCGCGACTATTGTGAATTCCGTAACTTAATTCCGCGCGGTATTAAACTTGCGCCTGAGGATTTATGGAATGCCTGCTGTTATGTGCTTTCCTATAAACATGCTGATCCGCAATTTTCCGGTCAAACCAAGGAGCGCTTGACCTCGCGTGAGGCAGCGGCTTTTGTATCCGGTATCACTAAAGACGCCTTCGCATTATGGTTAAATCAACACACG
>CBFGOY010000057.1:0-23219 GCA_965650515.1 uncultured Cellvibrionaceae bacterium | reverse complement strand
GTGCGCCATGGCTCTGCCAGAAAACTCAATGCAAACGCCCATAGGCCGATTGCGATGACCTCTGGATCACTGCTGAATAATTTCAAAATGGGTTGGTTGAATAGCAGCCAGCATAATGCCAGGATGCTGGTACCAATCAGTGAAATTTTTAAGCTTTGTTTAAGCTGCCGGTTCACCAAATCAAATTCGCCACGCCCTACCCGTTGCGCAATAATGGCTTCGGTTGCCATGCCTATCGCAATGGAAATCATCAAACAAAATAAAAATGTATTGTAGGCGTAGACTTTAACCTTGAGAGCCAAATCACCGACCTCCGCAGCGATCCAGTTCAATGTAATCATGTAAGCCTGGAATGACATAGGTTCAAGGATTGAAGGCGCTGCAATAATAATTACCGGTGTAATTAACGGCACGAAATTTTTGACGCCCTCGCGCAAGGGAATGTGTATGTGCAACTTGAAATGAACGATCGCCATGACAAAACATAAACTGCATGCTGCCGCGATGGTGCTGGCAATAGCAACGCCTTTTACACCAGTGGGCGGCAGCCCCATAAAGCCGTAAACGGCAATTGAACAACCAATAATATTTGCCAGGAATAAAATGATGTTGCTAAATGTATTCCACTTGGGTTCCCCGTAGATATTTAGAATCGTTTGGTAAATCACTCGGCAGCCCCACAGGGCAACCATCCAGCCAATGATCGACAAATAGGTGCGGGCATAGGTTTCCACATCAGGACTGAGCGACATAGCGGAGGCTACCCAGGGTCCGCCATGATTCACTGAAAACGCAGCGATAAGCGCAAGGGCAACAACGAAGATGGCATAGGCAGCAATCGTTGCATTGCCGCGCGTATAATCGTTGGCGCCGATACGCTGGCTGGCAATACTTGCCCCGGCAAACGCGCTTACGATTAAAAACGCATTGGCGACAAATACCAATGGTGTTATTGCCCCTACTGCCGCCGCTGCGCTATCGGAAATACGGCTAAGAAAATACATATCTACCAACGGAATGGTATAGGTCACCGCCTGGTCAATAAACATAGGGCCAGACATACCCCAAATACCTTTATCCAATACTTTGCTTTGCGGTGGGTTCCTGGATGGTTTCGGGGCGGGAGAAGAAGCGCGCGGGTTCATAAAGAAAACTCGGGAAATATCATAGTAAACACAAGGTGCAAATCCGCTTTACGTGGATTTGCCTCGATGTATTTTTAAATCAAAAATTCAATTGGATTAGTGTAACCAAACAATATTCAGGTCGCCTCTCGCAAAACGATTGCCGGTGGGGTGGTAACAACCCTGCGGCATCCCATGTAGCCCAACAGGGTAACAAGGAGTGCGCCACTTAACGGAGAGATTATCCAAAACAGGTAATGTGGCTGGATGGGGGTTTCCAGCACTAATGTTTGCAAACTGATGAGGAGGATTTCAGTTCCGATAATGGCAATTAAACCTGCTAGAAAACCAAGGATGGCGAATTCGGTGCAAATACTTCCAACAATTAATTGCCGGGGGCTGCCGAGCGCACGCAGTAATCCGGCTTGCTGTTTGCGTGCAGCAATACTCCCCATGACTGCTGCAAATAACACCAAACATCCCCCCGCAAGGGTTAACCACAACACTAACAATACGCCATCACTTACCTGATTCACGATGGAACGAATTTGTTCAATGATACGATCCAGCTCCATCACTAAAATAGTCGGATGATCGCGCAGCAAGGTATTGATAAACGATTTTTGCGCCGTCGGTAAATAAATGCTGGTGATATAGGTCGGTGAATAATTATCCAGCGAACCGGGCTCAAAGATAAAGAAAAAGTTGGGCCGCATGCTTCGCCAATCCAGGCTGCGGAAGCTGGCAACTTGGACGTTCATTTCCAGGCCGCCAAAGGAAAATTGCAACTTATCACCAATTTTTAAACCGATTTCAGTCGCTGTTTCAATTTCCACCGAAACGCCGGGTAAATTTGCACCACTACCTCGCCACTTGTCCCACCATTGGCCTTCCAGCACTTTATTATCCACTGCCAAGGTTTCAGCCCAGGTGACATTCAGTTCACGTCGCAAGGCGTTACTGGCCGAGCGTTGCCCTTCCGTCGTTTCTACACCATTGATATGTGTTAAACGCGCGCGCATCATCGGGTAAATAGGCTCAGGGCGAATCTGAGCGCTTTGTAAAAGGGTTTGCACATGCGGCAATTCATCTGGCGGAATATTTACCAGGAAATGATTCGGTGCCTCATCAGGTACCTGAACTTTCCATTCTTCGATTAAAGAAGTGCGCACAATGGTCAACGTGAACAACAACATAATCGCCACAGCGAACACGAGGATCTGAATGAGGCTTTGCCCAGGGCTCCGTTGCAAATTGGCAAATGCCAATCGCCAGAAACTACCCAGGTTAGCCACCCAGGTTTTGCTCAGGAACAGCAAGCCATAAGCAAGAATCAAGGTTGTTGTAATTACCGCTAACAAAGCACCGCTGATACTCAATGCAAGTTCAAAATCACGGCTAGACAACACGACCAGGGTGAGCACCGCGAACAATGCCAGCGCCGCTTGCTCCCAAACCTGAGTGGCGCCCACCACCAGTTCTCGACGCAGGATTTTCAATGGCGGCACACCGGGCAAATGCCAGAGCGCAGGTAAAGCGAAAAAAATCAAACATATTAATCCACTTGAAAAACTTAGCACGTATGGATAAAAACCGGCTGGCCCAAGGCGAAGTTGATAGGCTTCTTGCAAACTAACAGCAATGATCTGTTGCAAAAAATTTCCGAGCGCCAGCCCCAACAAAGAGGCAACCACGCCGAGTAAAAACAATTGGGAAAAATATAAACTGCGAATTCGCGTTGCGCTGGCCCCCAGGCTTTTCATTAACGCAACCTGGTCAGTATGGCGGGCGGAAAACTGGCGCGCAGCAATTGCAATAGCTACCCCCGCCAGCAACACCGCAATTACCGCCGACAATAACAAAAATTGTTTGCTGGTTTTTAAGGTGCGCCCTACCCGCTCTTGCGCGGAATTAATATCGATTAAACGCTGATGCTTGTTAAGTTGCGGTTTTAATTGATCGATAAATTGCTTGAGTCGCTGTCCATCATCACTGGAGACCAGCCATTGATAATCCACACGGCTTCCCGGTTGTATTACTTGCGTTTTGGGCAAATCATCAATATTCATGATCAAGCGCGCCCCGGTCATGCTAAAGGGACTGGCACTGTCCGGTTCCCGAATCAATACGTGTGTAACCGTTAATTCAAATTCACCCACCGCAACTTTATCGCCTAGGTTAATTTTCAATAGCGGCAACAAACGCGAATCTACCCAGGCCTCTCCCGCAACAGGAATTGCTTTGGCGATTTCGATATCGTTTGCGTTCATTGCGAAAGGAACGCGACTGATTTCGAATTGCCCGCGCAACGGATAGTCTTCATCAACGGCCTTAACCGAGGCGAGGTGCATTTCATCGCCGGCAAATACCATGGAGGAGAAAAGTGCCGACTGGGTGTGGCGAATACCGGAACGCTCCGCTGCCATCGGCCACTCACTATTATGGGGCTGGGATCCACGCACGATGTAATCCGCCCCCAACATACTGTTGCTTTCACTGACCAAGGTGGATTCAAGGCGATCAGTGAAAATCGCAATGCCACTCAACACAGCAACAGCGAGGACCAGCGAAAAACCCAGCAACTTTAATTCGCCACTGCGCCAATTGCGTTTCAATAAATGAATAGCAAGCATAGGTTACTCCCTGCGCGGCACTATTGCGCCTGCGGCAATTTCAATGCGGCGTTGGCATAATTGCGCCAAGCGTTCTTCGTGGGTAATCAGAATTAAAGTGGTGCCCTGCGCGCGATTTAATTCAAACAGCAGTTCAATGATGCGCGCACCGGTCGTTGAATCCAGGTTGCCGGTAGGTTCATCGGCAAATAACACTCGCGGCTCGCTCGCAAATGCTCGTGCTATAGCTACGCGTTGTTGCTCGCCGCCGGACAATTGTTGTGGGTAATGATGTAAGCGCGCTTCGAGCCCTACACGCCGCAAGAAATCTTTTGCCTTGTTTTGCGAAGCCTTATCACCACGTAACTCCAACGGCAACATTACATTTTCCAATGCAGTCAGGCCTGGTAACAATTGGAATGATTGAAAAATAAAACCGACATTCTGTGCTCGCACCGCCGCACGCCCCTCCTCATCCAGCTGCGACAGGTTGTTGCCATTCAATATCACCTCGCCGCCAGAGGGTACATCCAAACCTGCAAGGATACCTAATAGGGTTGATTTGCCGGAACCCGATGCGCCCGTAATTGCCAAAGATTCACCGGCATTAACAACCAGGGAAATAGGCTGAAGGATTAACAATTCCCCTTCCTGGGTAGGGACATGTTTGGTCACCGATTTTGCTTCGACCATCACACTGGCCTGGGTGGAAACAACAGACATAATTGATTAACCTGTAGCGATTCGAATAAATCCCATTCTATTGGCAGAGGATTTTGTTAACCATGCAAAAATTGCACATTTACGTGTTTTTACTCCTGACTTTTGTCACTAATGCTGTGCTGGCACAGCAACCAACTCAAAAAATTTTAGTGATGGGTGATAGCCTCAGTGCGGGTTACGGTATTGATATCCAGCAAGGCTGGGTGAGCCTGTTGGAAAAAAAATTAGCCGAGACCCATCGCATCAAAATAATCAATGCCAGTGTCAGCGGTGAAACCAGTTCTGGTGGAACAACCCGTTTACCGGCACTGCTTACAGAACATCAACCGGATATCGTGATTTTGGAATTGGGCGGCAATGATGGCTTAAGGGGGCAACCCTTAAAATTATTGGAAAAAAACCTGCAAACAATGATTGATGCCAGTAAAAATACCGGAGCAAAAGTTATCCTGGCAGGAATGCAAATTCCTCCCAATTATGGTCCGCGTTACAGCAACGAATTCAAAACACTTTACGCAAAGCTGGCCGAAAAAAATCAGTTGGGTTTAATTCCGTTTTTATTGGAGGGGATAGGAGGTAAGGCGGAATTAATGCAACGGGACGGCATACATCCTACCGCTGAGGCGCAGCAAATCATTGTTAACACGGCCTTACCTGAAATAAAAAAATATCTGGATCACTCCGCTGATTACAACGGCTCAAGGTAATCCACCAGCAATTGCAAATGGGTGTTGCCGCGAAACTCATTGATGTCCAATTTATAGGCGAGACGCACGCGTCGGATTTGCGGATTCGGCCAAATACTGGTGTCAATGTTGAAAGCGATCGCATCGATAAGCTGCTGGCCTTGAGTATCCAATGCGAGGGTCATTTTTAAATGTTTCTCACCCACCTTGCGTTGCTGCAATACAAAGAATTCGCCGTCGAACACCGGCTCGGGAAAATGCTGCCCCCAGGGGCCCGCATCGCGTAATTGCGCGGCCATTTGCAGGGTCAAATCCTGCACGGCCAGCTCACCATCGCTGATAATTATTGCTTGCAGATCTCCTTCGGTTAATTGACGACGTACTTCTTCATCAAACGCCTGTGCGAACGCAACGAAATTTTCACGCTGCAAACTCATACCCGCCGCCATGGCGTGACCACCAAATTTTTGGAGCAAATACGGGTGGCGCGCAGCAATTGCATCCAGCGCGTCGCGAATATGCAGACCGGGAACGGAACGTGCGGAACCTTTTATTTCCCCATCACCCACATCGGCAAAGACAATCGTGGGACGATGGTATTTATCTTTTATGCGCGAGGCGAGAATGCCGATAACCCCCTGGTGCCAGGTTTCATCAAACAGGCAAACACCCCAGGGTAAATCCTGCGCATCTGTTGCCAGGGTTTTTTGCAGCATTCCCAGCGCCTCTTGCTGCATGCCGGTTTCTATCGCTTTGCGGTCACGGTTTAATTCGTCCAATTGGGCAGCCATTTCACGCGCAAGGTTTTCACTATCGCATAACAGACATTGGATACCCAGCGACATATCATCCAGTCGCCCCGCGGCATTTAAACGCGGCCCAAGTGCAAAACCGAAATCGCTTGCGATTAATTTATGCGCTTGTTTGCCTGCAATTTCCAATAGGGATTTTATCCCGGGCCTGCACCGGCCGGCGCGAATACGCTCCAGACCTTGGGCAACCAGGATTCGATTGTTGTGATCCAGCGGCACCACGTCTGCAACAGTACCCAGCGCGACCAAGTCAAGAAAATTAGCCATATTCGGTTCGGGAATTCCATTTTCCTCAAACCAGCCGATTTGACGAAGCTCTGCACGTAACGCGTTCATGACATAAAAAATTACGCCGACGCCTGCCAGGTTTTTACTGGGGAATTCGCAGCCGGGTTGATTGGGATTTACGATAGCATCCGCGTTGGGTAATTGAGCGCCGGGTAGATGGTGATCCGTCACTATTACTGCAATTCCCAATTCGTGCGCAGCATCTACGCCTTCAATACTGGAAATGCCATTGTCAACGGTAATGATAATATCCGGTTGCTGCGCCGCAGCGACTGCAACAATTTCCGGCGTAAGGCCATAACCATACTCAAAACGATTAGGCACCAGGAAATCGACATTGGACAAGCCCATCGCACGCAAAGCCAACACAGCCAATGCGCTACTGGTTGCACCGTCCGCGTCGAAATCCCCCACAATCATAATTTTTGCTTGCGCGACGACGGCGTCAGCCAACAGGCTAACGGCCTCAGGAAGCCCTTTAAAACACGGCTTATGCAAGTGCGCCAATTGATATTGCAACTCACGTCCGTGCTGGACACCACGCGCACAATAAATTCTCTGCAATAGCGGGTGCACCGGCTGGTCAAACTGGATAAGTTGCGTTAGCTCACGGCGACGAATAGTTTTTTGCATAAGGTCACAACAGGAAAGGTAGCGGAGCATAAAAAAAGCCGCGTCGGGCAATTCCAACGCGGCTTTCTAATTTAAAACAAATTATTTGCGAACATTAGCAGCGATGAATTGTTGAACCTTAGCCAACTCCTGCGGCAAGACTGTGTAACGTTCTTCGCGCTCAAACAAATCCTTCATATGGTGAGGTAATGACGGATCCGCATCCTGCCCTGCCTTACGCACCGCTTCCGGAAATTTCGCCGGATGGGCTGTAGCCAGGACCACCATGGGAATATCCTGGCGACGACGGGTTTTGCGCGCGGCATCCACACCAATTGCAGTGTGAGGATCGAGCAAATATTCGGTGCGGTCAAACACGTTGCGAATCACATCAATCGTAGTTTCGTCGCTTACACCATGACTGGTAAAAAGCTCACGTGCGCGCGACAGCGCAGATTCACTTAACGTCATGCTTCCGGATTTGAAATCTTCCATCAACTTACGAATTGCATCGCCATCGCGATCATACAAATCAAACAACATGCGTTCAAAATTGCTGGACACCATAATGTCCATACTGGGTGACAAAGTATGTTGCAATTGATTTTTACTGTGGTCGTTGCTGCTGATACAACGGTGCAAGATATCGTTACTATTGGTGGCAATAACTAATTGATCCACCGGCAGGCCCATTTTTTTAGCAAGGTAACCGGCAAAAATATCCCCGAAGTTACCGGTAGGCACCGAGAAGGCAATCGGGCGATGCGGTGCCCCCAAGGCCAAACCAGCGTAAAAGTAATAAACGATTTGCGCCATGATGCGCGCCCAGTTAATCGAATTTACTGCCACCAACTGACGACCTTCCGGCAAGAAAGATTGATCGCCAAAACTCGCCTTTACCATATTCTGGCAATCATCAAAATTGCCTTCGAGCGCAATATTAAAGACGTTCGGTGCAAGCACAGTGGTCATCTGGCGGCGTTGTACATTGGATACGCGATTATTCGGATGCATGATGAAAATATCGATGTTGTCGCAACGACGGCAACCTTCAATCGCAGCGGAACCGGTATCACCTGAGGTCGCGCCCATTACCACGACTTTTTGGTTACGTTTTTTCAGTAAATGATCGAGTAAATGACCGAGGAATTGCAGCGCAAAATCTTTAAACGCGAGCGTTGGCCCCTGGAATAATTCCAGAATCCATTCGTTGTGTGCCGTTTGCACCAGTGGCGCAATGGCATCATGGCGGAAAGTTGCGTAAGCATCGGCGATAATTTTTTTGAAATCCGCATCGCCAATCGCACCCGCCACAAACGGTTTCATCACATGGAATGCAAGTTCCTGGTAGGACAAACCCGCCCAGGATGCGATTTGTTCCCTGGAAAATGTCGGTAGCGTCTCGGGTACATACAAGCCACCATCCGGTGCCAAACCTGTAAGGACCACTTCTTCAAAACTGAGTGCGGGCGCCTGGCCGCGAGTACTGATGTATTTCACAATAATGACCTTTTAATTTTTGCTGCACACGCGTCGGTTATTTCAACGCTTCAACGCGAATACGTTGCACGGAACCACTCACAGAATCCAGGGCTTCGATACTGCGAATAGCAGCCGAAAGTTTTTTATCCTGAACTTTATTGGTTAATAAAATCAGCGGAACAGTGGAGTCGCCTTCTTTGGGTTCTTTTTGGATCATGGCTTCAATACTGATACCCGAATCACTCAGGATGGTGGCAATTTTGGAAAGGACACCCGGCTTGTCTTGTGCGGATAAACGCAGGTAGTTAGCCGTTTCAACCTCTTCAATCGCCAAAATCGGCTGCTCGGAGACAAAGTCGGCGCCAAAACCCAAATAGGGTACACGATGCTCAGGCGAAGCCGTCAGGGTACGCGCCACGTCCACAATATCACTTACGATGGATGATCCTGTAGGCTCCGCACCTGCGCCAGCACCGTAATATAAGGTCGGACCAACGGCATCGCCTTTTACCAACACAGCGTTCATTACACCATCAACATTCGCAATTAAACGTTTTTCCGGAATCAGTGTTGGATGGACACGCAGCTCAATACCTTTATCAGTACGACGGGCAATACCGAGGTTTTTGATGCGGTAGCCTAGCTCCTCAGCGTAAGTCACATCTTCAGTGGCAATTTTGGTGATGCCTTCGGTAAAAACCTTGTTAATCTCCAAGGGAATGCCGAATGCCAGGGAAGCAAGGATTACCAATTTATGGGCCGCATCTATGCCTTCCACATCAAAGGTGGGATCAGCCTCGGCATAGCCGAGTGCCTGGGCTTCAGCCAATACATCCTCGAATGAACGACCCTTGTCGCGCATTTCGGTAAGGATGAAATTACCAGTGCCATTAATAATGCCCGCCAGCCATTTAATGTTATTTGCCGCCAAGCCCTCACGAATGGCTTTAATAATCGGTATGCCACCAGCAACCGCCGCTTCGAAGGCAACAGTGACACCTTTGGCTTTTGCAGCCGCAAATATTTCATTGCCGTAGTGTGCAATCAGGGCTTTGTTGGCAGTGACGACATGTTTGCCATTCTCGATTGCCTTTAATACCAGGTCTTTGGCAATTGTTGTACCGCCTATGACTTCTACCAGTACATCCACCTCGGGGTTATTAGCAACCTCGAAAATATCGCGAGTAACATTAAATTTAGACGTATCACAATTGGGATTATCGCGGCGCGCACCAATTTGAACGATAGAAATATTACAACCGGCACGGGCATCGATATGCGCTTTGTTGCGCGTGAGAATGTTAACTGTACCGCTGCCTACGGTTCCCAGACCGCAGATGCCAACTCTTACCGGATTCAAGGTGGATTCCTCATCAAAAAAGATATGAAATTACGCCAACACTAAAAAAGACGGCCACCATACTCATGGTGGCCGTCAGTGTCAATTGCAGTAGAAATGGAGTTCCAATGCGGTATAAAAAGCAGCGAAGCCCCGTTAAATTCCCAATGTGCGGGCCAAGTCTTCCGGCGGTAAGTAACCCGGCATTAACTTGCCATCCGGCAGGAACAACGCAGGAGTCCCATTCACCCCCAACTGCCCGCCTAACTGAAATTGTTGTGCAACCGGATTATCACAGGTGGCATTTGCAACAGTTTCATCTGCCTTCAGTTTAGTCAATGCCGCTTGCTTGTCTTTGGCGCACCAAGCTGAAATTAACTTGTCTGCTGACGGGCTGGGAATACCTGCGCGAGGATACGCCAGATAGCGAATTTCAATGCCTAAATCATTGTATCCAGGCTTTTGTTGTCCGCCTTCGTTATACGCGTGCATTTGGCTATGCAGTTTACGGCAGTAACCACAATCCACATCGGTAAATACATACACTACAGCCTTAGCCTTACCCTTAGGCTTAAAATTGATACTGGTTTTTCCGTCCAGACTTGCCAGTGCCTTCTTGCGTTCTTCAACGACATAAGGGTCCTCTATCTTTGAAAAACCATTGGCATCTATCCCAAAAATCTCACCGGCAATAAATTTGTCGCCTTCGGGGGTAACGTAAAGTACAGGACCACCGGGTACCTGGACCTGGTATAAGCCTTTAATCATCGAAGGGCGAGGCTGGCCAAAATTGATATCCGGACGAGCCTTATGGAGGTTTTCGAGGATAGTTTCTTCTACCGATTTGCGCTTAAGGAGGTCACCCTGGGCTGATGCCATAGGTGCAAATGCCGATATAGATATGCCCGCCAGCGCAACCAATCCTAAGTGTTTCAATGTTTTTATCATAATAGCGTCTCTTAACAGTCAATAATCGTCGTTATTCTAACCACGCGGATGATGCAACGCATGTTGTTGCTTCATCCGCAACTTTGCCACATGGGTATAAATCTGGGTCGTTGATAAATCACTATGTCCGAGCAGCAACTGTACCACACGTAAATCGGCACCGTGATTCAGCAAATGGGTAGCAAATGCGTGGCGCAGAGTGTGCGGCGATAGCTCCGCCTTTATTCCTGCAACATCTGCCCAGTATTTAATGCGATACCAAAAGGTCTGGCGCGTCATGGGCTGGGCTCGCGAACTCGGAAATACTACCTCATCAGGAATATTATTCAGCAACACAGGTCGCGCTTCGCGCAAATAACGCTCCAGCCAACGCGCGGCCTCCTCTCCCATAGGCACTAACCGCTCCTTACTACCCTTTCCAATAATGCGTACAACATTCTGGCGCAGGTTGACCTGCGACATGCTCAAACCAACCAGCTCACTGACCCGCAATCCGCAAGCATAAAGCACTTCCAGCATAGTGCGGTCACGCAGGCCGATCGGATTTTCCACATCAGGAGCGGCGAGCAGGGCTTCGACATCGGATTCGGTTAAAGATTTCGGCAAAGGCCGACCCAACTTGGGATTTTCAATCAGCGCCACGGGATTTCCGGTTATCCGGTTTTCCCTTAATAAATAACGATAAAAACCGCGCAGGCAGGAAAGGAACCTTGCCGATGTACGACTGGATAAATTCTGCTGCAACCGAAAACCCAGGAATTCCTGTATCGTCGCCGGATCAAGGTTAACCAAATCTCGCCCCTGTCGGTTTAGCCAGATCGCAAACTGGGATAAGTCGCGGCGATAGGACTCTTGAGTGTGGCCACTCAGGCCTTTCTCCATCCAACTGTTATCAAGAAAGGCGTTAATCAAATCCAGGTCCGATTCGCCGGGAGTTACCTTTTCGGTGTTTTCATCAAGCAACACATCAGGCATGACTATTCATCACATTAAATAAAATGAGCCTAACGATTCAGAGGGTGCTGCACAACCACCCCCTAGGAAAAGATATTTAAAGATCAGACTATGAACGGAAAACAAAAAGCCGAAACAGTTTCCTGTTTCGGCTTTTTGAATGATCGAACTATCGATCCAGACTTATGCCAACTTCTCTTTAATACGAGCAGCCTTACCGGTAAGGTCACGCAGGTAGTAAAGCTTGGCTTGACGCACATCGCCACGACGCTTCAGCACAACGCTGTCAATCAATGGGCTGTGGGTTTGGAAGGTACGCTCAACACCCACGCCGTGAGAAATTTTACGCACAGTGAACGCTGAATTCAGGCCGCGGTTACGAATAGCAATTACAACACCTTCGTAAGCCTGGACACGCTCACGATCACCTTCCTTTACTTTCACATTAACAACAACGGTATCACCAGGAGAAAACTCAGGCAGGTTTGACTTGAGTTGCTCTTTCTCCAATGCATCGATAATTGGGTTACTCATGATTAATCTCCTAAGAGTCTATAGCTTCACAGCTAGAGTTTGTCGTATCAAGGTCACGACGATATTCCGTCAACAGCTTCTGCTGTTCCTCGGTTAAGTTTCTTGCTTGCAATAAATCCGGCCTTCTCAGCCATGTTCGCCCTAACGATTGTTTCAATCGCCAACGCCGAATCAGTTCGTGATTACCGGACAACAACACCTCCGGTACACGCATTCCTTCAAAATCTTCCGGACGGGTGTAATGCGGGCAATCCAGCAACCCATCCGTAAACGAATCCTGCTCTGCTGACAGTGCGTGCCCCAACGCGCCGGGCACCATGCGGATAACCGCATCAATTAACACCATCGCCGGCAACTCACCCCCGCTTAACACGTAATCGCCGATAGACCACTCTTCGTCGATTACCGTTTGCAGCAAGCGCTCGTCAATACCTTCGTAGCGCCCGGCAACCAATACCATATTGGGATAGCCTGACAACTCCGTCACACTGGTTTGATCCAGTGTCCTCCCCTGCGGAGACAAGTAGATGACTTTGGCATCATTACCTGCCCAGCTCCTGGCTGCCGCTATGGCATCGCGCAGAGGCTGCACCATCATTACCATCCCGGGACCGCCACCGTAGGGGCGCTCATCCACCGTGGAATGGCGATCATGGGCAAAATCCCTCGGAGTCCAGGTTTTCAACTCCACCAAACCTTGCTTGATTGCACGACCGGAGATACCGAAATCAGCAATCGCATTAAACATTTCCGGGAAAATGGAAACAACCGCAATCTTGAGCAATTGACGATTACCCCTCGCCCTTCAGCAACGCTTTAAAATTAAAACTCGGGATCCCAATCGACGAGTATTTCGCCCGCATCCAGATCTATACCCAATACAAATTGCTCAGGCACATAGGGAATCAGGCGTTCGCGCTGGTCAATGCTTTCCGCATCACCAGCAACAACCAACACATCGTTAGCGCCCGTCTCAAATAACTTTGCAACCTTACCCAAACGCTGGCGCCGCCCATCGAATTGGGTAAATACTACCAAGCCCTCAAGTTGACTCCAGTAGTATTCGCCATCATCAAGTTCCGGCAGGACATCGCGTTCAACAGCGATGTCGGCGGCGGTATATTGGGCTGCGAGGTCCCGGTCATCCACTCCGACAATATGCGCGACGAACGCATCGCCATGCGGGCGGGCCTCATCGATTTCAATTTGTTTAACCCCATGTTTGGTCTTTAAAAACCAGGGGTGATACTCAAACAAATTTTCCTGCGGCTCGGTATAGGAATGGATCTTTACCCAGCCTTTAACGCCATAAACCGCAGTAATACGCCCGACATTGACCAGATTCGATTGGCTAGACATCAGGCGTTACCGCAAATAAACAGCAATTAAGCTGCTTTCTTGCTTTCTTTAACCAGTTGTTCAACGCGCTCGGATAACTGCGCACCTTGACCAACCCAGTGCTGCAGGCGATCCGCATCGATACGCAGACGCTCTTCCTGACCACGAGCTACCGGATTGAAGAAGCCAATGCGCTCCAGGAAGCGGCCATTACGGGCGCTGCGGCTGTTGGTTACGGTCAGATGATAAAATGGGCGCTTTTTAGAACCGCCACGTGACAGACGAATAGTTACCATTGAGGTCTTCTTCCTGTATTTACTTATGGGGAAAGCCTGAGCCTTCCAGTTAAAATTCGACTTTCAGGTTAAAAAATCGTTAGTCGCACAATTAGCTGTGCGAAAGGCGCGGCATTTTAAGGGAAAGATTCGGCTTTGTATAGGCTAATCAATCAACTCGCGATAATGGCTTGCCCCACCTTTACTATGGGGCAAGCCTATTTTGTAACACTAGATATTGTGCCACCTGCGTCACCGGAACCCGACTTAATCACACATATCATCAAAACGATTGGTAAATGTCAGATCTATTGCCTGCGCGAAACCCGGCAATTGCAAATGGGCTTGGTCCAGTTTGATCTGCGACTCATCAATCAGCCCCTCACCAAAATGGTAGATAGTGGCGAAGTCACCACGCTGCGCAGCCTGATCGTATGTGTGCGCCGCAGCACGGACCTGCTCGCGCTTGCCTTGATAGCGAGCCATGGTTTTCTCGCCATAACGACGGGTAAGCATCCGCTCAACGATATGGGGGGCGAAAACGCTAGCCGTCGCATTATTACCGCCAAAACCCTTGGAGTTCAGGAAAGCAACATCCAATGGTTCGGACACTGGCACATCTTTTATGGATATTTGCAATCTATCCGCAAATACATCATCAGCCACCTTATCGATAGTTTTGATACCCGGGATGATGCCGTACTTGAAAATCCCCAGACTCGCAATTAGTTGCTCCCCGCTCGCCGCCGATAACGAATGCCCCACATAAGCTTTTACCGCTGCCACAGGCCAATTTTCAATCCCGAAGACTTGCGCAACCTGATCAAAAATTTGCGATTCAGTTACCCGATTCTGTGGAGTACTGGAACCGTGCGCCTGGATTAAGGAGCGCTGCCTGATTGACTCTTCGCCCAGGATCGCCCGGGCCGAAGCAACAGCCTTGGCCATGGTGATGTAATTGCCGGGGCCGGGAGCAGAGATCGATTTTTTAAAACCATCGGCGTTAATAAATACATCACCAACGGCGCCATGGATATCCGCTCCCAATTCAATTGCCAAACCATCATCCATTAACACTATGTATTGGCTGGCTTCTGCCATCGTAAAACCGGCATTTTCACCAAATGGGCGACTGGTGCGACGGGGATCGACCTCGTCGACACCATCCAGTTTTTTCAATTTATCCTCACTGGCCAGTGCGCCCATGGTGGCGTAGCCATCGATGATTTCCGCTACGATCGGGGCCTCGGCACAACCCACCACCGCCACCCTGCATTTACCGGTAGCTATGTCTTCAGCCGCTGCCTGGAGGTTATAAAGGAAGGAGGCACAAGCGCCGGTAATCGCACCTGTCTGCCCGACGCTACCCAGGATGTAGGCATTCACGAAGTCAGCGGGCATGGTGTTAAGCCCCAATGGACACTGCTTGGCACTGACGCGATTCCCTTTCAAGCGCGATTGCAGCAAACCGCCGAAACCGTTTTCGTCCATCTGGCTCATTACGTTACTGGCATATACACCTACCTGATCCGGCCGGACCGCCGCCATGACAGTTTGCCAATCAAGTCCCGTAGATTGAATGGCATCGGACGCACCTATAACAGCAAGCTGCAACGCTCGGGGATGATAATGGGAGTTATAGAGAGCGCCGGGATTAAACCCACGCGGCAACTGACCGGCAGATTTCACCGGCATATCGCGAAAACTATCGAATTTGACTTCAAGGCTCGCACGGGTAACGACGCGCACGCGATCACTATCCAATTCCTCCACCTGCCAGTCATCGGGTACCGGCTCCGGAAGGTCACGTTTACGCAGTTCAAATACAAGGGGGGCATCGCCCGCGCCCAATGTGGCGGATTTTTGCCAGTGGGTTGAATCCACATCGAAAAACGTTTTGTCGATTCGACGTATTAGAGTGCCATCGAGGATTTCTGCACCGAAACGGGTTTCAATCTCCGCAAGCCCAAGGGGCTGGTCAGCCGAATCACGGTATGTGCTGTCAGCATAAGTCACCAACCCCATCATTACCGCCAATCCCGCAAGGGTTTCCTGACGTGCCTGCTCCGGAAGGCTCTCGATAACCATACGGCGATAGGCGTGATGACCCGAACCGCGGCCAGCCGCATTAAACCCGCCAAAACCAACAATTATCGGCAAACGCGCCCCAGACATAGAAACTCCATCGCTACACTATTTAGATAGCGCCAGTGTAGGAGTTATCCTACAATTTGATCCCTGCTATTTCGGTCATTTTTAGTGTTAAATTGGCCACCAGACTATTAGTGATCCCTATGCATCAAAACCTCCCCATCCGCATTCACTTTATTTTGTGCGAGCGCATGCTTACCACCAGCAGCACCCTGCCCATGGAAATGCTATTGGCGGCCGAAAGCGCAATGCAAACCATGCTGCCTGCCGACCAACGCCGGCACCTTGAAATTAAAACCCTGGGACTAACCCATGAAGCGGTCGCAACCCGCACCGGTTTGCGTTGGCAGCCCGATTTGAGCCTTGGCGATAACCCGGCCGGGGACCTTATTTATCTTCCGGGCCTTTGGCGCAACCCCCGCCCTATCGTTAGAAAATATACAGCGCTGCTGGATTGGCTACGCGAACAGTATCAACGTGGGGCAATTATCAGCGCGGTAGGGACAGGATGTTGTTTTCTTGCCGAAGCAGGTTTATTGAATGGTAAGGCCGCCACCACTCATTGGCATTATTTCGATCAATTCCAGCGGGACTACCCGCAAGTCCAGCTCAAACGACAATACTTTATAACGCAGGCCGGGAACCTCTATTGCGCCGCGAGCGTTAATTCACTTGCCGATTTGACTGTGCATTTTATCCAGCGTTTTTTTGGTAAAGCCATTGCAAGCCATGTGGAACGGCATTTTTCCCACGAAATTCGCAAAGCCTATGAAACGAGCGGTTTTTTTGAGGCTACGGAAAACCCCCACCCGGATGAACAAATTACACAAATTCAAATTTGGTTGCAGGATAACTACCAACGCGAAATTCTATTTCCACAAATAGCGGAACGCTTTGGCATGAGTGTACGCACATTAAATCGCCGCTTTAAAAATGCGCTGGGGCAACCCCCCCTGGAATACCTGCAAGAAATTCGAATTAATACCGCCAAGGATTTATTAAAAACCAGCAACCTATCAATCAACGAAATCGCCGACAGGGTCGGTTACGAGGATACAGGCTATTTCGCACGCCTGTTTAAAAGACATTTGGCCACCACACCAAACGCATACAGGGATACGGTGCGGGCAAAATTATTTCGAACCTGAAAAAAATCCCCGCGATTAGCGGGGATTTTTAGCATCAGTATGTTAATGAATTACGCAGCATTGGTTGTCGTTGCCGCAGGGACTACCGTCAGTTTTTCCGGAGTCTGGACACCAATCGGTATAGTGCGCGGTTTCAACGCTTCTGGAATAACACGCTGCAAATCGATATGCAGCAAACCATTTTCATAATTGGCGGACAATACTTGTACATGATCTGCCAATTGGAAACGGCGCTCAAAACTACGTGCAGCAATACCTTGATGTAAATAAGTTCGCTGTTGTGTTTCAGCATTTTTGTTAGCCGCAACGGTTAGATTATTCTGGTTAACTTCAATGGTTAATTCAGACTGATCGAAGCCGGCAACAGCCATGGTAATACGATATTGGTCTTCACCTGTTAACTCAATGTTATAGGGTGGGTAAGTAGGTTGGTTCTGTTCGGCACGAGACAGGGTATCCAGTAGATTGGCCATGCGGTCAAAACCAATCGCAGAACGATACAAAGGAGAAAAATCAAAGTTACGCATAGAATATCCTCAACAGAGCAATATTAAATATTCAGGTCTATCTACCGATCAGACCGGTGGGCTAATTGCGATCCCCTATCGAGCGATCGCATAGGTTAAATAGGGTTGCCCGCGAATATTTCAAGCGTGAAACTTAATTTTTATCAATTCCAGTTATCCCCCGTTGACCGGTTGTGGTAACCACACCTACGTCACACTATACAACACCCCAACAGCAATACAGTTATAAGCTCTAATACCAATAATTGCCAACAAGAGATCCAAATGTTATTAACAAAATTTGGATAAAAGGCTTGCTATTTATTGGGGGATGATCAATATAAGAAGTGAGGGCCGGATACTTCCCGAAACACCGGAATCCCGGTCCTCTAACATAAACGTTAAGGAGCTTTATGATGAAACCCGCTGTCGACGTTGTATATCGTGATTTGGATTCTTCTGCTGCACTCAACGACATAATTCTAAAAAAACTTGAAAAACTTAACCGCTACACCGATCAGATAGTTCATAGCCGCGTTGTACTTGATGTTCCGCACAATCACAAACACAAAGGCAAGCAATTCAGGGCTTCCATTGAGTTGGATATCAAAGGCCATCCTGTTGCTATTACCCAGGACGACGAATCCATTCATGTTGCAGTGCGCGATGCATTTTCAAGTGCGGAACGCAAAGTAAAACAACTGGCAGCTCGCCAACGAAATACCCGCTAGTTTATATTCAAGGCTTATAGCTACCGATTTCCCGAAATGAAAAAGCCGGGCTGTATACATATACACCCCGGCTCACGCTTGATTTACTTGAAATATTATTTGTTTTCGAGTTTTTCAGATTTTCGATTAATCAAATTATTTAAATTAGCCAGGGATTGAATGTGGCTATAAATTAATTCCAGTCCGTCTTTTTTGAAAAGATCCAATGCATCTGCATCGCCCAATGCTTTTAGTTTTTCGCGTTTCACCACGTAAAAACCCATCAAATTCATATTGGCATCTTCGCGACCTTTAAACGTGATGTTAGCTTGCATAGGTTCAAGTAATTTCAAATCATGCAAACGCTTGCAGAACAGCTTGGTCATTTCCGCGCGATATTGGTAATCCTTAAGGAATTCAACCACTTCTTTCAGATGGGCAGATTGTTCGCCATTCTCTTCGAACAAACGACGCCCCCTGCTACCGTCTTTAATGACTGTACCGCTGGCCTCATCAATGCATAAGGCTAAAGTATCGGCCGCCTTATCGCCACCCAATACAAACGGATAACGGCGAACAAATGCGGGAATGTAACGGGTAACGAACTGGTTTTTCTCATTAAGGAAAAGGTTTTCACCTTCTTTCAGCCCCATAATTGCAAGGGGGATATATTCCCCTTCGGTGGCTGTGGCAGAAAACACAATGGGGAATTCAGCTGCAGCAAATGGTATTTCGGTGGCCAATACCGGGGCTGAAATCATATGGGACACGAATGAATAATCATCTACCTGTACCGCCCAGTTGCGATGAACTTCAGATGACAGTGGTTGGATGTTGTCGTAAATCATCAATTGCTTGGCCACGAGAATACCTCTATTTATTGTCTTGGCTGGGGTAAAAAACCTTTCGGGAATCAGGAAATACAATTCAAAACAGGGGCGCATGGTAACACTTTCGCTAGCCACTGCCACTAGTCAAAAAAGGGGACCCCGCCCGATTAATTACGGAGCATAACAAGGATTAGCTATTACTCAGGCGCCTTTACACCCAATTTTTTCCACATGCCGACCGTAATGCGTTGCCGATGTTTGTAACCCGCCCAGGGGTCCTGCTTTAATCCATCCAGCCGTTTCATTAGGTTATTAACATTCCACTGCGCCGAACTTTTGAGCTTCAATAATTCATCGCGACTAATGGGCACAGATACCGGTAACCCAGGCCGGGCTCTTACCGAAAAAGCCGCCACCGTGCTGGCCCCACGCTGGTTTCGCAGGTAATCAATAAAAATTTTACCGATGCGGTTTTGCGGCCCCATTTTGGCCACAAACCTGTCGGGTATCTGTCGTGCCATAAATTGCGATAAGGCTTTGGAGAATTCCTTCACATATTCCCATACAAACTCGCGGGCCAAGGGGACAACAATATGCATCCCCTTGCCGCCACTGGTTTTCAAAAAAGCATCCAGACCCAGCTCATCCAACACCGCCAGCGTCAATCGGGTTGCTTCGATCAAGCTACGCCAGGGCAACGCCGGGTCGGGGTCCAAATCAAATATGATACGGTCCGGTGACTCAATAGTGCTGCTGGCCGAACCCCAGGTATGGAATTCAATGGTTCCCATCTGAGCGGCTCCCACCAATGCCTGGGCAGAATTAATTTCCATTAAGCGGGCATGCCCCGGGTCAAGGGCCGGATCCAGGTGTGTTATATGGGGAATAGCCATGCGTTCGGCATGCTTTTGGAAAAACATCTCACCATCAATGCCTTCCGGCGCACGCATTAGTGAAACGGGGCGCCCCTGTATATGCGGCAACATCCATTCAGAAATCGTGTTGTAAAAGCTGGCAAGCTCCAGCTTGGTAGTCCCGCTCTCTGCATCGATAACGCGGTCCGGGTGGGTAATACGCACATCGGCCACACTGCTATTGGCCGCCTTATTAGAATGTTTTCCTTTGGGCGGTGCTTTAACGGTGCCGGGAGGAAGCGCCCGTTCCCGAATAATTTCCTTCGCTGGTTTGTCAGTCCTGAGCGCGATGAAGGTTGCCTGGCGCAATATACCCTCGCCTGTCCATTCAGCAAATTCCACCTCACATACCAACTTTGGTCGAATCCAATGCACATCCCGAACCAGCGCTCCGCGCAGGGGCTTTGACAGCGGTGACTCCGCGATCTCCAATGCTTTCAGTTGTTGATGTAATTGCTTAAGGCTAACCTCGTTAAAACCTGTGCCCACCCGGCCGGCATAAGCAAGTTCAGATGACCCCGGCTCACTGTGAACTCCCAGCAATAACGCACCGAAACCGCTCCGCGCACCTTTTGGCTTAGTGAATCCCAGGATTACAAATTCTTGCCGCAGCCGGCATTTGAGTTTTATCCAATCCTTACTTCGGCTCGAGGTGTAACCGCTACCAGCGCGCTTGCCAATAACGCCTTCCAACGACATTGCACAAGCACACTCAACAATATTGTGATGATCCGCCAAAAAAACCGATGAGAAACGCAATGGACTTGTGCTTTTATTAGGGATAACTTTTTCCAAAGCCGCACGCCGTTCCTCAATGGGAGAATCGCGCAAATCGATCCCGTTTAAAAATGGCGCGTCAAAAAGATAGTAAAGAATTTCGCGGCTGCGGCCTATTTCAAATGCGCCTTGTAATGCCTGGAAATCCGGAACTCCTTTTTCGTTCAACACAACCACTTCACCGTCCAGCCAGGAGCCATCCAATCCCAATGACTTTATAGCCTCTACTTGTGTTGGCATTCGTCCGGTCCAATCATTTCCATTACGGGTAAACAATGTTACTTCACCATTTTCAATCCGGCTCAATATGCGGTAACCATCAAATTTAATTTCATACAGCCAGTCACCTGCTGGTGGTTCGCTGACCAGCGTTGCCAGTTCCGGCGCTATAAATTCGGGAAGGGCAATTTTTTGTTTATGGGATTGAGGCCTGGACGAAACTTTTTTTGCTTTTTTAATATCCTGGACTTTGTCGCCTGTCGTGCTTTTTGATTTTTTTTCCGCAGGTGCGGACTTTGGTAGGTTCTTTTTTCTTGCACCAAGTAATTCAGCTCCGCTAATCACACTTTGGGGTTCGGCAACAACAATGTCGTATTCGCCATCAGGACGTGCGCTGCTATCCCGCTCCTTAATCAGCAACCATTGTTCTTTATCACCGCTACCCCGCAAATGCGTACGTACGAGGCTCCAGTTCCCTGACAATTTTTCACCCACCAGCTCAAATTTCAATTTGCCGGATTTATACGCTGCCCTGGGGTCGCCATCGGGTTTCCATATCCCCTGGTCCCATACAATTACCTCACCACCACCGTATTGGCCTTCCGGTATATATCCTTCAAAACTCGCGTAACTTAACGGATGATCTTCAACGTGCACGGCAAGTCGTTTTATTGACGGATCAAGGCTTGGGCCTTTTGGAATAGCCCAGCTTTTCAACGTGCCTTCAAGCTCCAAACGAAAATCGTAGTGCAATCTTCTTGCATCATGTTTCTGGATAACAAAACGCAACGCATGGGCAGATGCACGCTTATCATCCATATCGCCCTTGGGTTCGGAGGTAATATCAAAATTGCGTTTACGCCTGTATTCATTGAGCGACTTAGCCATACTTAACTCTCGTGTGCTTACTTGGCAGCTTTTCCTGAATTTCGTACTTTTGTTTCAGCTTTAGGTTTGGCGGGCTGCTTGGCAGTTGGCTTTGATTTGGTGGCGGATTGGGATTTAACACCCGTTTTGGATTTGTTACCTGATCCCTCTTTTTTTCCATCGGTTTTCTTTGCTGCCTTTTGAATACTGTGCACATTGCCATCCGCTTTTCTTCCAGTTTTATTATCCTTTCCCGAGTTTCCCGCCAAGCTACGTTTCAATAGTTCAGTCAGGTCAATGACATCTGCCGTCTTGCGAAAATCTTCGTCGCCCACTTGCTCAACATCTTCAATTTTTCCTTCAAGGGCCTTTTTCTCCACTAATGCCATAATTTTTTCCTGGAAAGTATCCCGGTATTCATCAGGGTTCCAGGTACCCGACATATCATTTATTAACCGCTTTGCCATGTCCTTTTCGCTTTTGGCAAGATCCGGCTCGACAACTGCATCGTTCAGCTCCAGTGCTTCCAAATTCCTTACTTCTGCCGGCCAGCGTAACAAAACCAAAGCCAACGCGGAGGATAGGGGCATCAATACCGCCAGATGCTGGCGGATCCGTATTACAACATTAGCCAGGGCGACCTTATTCGTTGCGACCAGCGACTCGCGTAACAACGCGTAGACTTTTTCACCGCGCTTATCCGGTGCCAGATAATAGGGGGTATCCAGATGGGTAATGGGAATTTCACTTTTATCCACAAAGGAAAAAATATCTATAGCCTGGGTGGAACGAGGATGTGCGGCTTTTATTTCCTCTTCACTTAAAATTACGTAACGCCCCTTTTCGTACTGAATCCCTTTTACAATATTTTTTTTATCAATATCCTTGCCTGTCACTTTATTAATTTGTTTATAACCTACCGGTTCCATGCTTCTTTTATCAAGCCAGTCGAAATCAATCCCGGTTGATGATGTCGCGGAAACCAGGCTTACTGGTATATGAACCAAACCAAAGCTGATCGCCCCTTTCCAAATTGCTCGCGCCATTTTAACTACCTGGTTAGATAAAAGCCTTAGAAGAACAGACATAGATTGCAATGCCAAAGTTCACCAAAACGTTACTTAATGCGCAATTCCTTTTATCTATTTTTAGAGCTTTTTGCAATGATAAGAAAAAGCCTTTAAAACAAAACGTTCTCGGGAAAATATGTTTCTAACCTTCCTTGTAAAATTTTCATTGGGATGAGAATTAAAATAGCTTATTTACAGGTAATTTTTAATAGCCAACCGTCGCATTGAAAAAAGTACAACATAGCAAAAAAAGTTTTTGGAAATATAAAATAATAGATTGACAAAGTTGTTTGCAGTAAA
>CBFGOY010000056.1:0-24195 GCA_965650515.1 uncultured Cellvibrionaceae bacterium | reverse complement strand
ATCGGTACCGGCATTGAAATGGGAATTGCAAATTGCATCCGATATATGCTGGGGCAGCTCGATACAAATATAATCTTCAATTTGAGGAAGAAATTTACCGCTATATACGCTGATAACAATAAGAGAAAAAGTAATTAACAAGGCGATAGGAATGCTTGAAAATATCCGTATTAAAAACTCTTTAAATTTTTTTCGCATTGAGGACATATTATTAGTCACTACTTTGTAGAGTGGAGAATTCTGCCAAAAATGGAAAATTAACCCTTCAGTTTTGTTTTAAATAAACGCCTGCCTTATGATTGCTTAAACGCTACTGCATGACAGCACCGCGCCTCGCGGGTGTGGCTGTAGCATATACTTCCTCGTCCGCGTTATGTGTGGATCGACCTTCCATGAGCAGACATCCGGGCCTTGCCTTCTCCGCCCATAGAGAAATAGTGCGGGAGGATATGATCGGCCCCGCAAATTATTTTTATGATAGCAGCCCATTTTTACAGAGCCACAAACACGGGCGATAATTTTCTGCATGGGCAGAAAATTGTATTAATCTTTGATTTTTTATTCCGAAATATATAGCGGGAGATAAGGTGGGAATTGAAAAATGGTGAACGCCATTTTTTGAAATGGCATCCACCCTGATAAGCAGACAGCTACTGAACATCCCGCACAAACCGTGCAAACGCCGGGGTCGTTGTTACCCCCTCGTCCCAGCTTCCATCATGAGGGCTGGCGTAAGCATCACCATTGATGACATCCACCACCCAAACCCCAAACAACCCGTTTATCCCGTACAGGGACGGCATGGGCGACGATGACAGGAACGGCATGTATTCATCCACGGGAACCAGCGGGAATATGGCCGTATTGAGTGCGGGGTTATAGCACTGGCGTTCGACCAGAGAGGCCAGTTCGTTTTTATTGGGCAACCGCCAATCGTTGTACCCGGCAAAATCATGGGTATCTGCGGCTTGCAGGGCTTCTTGCCAGATATAGCCCTGCGGCGTTCCGGTGCAGGTTCCGTTATCCCATACTTGCCCCGCTGCACAACGCATCCACATCAGCCCTGTTCTTTTGTGAGTGACTGTGCCGTCATCATGCACAATAAAATCATCGCCGGGCGTGGTGGGCGCAATGGCGTTGCTGCATTCAGCAGAAACGTTTTGGGTTACGGCGAGCAGCAGGCACAAGAAAAACAGGGAGAATTTTTTATAAAAAATCATGGCAATACCTCATTCCTAAAATGAAATCTGAAAATTTTTTTGATTGAAAATAATCGCGCTATTCCGTTGCATTGCGAACGAGATAGATGCCACCGCTTGATTCTTGGTATTGCGGTTCGTTATTGACGCAACGTCCCCCGCTTTTTGGGAATCGCTCTATAGCGCCATTATAGAAACTGACCGCATAGGCAATGTTGATCCCAGTCGTATCGTTTTCACATTCAGTTGTGTGCGGATTCCAGATCGTTAAAAGCGTGGCCGGGCCAAGTGCGGGAGTTGATGTCCAAACCCGTGGTGCGCTGCCATCCTCCATTGAAAAATAATCCGTATCTATCGCGGGCGATGTGCGTCCATTGTGGACAATCGACAATAATTCATTAACCGTTGGGAGCCGCCAGTCATTCGCCCCGCACAAACCCGCCGCATTCACAGCCAAGGTATAGGCATGGGTGTCACAGGCGGAGCCAGCGCACCAGCCTGTATCCTGCACGCCAGAATCCCCGCCATTGATGGAATTATCCGGGTTGAACCAGGAATAGGTATGGGATTGATCGCGCAAGCCGCCGTCATGGGTTTTAACCTCCCATATCAGCCCTGTGTGATTGTCGCGGACGCAATGCCATTCGGTTGCGTCTGCGCTTAATGGCTGGCCGTCTGCGTCCAGTTTGGTGAAATCAAAACCAGCGACACCACTGCCTGTTTTGGTGAGGGTGGCTGCATCGCGGCCATGCTCACCATCTTGTCCGGGGAAGCCCTCCACCGGACAAGGGATATATGTATTGTCGCCGCCACCCTCTATGGCTACGCACCCGGTGATGCCTGTGTCATTCAATGGATGGGTGGCGTTTACGGATGGTGTGGATGAAAAACTGCTGCTGGAACTGGACGGCTCACTGGATACAGAGCTGGAGCTTTCCGCTACAGAAGAAACGCTGGATGAAACAGCGACAGAACTGGCCGCGCTGGATGATGGCGGATTATTACTACCGCCACCACTTCCACCACATGCAGCCAGACCAAAAACAAAAAGCAATAAAACGGAACGGGAAATCATCATGGATGCTCCTGAATAAAAAATCGTGCCTGAAAATATTTTTTGAATGTGCGGATATGGCCCCGGTTAAGCGGGGCGATTGGCTATGTCGGGCATGTGTGTTTCTCCTTATTTATTCAGGCTGCTGATCGAACGGGAAGCGTCATATCGAAAACGGTACTGTTGCGAGATAAAACCCATTACCGCTGTTCATCAGTTTTTGATGCAGTGAAGTTTTGAAAATTTTTTTAGGTTCCCCGGTGATACCCCAAATGGCCACCACTGTTTCTGGCGCAGGTGCAGCCAACCATCGGCCGTTCATTCGATGCTGTGAAGCGCCAATTGGTTGGGGTGGTTGAGGTGGGATCAATTTCACTTTTCTTACGTGGAACGATGGTAAGTTTTCGCCCCTCCTCGTCCGTTAGCTCTGTCAGTTCTTCGTCCTCGGCCATTTCAAAATGCTTGTGAATAAGGCACATGCCGAAGCGATCCAAGGCATTGTGTTTGATGAGCACATCGCGGATTTCTTTGAAACAGGCGGCATCCTTCTCGGTAAAGACTTCCAATTCTTCGCTCCCCATATAGGGAATATCTCCCCATTGCATGGGCTGGATTTGTATGGCGGCGGTCATAGGTAAAGCTCCTTCAATAGATCGTGAAGGCCGCTTTTGCTCTCTGATAAGCGTGCGTGTACCTCGGCACTTTTTCAGGAAAAATGCGGCGCGTGTGGGTCACAGTATGTCGAGAATGGGTTCACAGAAATCGCAAGAGGATTTCAAAAGGGAACCTTTTTGGAACAAGGTTTTTTGCGGAAGGGCGACCCAGCTTTTCTGCCGCTTTCGTGTTGCAATGAGAGATGATTTGACTATAATCCAAAAAGGTTCCTTTTCGGAACGCCCGCCTCTTGCACGTCTTTTCCGCCTCTATTCCCCTGACCGTTAAAGAGCAGTCTTTGCGATGAAGATTGGTTATGCCCGCGTCTCCACAGACGACCAGAATCTGGATTTACAAACCGACCTGCTGCGCAAGGACGGTTGCGACAAGGTGTTTATGGAGAAAATGACCGGCAAGGTTGGATCGCGCCCGGTGCTGACCCGGCTGCTGGGCCAGCTTCGGGCGGGTGACGTGCTGGTGGTCTGGAAACTGGATCGGCTGGGGCGGTCACTCAAGCATTTGATCGACATTCTGCAAGAGCTGAAAGCCCGGCAGATCGGGTTTCGGTGCATCACTGACGGCATAGACACAGAAACCGCGTCGGGAAAATTGCTGTTCCACATTATCGGGGCGATTGCAGAGTTTGAGGGAGTGCTGATTTCCGAACGCACCAAGGCCGGGCTGCAAGCCGCCCGGAACCGGGGCAAGCGGATAGGCCGCCCGCCCGCGATAGACGAACATCAAATTCAACTGGCGCAGCAACTTATTGATTCAGGTGAAATGAGTCGTGCCGATATTGCCGCACAGTTCAATGTCGGCACAACAACCCTATGGCGGGCGATGAGGCGCGATTGCGGGCCATACGCCTCGCAATTGTGATGCGGCGCACAGCCCCCGCGATTGGCACGTAATGCCGCCTTGTCGGCGGTAATGATAGAGAATCAGGCTGGTAAGATACGACTCTGCTCCCGGCACAGGATTATTCCTTCGTATCCATCACTTAAGGACTAAATGATGTTCCCCGATATAAAATTCCCGCAAACCAAAGTTGACTGGCTGATTGCCGATTTTGCCAAGAAAGATAAACCATCCATTGCCGACTTCATGCGCTTGCGCACCATTGGTGGGTTATTTGATAGTCTTGATAATTACCGGGTAAACGCAAAAAACATGACCCCGGAACAGTTAGAATCTGAACAGCATAAATCCAACCGATTGGGGCGATATATGACGCGGGCAGGCGATCCGCGTCCATCTTCGCGTTGCGATGCTCATGCAATGATATCTGGTGGGCATCGCCAATCTGTTGTTATGCGTGGAATTATTGCGTGGCTAAAGATGCGAATCGACGACCCCCATAATGGGTGTTGGCTTCCACGCGATTGGGAAGATCGTAAGTTCATGCCCAATTACCTTCGCAATGCCGTCCCGCATAAGCGGATTCATACAGACCTTTACTATAAGTGGATTAATGGACGTATTGCGCCTCATACCATTAAAACACCGGATCAATTGATAAACGCGCTGCGGCTTATCCGCGCAATGTTGCAAAGCGGAAATGTTCCGCCCGGCGTTATATCTGGGACAGGAAAATAAAATGCTTTATACGATGTGCTTTGATAGCAGCAAATATATGCTCATGCTTTGGGACGCAACGCATGTACGTCAATTGTGTGGCGGTGACATAGACCACCGGGTTGATATTAACGGCGCACCGATCAGTCACGCAGGCATATTTAAAGAGCCTGTGCGAGTGAGTTTTGCAGAACAGTTTGACAGTGACAAAGGCCTTGAACGACCAGACCTTTGTGTATTTCAAGGGCGGCTATACCTCAATCAAAAAGCATATGATGCTTTATCTGACCTGATAAAAAATGACGGTGAATTCCTGCCTGTTATTGATGACCTTAATCAATCAGGCTACGTTTTCACGTCTATGCGCATAGCAGAAGATAATGATGCGCTGGATAAAAAATTAAGCCGCAAGAATGAATGGGGCGATGTGGAAAATTTGGCTTTCCATGAAGACAAAGTGAGTGATTGGTCAGTCTTCCGATGTGAATATGATATTTTTATGTCGCTGCATTGCCAGCATGATATTAAAAACGCTATTGAAAATACGGCGTTGCAGGGCATTTTATTCACGTCCAATTTAGGCGACGCCTCTTTTCTTCAAGAAAAAGGCGCGAAAAAACACAAACTAAGTTGAACTTGATGGGTCATGATCTTCAAAAGAATGGTAATTTCTATTTGACCTTGATTTATTGATTCTTCCCAGTTTCGTGTTGTCTATTTTCCTTTGAAGAAAGGCGGAAAGCTCATTAAAGCGAGCTTCAGAAAGCAACTTCCAATCCCCTTTAAAGTTCTTTTTTAATGACTGATGTATAGCCATATATTTAAACTTATCTGTTTTATTTGTATCGGATTTTTGAAATTCCTGATACCGCCCAATCAAATATTGAACATACGAAATCATTGAGCGGTTGCCTGCTATGCTGCCCGGCGGCGGCGCAACCATTACCTTTTGTTTCTGTGTTTTTATCGTCAAATTATGGGCCTGTATCGCCCCCGGACTCTGAATTGCGATCTGGCCTGAATTTGAATGTATAGTGATCGACAGATAGTTATCCAGCAACTGCTTGGCAACTCTTGTGATCTCTGGTGAGATTTGCGTTCCGTTTGGATTTTCATGGTTCTTTTTCATTAACTCTAAATCAAACGGTGAATAATCATTTTGCTTTGTATCAATAATTTTATGGTGTCGTGAACACAATAGAATAAGATTATTGAAAGAATGACGATCATCCATTGATTGATTTTCATCAAACCGAGGGCCAAGTTTACTTGCGGCGCGTATATGGCATATCTCCCCGGTGACAACACCATCATCTTCCACAATTGGATTGCTGCAATTGGGAAACGCACAACGATTTCCTGATAAGGCGAATAATCTTTTTATAGTTGTTTGTGTTGGAGCTGACATTTATCGTCCTTTGCTAAACAAAACCTGAAAACCCGTAAGAATATTGCGCAAAATAAAAACATCAAAGCTTTTAATCTTATTTATTTTCCGCGCTGCCCTGACGGCCTCGCCCGCAAACTTTTCTCAAGATTGCCATACACCTGATTGGCCGCCGACTTCGCCACATTGGACGAACAAATATCATCCGTGCCAAACAAAAACATCCAGTCAATCCGATACTCCGCCGTGCGTTTAATCAACGCATAGTGAAACAAAAACGCCTTCTCCGATATTTTCCCCCAGCTTGCTTTTAATTCCTGCCCGACAAGGTAGGGGCCGTATTGATCCGGGGCCAGCATCTTTCCGGCGCGGGTGGTGCGGTATTCCTCGATGGAGGCTCCGTTGAGGTAATGTTCATAGGCTTCCGCGATTTCAGCCCGGTCAAGCCATGTGTCGATGTTGGGATTGTCTTTTTCCTGCGTGGAACGTGCCCAGTTGCGTAATTCATGCAGCCGATGACTGAATTTCAAATACAGGCTGCTGGTGGTCTGGCGGGAAACGCCCGTTTGCGCAGCGGTATCCTTGGGCGATACAAAGCCCGCGTAGCAGCGCAAAATCTCCTGCACCTGTGTTTCAGTGAGGGTGGAATTGTGGATGTAGGGGTTTGCCATACCGGGTCAGAGATGATGGATTTGTCCCTATGGTAGCAGGCCGTTTGGCGGGTGTGGGATCAAACTGCTTTACATTACCCTCCTGAACTTGCTGAAAAATCCTGTTATCGCTATAGAGTAAGAACCTCCTTAAGAAACGACCCTTTGGAGGTTCCCCATGTATCAACAACCCCAATCCCGTGGACTGGCCAGCATTATCTACGGCCTTGGCAATGCGCTTGGCGTAATTGCCGCCGTCCTCCTGACCCCAATCTTTTTCCGGTGGGGCAGCAATTCCTTTGTGATGGAGTATGTGATTTCCCTGTGGGGGCATGAAGCATCCATCATCATGTTTGTGGTGATTGGCCTGTCTTCGGCCTATATCGCCTTTGCCTCTGTCAGTCTGGTGTTCAATTTCACGGTGACCTTTCTGGTCGCGGCCTTCGCCGCTCGCCGTCTGCCCAAGCGGCCATAGGCGCAGGAGACGACCATGAAAGACTTCTATGAAGATTATCGGTTCGGATCAGCGGACTGGGCAACATGGCATGAGGTGTATGAAGGCGGCCTGTTTGATAACCCCGGCCCGGTGCTGGGGTACATGGATGGCAAGCTGCTGATGCTGGACGGTGATGCGCCCATGATTACCATCGGCGGGGCGGGATCGGGCAAGCTGCGGGATTTGCTGGCCTATAGCCTGTGCGGTATCCAGCATGAAAACTATGGCTGGATCGCGCCGCCGCGCTTGCTGGTCAATGACCCGCGCGGGGAATTGGCGGCAATCTCCGTCCACAACCAAGTGCGGTTTGGTAAGGCGGCCTATTGCATCAATCCATTTGGACTGCATGGCTTACCGCAACATCGCCTGAACCCGTGGGATGTGATCCGCCCGGAGTCACCGACCTTTCACGCGGATTTAACCCTGCTGGTCAATGACCTGATCCCGCTGTCCGGCAGTTCCAATGCCGAGTATTTCGAGATCAGGGCGCGGCAATGGTGCGAAGCCTTGGCGCAGGATTATGCCGCAACCTTCGGCAAAGTCACCTTGCCAGCCCTGTATGACATGGTAAACGCGGTGGAGGACCCGGACGCATGGTCTGTCCTGCATGACCGGATGGCGGCCTCGCCGTCCATGGATGTGCAGCGCACCGCCACAGAAATCCAGAACAAACGCAAAAAAGTCCCCAAGGAATACAGTGCGATTATGGGGGAGCTGTTCAAGTATCTGGGGTTTTTGAATGACCCGACCATCCGCGACAGTTTGAGCGGGTCTGACTTTTCGCTGGAGGTGTTATGCCAGCGGGATTGCAATGTCTATTTGATGATCCCGGCGGAATATATCCACCAGCTTGCCCCCATGCTGCGGGCGATTATCGGTGCGGCCATGCTGTACAAGCAGCGCAACCCGTCCGCGCCGCGTGTGCTGTTTCTGGTGGATGAAGCCGCCACGCTGGGGCGGTTTGAATCCCTGCTCCGGGGTTACACCTATGGGCGCGGCATGGGTATTCGGGTGTGGAGTATCTGGCAGGATATCGGCCAGATCAGCCGCAACTATGGCCGCGATGCGCTCTCCGGCTTTATCGGCTCATCCCAGATGCGGCAATTCTTCGGGGTGCGGGATCTGGATACCGCCCGGATGGTATCAGCCATGCTGGGCAGCCAAACGCTGGAATACGACCAGGAACTGGATCAGATGCGGGCGCAGGTCGCGCAAGCGCAGATTATCAGCGAGTTGTTTTCAGGTGGTGATCCCTTTGCTGCCGGTATCAATTACAGCTATCAGGCGCAAGCCGCCATTCACCGGGTCAAGCAAGCCCGCTTGCTTATGACGCCGGATGAAGTCCTGAACATGCCGGAAGACAAGCAGGTGATTTTTATCAGCGGCAAAAACCTCATGCCGATCCATGCCGACAAGGTGCGGTATTTCACCAACCCGGATATGGCAGGGGCGTTTATGCCCAACCCCTATCATCCCCCGGTGGATTCCGTGCAGGTCATGACACCATCAGGGGCGCAGCGCAGGGCCGTTATCACCGAACGGGTTCCGGCAGGATTCGCGCATTATCCGCAATACGAATCCGGCAACTGGTCGTTCATCAAAGGCTATCGTCCGGCGAACAACAAACCGCCACACAAACGGAGGAAATGGAAAGATTTTATCGTGCCGGGTCCATGGTAACCGGACTCTCGAATGACGGACTGAACGCAGTGGTATGTGACAGGTTTTTTTGAAATGCAGTGCGCGTGAACACGATGATGTTCGTGAGGGATTTTTCATTGCATCGCAAAATAAATTATGTCTATACCCACGGCCCACTTCAACTTTTCGATGTCATCGAAACAACATCCTCAAAAGGAGAAGACCATGAGCAACGATAAAATTTTAAGGGAGGGAAGCCAAACCAATAACGAACTGACAACACACAATAATTCGTCTCCCGTGTGTTTGTTTGATATCGAAAAATACCGCCAAGACCTTGAAGGTTTTGATTTAACGGACGAACAGGCACGGGAATTACTGCAAACCTTGTGGTCAATCATGACCACCTTTGTCGAGCTGGGTTTTGGGGTGGATTCTGTCCAATATTTATTGGCACAACACAGCCAACCCCATTGCGATGAAGACTCAAGGTTGCTAACAACAAATGATGCAGCGCAAGAATTTAATCGCGCCGCATTGGATAAACGAAAGAAAGGCACATCATGACCAGCAAAACAGAGCAAAAGGCCGTGATTTATTGTCGTGTGTCCAGCATTAAGCAAACGACACGCGGCGATGGTTTAGGCTCACAGGAAACGCGATGCCGCGAGTACGCAAAGTACAAAGGCTATAGCGTTGTTGAAGTATTTCAGGATGATATGTCCGGCAGTCTGATTGACAGGCCGGGCATGAAAACCATGCTGGCCTATTTGCACAGAAATCGCAGCAATCCGCATGTTGTCATCATTGATGATATTTCCCGGCTGGCACGGGGGCTTGAAGCGCATATCCAATTAAGAGCCGCCATTAACAGCGCGGGCGGAACATTGGAATCCCCGTCGATTGAATTTGGTGAAGACCCGGATTCAATCCTTGTTGAAAACCTGCTGGCCAGCGTATCGCAACACCAGAGGCAGAAAAACGGTGAGCAAACCAAGAACCGGATGCGGGCACGCATGATGAATGGCTATTGGGTTTTCCAAGCCCCGATTGGTTATCGTTATACCCGCGTATCAGGGCATGGCAATGTGCTGGTACGCAATGAACCCTTTGCCTCCATTATTCAAGAAGCCTTGGAGGGTTTTGCATCGGGACGGTTCCAGCTACAGGCGGAGGTGAAACGCTTTCTGGAATCACACCCTGAATATCCCAAGTGCAGCAATGGTTATGTCCGTTCCCAGCAGGTCACCGACATTTTGACCAATCCGGTCTATGCGGGTTATGTCGAGGCTCCCAACTGGGACGTTTCGCTTCGCCAAGGCCACCACCAGCCGCTTATCAGTTTCCAGACGTTCAAGGCGATTGAAGAGCGAATCAATGGCAAGGTCAAAGCCCCCGTCCGAAAGGATGTGAATATGGATTTCCCGTTACGCGGGGCGGTGCTGTGCGGTGATTGCGGATCGCCACTGACCTCTTGCTGGTCAAAGGGCCGCAATGGGTCTTACCCCTACTATCTCTGCCACAAGCGCGGCTGCAAAAGTTATGGCAAGTCAATCAAGCGCGAAACGTTAGAAGGCGAATTTGAAAATATCCTGCGCTCCCTGCAACCCACACAAGGGCTGTTTACGGTTGCACGCAAAATGTTTGAGGATTTATGGAATCACCGTCTGGCGATGACGACAGATCGGATTCGCACCTTGAAAACAGACCTGTCAAAAATCGAAAAACAAATTGAGCAATTTCTTGATCGGATTGCAGACACAGACACGCTTTCCATCATCAAAACTTATGAAAGCAGGATTCGAAAATTGGAGGAACAAAAGATCGTGATTGAAGAAAAAATCGCGCAATGTGGCCGCCCGGCACGAAGCTTTGACGAAACACTTAGAACCGCTTTTGATTTTCTCGGAAACCCTTGGAAACTCTGGGATTCCGAGCGACTGGAGGATAAAAGAACCGTGTTAAAACTGGCCTTTATTGATCGTTTGACTTACGTGAGGAATGAAGGGTTTAGAACCCCGGATTTATCCTTACCCTTCAAGGCTTTAGCCGATATTTCCAAGGGTAATTTAAAGATGGCGCACCTGACTGGATTCGAACCAGCGACCAACGGCTTCGGAAACCGCTACTCTATCCAACTGAGCTACAGGTGCAGGGAAAGGCCCGCGATTTTACTGATCTGGCCCCTGCTCGTCCACCAGCGGTGCTTATTAATTTCCTGCTAATTCCTTGAGGTTCAATTCCCTGGCTACCCCTGTGGAGCCCAGGCTTTGGGTCATGGTGCCGAAGGGGAAGTCGCGAATCATATTTTCCAGGCGCGGCAGGCAACGCTTGAGGTTGGTGTAATGGCGGAAGTTGCTGAACCAACTGGCATTGGGGATGCGAGGTTGATCCGGGTCTATTTCCCAGGGGTGCAGGTAGAAAATTTGCGGTTTGGATTGGTTGCTGCTGGCGCGGTTAAATAGCCAGCGCGACAGGGCATAGGGATATTGGCGAAAGTAACCGCCGCCTGCCGCAGGCACGGATTGGCCGAATACCTTGGCGGTAGTGAGCGGGAATTCCACCAATGCGGTGCCGCTACTGGTAATGATGCGGTAGGGTTCTTCCGGGCTGCCGGGTATGCCGTAATTGTCATGGCGGGTGGGGAAAATACTGGAGTCCCAGGTAAATCCAAGTTCGGCCAGTGTATCCAGCGCCCAAAGCGATTTACGGGTAATGGAATAGCTGGCAGCGCGATAACCGGTTATCGGTGTTTGCGCCAAGTCCTCCAGGATTTGTTTGGATTTTACGGTTTCCTCGCGAAACACGTCGGGGGTTTGCTGGTAAATCAATTGGTGGCTGAAGCCGTGGGAGGCGATTTCATGGCCTTGGGCATGAATTTTTTTTACTAGCTGCGGGTAACGTTCGGCAACCCATCCCAGGATAAAAAACGTGATTTTGATATTGGCATCATCGAACAGCTGCAACAGTTTGTCGGTGTTGGCTTCCACCCGCGATGGCCATTGCGGCCAGTCTTCCGGTTTTATCACATTGGCAAACGCGGCGACATGATAATAATCTTCAACGTCAACCGTCATGGCGTGGGTGATGGTGTTGTTCATTCGCTGCTCGCTGGATCGTCAGGCCAAAATAAAACGGCATCTTGCGATGCCGTCATTTAATCGCTGTGCTGCAAAAAATCAGACCTTGTAGTAATCGCGGTACCATTTCACAAAATTTTCGATGCCCACTTCTATCGGGGTCGTGGGTTTGTAGTCAACGTCTTCGATCAGGGCATCCACATCGGCGTAAGTATCCGGCACATCACCCGGTTGCATTGGCAATAAATTCTTGATGGCTTTCTTGCCCAGGCATTCTTCCAGCACTTCAATGTAATGCAATAATTCCACCGGGTTATTCGAGCCGATGTTGTAAATGCGATAGGGGGCTTTTGATGTGGCGGGGTCCGGTTTGTTACCGTTCCAGTCAGGATTGGGTGGCGCCACATGGTCCACAGTGCGTATTACCCCCTCCACTATGTCGTCGATGTAAGTGAAATCGCGGCGATGGTGGCCGTAATTGAATACATCGATTGGCTCACCGGCGAGGATTTTCCTGGTGAAAATAAACAGCGCCATGTCGGGCCGGCCCCAGGGGCCGTATACGGTAAAAAAGCGCAGGCCAGTGGTGGGGATGTTGAACAGGTGGCTATAGGTGTGCGCCATTAATTCATTAGCCTTTTTACTGGTTGCATAAAGGCTGACCGGGTGGTCCACATTGTTATGCACAGAAAAAGGCATGGACATATTCAGCCCGTAGACCGAGCTGCTGGATGCATAGACCAGGTTTTCAGTCCCGAAATGACGGCAACCCTCCAGGATATTTAAAAACCCGGTGATGTTGGCATCAATATAGGCTTGCGGGTTTACCAGCGAATAACGAACCCCTGCTTGTGCCGCCAGGTTGACTACGCGGTCCGGTTTATGAGTTTTAAATACCTTATCAATCGCTGCCTTATCTTCCAGGTTGCAGCGAATATCCGTAAATCCGCTATTGGAAGTAAGGTGGGAAAGGCGATCTTTTTTGATTTGTACATCGTAGTAATCATTGATGTTATCTATACCGATGACTTCATCACCGCGTGCTAACAAACGCTTTGCAAGGGTGGAACCGATAAAACCGGCGGTTCCTGTCACTAACACTTTCATGAATAAATCCTTGGGTTTAGAGGCGGGCGTCTACCGATTCTTTGGGTAGGATATGTTTCACGTCGAAGAGCACGTGATTGGGTTTTCCATATTTGCGGATGGCACCGGCACCCATATCGCGGAATTTTTGGTGGCCCACGCACAGGATGATGGCATCGTAACTGCCGGGTTGCGGTTCCTTAATTAGCTCAAGGCCATATTCATGTTGCGCTTCGGCAGCATCGGCCCAGGGGTCATACACGGCTACATTTGCATTGTAATTGCGCAGCTCATTAACAATATCAATCACGCGGGTGTTGCGTAAATCAGGGCAATTTTCTTTAAAGGTCAGGCCCATGATAAGGATATTGGAATCCACCACATGGCATTTGCGCTGGGTCATCATTTTCACCACTGACTCGGCAACGAACATCCCCATGCCATCATTAATCCGGCGGCCTGCAAGGATGACCTCCGGATTGTAACCAACCTGCTGCGCCTTATGGGTGAGGTAGTAAGGGTCTACGCTAATACAATGGCCACCCACCAGGCCAGGGCGGAAAGGCAGGAAGTTCCACTTGGTGCCGGCGGCTTCCAGCACTTCAAGGGTATCGATGCCCAGGCGTTTAAAGATAAGGGCCAATTCATTAATAAGGGCAATATTGATGTCGCGCTGGGTATTTTCGATCACCTTGGCTGCTTCAGCGACTTTGATACTGCTCGCTTTATGGGTGCCAACGACCACAATACGGCGATAGAGCTGGTCAACATATTCGGCGACCTCGGGCGTGGAACCCGAGGTAATCTTGGTAATGTTATGGACTCGATGTTGTTTGTCGCCCGGGTTAATTCGCTCCGGACTATAACCGGCAAAAAAATCGATATTAAAGTGTAACCCCGAGGTTTTTTCGATAATGGGGACGCAGATTTCCTCAGTGCAGCCGGGATATACCGTGGATTCAAAAACGACGATGGCATTTTTGCCGATAACGCGCCCTAGCAATGCGGACGCTTTTTCAAGCGGTGTTAAATCCGGCTGCTTGCTGTCATTAATAGGCGTCGGAACGGTAACTATATATACGTCACAACCCTTAATTGCGGCCTCATCGGTGGTATAGCTCAGTCGGGTGGCCTGGCGCAGTTCATCGGTATCCAGTTCAAGGGTGCTATCTATACCCTGGTGCAATGCATCAACACGGGCCTGGTTGATATCAAAACCAACGGTAGTGATTTTCTTGCCGAACTCTACCGCCAGGGGCAGGCCGACGTAACCTAAACCTATTACACAAAGCTTGGGATTGCTTGCAAACATGAGGGGGGTCCTAGCGAAAACGGAGATCCAAAGGTGCGCTAAATTACCATATTTTTTGTGTCATTTAGCTATGGTTCCTACAGACCTTTGACATTTTGTTGGGAAAAGCCGCGTTTAGCTGCCAGGCTGGCGGAATTACGTCGCGGCCGGTCGAGCTTTTGTCATAAAACTGGATATAATGTGCGGCCGTCTCAACCGCTCATTTCAAGGAATCGGGTTTGTCCTACATTCGACTTAACAAGCACTATATTCATTTACCCTATTTATTCCTCGGGATTACTGAAGCCTGTTTATTGGGGGGCGCGGCTTGGGCTTCACAGTTTTTTATCGCGGATCATCCGGAAGTCACCCGGAACTGGACCCAGATAGTTGTTTTTTCCTTGCTGTTATCCTGTTGCACTTTGTCGATGGGGGTGTACCTCGCACTGGTGCGCGAAGGTTTTGGCAGTATGGTGCTGCGAACCCTGGTGAGCTTTTTCCTCCTGGGCAGTTTGAGCCTGTTTATTATCGGCCTGATCCTTGGGGAAGAACTCATCCCCCAATCATTGATTTTTTGGGGAGTGTTGATTGCAACAGCCCTGGTAATTATTGCGCGTTTTATTTTCCTTAAGGTTGTCGATACAGATCAATTGAAACGCCGGGTTGTTATTTACGGTGCCGGGACCAGGGCAAAAAAGCTACTTGATGATCTGGCTCCCGAAGTAGCGGTTCTCGGTGTAACCATTGTGGGTTGTATCCCCAGTGAAAATGAGGTGATCGAGGTTGATCCCCGGCTGGTTATCGACGAACCTGCTGATTGGCTGGCGTATGCCAGGAACGCACAAATTTCTGAAATTGTTATTTCCCCGGACGAGCGCCGCAGAAGCTCGGGAAATGCTTTTCCCCTGGGGCAGTTCCTGGATTGCAAACTGGCGGGAATTGTTTCCAGTGATGCATTGAGTTTTTGCGAACGGGAATTGGGAAAAATTGATATCAGCCTATTGCAGCCCAGTTGGATGTTATTTTCCGATGGATTTAAATATTCAAAGCGCAGGATGATTGCAAAGCGTGTATTTGATTTGGCGTTGGCATCGGCTTTTTTTGCAATGCTATGGCCTTTAATGTTGCTGACGGCTATAGCCGTGCGCCTTGATAGCCGCGGCCCTATTTTGTATCACCAGATTCGCGTTGGTTTTAATGGTAAAATCTTTCGGATTTACAAATTCCGCAGCATGCGCATCGACGCCGAAAAAAACGGTGCTGTCTGGGCAAAGAAGAATGATACCCGCGTGACCCGCGTCGGGGCATTTATACGCAATACCCGCCTGGATGAGTTGCCCCAGCTTTACAACGTGCTCGCTGGCCACATGAGCTTTGTCGGGCCGCGCCCCGAGCGTCCCGAGTTTGTCACAGATCTTGCAAGGCAAATTCCATTCTATGAGACTCGCCATAAGGTAAAGCCGGGCCTGATGGGTTGGGCGCAGCTTAAATATCCTTATGGCGCCTCGGTGGAAGATGCAAAAAACAAACTTCAATATGATTTGTATTACACCAAAAACCACAGTTTCCTGATGGACATGCTCATCATGATCCAAACGGTTGAAATTATCTTGCTGGGTAAAGGCGTTCATTAGCAGCGCTGCTCGCCCGTTAGTTTTTCTTTTTCCTTACATTAAGGGGTTGCGAGTGAAAAACATTATTAGCGTCCTGTTCCCTATGTTTGCCGCCGTATTTTTGCTCGCCGCTTGCAGCAATAACAAACCGCTTCCGGCACCGGAATTAAATGAATCAGCGGCAGTGCTTCCGGAGTATCGCATTGGTGTCGATGATGCGCTGCAAATCAGTGTGTGGCGCAATCCCGAATTATCACTCTCGGTGATTGTAAGGCCCGATGGGAAAATATCCATGCCATTGATCGGTGATATCAAGGCTGCGGGCTACACGGCGACCCAACTCTCCGAGGTTATTGTAAAAAGTTTATCAAACTATGTCAGAAGCCCGCAGGTCACTGTCATTGTCAGCAATCCTAGCAGCTCTGACTTCCAGCGCCGGGTGCGTATTACGGGTGCGGTGAATAGCCCGCAGTCAATTCCCTATCGCGAAGGAATGACAGTGCTGGATTTGGTATTGCTTGCAGGGGGCCCTAATGATTATGCCTCTGCCAATAAAGCCAAGCTCTACCGCAATGTGAATGGCAAGGTACAAGTATTTACTATCAAACTGGATGATTTGATCCATGATGGCGACCTGGAAACAAATTATCCATTGCAGCCATCCGACATAGTAACTGTACCTGAACGCGCTTTTTAACCAATATTCACTATCAGCATAATGACTTCAGAGATATTTCATGGATAAAGCTTATCTAAAAGATATGTTGGTAGCCTTGCGAGCGGAGCTGGTCCGTTTCCGTTATTGGTGCGTTGCAATCTTTATTCTTGTTTCCTTCACGCTCCTCGGTTTGGGTTTGATCTGGCCAAAAACTTACACGACCAGCGCTGTACTGTTTGCTGACGTTACTAACATTATTGAGCCTTTACTGAAGGGCCGGGCTGAAGTTACGAAGATAGATCGCAGTGAGCAAGCCGGCGAGGTGATATACACGCGCAATAATTTAGTGGCAGCCGCTATCGAGGCTGGGCTTATTACCAAACAAACCGATGAGGCCCAGCAAGATCGAATTATTCGCCAAATTCGCAGTGCTATTACTATTCGCAAAGAGCGTAATAACAACCACTTTACTATCAGTTACAGCGCCGATAATCCCGATAAATCGTTTGAGATGCTCAATGCGATTGTTAATGTATTTATCGAAGATACTGCGCGCAAAAAGCGTGAAGAAAGTGTGGGTGCATACAATTTTATTGATGCGCAGGTCCAAACCTATAAAAAACAATTGGAATCTGCCGAAGAAAAATTAAAAGACTTCAATGCTAAAAACACCGATGGGAGTGAAGAGTCGGTAAGTAATCGTATTGCAGGATTGCGTCAGGAAATTGAAGCGCTAAAAATTACCATTGAGGAAACCCAGGCCAGGATGAACACCATCCAGCAACAATTGGGTTCCGAAGGGCAGTATTTGCAGGCAAAGGGGCAGATAGATGAGATGCGCCAACGCCGAACTGTCCTTACGAATCAACTTGAGCAACTATTGCTGAGTTATCAGGAAAGCTATCCGGATATTATTTCATTGCGCGCACAGATAGCTGATCTCGATGTGGCGATCGAAAAAATGCAGTCTTCCGGTGAGGTATTTGGCAACTCGGAGAAAGTACAGAATCCATTGTATGAAGAGTTGCGCAAGCAATTGGCTGAAGCGGATGTAAATCTGCGAACGCAAAAGCGACGTATGCAATCGCTGGTTAATTTGCAAGAACAAGAATATGAACGGCAACAACGGATAGCTTCCAATCAAGCCCAGCTTTCAGAATTAACCCGCGACTACAACGTCACAAAAAAAGTGTATGAAGAAATGTTGCAACGGAAGGAAGCGGCGCGCTTATCCATGACGCTGGATATCGAAGGGCAGGGCGTCAGTTATCGGATTCAGGAACCCGCATCATTTCCGCTGAAGCCTTCCGGAATTACATTTATCCATTTTGTTTTCATAGGGCCAATTGCGGGATTGGCAATCTCTTTGGGTTTATTGGTTTTGTATGTTCTGTTAGACCCGCATTTCCGGTCCGCGCGTGCGTTGCAACGTCAACTGCCGGAAGATATTGAGTTGATCGGAATAATCCCCCACTACAAATCCCCACTTGGCGAGCGGTTGTTTAAACGGGACATGTTATTAATTCTCGTCATATTGGTTGCATCCCTCGCTACCTATGTTGGCATCGCCGTTTTTTGGCACTATTCGCAAGGCTAATTGGTGAGGCACCAGGTAATTGCAATGGACAATCTAAAGCAAAACAAACTAAACGACTTGATTGCTGATGTCGATGAGCTGGTCGAGAGCAGCGGCCAATTGGTCAAGACTGCGGTAATGGAACATCGCAAGCGTGAACAGATTAAAAATATGTCGTTGCCCCTGCTTTGGTCGCAGGATGAGATGTATGAGAAAAAAATTATCTTTACCGGCATGCGTCAGCGCGATGTTCTGAATGCGTATCGGGAAATAAGGATTCGACTCTTAAACAGAAGCAAATCTGACAACATAGTTGTATTGGTATCTTCCGTAGCCGGAGTAGCCGAATCGGCTGATTTCAGTTTCAATCTCGCGGCAACCTTTGCGCTTGACCAACATAAAACCGCATTGTTTGTTGATTGCAATCCCTATAGCAAGGCGGCAGAAAAATATGTGGTCAGCGATGTCAATGCAGGCCTGACGCAATATTTAAATGATTATACAGTGCCGTTAAAGACAATCATCTATCCAAGCGGTGTTGAGCGATTGCGGGTTATTCCGTCGGGTGGGTCGAGTGAGTCAGCGGCGGAATTTTTCAATTCAAAACGGATGGAAGTTTTCGTTGCAGAAATAAAATCTCGCTACCCTGATCGTTTTATCGTCCTGGATGCGCCTTCCGTACAGCACTCTACGGAAGCTCGCATTTTGGCAAGATATTGTGACCATGCATTATTGCTAGTCCCGTTTGGAAAGGCTGTTACTGACGAGGTTCTCGCAGCAGTTGATGCGGTAGGCAAAGAAAAATTTGCAGGCGTGGTATTCAATAATTGATAAGGGGTCCTGTGGAATATGAAACAATATTGGCGAATTAATTCGACCGGGTTCGTATTCGGCTTCCTATCAAGCTGCGCCTTTTCACAGGGGTTCGGTGGCAGTGTCTCGGTATCTTCCGGTGAGTCCGATAACGCATTTAAAACCGAAGATAATCTGCTGAGTGAACGCCAGGATACTTATAAGCTCGGCGTTAAAGGGGAATATAGCAACCAATTCCTGAACGCCACAGCTGAATATACTGGCCAGGATCAACGCTATGCCAAGAATTCCCAGGAAGACAGGGCCTTCGTTGAAGGAAGTTCCGCGCTTTTACTGGGCGCCGCTTCAAATCCGGTTGATTTGGAATTGAAGCATTCCCGCCGGACGTTGCTGGGTGCACCGGATGATATCAATGTCTCGACAAATCAGGATGATCGTGAAATTCTCAGTGTAATTCCCCGGGTGAAAAAAAAATTATCCAATGCTGACCTGCTCATGGCATCAGCGGAGTTTACCAACATAGAATTTACTAAAAATGAACTCAATAACTCCGAGCGTGTCACTGCGGCGCTAAGTTGGCTGCGTGATATTTCCAGGATCAGTAGCCTCAGTGTGGAAGTAGAGCAGACGGATATCAGTTTTGAAAATTTCAATGTTGCTGATTACCGTTATACCAATTCCATGTTGGTCTACTCACGACAATTACGCAGGCTGGCTTATTCGCTCGCCGCCGGTTATAACCAAAGTGAGCGGGATCTGGGCGATACCTACGACAGCCCGACATACACGGCCAGTGTTAACTACAAGACGGCTTATCATAACTTCCAGCTTACATCTAACCGGGCCATTACGGATTCATCGCTGGGAGGTGGAAATGTTCCATCAGTCAATTTAAACCCTACGAACGATGGTGCATTCAACGTAGACCAAATTGAACGAACCAATACCGAATTGTCATGGACTACGCAGATTTTATGCATCAAATGCACGGCGGGGTTCTCATGGTATTCCAACAAAGACAATTATCTGGTTCTGTCCGATGAGGGGCGCCAGAAGGGCGGTGCGGTGAATTTCTCCTATGCGTTTTCTGATAATGCCCGGCTGTCCTATCGCTTGAGTGATATGAAACAAACGTTTGCCGGAACCCTATTGGGTAAAGGTTACAACTACAGGACACAGCTTCTGGAAATCAGTTTCGATGTCTCCAGGGATATCGGAACGAGAATTTTTTATGAAAAGGAATCGCGGGATTCAGATACCAATTCCCGTACATATGATGAGAATTTTTTTGGTGCGGCAATTTCTTACGCTTTCTGAACAGCAGGCAAAATAGTTTTTCTGCTGGTGATGTGATTGCATTAACCACATTGTGATGCAACAAATTTTACTGATTAATTGGGGGGAACCCATGCGCAAGTTACCAATAATAATCCTGCTGGCAATATTATTATGTATAGCGGGATGCAGCGATAAAAATGAAGAAATGGCAAATGACGTTGCCAGGCATGCAACCTCGGCCAAGACCTATAAGCAGCAAGGGCAACTTAAAGCGGCGATGCTGGAGGCAAGGAACATTATCCAGCTGCAACCTGGAAGTGCGCAAGGTTATGTGCTGCTGGCTGGCATTTACAATGAGTTAGGCGTTAGCTCAGCAGTGTATAAATTGTTAGAACCGAAACTGGATTCATTACCCGAGGTTGCCACTGAACTAGCGCAGGCCTACCTTAATGGCAAAAAGTATCGCTCAGCGTTGAACATCATTGAGGAGCATCCCGCAAATAGTGAGGAGGACAAGCAGCGCCAAGCAAAAATTGCGAGCTTGTCGAGTATTTACCTGGGTGAAAATGATGCAGCAAATAAATTATTAGAGACGTTGAAAAGAATAAGCGGCAATACCGCTGATATTGCCGTTGTCGAGGCAACATCAGCCTTATCGCAAGGAAAAACGGAAGTTGCGTTAGAAATATTAAATACGGCATTGCAAACACATCCCGAGAATTTGGAGCTTTTGCAGTTGCTCGGTAGTGTCAATGTTTATAACCGGAATTTGGAAGTGGCGGAAAAGCATCTCACCAAGGCGCTTGGCCTGTTACCAAAAACGGACATTATTACCGGTCAGCGTTTAAACGTATTAACTCTATTGACCGAAACCCTGATTCAATTGGGGCGTACCAGTGAGGCGTATACCTACCAAAAAATAATTGCGGAGGCGAACCCGGACAGTAATGCTGCACAGCAGCGTTTTAATGAAGCGATGGAATTATTCCAGCAGGGAAAATTAAGCGAGGCCGAAGCCATCCTGCATGAATTACGCGAACAGTTTCCCAATGATAAAAATACTGCAACCTTGTTGGGCATGGTTGAATTTCGTAAGGGCGCGGACGATAAGGCCTCGACTTTATTTGATGAATTTATCGATCCTGAAACGGCGACCCCGACAATTATCCAAGCCGCGGCATTGGTTAAGTACCGCAATAACCAAATGGATGACGCTGTAAAATTGCTCAAAACCGCCGCGGAAAACCAACCGGGAAATGCAACGATCCTTGCTACCTATGGCTTGGCATTGCTGGACCAGGATGACAAAAGTGCGGAGGGTGCTAAGGCATTGGAAAAAAGCCTTGCGATAGACCCAAAGCAACAGCGAATTAGAATCGCCCTTGCGAAAAGGTACATTGCATTGGGACAAACAGAACAGGCTATCGGGCAGCTACAGAAAGCTTATCAGGAGCAACCGTTGGATTTGGTAATCCAGCAGACATACCTTAAAGCGCTTTTTGATAATGGTTTCCCTGATCGTGTGAAAGAGGAAGTCGCCAGCTTTAAGGAAAAATTTCCGGACAATCCGCGCGGCGACTTTATTGAAGGTTGGTATAGCGTAGAAGAAAAAGATTATGCGGCAGCGCAACAGGCATTTGAACGTGCGGCCTCAGCAAAAAACAATCCCGAGAAGCAGCTGGCTTACTCCGGTTTGGCACAAGTCTATGAATTACAGAAACAACCGCAAAAAGCTGTCGCCAGTTGGCAGATGGCCATTGAATCCGATCCGAATATGACAGCCGCCTATGGTCGATGGTTGGCAATTATGCAACAGCTAAATCGAAGGGACGAAGCAGTAGCGTTCCTGCATAAAATGGAGAAGGAAACTTCGGGCTGGCAGTCATCGGTGTTGTTATCGCAATTAGAGCTGCAAAACAATAAAATCGAACAATCCATCAACCATATTGAAATGGCATTATCCCGCAGCCATGAATCGGAAAATGTAAAACAAATTGCGGCCCGGTTGTACCAAACGCAAGGAGTAATCTTGCGTCGGGAAAAGAGGCTATTAGAAGCGCGGGCAAGTTTTTTGAAGGCGGTAAAACTGTTTCCGGAAAACGCAGGCTTTTTGCATAACCTTATTGAAATCGAATTGGCGGATAACAAAATTACTGAAGCGCAAAAACTGCTTGACCAGTTTATTAAGACCAATGATAACGAAGCGGAGCGCCTCTATCTGCAAGCTAACATTCGCCTGGCGGAACAAAAAGCCGAGGAGGCCCTGACGCTATACAGAACCGCATGGGGAATTAAGCCGTTGGAGCAAGTTGCTGAAGCAATATATGGGATTTACCAAAACCAGGGCAAACCGGATTTAATGGCATCCTTTGGTAAGGAGTGGGCAGAAAAATTACCGAAAAGTCCGCGCGCCACCCTGGTCAATGCCATTGGTGCGCAACAGAATAATGATATGGACGGAGCTTTGCATTGGTATGAAAAAACCGTGGAACTTGCCCCTAACATACCTGCCGCATTAAATAATCTCGCCTGGATTTATTATGAAAAGAAGGACGAGCGCGCGGAGGAAATGGCGAAAAGGGCCTACGAAATTTCCCCTAGTAATCCCGCAATCCTCGATACCTATGGTTGGATCCTTGTCGAAAAAGGAAAGGTGACTGAAGGGATGGAATACTTGCAGCGCGCAGCTGATACCGCGCCGGACAACAAGGACATCCTTAACCATGTAAAAGAAGCGCAGCAACGCCAATAATATAAGGATGACAACCAGCGCAACTTATAAGCCCGCGGCGCAAGCCGCCAGCCCATTCAGAACCCGGGCCTGGGTGCAGTCCTGGGTTGATGTATGGGGTAATCACCCGCGCATCAAATTGATCGACCTGGGTGGCCGCCGTGATCCGCTTGAAATGGTGTACACCATCAATCACAAATTAAAAGGAATTATCCCGGTTAAAAGTTTAGTCATCGCGGGTAATGGTTTTGCTGATTTTGATCCGCCGAGAGCTGAATATAATGACCTGGAATCATTGGTTCAGCTTGCCGGGGGCATGGATTGCCTATTGAAAGAATTAACCAGGTTATCGTGGAACCAATGGGCTTTAACCGACTTTCACAACAATGATTCTTTCAATGAATTGGTGGCAACGTTATCAATTGCGAATGGGCTAGCTTCGACTAAAACCAAATTGGAAATGGCTTATCGTATTAGTTCGAGCGATATAAATAGCTATAAAAAGCAACTAAGTGCCTCAACGCGGGCAAAATATTTTAATCGAAGGTCCAAGCTTGCGGAGCACGGTTTAATAGAAGTGACAGAATTAACTTCTGCACAAGACCTATTTAATCTCTTAAACCATTTTCACCAGAAGCGTTGGGGGCGGCCCTGCTATTCGGCCCAGTCAATGACCTTTTTCAGGTTATTTCTGGAGCGGATTCGATGCGAAGGTGGTGTTCCGATGATGCAAAGTTTGCAGATCGCGGGTGAAACAGTTTCAGTCTTATTCGATCTTGTCTGGAATGGTGTGCGTTACAATATACAGTCCGGTTTCCTTGAAGGACGGTTTCCACAGCTAGCGCTGGGTTCTATCCATTTGGGTTTTGCAATAGAACAGGCGTTGAATGATGCGTTAGTTTATGATTTGCTGGTGGGGCAGGGAAAAAATACGAATTACAAGCAACAAATTGCCACGGAAAATACGTCTATGTCCTCTGTTATTGCTGTTCGTGGATGGTTGAAAAGCCTTTATCGTATCTATGGAAAGTAAAAAAATACTTTTTAATATTCATAAACGCTTCCGAACCAATCATCTCCGTATATTTACTGCTTCCATTAACTCTATCCAGATTGCTCAAGCATGACATCAACATCAAAATTAATGTTGCGGGGCGCAACACTTAGGGTGATTAAGACCTTGGTGGGTATTGTCATCGGGTTCCTGATGATGCCTTTCCTATTAAATAGCCTGGGCACACATTTGTATGGTTTATGGATAACAATAGGAAGTGTTGTTGCATCCTATTACTTGCTTGACTTAGGGTTTTCCCAGGCGGTAACTCGCTATGTCGCGCGCTATATCCATCAGCGCGATTACACAGCCGCAAACAAAATCATAATAACATCGCTGGTAATATATTCTGTATTGGG
>CBFGOY010000055.1:0-24253 GCA_965650515.1 uncultured Cellvibrionaceae bacterium | reverse complement strand
AAATAATCACTACAACAATATTGGACATGGGCGAAATATTACGAAGTGGGAGACTTACCCAGTTTAGGCAATTTATAAACAATGGGAAATGATGGGAATTATAATGCCAGATCTTGATACATTTGGATAACGCGGATGCACCGGGATATTCTGCGATAAGCGGGGCACGGCAACTTGTCCTGTACAAAAATACCCCTACGCCTGTAAAAAACAAGGCCGTGTTGTAATCCCGGTCTAGCGCCCAAGGTGATTCCCCTAGGTTTCCTTTCCATGTAATAACCGCTGTTTTTGCTTATCGTTCATTAGCGCTACCAATGGCGCTAATTGATTGAGCACCGATGCCATCTCATTTTTTCCCACTTCCGTGTTACCTGCAGCAATTGCTTCCAATAAACGATCAATTGAAATCGCTGCCGGAGTTTCGGTGTTTTGCTTGCTTTCAAGTTTTAATATTTGAACTTCACCGCTACCGATTTTTTTCGCATTAAGCAAGGCTTGCTCTGCGGATTGAACCAGATCCTCGATAACCGCAGGGCTGCCCTTCTTAACAGTAGAAATTCCGGCAGACATAGTGATGGTGGTGGCTTCGCCGCCTATTGTTATTTTTAAGGATTTTATTTGCGCGCATAACCGCTTCGCCAAAATAATCACGCCCTCGGTTTTAGCCATCGGCAAAATGGCAACAAATTTATCAAAACCATAACGCCCGACACTGTCTTCACTACGAATAACACTCTGCAACCTGATTGCGACCTGCTTGATAATACGATTCGCCGCTGTTTCGCCAATACGTCGATAAATAGTTTTAAAATCATCCAGCTCAAATATGATCAACGCCATATTCTCGCCGTGACGATTGGCAAACGACAGATCCTTTTTAAGCTGATGATTGATTCCCTTAAGGTTCAAGGTTCCGGTCAGCAAATCAATATCCGCACTTTGCTGCAGGTTAACTTTGTCCCTGCGGTAACTGGCATGTGCTTCTGCCCTGGCAATTAACTCGGCAGTTTTAAATGGCTTGCCGATAAAGTCTGTGGCCCCCAGTTCAAATACCCTTCTTTTTACATCCTCTTCGTCAGCTGCACCGGTAATAACAATGATAGGTTGATTGCGAATGCCTTCATTTTCGGACTGCCTGATTCGTTGAATAAGCCCATATCCGTCCAGCTTTGGCATACCTAAATCCGTGAAGATTACCTGGATACTCTCGTCGGCACTGATTTTACCCCAAGCATCCTCCCCGTCTTCGGCCAGCACCAGGTCGAACTGTTCCGATAGGATTTTACTGGCGGTTAGCCTGACTACCTTGGAGTCATCAGCAATGAGAATCCTTGCTTTTCGCTGCGTATCCGGGTTCTTGTTTTCGGTCATGGTCGTATATCTATGAATAATGGCTTGGTTATTAACTATAGAAGATAGTTGATGAAGTGGAAGTCGAAGCATATGGGATGCACAAAAAATATATTGCAAAGCTATGTACAATAGCCCAATGACTCCTTAAATTTGAACATGCCGCGCTTATCGTAACGGACAGCGGCTGGCAGTATGTCCAAACAAAGTATTCGAAGAACATCATATTGCAACCCGATAGTTTTTAATTACAAGGATTCATTATGTTAAAAAAACTTTTTTTGCCTTTAATTGTTTTATTTTGTCCGCCAGCATTTTCCTGTGATGAGTTAAAACTGGAAGACTCGACCAGCAAATGGCAGTCTGCATTAGATTGGATGGGCCCGTCCATTAAACCCAAGTCCAACGCAGATGGTTCAGTCACGTTTAATTTTGAAGTGGTAGCGGGACATAAGTCGCGTATCGAACGTATATTTTTTTGTGGAGATTCGGATGACAACGGCAAAGAAGGAAACGAGATTTACCGTACCGAAGCCAAATCGATCAGGATCGAAATTGCCAATAGTTTAAGCACTTCCGCCATCGTAAAATTTCGATTGTTTGACCCGGAAGGAAATTTTTATGAATGGCCGCTAGGCGTGGTCAGCACTAAAAAAATTTACACGCTGGAGATGCCCGCAAGGTTTAATACTGCTCCGGCCAACTCAACCACACTACCGCGCCTGATGGGTTTCCATTTCGAGTTTGACCGAAGTGCAGAAAATTCAGTTTTGACATCGGATAACAGCCAACGCGCAAAGGTTACCCTTTATTCGCTTAACTTTTCAAAAGATGCTGCACCTGCCTCTGCCATCAAACCGCAAGAACCCGTGTTTGCAAGTGTTGACCTCAAGCCATCCAGCCAAACAATCTTAAGTAATGGCACACGCGCCACACACCTCATTTTTAATGCAGGCTATATTAGCAATATCCTCAAGAGAAGCCTGGATTGCCTGGATGATGAAAGCCCTTCGTGTGAACCCTGCGAAACAGCCGAATGCATACAGAAGGATATAGATGCCGCTGTTGCTTACGCAAAACTTGCCAGGACGCGTGCATGTACCGATGCCACCACCGGTAACTGTCAAATAGAATTGGCCTTTGGGGCGGATGGCCTGCGCGAAGAACTAACCCCTGCGCAATGGACCGAAAGGTGGCCGATAATCAAATCGCGCGCCCTAGGCCTTTTTGCAAAATTGGATGAATTGCAAATTCCCTATTATTGGACGGCGGGGAACGGTTCATCAATTGATATCCGGGAGCCAGCCACTGAATTGGGGGAATCATTTTTGCAATCCAGTTTTGCACGGGGATTTTATCTTGCAGAAACCACAGAAGATACGGCCGCGGGCACTCGCGATGTCACTATATTGGGCACAACAGTGACATATAAAATTCCGGCGCTGGAAGCTATAGGCAGGCTACTGGATTATGCGAAAAATGCGGGTGGACAAAAGGTTTTAATTCATCATCGCATGTCCACATCCTGGTGGAACTATGGCCTTTATAGTGATCGACTGGCTGTTTTTAAAAATCGCGCGGATACCTATGTCCCAGCCTGGGAAATGGTTGATCCCTCAGCCTACACGTTGAACTTGCTTACGACCTTGGGTTTTTGGGCAGGTGGATGGTCAAATTCATTTGGCGTATCTACCCAGAGTTGGGGCTGGAATAATATGCGCTGGGGAGCTAATGACAGCATGCGCGCACAAGATTGGTTGCGCATGTGGACAGTAGGCGTTGCCACCGGTGCCAATTATATCCAGATTGAACCGATTTGGGCATTTGCTGGTGGTTGCGCAATGACAGCCGAAGATAAGGAATTATTTTCCGATACTGAGGTAAACCTGGCGGATTGTGATCCTGATGCGATGGAAAGATTGGAGCAAAATCTAGTAGCACTTAAAACATTTCATCAATGGGTTCGACAAAACATTGTGGTCAGTGCGAACGAACCAAAAGATCTTTTGACATTGCACAAAACAGCATTGCAAATAAAAAATGATGACCATTCAGATTTCGATTCTGTCGCAGTGGCAAATTTGCGCCCAGGTGGTAAATGTTTCTCCCCGGAAACCTATCAAGCATTATCCGCAACAGATAAAGAATTAGTACCTGTCGCATGTAGGCCGGGCTGTGAATATAGACCCATACGCTGCGCGGAACAAACTACCGCCCAATGTTTTGCGTCCGCCGCATTTGGCCACCTACCCCCGGGAGCCCAACAGTTAGTACCCCTGTCTTGTCAGCCGACCAGCACCTGCAACAGTGCATCGCCAGTCATGCCGGGTACACCAAATATGTGTGCTGAAAATCTCGATGCGATGAACGACCATTGGTCGGCGCTTATTAATGTTGCAGGCATCAATCATATGCACCGGTCCCGCATATTACCCGGCGTCGATATATTTAGCCGCCTTTATGGCAATTCCCATATTTATGAAGGGGTAATGCCCCAAATGCCAATGGGGTTGCTACCCATTGTCGGTGTTGACCAACCTCCTTCAGGAATAAATACCGTCGAGTTTTCAGGCGCAAACGCCAAAACCTGCGGCGCCACGAAGGACCTTTGGTGCACTGGAGTTAAGGAGGCATCCGATGCGTTGGTAGCCCGGATAGAGCAGCAAGCCAGCTCACTAAGCCTTTCAGTAAAGGGAGGCGGGGGATCAATGATTAAAGTAAATAACGGGCGTTACATAATTTACCTGTGGGATGCTGAGCAACGTTTTCCCATGGGATCACAAGTTTCCATTGAATTAAGGGGCTACCAATTCAGGTCGGCCACCACCTATGACGCGATAACAGGACTGGAAGTGACGGGTTGGTCTACGGAAAATGCCTGGCAAGACCAAACTTACGATTTAATCAAACGTAAAACACTGGCTATTGCCGCTGGGGGAGTCAGAATTTTAAATGTCGTAGTACCTAACACTTATGCACTTTGGCAAACGGCACCGTTATTTGAAGCCAGTACAATTAGTGATGGTTCCGGCTACGGATCCCCCATTGCAGATTGGGACTCGAATTTCTTTAAAGCTACCTGTGCTAATCGCAATTACATAATGAGTGGGTTAAGCACCTACCCCGTAGATCAACGTATGCACAAACAATTATGTCAATATGTTCCCTCACCCAACACCGGCTCTTATGTCATTGGCGGAACATTGGACAACTTCAGGGCGCGCCGGACTAAAAGTAGCTGGGCTGATCTCTGGGATTGGGATCCTGGATATACGAAATGGCAATGTGGTGCCACGGAAGTGGTAACCGGTATTAGTCAAAGCCCTGCAACGGGCGAACCTCATGCCCTGCGTTGCAGCAGCACAGCCTTTATAAGTACCGATGATTGTGAAGTGCGGACAGTAAGTGGTATAGATGATCGCGGTAATTTTGACTCTCTCGATTGGGACAAACATTATCCCAAGGCAGAATGTTCAGCTGGCAGAGTTGTGGTAGGGGTATCCATTTTTCCGCCATCACAAACCAATCGCCGAATCCATAAGTTACTGTGCTGCGATCTTCATAAATGAAGTAGCAGGATTTGAAAGGCGCGATATTTTACGGAAACCTATGCCAGGCAACACAAGCCCCTTTCCCGAAATCAGGGGCTTTTTATCCCAGGGTGTTGTTGTCTACTTCCCCTATCCTGAGACAGACATAATTGAAGTTTTCGAGAATATTACCTCAGGAGACGACCATGAAAAAATCACAATTTACCGAAACCCAGATATTCAGCATCCTTAAAGAAGTGGATGCCGGGATGAAAGTAAAAACTGTCTGCCGTAAGCACGGTATAGCAACGCGACTTAAAAGACACATCACAATCTTTGCGAATTACAAAATTGAAGCGATACCAGGTAACCACTTAAACGCTTTTCTAATCCAGCGATATAAATTTGATTGACAACCTCATATTTTGAGGGATAGTTAAGTATTTCGTTTTTTCTATTTTCAATATCAGAAGTTACACTTTCGATCTGTTCTTGTGTAAATTTACAACTATTCAATTGTGCCTCCCGCTGCTGAAAATATTCAATTTTAGAATCCTGAATTTCAGCCTGCTCTTTAAGATATTTAGCGTTTTCACTCCAGCTTTTATTTATTTCAAGTAATTCCGCATATTTTGATTTCATATCATTCAGAGCACTGATCATCTCACTCTTATCACGTTTTAAATCATCAATTTCTGACCTCAACTCCGCTGATCGTTCCAACACAGTTTTATCCAGGTTCCACCCTCCAAAGAAATACCCTACTCCACAAGAAGCCACCATCATCCCAATCAAATATGAGAGATGTTTTATTGTCAACATCGACCACCATTGGCGTAGTGTTAAATTCTCAATATTCACAAGTGATACCCTTTATTTAAGTGAAATAATATATGAGTCTGTGTTTGATTCAGCTATTTCACGATCAAGACAAATGGACTGTCAAGCCTGCTTTGGAATAGGTTAGCAGTTGTTTAATATCACGATGCCCAACCATTCGGGCCAAATCCAAAATATCCAGTTTACAAGCCAATCAAGTAATAGCCTCATTTCTGGGGTCGTAAAAAGGTTAAATCTTAAATTTCAGTTCGGTTTACAGCTCGCTTGAATAACGTGCTTAACGTATTGGAAGCCATATAGAACACTGTTTCCACCATCGCCCCAAGGCTCAATTCACTTCAGAAGACGAATGCGATATGAAGCACAAACAAAAATGCCCGCAAGTCTTTGACTTGCGGGCATTTACGACGATAAACGTTTATTTGTGATTTGTAACATGGTGCCGAGGCCGGACTTAAAAATAAATTTATTTCCCCAATAAATACGCAAAAATTAAATAAGTTTAAAATTTATGCCCCCAATTATGCCCCCATAGTTCACATTTAAAAAATGTACCCATCGGTACCTATCAAAATGGCCCGATTTACCAAAACATAACAGTTACGCGATAGGATCGTACCCAGGAGGACTTTAAGCGGCGCAAGGCAATGACTATTTATTGATCAATTTATATGGCTTTTGAATGGTCCAATAATTTAAGAGTAACAGGTAATACATTACAAATGGATAGCTCGCAAGCACTTTCCCCAAAGAACGCGAGCTGACTTTTACAAGTAATGCCCCATTTAAGATCGATTCATACTCATTTACATAGGCCGCTACTCGAATATTTACGTTCTCGATACAAGTATGATGGCAATTGAACCTGAGCCAAGGTCTTTTTCCTTTCTGCATCCGATGCGCTCCCAGTCACCGTTAACTCTTTTTTATACTCATCGTAATGTGCAATAAAAGCTGTTTCATTGGGCTTAAGAATGGTCAGTTTGTCTAGCTCCATCAACGCGAAATAATCCTCGAATTGAAGAACGGCGCGTCCTGGGCTTGTTGGGTCACTGGCAAAATCGCGCCCGACCATCGGATGGCAAGCAGAAACGCCCATGAGTGACAGCAGAGTCGGAGCCAAATCTATTTGGCTGCTCAACGTAGTTACTTTCGTTGGCCGAATATCAGCACCAAGGATCAGCCCCGGAATCTGGAATTTTTCTACCGGAATAAGGTTGTTTCCATATACACGATTATCATGATCCGCCACCACAAGAAATACAGTATCCTGCCAGTAGGCGCTTTGTTTGGCCTGTTCAAAGAATTTACCCATCGCCCAATCAGCATATTTAACCGCATTGTTGACTGTGTTTTTAGGCTGTTCGAACAACTCAATTCGATTATCTGGAAACTCAAATGGCTCATGATTGCTGGAGGTAAAAATTAAACTGAAAAAGGGCTTTCCGGTTTTATGAAGTACATCAAGCTCATGTTGTGCAGTATTAAAAAGATCTTCATCGCTGGCACCCCAGCTTCCAACAAAAGCTGGATTGCGAATTTTTTTTATATCGACGATTTCTTTGAAACAATTGCCGGTAAAAAAGCCACGCATATTGTCAAAGTGTGCTTCTCCGCCATAGATAAATTGCGTTTGGTATCCTGTTTTTTTCAATACAGAAGCTAATGTTGAAAAGTTATTTTGGCTTTTCGAAAGTTTTACCACGCTTTGTGCCGGTGTTGGCAAATATCCAGCAATAACAGCTTCGATACCGCGCACAGAACGGGTACCCGTTGCATATAAATGTTCAAACCACATGCCCTCTCCTGCAAGCTTTTCCAGCTCCGGTGTGACGGCTACACCGCCAAGGGATTTAACAAATGTAGCTCCCATACTTTCCTGTAAAATAATAACCAGATTCAATGGTCTTTTGCGTTTTATCGCTGCTTCTTGCCAATGAAGTGTTGGATACTCCGGATTTTCAAACGTATATTTTTTTAACCAGGGCCAATCAAGGCTATATTGAAGCATCTCATTGGTTGGCAATTTCCCATATATTTCACTGGAGTGGGCTTCATGTTTCATGTTGTAGAGCGCGTACAATACTGAATAACCGGAATTAATGACCAATGAGTTCACCATTGAATCGCCGGTAATTGCAAACAATGCGGGATTAGCTGGCCGATGATTAACGGTGGAGCGTATTCCCATAAACACCGCAATAAGAACCAGGGGCCACACCAGAAAATTTTTTAGCGGCGACCATACCGTTAACGAAGCTGTTGGCAAGCGCAAGAAACAATGAAGCCCATAGCCCAACAGCCCCGTTGACAATAAACCACCAACAAATGGCAGCCGAAATCCATGCCATAAAGTTGAGAGAATTTCTTGCGGATATTTTAAATATTCAATGAAGAGTCGATTGGGCCGGGTATCAAATTGCATCAGGAATGCCGGTGTCGCCAATTCCATAAATAAGATACCAATCAGTCCGATAAGACACCACACATAAGTGCCTTTAAACCAGATCGCAGCCCAACGTTTCCATGCAAATAAGGGCACACATAAAACAGGTATTAAAAACCATAAGCATATCAGAATGAGATCCGCTCTCACTCCCTGTAAAAAAATGCTTGCCAGATCGCCAGTGGCGTCTACCCGCTCATAATTCCACACCACAAGTGCTATACGACTAAGACTTAGCGCCATCAATGATAGAGCCGCCATACGCACCAGATAAACGTATGGCCCAAAAACACTTGGGAGTGAGGACTTGACAATAGAAGCCATTAGTTCAGTTAACCCTGATTAAAAAATCGGGGCATCCTAACAACTGAAACTTAAGTAAATCTTAAGAGACCAATAGGCGGTAATATTTCTGATTATTGCCTCTGAAAACAACATCTTAAGCACGTCTTAAGCTTGTCGTTTTATTCTGGTCCGGCCGGATTGCCCCTTTATTTCACTGAAGAATAGGGTCAAGTAATTAAAATCGAGAGAACAGAGTCTTAAAACGATTGGGCTATAATCCCAAATAAACAGATACCGGTTATTCGGGTCGCGTTTATCCTCGAAAATTACCAACGCTTTATACTTCACATAACCCCAACTCACAGAATGGAGTCTGTGAAGGGATGACACCAAAAGAGGGATTGGAATGCACATATTGCTAGCTGAAGATGATAGCCTGCTTGCCGACGGAATTATCACCGCGCTTAAACGTTCATGCTTTGCCGTTACCTGGATAAATAATGGTAAGACGGCCAGCGCTTATCTTGCTGCAGAATCTCCGGATATCCTCTTATTGGATTTAGGCTTGCCCGATATGGATGGCATGGAATTACTGCAACTGGTACGTCAAAAAAAATTTAAAACACAAGTATTAATTCTCACTGCTCGCGATAGCACAACCGAAAAAGTTGCGGGACTGGATGCGGGTGCCGATGACTACCTAACAAAGCCATTTGAGGTGGATGAGTTACTTGCAAGGCTACGCGTACTGGAACGACGCCTTGGCAATGTGCCCACAGCACTGATGAAAGTAGGCTCCGTAACATTGGATACCACTCATCACCTCGTGCTGTTATATGATAAACCGATAAATTTATCGCGTCGCGAATACATGCTGTTAAAAGCATTAATAGAGCACGTTGGAATTATTCAGACCAAAGAAACGCTGGAAGGAAAACTTTATAGCTGGGGCGACGAGGTCGCCAGCAACGCCATTGAAGTTCACATACACAATTTGCGTAAAAAATTACCAGCTAATTTTATTCGTACTGTTCGCGGTATTGGTTATATGGTTCCCCGTCAATGAAATCTATTCGCATATTTTTAGTGGTGCTGTTGATAGCAATGGTAACGCTCGCCAATTTTGCTGCTGCTGTACGTGGCTATCTTGGGAGCATGAATGAAGCCGAGAGTCTATTTAATAAACGACTATTGCAACAAATGGATTTACTCGATTACCTACTTCCTGCACATTACCAGGAATATTTGCAACGCCCTGCTCCGGAAATATTTCCTGCACTGCAAAAAAACGATCAATCAGGTTCATCACCACAAATAGCCGAATTGCAATTTCAATGGGTCAGCAGCGACGGAAAATTACTAGCTCGATCAGCAGCCATGCCCGATGAAATAATCACAGATCTGAAAATAGGATATCAGTTTGCCAATTTCAATCATTATCGCTGGCATGTACTGGTGGCTACAGCGGCCAATAATTCGGGTTGGTATTTATTGGCAGAGCGCGATGATCAACGCTATCGACTCGCCGAATCCATGATATTGCAAGCAGTATCACCAATGATCATCGCGATTCCACTTATTGGCTTTGTTATTTGGTGGATACTAGGCATTGGCTTGAAACCGATAACGACACTTGCAAAAGAATTTCACGCACGGGAAGCAACTGACTTACGCCCCATTGAACAACAGGATATGCCTAATGAATTAATCCAATTAGCGCAATCCGCAAATGAATTACTACGTAGGCTGGAATCCTCGTTTATACGCGAGCAACGTTTTACGGCAGACGCAGCTCATGAACTACGAACACCTATTGCCGTGCTAAATATTCACTGTGAAAATCTTTTGCATGACATCAACCCTGCCCCGGAGTCCGCACATAAATTGCAGCAAGGAATTAAACGTATGCGCTATTTAGTGGAACAAATTTTATTACTCAATAAAACATCACCAGACCATTTTATGAGTCAATTCATGCCCGTTAATCTCACAATGTTAACCAAAAAAGTTGCTGTTTCAGCTAGCGAAGCTCTGGGCGAGAAAGGTCTTAATATAGAATTCGAAGGTGATGAATGTTGGATTGATGGAGATTCGGCCGCGCTGGAAACATTAATTAATAATTTACTGGGGAATGCCATTAAATATACTCCTCCGAATGGTCAGATTATTTTGCGAACCTGGCTTCGCGGTGATGAAGTGATATTGAAAGTTATGGATAACGGTCCAGGTATTGCGGCAGAACAACGTGATCGGGTATTTGATCGTTTCTATCGCCTACACGGTGATCGGCATGATTCAGGAACTCCCGGTTGTGGATTGGGCTTATCTATCGTAAAACAAGTAGTGGATTTACATCAAGCAAATATTCGCCTCGCAAATTCATCATTTCCATCAGGATTATTGGTAGTAGTCACTTTCACAGCGGGAAGAAAAAGAGAAAATAACTTATGAAAATCAGAAAGCTATTATTAATATTACTCTGCATATCTCCCACCCTTTGGGCGACGACACCAGAATTTACCATTGAAATTCGCGATCATTTATTTTTCCCTTCAACATTAGTCATCCCTGCCAATACCAAGGTTAAATTAATAATTATTAATAAAGATTCAACACCCGAAGAATTTGAAAGTTATGAGCTTAACCGCGAAAAAGTCATTATGGGGGGCGTCAAGGCGGTTATTTTTATTGGCCCATTAAAACCGGGAGACTATCCATTCTTTGGTGAATTCAATCCTAAAACTGCTCAAGGTTTAATTCGCGCAAAACATTCAGGATAAGGTTATGGTTGATGCAATTTTATTAATATTGCGAGAAGTATTAGAAGCGGCACTCATTATCACTATACTATTGGCAATGAGCCGAAAATTATCTATTTTATTTAACTGGATAATACCTGCCTTGGCTCTTGGAGTATTAAGTTCCTGGTTGTTAGCACATTATGCATACACCATCGCGGATGCATTGGATGGCACCGGGCAAGAATGGATAAATGCATTACTTTATTTATCGGTGATTTTATCGTTTATCTTTATTGGTTTAATAATAGTGCCGCTATTATTCCATACTTCTTCGCAAGAGAAATATTTATCGCTCACAGACAACTCAAAGCATTACTATAAAAGATTATTATTGATTTGCGCTGTCTTTGCTGTTGGTTTATCGCTTGCTCGGGAAGTTTCTGAAATATGGATTTACCTGGGAGGTTTTTTACATCAGAAGGACCTATTGCAATCCGCATTAACCGGAGGTGCCATAGGATTGGGCATAGGTATTAGTTTGGGAGTCGTCACTTATTATCTACTAGTGTTTATTTCTGCGCGCATGTTCCTTATTGTTTTGTTTATTTTTTTGATTTTTCTATGCGGTGGGCTTTCAATGCAAATTGCAAGGCAACTATTGCAAATTGGAATGCTAACCTCTGCCGACCCCTTGTGGGATACCTCAACCATAGTCAATGAACACTCCTGGCTTGGGGAGCTGCTTTATGCACTCATCGGCTATGATTCCAGCCCAAATGCCATACAAATTATTTTTTATTGTATTGCGGTTATACCCTTATTGCTCGCGCTATTATGGGGTTGGTACCGCAGAAATTACTCACTTGCTTCTAAATCTAGATAGACCAAGAGACGTCTCCCTTCTCTTAAATTGATTCACCGGGGATGATTCAGGTGATACAAGAGGTTTGTATTGACGGCAGAATGACGAATCCATTCAACCGCTTATAAAAACAAGATCCCAGACAGTGAACTGACTAGCGGTTTGTGCTCAATCTATTTGTTAGGTATTTATTGTGCATACAAAATATACAGAGAATCCAAAAAAGTTTTAGATGTAGCTTGTTGTTTTTTTATGGAATAATTTGGGTAGCAAAACCACAAAAAAGCAACTTACAATCTATTGAGCGAACGAAGTGCGCGGTATTGGATCCCCTTTATTAGAGGCCTCCACCCTCATCTTCTTTATCTTCCTCTGCTTGTTCATCTTCCTTCGCTTTTACTTTTGCTTTATAAGCTGGATTTGCGAACAATGCGTCTAGCCCCACAGGAGTGGTTAATTTTGTGACAGCGCCATCAGCTTGCTCCAAACCACTTATGAGGCTACAAGCTCCATGATAAGAAATCGCATCTGCAATTGAAGCCTCCAAAGTATATTCTTCTATTGGCAACAACTTTGCTTCATTTATTTTCTCTAATATTTCCGATCTTCTTGCATCGATGCCTTTCGTAACTACTTGTGCAGCCAAGTCTGAAAAATATGACTGATTGTACTCAGCACGAACTCCGGAAGTAAGACCAGACAATGCGGATAAATTTTTGGCTGCCTGCACCCCGCTCGCAACTGCCCCGGCAGCCCCAAATGTGGTCGATGCTGTTCCGAACCAGAAGTTGGCATTTGATTGTTTCTTTTTTAATACAACCTTATATTGTTCACAAAGCTGATTGGACGCCATCATAATTCGATCTTGTACCCTGTTGCGACTAAGCTTATCTTTCGAAGAATTTTTTTGCAGCACCTGATCAAAAATGTTTGAAAAACTTAATTTTTTATATTCATAATCTTTCGCGGTTTCTTTGCCTTCTGTAACAATTGAAATTAAATCAATTTCCTCAATAGGCTGTACAATTAGTTTCTCAGCACCAAATTTACTTTTTTTTCGCCGTCAAAAAATTCACATCCGGACATATAAAAACCAAACAAAAATATAGAAAACAACGAAAATATAGATCTCATACAATTCCCCAAGGTAAATTACCGCTGCGTTTATTCGCAGTTTTTAAGTTTATTTTTTTGTGGAAAAATTTGCGTAGCAAAACCATAAAAAGGTGACTTACAAACATCAAGTTATCGCAACATACGATGTTGAAGCCATTTGTTATGAACAAACATAGTTATCTATCCTTTGCGTTATTAATTTTGATTTTTTATGTGATTGGTTTTGTAGTGCATGGTATTTGGTAAACGAGAAAACCAAAGCACCGGAATAGCAGATATGTCTGCTACCCAGACATTAAAATAAGTAAAGCATAGCCGCGCGATTTTGTCATGGAAACTAGCATAACGCGACGATAACCAAGAGAGAAAGATGATTGAATGGAGAGCCGATAGCTCCATATTGGGTATTCATGCGTATACTTATGCGCCACAAATAGCCGTACTTTTCATTTTGTGGAAACCAAACCTCGATTTGTGGACAAAAGGGACCTCAACGTTATACCTTAAAACAGGGTTATTGTTTTAGATAAATCAAACGTTTTTGGAGGAAAAAATATGAGCAGTGGTTTAATGAAGATATGCTATCAAGGAGATACAGGGGAGTCAGATTTGCGGACCCTACTCGTCGATGATGTCCTTCATATTTCATTATGGGACGTACTGGCAACATTAGAACGTGAAAACAAAACGTTAAACGAAAGCAATCCTCAGCAGTCACGCATGAATATCATTAATGGAATTATGGAAACAATGGAACCAGAGGAATATATTCATATACCGTCCAGTAATCGTGACCTTCCAGAAGAAGTATTTGTTACGCAACCTGGCATGTACCGGGTACTCTCTGCTGACAGGAGCAAGGCCGGCAAAAAATTTCAGAAGTGGTTATTCCACGAGGTGGTCCCATCGATAACCCAATACGGAACTTACCCTCCTCCACCTAAACCAACAGGTTCTGTGCTAGCTCAAATGGCAGAAATTCTTGCGCAGAATTCCAGAATGTTAGCTGATGCCATCGTTCGACAAGACAGACTGGAAACCGAAGTCAACAACGTCAAAACAAAACTGGATAATGTAGAAGATCGGATCACGGCCATCGAATCCGACGGCCAGGATTTAAAGCAAATAATTACCGTTAAAGATCGATTTGAGCAACGGAACATAGCTGCAAATGCCCAACGCGAACTCGACGTCGTCGCTTGGTGTGAAAATCTTAGTTTAAGTAAAGGACGACGCAAAATTAGCTGCCCCAGCGGGAGCCGATTAAAAGCAAAATATTTTATCGAAATAATCGACGAAGCAATTGAGTTTGTTTTTGCTTCAAGCCAAGGAGTTTAAAAAATAGCCATGCATAAGATGTACTAGCTCAGACCTGATCTGACAGTTACCAGTTTTTTTCTAGGTGCCTGTCAGTTTAGATTTGAGTTAAATTCTTTCCTGCCCAAACCTTCTTTCCATCAAGCAATGTTTCCATTGGTGTACAGCCACAGTAAACCTTGTTCTGATGAGTTCGAGTATTGTTATAGTATTTCATCCATTCGTCCAGATCCTTTTGCAATTCATCCAACGTTACATAAAGGTTTTGCGGAATGTGACCTGATAAAACTCTTGTAATATCGTTTTATGGAAGCGCTCGCAGATCCTATTGGTCTGAGGTGATTGCGAGCTTTGGTTTTGGTGTAATCAATATCGTTGAGGGCCAAGTACAATTGATAATCATGTTGATCCATCTGGCCACAACATTCAGCACCACGATCAGTAAGGATTCTCAGAATTGGCAGCTGCTGTTGAGTAAAGAATGGCAACACTTTATCGTTGAGTAAATCGGCTGACGTGATCAGTGTTTTGCTAGCATAGCTTTGCAAATGCCACTTTACTGTAAGTATCTATAAAGGTTTGCTGGTAAATGCAACCTACGCCTTTGAGGTTACCCACATAAAATGTATCTTGCGATCCAAGGTAACCAGGATGATGCGTTTCAATTTTCCCCTTTAGCCACTTTTTCTTCCAGTGCCTGCAATCGCTTTTTAAAGCTTTTCAACACCATGCCTTAACCAAATAAAACGAACACCACTGCCGAAGACAAATACGTCAACTTTACGTAATTCATTGCTGGTGCGATGCTGGCCGTGAGCAAGCTGCTCAAGGGCATAATCAAGAACCGCTTTTTCAGTTGCAGAATCGATGCGATTTTTAACATTCGGAGTACGTTTGTTCCGATTAATCAATACATCAACTCCACCTTCCTGGGTTAGCTCTTGATAACGATAAAATGCGTCGCGGGAAAACCCATTACCTTGCAAGCTTGGATACATTGCCGAGTTCTTCCGCCAAGTTTAGCAACCGGCTTTGTGTTAATGGGGTTGTTAGTATGTAGCATGAGAGTTAGTTAGTATGAAACTCTCTAGCGGCATCGGAACAACGCTAACGGTGCTCTATGGGCACAACTACTCTTCGGCCAAGAGCGGAAATTTCCTTTACCTAACTACTTGCTCTTTACTGGTACTTACGAGGTTGTTGCTGCTGTTCTTTCTGCCTGTTGTATTGAAGCTAAGGGCATCATCATGCGTTGACTCTCTCGAAACTGTTCAGCGGGTGCTTCATGAGTCACTTCAACTACTGCATCGTAGTTTGCACGAATTATAGACTCTATCTCAGTTATATCTGCACGGAAGAATTCTTTTCGACCGTTTACTTTATTTAGCCGACCAGCTGCGAACCGTTCGTGCAGTTTCGCTTCTAGTGCTGGCGCATTTTCCGAAAAAATCATTGCGTGAACATCAAACCAAAATGGAACAGAGGCATCTCCAAGTTCGTCTATTCGCTCCATAGGATCAAGACGGCGCGTCATTCCAATTTTGTACACTCCCTCACCGAAAGCACCAATATTAGAAATGACGTAGACATATCCTGCTTTAGCATTTTGTTCACGGTAATCGATTACCTTTTCTTCATTATCTAGGTTGACTTTGCTAGCTTCAATTTCAGCAATCTTTGTAAGAAGTGATTTTCGCGTATCATCGTCTTCGGATTTTTCCAACCGCACATTTAGATCACGAAGCGCAGCCACGAAATGTTTTCGCTCTTTTGCAATTTTGTCACGTGCTGCGCGTATTTCTTGTTCAAGCCTTTGTTGTTCGCGCAACTCCTCTCGAACTCGCTTCGCATCTTCCTTCTCTTCCTGCTTCTTAATCTGAAATTCGTGAGAAAGGCGAAGCTCGTCCAATTTTAAATTGAGATACTTTTCCGAAAGACTCACAGTCATTACACGCCCCAACTTATTGCATGTTTCGAAAGATTTTCGGATACGTTTCTCTCCCAATTCAATATTGTCAAATTTGACATTATCTACACAGTAGTCGGCCTCGTTATTAAAAGATCTAATAACTAATTTGATCATGTCATTCACCAGCTTACGGCCTTCAGCTTTACTACCATTTACTTCCCAACCTATATTGCCAGTAGCAGCTTGACCATTCTTAATTAAGGTCTTTTGAGTCTCGCGAACAGAATCAAGTCGAGTTTTATATTCATGGCTAGCATTGAACTTAAATTTAGGTTCATATAAAGCGAAGCTCTCTAAAAGCAAAGTCTCTTCAAATACCAAAACTTGACTTCGTAACTCATCACTTTTTTTGCGAAGCTCCGCAATTTGACGATCGGATTCTTGCTTAGCCATGCGGAGATTCGCCAATTTTACATTTTCTTGATCTATCAGATCTTGAATCTGAATCGACTCCATCGCTCTAAACTTTTCAGCTAAAATCTGCATCTGTGTGTAACGCTGTTGTAATTCAGATAGCTGTTTATCCAGTTCTTGGATGCGAAGGAGATATTTTGGTCCGTTTAAATAATCACGAATGGGCATCCCGAATTTCCTCATGTTGTTATAGGTAATAATTCCACTGAAAGTATTGGTAGTAGTTTGAACTTCCGCTTTGGGCAAAAAACCTGACTAATAATAACGTCGGCCCCTACCGCTTCGCTTATACACAATTAAAGACTATCGCGCCAATTCCAGCAAACAGGAATTACGCGCCATTACACCAACACCCTAATCGGAATAATCCCCTCCCCGCTTAGCCCACAAAGGTCTCGCGAACCGGTAAGAATTCAAATTATTTGCAACACATAAGTGCTACCATCCCGCAGCTGAATATGGCCTTGCTTAGCAAGAAGGAGTTGGTTATGGAGCAGTGCCTTCCTGTTAGCACATACCCGTCGCAGCTCTCTCCGTTGTTTTTGTTATTGATAGTACCCACGCGATACAAGCGTTTGTGGATTTTTATCTACAGCAAATACTTACCAATGTTTTGCCTTGAAAATGGGCAAGGAGTAGAGACATGAAAGCTATTTCCAGTGTACTCGCGATACTTTCCTTTGCTTTGATGGCGCTTCTCTCCGCCCATGCGGCGGCCTATCTGAAATTCACTTACCAATCAGCCGATATGATGTATATGGGCGAGCAAACTGCCTATACACCAGACGATTATTCGCCATCCAGTTTTTTTGAGCAGGAAGCATTTCAGTGGGAGGTGACGTTTGTTGTTCCCGATTTTGAAGTCGGTATTAGCAACTACTTCACTGTTGAGAATCCCGTCGTCAGTGTGACTACGTCCAACTTCTTTGAGTCATTCACCATCGACAGCAGCTCCGTCACCTTCGAGTTGTGGCCGCTACCGTCGGAAGAAGATTTTTTTTCATCGTGGAGTTTAACGTTTTCCATTACCGAACAAGATAACCCCAATATCGGCGCAACCCGGCATGGTATTTTCAGCGCGTCGGGAGGCCTGCACCCGGACACTTTAGGACAAAGTACCTTCACGCTATACCAGGATAACTGGATATGGACTCATCACAATATTGATTGGGAGTTTGACAGCATTGTGGAATATTGGGGCGAAGGAAATTATACAACGATTGAAAAAATGTCCGTTCCTGAACCAGTTGCACCATTGTTGTTGTTATCAGGATTGACTTTCATCACTGTGGCACGTACGGCAAGAAACCAAGGTATCAAATCAACGTAGCAGCATTTTATTGTTGCACTTTTCCTTTTCATCCTCCGTCAATTTGCTTTTTGCTCAAGGAGAACGTCATGATTGGTCTTCAACGTATTTTTGCAGTAACAATTTTTGTAGCCAGCAGCGTGTGTGCAACTTATGCACAGGCGTATTGGCAATTTACCTATACCTCCGATGAGTTGCCATGAGTGGCGGGTTATCTGGGTGGCGAGCCGAGTGATATTGTTGGAACGCGGGAACCACCCTATCCGCGTTTTCATGCAGTCTTCAAAAGCGAAGCAACATTAGTAAACAGCGGACCGACAACCTTTGAACTTGATCCTGCTTATGTGGCCGTGCTCTGGCCTAATGACGAGGTTGTGGAAAATTTTGTAGTGCAAACACCGTCGTTTATTACCCTGGATAGCGATGGAAGCGTGCTGGATTGGGAATTTTCACTGCGATTTTTTTATCGTGGCGTAGCGCCCGACGAGCCGCCCTATGAACAACTGATAGAGTTCGATTCCGGAAACGGTGGTGTCGATCATTTTAAATACAAGGTTGATATCTATAACCAACGCCCCTTCAACACTTGGGAGTACGTGAATACGGTGGAGGTCCACCAACAGGCTGCAAGCAATGTGGAGAACTGGATGAATGAAAAGATTGATGTTCCGGAACCGCATCCGCTAATGTTGATCATTGCAGGGTTGGGAACATTACTACTGGGCCGCTCACGAGTGAACAGCCGGGGAAACATTCGTTAAGTAATATCATCATCACGTTATCAAGTATGGCGGTGGAAAACACCTTTGCGATGATTTTTTCTTCTTTATTTAGCATATTTTACCTAACGCCAAGCTCAGCAGCAGTTTGTAAGTTGGTTCTCTGTGAAATACTTTTGCACAGCAAAATCACAAAAAATCGACTTGCAAACTGTGAAGCGCACGAAGTGCGCGATGCTGGAGTGTCCTGTTAAATTTTTTCAAGCACACCCGATGAATTGAGAATTGGCTGCGCTCAACCATAATATTCTGATTTGTTTTCGCTCCACGGCCAAATGCCGGCTGTGGTAGGCCAAATCAGTTGATAAGTTTTAAATTTATTGCCCTGGTAAAGCCAAAGCCCCCCAGCCAAGGTATTCTTTATAATGCTTTTTGTCCATTTCAATGAACGTAACGTCAAATCTTTGACTTTTTTATCAACCGATCAATTTCAACTTCTTTCAAGGTTTTGACGATCTGGGTTTCTGTGAAACGTGACTTTTTCATAAGGTGCTCTCCGTTTGGGACAGTGTAAGCCGGAGAACTCTATTTATGAATGCCTCGATTTTAGGGGATGGTTACATTTTCATGCAATCGCCATCGAAATCGGACCAGTGCTTCCAGTCTTCGCGGCGGTAAACATAAGAAAATTGACGATTTTCGCTGACTGCTTCATTCAATGCCGAATCAGTATTGCGCTGAGTGCTAAAACAGGGCTCACGATGACAATGGTATCCGCCATTTTTTCGATCATGATGTCCTCCATTTTTATCAAGACCACCTCCATGACCAAATACTGAAGATAAAAAAATTACTAATGCTATTCCTATAAACCTGTAAATCACTACATCACTCCAGATAAAATCCATCGTTGGATTAATTCGAAAAATATGAATAAAAATACCCACCCTAAGAAGGATGGGTACCAATTGTCGAATTGTCCACTGTTGCAGTCATCTTTCAAAGACAGCGAGTGCGATTTTCACTGGGTATTCGCGCTCGAATACATGATGCCTAATGAATTTAAAAGTTCAGCATCAATAAGATTGCCCTTCGTCAATGATTTGTCCTTGCGATAGGATTCAATTGACGACCGCGTCATAGGCCCCATCAGTCCATCCACATTCCCCTTGTAATACCCTGCATATGTCAATGCTAACTGCACATTCATGATGGTGTTTTTGAGTGCGTCATTGGATATGGTTTTTGAATTATTCGCAGTGTTGTCAGAGGCGGCTGCCCCCTGATTACTGGTGGCTTGCCTCGTTGTAGTTGTTGGGGCAGGAGTCTGTGGATAGCTATATGATCCATATCCACCAGATGACGATCTGTGTGAGCTATGAGAGCGATGTGATGAGTGAGATCGGTGGCTTCGATGTGCAATTAAGTCAGAAGGCAGTGATGTATTTAATACATTTGCCTTAATAAAATGCTTGCTGCTATCTGAAAATACGAACTCGTGTTCAAACGATGCATGTGCCATATCACTTGCGAGTGACGCAGAGATTAAAGCAGCTAGACGCTTCATACTGGTTTTTAATTTTTCCATATCACTGGCTCCACTTCTTCAATAAAATTTCCTATGGCGGAGGTAAAAAAACCTCCGCAGTTTTTAATCAAATCACAACCTGTGCATTTTTCTGGATAATAATTCTTCCAATCGGAAATAGACTGGTAAGCATAGGGTCGAATTTCCTCCGGCAGGAGACAAAGCGGGTAATTAAAAAGGCGAATCGCAATGCCTCGGGTGTTAGCAACATCAATCATCAGGGATAACCATCGCGCCTGTTCCCTTACACTAGTGACCAGTTGATCGTAATTGTTTCTGGCCCAACCCTTCGGCTCAAGATTCATTACAGAGATAACGGACACAAAAGACAGGGATGAGCTAATGAACTTAATAAGGTGGCCAAGGTGATTTAGGTTCTCCTGCACCGGAATAACTCGCAATTCAATGGATTGCCCAATGGACGACAAATTAATCAAGCCGCTTATTGTTTCCTGAAAGGCCCCTTTAGCGCGAACCAGGGTGTCGTGCAGCTGGCTTTTGTGGCCATAAACCGGGATTCCCCAAATCACATCCCTACCAACAAGCTGTTCATTAAGTTGATTTAAGAAAGTCTCGTCAGAAAAACTGCGTCCATTGGTTAAAACATGGAGTTTTGTTTGACTACCACTGCTTTGAAGAATACGCATCATTGAAAGGAATGCTTGGCGGTTGAGGGTTGGCTCACCCCCGGATATACCAATGAAACCATCAGTTTCATAATTCAGCAGCGCCAATGTTGCTCGGCGGTATAGCTCGGCATCAGGAAGATCTTTGGGTGGCTGGGAGCAAAATGAGCAACGGTTATCGCACTGCTCTGTAACCAGCAGGGTATTGGAGTTGGCTCTGCCGGACAAAATACTCCGAAGTAATTTTTGGCGACTATCAACCCATATGATATCGCCTTGATCATAAGAGCTAAAAAGTTCTGGGCAGTTCAGGTCATTGCCGAGTTCAAGGTTTATTGTTCCCGAAATTGGGTTATTTGAGCCTATGGTCGGCAGATGGGGGACATCTTCGTTTTTTACAGAAGAATTGCCGACAATGTATAGCCCCCCAGGAATACTACCCTCGTAGCGAAGCTTGCTAACTCTTAACGGGCTAACCATGATTGAAACACCCTCCTAGCCTGTTGGTCGGTCTCCCACAGTGTAAACAGCAAGTCAAACATGGCCATTTGGTAACGGCAAAAGAAAGAGGATGCTTTGTTCCCAATAAGATCACCCTGTGTCGCTAAATGATGAAGAGGGTCAGATCCACAATAGGGTTGATAAGCACAATCCTCACAACCTGGATTAGCCCAAGTGAACGATGCGGTAAGCAGTTTCTTTGCTGGTTCACCGGCCACCAATGTACTTGGGTCATCATTAACAGTTCCAAGAACAAGCTCATTTGCCCGCGTAGACTGCCATAACATCCTTGCCTCATCAGAACCAAAAATGTTTCCATCATAGTTAAATACAAGTGCGCCAAATATATAGCCAGCAGGGCTTTGAAGATCAATGTAACTTGTAGAATCAGGCTGTAAGATGCGGCGCAAGTGAATTAACGCGGTGTCCTCGATAAATACCCGATCATTATTGAGGTCAATAATGTGGCTAAGTGCTGCTTTATAGAAGGCCATGTATTCATCAACATCGTAACCAATACGATGATGGGTTGCGGCAGCAAACCCGAAGGGACTTAGTGGGCGAAGAAACACCCCTGGAAAATTTGCCTCAAAGTAGCTATCGACTATTTCTTTAGGGTAATCCAATGAATGCCGGGAAATGGTGGTCAAGCAATTGACGCGATGAAACCCAAGATTGTCCCGTACACTGTTGACCGAGTTAATAGTCACTTTATGGGCATTAAAATACCGGGAAGGACGGTTCTGGTTGTGGACGTGTTCTGGTCCATCCAAAGAGATAGAAAAATCAACTCGCTTGTTTTGCGCCCAGTCAATGATTTCGTCATTTAATGGGCCTCCAGCGGTGCAAATAACATAACTAACATCAATATCATGCAGTATTTTCTCTGCACACTCGTAAAACTGCTGAATAAAGCTGAAGGCTAATAATGGCTCGCCACCCTGAAACTCAATTTTTAAGCGGTCACTCCCTACAGAGGAAATAACCCTAAGAATCCCCTCGACATGCTGGGTATCCAAATCAAATCCGGTCCTATCCTTTGGCACTCTGCTGACCTGACAGTACTGGCAGTCATGGTCACACCGTAGCGATGGGATAATCATGAATAACGATGGCTTACTCACGGATTTTGAAAGATTGGTGGCCATCTGAGAGGCAACAATCCTGGTCCTCAAATTAGTCTCTTCTTGTTCTGAAACAAGGTTTTTCGCTATTAGCGTCTCAATCAAGTCATCATCAATATTGTCAAACTTACGCTCAACGATAGACTCCAACTGATTACGGGATTCAAGCAAAGCAAATTCTCCGGACGGCCCCGTTAACAAGTACTTTTCCTGTCCTGAAATCTGCCTAAAATTAAAGGGGAGCAGCTCAAGATTTGCTGACATTGCGCATTACCGCCTGTAAGGATGCTGAAATCATGGCATGACGCAAGATTTGTGTTTGAGCATCAAGTCGCTCTCGCAGCAAGAAGTCATTAAGGTGGTGATGGAGGAGGGATTCAAAGTCTTTCGATGGGGCTTTCACCGAAATCGCCCATTCTCCTTCTTCGGCAGTAAGTGTCCACAGTTCATTGGGATCAATCCAATATAGTGATTTTCTGACCACTATTTCACTATATTGGGATTTTGGCAGCTTTATTATCATCATCAAGAAAATCCAAGTTCCGCGTTTGGCACCACTGAGTCACTTCAATATATTGAAAGCTATTTTGCGTCAATTACATCGCATAACGGCCAAGAGCAGACATTAACCTTGTGGATCTGGATATACCCTTGGCCATAGAGCACTGAACATTGCGAATAAACGATCAGAGAGTTCCTCCTGATAGATTATAAGATCTTCATTTATTTTCCAGCCGAGTCCTTCCGGTCCAATTCCAGCAAAGGCCACTTCGTAATCTGTTTTTTCGTGACGCTTACTTGGTTCAAGCTTGGCAAGAGGGACCCTTACCCGCTCAAATAGCTTTTTAGTTTCTTGTATTTCAAGAATAGATGCATCACTAGCTAGCTCGGGATTCTCTCTAACTCTTTGAGAAATCATTCTAACAAGTTCATATGCACCTAAAACCCAAAGGTGGGCATTTATTTGAAACCTCTCCAACTTCAAAATTCCATACTCATCCTCAATTGGATTATTTTCTTCATTAAAAATATCCGGATACCTAACCCCCCTTAACTCTGCATCAACAATTCCCAGCATTTGAATGTGATGAGGAAGCCCAGAATCTTTATCCGCTCGAATCCAGCGAAAACTTCTTGTTACCCATTCTTCATATCGTGCGTAGTTCATGGCTTCCTTTTTTTACAGTCGCTGATTTTAGTAGCGGTTTTTAAGATTTGGAATTACGGAACACTTTTGTACAAAAAAGCTAGATTGCACCAAACGGCCAATTGCAGACACTGCCAGTAAATAATTAGCATTCAGAAATCAAAGTAAATACGTTTAAATCTCCACCTTTTACGCAAGACTAGACCATGCAGAATGGTGTTGATGCCACATTTTTGAGCCAACCAGTTTCCTAACAATTTGTACATAATCTGATGGGGAAACGCCGGAGTATTGCCGATGCCGCATCCAATTACAGAATTTACATGCTGCAACAATATTGGATCTAGTGTCTTTTCCGGTCTTTGAGCG
>CBFGOY010000054.1:0-24478 GCA_965650515.1 uncultured Cellvibrionaceae bacterium | reverse complement strand
GCTCCGGCATCCACATCTGCAAACGTATTGGAAGCAAACTGGAAATTGAATGCGGAATCTTCCGTTGCATTTTGATCGGGGATGGCATTCGCAACCGTCGGGGCATCGTTGGTGTTGGCGATAACAATGGAGAAGGTATCGGTAACCGTACCACCGTTGCCATCGCTGGCAATGACATCAATCGCAACCGTTCCCACATCACCATTGGTTGGGGTACCGCTGAAAGTGCGTGTTGCCGCATCGAAATTTAACCAAGCGGGCAAGGTGCCGCCACCGGCAAGTTGTGCGGTGTAATTGAGCGTTGCTCCGGCATCCACATCTGCAAACGTATTGGAAGCAAACTGGAAATTGAATGCGGCATCTTCCGTTGCATTTTGATCAGGGATTGCATTTGCCACTGTCGGGGCATCGTTGGTATTGGCGATAACAATGGAGAAAGTATCCGTAACCGTACCGCCATTGCCATCGCTGGCAATGACATCAATTGAGATAGTTCCTACATCGCTATTAGCAGGCGTACCGCTGAAAGTGCGTGTTGCCGCATCGAAACTTAACCAGGATGGTAGAGCGCCTCCACCGGCAAATTGAACGGAATACACCAGTACATCGCCGCTATCCGCATCTGCAAACGTGTTGGAAGCAAACTGGAAATTAAACGCAGTATCTTCGGTTGCGTTTTGATCGGGGATGGCGTTTGCAACAGTGGGCGCATCATTGACCGGGTTTACAGTGATATTGACAATATCCGAATCTGTTTGCGTTCCACCGCTCCCTGTATTACCGAGATCGCTGGTGACAATGGATAAAACCGCCGCACCCGTGTAATTCGCCGTGGGGTTGTAAGCCAGGGTCGCCAGCGCATTGTTAATCGCCGCCAACGTGCCGCTAAACACCAGGTTGGAATCGGCGGTGCCATCACCGGTGGTGAAACTCAACCCCGCTGTGCCTGCAAGCGTTAGGGTACCATTAGTTACCGACAGGGTAATTTCCAGGTTGCCCGATCCTGCATCCACATCACTAACCTGGATCTGGTTGCCATTGCCGGCGCTAAAGACCAGGGCGGTATCTTCATTGGTGGATTGCGCGCCCGGAACACTGTTGGCCGGGGCATCATTCGCTGCCGCTATCAGGATATTGGCTGTATCGCTACCCGTTGTTGTACCGTCATTGGCGGTGATGGTTAACACTACGCTGGCCGGGGGGGTATCGCTGGTATTGCGGTAGGTGAGGGTTGCGCCATTGTTACCCGCCAGGAAATTATTCAGCTGCGCCTGGGTACCGGTAATTACCAGGGTATCGGTTCCGTTGCCGGATGAAACCACTACCCCACTGGTCCCCCCATTTGCCGTTAACTCGCTGGCGCCCGCCGCAGTAAGGGTGATGGTCAATGCATCACCATCAATGTCATTTACCGTGATGCCCGTACCGTGCAAATTCAATAGCGTTTGTTCAGTCGCGTTGTAGCTGGCCGGCGCTATGGCGACTGTGGGGGCATCATTGGTATTGGCGACGGTTATGTTAAAACTGTCGCTGGCACTGCCACCATGGCCATCGCTGGCAATAACCTCAACGGTGATGGTGCCTACTTCACTGTTCGTGGGAGTGCCGCTGAAGGTCCGGGTCGCGGAATCAAAACTTAACCATGAAGGCAAGGGGCTGCCCCCTGATAATTGCGCGGTGTAAGTGAACGTATCGCCAACATCCACATCGCTAAAGGTGTTGGAAGCAAATTGGAAATTAAACGCGGTATCTTCGGTTGCGTTTTGATCGGGAATTGTGTTGGCTACTGTCGGCTCGTCGTTGGTGTTGGCGATAGCAATCGTAAAGGTATCGGTAACCGTACCGCCATTGCCATCACTCGCAATAACGTCAATGGATACCGTACCCACATGGGCATTTAATGGCGTACCACTGAAAGTACGCGTCGCCGCATCAAAACTTAACCAGGATGGCAAGGCACCGCCACCGGCCAGTTGCGCGGAATAAGTCAGGGAATTACCCACATCCTGGTCCGCGAAGGTATTGGCGGCAAAGGTGAAATTAAACGGGTTATCTTCCGTCGCATTCTGGTCGGGGATTTGATTGGCCACCGTGGGCGCGTCATTGGTGTTGGCGACAATAATGTCAAAGGTATCGGTGGCCGCCACACCGCCATTGCCGTCGTCCGCGGTGACCTTAATTGAAACTATTCCTACATTACTGTTGGCGGGTGTACCGGAAAATGTCCGCGTCGCCGCATCGAACGTTAACCAGGAAGGCAAAGGGCTGCCATCGGCTAACGTTGCCGTGTAAGTCAGCGTATCGCCAACATCCGCATCGGTGAAAGTGTTAGCGGCGAACTGAAAGTTAAATGCAGAATCTTCCGTCGCATTCTGGTTGGAAATCGGGTTCGCCAATACCGGATCGGTATTTGAGCCGCTCGCGACCTGGAATGCCAAATCGCGTCCTGCGTCAGGCACACCACTGTCATATACCAGGGTGCCGTCCGGGTAGGCATCAGCGTTATGGATACCCACCGCAATCAACCCATCCGTACCATCGGATTCCACCTTGATGTAATAGACAACGGAATCGTCCAACACCTTATCGGTGAAATCAAAAGCCTCCCAGGTCAAGGAGGTGGCCAGATCATTCGATGACATAGTGGCCGTACCCACCACCGTTGCACTGTTATAGGCACCGGCAAGCAAAGTGACCGTAATGGTTTGCGCCGCGGCGGCGGGATCTTTTTGCAATTGCAAAATAATCGAATCGATGGTGTAGGTACCGGTGCCAAAATCATTGGTAAAGGACTGGTAGATCGCCTGGCCCGGAGACAGCACCTGGGAATCCGTCGTCGGACCGGACGAATCGATAATCGAATTGGTTGAGCCCACGTTCTGGACCACGATATCGAAATCATGGGTGGTAAAACTGCCGCTGCCATCGGTTGCGGTTACACGCACGGTGATAGTGCCCACATCGCCATTGGATGGCGTACCGCTAAAGGTACGTGTCGCGGCATCAAACTGTAACCAACCCGGCAGGGGTAAGGCACCGGCTAACTGCGCTGTATAGGTTAGGGTATCGCCGGCATCCGGGTCATTAAAAGTATTGGTGGGGAATGAAAAATTAAATAATGCATTTTCCGTTGCGTTTTGATTGGCAATGGGATTGGCCACTACCGGCGCATCGTTGGTATTTGCGACCTGGATATCAAAGGTATCGGATACGGTTGCGCCAGCACCATCATCGGCTGTAACCCGGATGGAAATGGTACCCACATCACCGTTCGCCGGTGTGCCACTGAAGGTACGTGTGGCGGAATCGAAATTCAGCCAGGCCGGCAAAGCGCTGCCGTCCGCCAGTGTGGCGGTGTAGGTAAAAGTTGCACCCAGATCGCCATCACCAAAGGTATTTGCCGCGAATTGGAAACTAAAGGGGGAATCTTCGGTCGCGTTCTGGTTGGGAATGGTCGCGTTAACGAAGGGCGCATCGTTAACATTGTTAATCACCAGGTCAAAGGTGTCACTCACAGTCCCGCCATTGCCATCGTTCGCGATTAAACGGATGCTCAGGGTTCCCACGTCCGCATCGTCGGGTACGCCACTGAAGGTGCGGGTCCCGGCGTTGAAACTCAACCAGGCAGGCAAGGGATTCCCGTTCGCTAACTCTGCCGTGTAAGCCAGGCTATTACCATCCTCATCGTTAAACGTGTTGGCTGGAAAGGTAAAGCTGTAAAAATCTTCTTCATCGGTCGCTTGGTCGGAAATGGGGTTGGCCACCGTGGGGGCGTCATTGGTGTTGGCAACAACTATATCGAACGTGTCGGACACCGTACCGCCGTTACCATCATCCGCGACCACTTCAACCGATACGGTGCCGACATCGGCATTGGCGGGGATACCGCTGAAGGTGCGGGTGGCCGGATCAAAACTTAACCATACAGGCAACAGGCCGCCGCCCGCGAGTTGCGCAGTATAAGACAGTGTATTGGCTTCCGTATCGGAAAAGGTGTTCGCTGCAAACTGGAAGTTGAAGGCAGAATCTTCCGTGGCATTCTGGTTGGGAATGCTGTTGGCAACCGTCGGGGCATCGTTTACGGCATTTACCGTGATGTTGACCGTATCGGTATCCGTGAGCGTGCCGCCAGTCCCGGTATTCCCCTGGTCGCTGGTGGTCAGGGTGAGCACAGCCGAACCGCTGTAGTTGGAAGTGGGGTTGTAGGTCAGGGTGGAAAGCGCGTTATTGATATCTGTGCGCGTACCGGTGAATACCAAGTCCGTATCTGCCGTGCCGTCACCGGTGGTAAAAGTCAGTCCCGCAGTACCCGCCAGGGTCAGGGTACCGTTGGTAATCGACAAGGTAACCTGCATGGCGCTGGAACCGGCATCCGCATCGGCTACCTGGACCTGGTTGCCATTACCCGCGCTGAACACCAGGGCTGTGTCTTCGTTAGTGGCTTGCGCCCCCGGTACCGAATTGACCGGGGCATCATTGACTGCGGTGATATTGATAACCGCGGTGTCGCTGCCGGTCAGGGCACCATCGCTGGCGGTAATGCTAAGGGTGACACTTGCCGGCGGGGTATCCCCGGCCAGCCGATAGGTCAAGGTGCCGCCATTATTGCCTGCGAACAAATCATTAAGTTGGGCCGCCGTACCGGTTAGCACCAGCGAATCAGTATTGTTGCCGGACGATACCACCACCCCGGTAGTTCCCGCGTTTACTGTCACCTGGCTGTGGGGTGCTGGCCCGGCGATGGTTACGCTGAGCGAACTGCTATCGACATCCGCCACGGTAATGCCTGTCCCGTGCAGATTTATCGCGGTTTGTTCCGTAGCGTTGTAACTTGCGGGGGTAATGTTAACGGTAGGCGCGTCATTGACATTCGCCACCGTAATATCAAAAGTGTCGGTCACCGTGCCGCCGTTGCCATCGCTGGCCGTTACGGCCACGGACACCGTACCTACATCGCCGTTGGCCGGCGTGCCGCTGAAAGTCCGGGTTGAAGCGTTAAAACCCAGCCACCCGGGCAAAGCCCCCCCACCCGCCAATTGCGCCGTGTAGGTGAGCGTTGTGCCGACGTCAGCATCACTGAAGGTGTTGGACGGGAATTGATAGCTAAAGGGAGAATCTTCTGTCGCATTCTGGTCGGGAATCGCATTCGCAACCGTGGGCGCGCTGTTGACGCCATCGTAATTGGATACCAGGAATGACAGGTCGTTGCTGGAATTGGTGGTTCCATTGACCACCATGTCGGAGTTATTCCACAAGTTGGAGGTGTTATAGGCTACAAATACCTTGCCGTCCGAATTGGTACTGATGAGCCGGAAGCAGTACACCTGGTTATCATTCAGTACCAGGTCGCCAAGGCTAAAGGTTGTCCATTGGAACGTATCTGTCAGGGTGCTGGCGCTGATAGTCTTCGCTGCCATCCAGTTGCCATTCCAGCCCCCATCGCGCAATTCAAGCGTAATGTCCTGGTTCGCCGCCGTCGGATCTTTTCGCAGTTGGACGCTGATCTGGTTGATGGTGTAAGTGGCACCGGCGCTATCGTAAAGGAACGTTTGTCCCACATTGGAAGACGAGCTGAACGACTGGCTACTGGCGCCGCCCTGGACGTTGATGTAATGGGTTGTGGCCATGACGCCGACAAAGGACTGCTGCAACTCCGCGCTGGCCAGGACCCTGGCTTCAACCGTGCCGACCTGGTATTCCAATTCCCAATCCCCGCCCAGGGATTCGTGGCCGGTAAAATCTTCGCTGGCGGCCACATCGGCGGAGGTTAAGCGGGCAATCTCATCAATCAACGCCTTCCCGGCGGGGTGGACGGCAACATCACAACCATAAAACAGGATATCCGCCTCCGCGCCCAGCGCTTTTCCCCAGGCCACCAGGTCATCTTCATACTGGACCAGGCTATTGCCGGTGAGGATGGCGTTGCCCAACTCCACCGACCCGGCGGAACCGTGGGAAATAATATGGATCGCACCGAGGTTGGAATATTGCGCAAGGGCGGAGGTGATTTGTTCAACACCGTCTTGCCGGGTATCGAGGTAGATGACGGTAATCTCGCCGTCGCTGTTATTTTTTATGTCCTCGATTATCGTGGAATAATCCTTAACCGCCGTGTCCACAAAAACAATAACGCCTTCGGTGGTATCCGGAACCGGGTCGGATTCTGCCAGCGCAGGCTCATCGGCCAGGGAATATATTTGGGTTAGATCGACTTCACGGGCAGCATCCGCCAGCATCTGGGCATCGGAATTGCCATCATCAAACACGGCGATATCCGCAGTGGCAGAAAAAAGTAGCCTCGGCTCCAGGGTTTCAATTAATGGTCGGCGATGACGCGGTGTTTTGGACATAATTTCGCTGTTGCTCGCGCACTTATCCTCGCGGCGCTTCTGGTTTAAGGATTGGTGAATAAATACCAATGGCATCCTTTAGTACTGGCAGCCGGCCCGCCAAACCGTGATTGGGACCCTGGTGACGCGCCAGTAACCGATGGACATGGAAGTGTCGGATAGCACCCTGGTATCTTATTTATCAATTATTAGTCAGTACAAAACATAGCTACAAAAACACCAGGGGATCCATTCTGGCACAAAAAACCACCAAAGCAGGCTACATAAAAAAATAATCTAGCTTGCCGGCAAAGGCTCGGTTTTCGTTTTAACCCTGCTCCTAGGGCAAATTGCCCGGTTCAAGCAGATTCAACGTAATCCCCTCAAAAGTCACCCGGCATTTCAAGCCGCTCGGTAAGCGATTACCCGGGTTGGGAATGGACAAGCGAATACCGAAGGTGTTGCTCGGCCCATCAATCACTTGGTCCACCAGGGTTACCTCCGCCGGATAACTGCGAGTGTCCGCACCCAGTTCGGGTACCACGCTGGCTTTGATCCCCGGTTTAACTTTTCCGTACAAACTCGCCGGTGCGTAGACCTCGACGCGCAAGGGATCGAGCTGCACCAATTTTAATACCGGTTCAAAATCGATATGTTCGCCAGGCTCTTTCATCCGTTCGACAACAATACCATCAATGGGGCTCACCAATGTCCGGCGCTGCAAATCGGCCAGTGCCCTTTTGTATTCCAGTTCCGCCTGGCGTTTGCGGTCCAGGGATTGTTGCAATTGTTGTTGGGCAATCGCGTGTTCGGTTTTGTGTTTATCCAATTCTGAAAATGAGGCGGCTTTCTTTTCGTAAAGGTCTTTCACGCGTGTGAGCGCACGTTCGCTAAACTCCAACGCAAGTTGTTGGGCCTGCACATCGCTGGTTAATTCCGACTGCACCCGGCGCAGCTCCGCGGTCGCGCTTTCCAGGCCGGCGTCCAGGCGCGCCAGCACATCACCTTTTTTAATCACATCATTTTTATCAACCAATACCTCGCTGATAACGCCTTCTACTGCGCTACTCATTTCCACCGTCACCGAGGGTTCAATGCGGCAATTGAGCTGGGCCGGCTCTTGTGTTTGGGCGAGTAGTTCGCTGGATAAAAGTGCCAGCAACGGAACCCGTAAAGCTTTAAGCATGGTCAACTCGATATAAAAACAAAATTTGGTTATTACTATAGTTTAAAAAAGCGACTTACGAAAAATGACGGATAAAAACTTGTTGCAAGCTCCGATACCATCGCATCGCCAGGGGTTCGGCCGGGTGATGGAACCTGATATACGCGCGCTCGCCAAAATGCCCGCTCCGTTCAACATCCTGCAACCGGAGATCCAGCAAAAATATTTTTTCCTTCACCTGCACGCCGCCGGGTTGGGTGGCATCCACCGCAATTCGTCCCCCACCCTGGGTACCTAACGCCGGGTTGGGCAGTTGTTGGCTTGCAACCGGCTCACCTTGCAACATTGTTGCTACCAGCACTTGACCCGGTTCACTGGCAAAGCGGACGCTCACCCCGCGCGTTGCCTGGCCCACCAACCCAACCTCCTCCTGCAACAGCGCGGCGCGGACACGCACAGCGCCGGATTTTTCGATTAATGCAAATTCATCACCCTGGTGGAGGTAACTACCGATAAGGTGATGGGCGCGGGTTACGCGCAAGGTTCCGGTTGAAGGGCTAGCTACCGACAGGTTAGCAACCCGCGCTTGCAATAATTTAATTTCTGCCTTAATAGCGGCAATGTCTTGCTCATACATTTGGGCCTGCGCACGATCCTCTACCCACGCCTGTTGGTAGCGCGCTTCGTATTCGTGCAAGTGCGCCCGTTGTGTGGCCAATTGCGCAACCAGCACCGGATTTTGTAAACGCAGTAACACCTGCCCTTCCTTAACTTCTTCACCATTGGCCACGAATAATTCCGCAACCTCACCGCTGGATTCCACTTTTACACGCGCTTCGTCCGGCAGCCACAGTACCGCTTCGGCGGAGGTTGATTGGGGCAAAGGCACAATCAAAATGGCCAGTAACACCACCGCGCCGGCCACGCCGGTTACAACCCAGGCGCGTTTGCGTTGGATGGCAAGTTGCTTGTCGTTAGCGAGAAAGCGCAATGCTTTTATCGCAGGCCATAGCAATTGGAAAAATATCAGCCATGCACCGATCAACAATCCCAACGCCGGAAAATAATTCGCAACCAGCAAGATAATAAAAAACAACACAAATACCCGGTATATAAAGGCGGCGATACTATAGGTCGCCAGCAACCAGGCTTCACGCCTCGAGGCGGCCGGTGAAAATACACCAATCACCCCGTAAGCGTAGCGACGCACCAGATAACTGACTTGCTGGTTGGCACGGGTCGCCAGATTGGGCAAATCAAACGCATCGGTTAATAGATGGTAACCATCAAAACGCATCAGCGGATTGCCGTTAAAAAACAGCGTGGATACCCCGCCGATCAAAATAATGTTGTAGAGGAAATCACGCAGGAACCCAGCGGATAATTGCACCCAGAGCAAGAGCGCAAGCGCCGCCAAAAATAACTCCACCGCCATTCCCGCCGCACTGACCATAAGGCGCTGGCGCTTGGCATAAAAGCCGGTCGCAGCGCTCGCATCCACATAGGGCAAGGGTGTGCCGACCACAAAAATCAAACCGCAATCGTTTACTTGCCCACCCCAAACCTTGGTGAACAAGCCATGGCCGAGTTCATGCAAAACCTTAAAAAACGGATAGGTCAGCCAGAGCAACAATAAATTGCCGGGCGACAAGACCCGGTCCAGATGCCCGTGGGTAAGTTGCTGCCAATGGCTACCGGCCTGCAACAGTGCAAACCCCACCACCAGCAACCAGATAACCCCCATGGCGGGAGTAGCCAGCCAACGCGCGAGCGGCATTAATTTATCCAGCAGGCGATCGGGGTTGCCAAGGGGAATATTCCAGGTAAGCGGATTCATTAACAGGCGCAACCAGCGCTGCCGTTTTTTCTGCTCGCGCCGTGCAAATAACTCCTGGGTATTGGGCGGCAAGTCGCAAACCAGCAGGTCGGCTACATGCAGGTATTGCAACAAATGGATTAAATCCTCGCGGGTGGGGATATCATCCACGGATTCGTAAAAATCGGCGTTGCTGGCGGCGGCGAGGATTTGCGTCAGCGAATTGCGGCCATCCATCGCGGAAATGAGTCGCCAGGCTGCCGGGGTAAGGCGATGGAAACGGCCGTTGCTTTTATCATGCAATAAATACCAGCGTTCCCCCTTGTAATCGCGGCGCTGGATATGGATATGGCGCGGCAACGATGGGCGCAGGGACTCAAGGCGTTGCCAAACAGGACCGGGTTGTTGATCGGAATGGCCAGTCACGTCGCTCACCACAGGCCCAACCGTATCCAATGCCAAATATCATGGAACCAGACCCAGCCTAGCAAGCGCGTGCCGGCATGTACTTTACCAGTACCTGTCATGCCCGGCCGCAATACCGCAACCGTGCCTGCCTGCCCGGTAAATTCCAGCTCAACACGGAAATAATTGCGACCCTCGCGCACTTCACTGATCGGTGTAATTAATGTAACGCGCGTATTAAATATTTCATTGGGCAAACTGGTGAGTTTTAGCTCACCGGCCTGTCCCGGTTGCACTTGGGCAATATCGCGTTCATCCACAAACAATTGCACCCGGTAATGCTGCCCCGCCGCAATTTCAAAAAGCACATCGCCCTGTTTTACCGGCGCGCCCCGTGTCTGCGAAATATCGTCGGACACCACAACACCATCCACGGGTGCCACCAATTGGGTTCGCGCCAATTGTTGGTCGAGCAGTTGCAACTGGATATTGGCCTGCTCCAATTGCGCGCTGGCGATAGCTGCTTCCACCCGATTGGAATTGGCGAGGGCCGAGTCGTAGGCTTGCCGGTATTGCTGGGCCTGGCTGGCGATTTTGCGCCGCTCCAGGCGCAAGTCTTCATCGTTCAATTGCGCCAGCAGTGCGCCTTTTTTTACCGCATCCCCGGGGCGCGCGGAAATACTTCCCAAATAGGCGTCTTGCGGTGATACCACTAAATATTTTTCAGTGGTTTGCAAACTGGCATCGGCCGACAGGTGGTAATCGACCGGTACAAACAACGCAACCAGCAATAGGGTTGACGCCGCCGCGATTAACTTCCCCCGCCAGGATTCCTTACCAAACCAATGCTGCAACCGGGACACAACCCGTTGCTTTATCCCTTGCCAAAAACCGGCGGATGCCTGGCGTTGTAACAAGATTATCGCGGCTGCCGAATGGGCCGCCTGTTGTATCAATAGTTCCTGATCGGGGTTAAAGGTATTGCGATCCAACTCAATCGTGATAGCCCCCAGGATCCGGTCGCCCTTGCGCAGTAAAAAACTGCTTACCCTGTGCAGTTGTTGCATGTGCAGCAATTGCTGATGCGCTTGTTTGATCAATACCGTGGGATTGTTGGAGTCGTCATTACCAGCCGCCGCTGTACAGTCAATACGCACCCCCTGGTCAACCGCCTCCGCCATTGCTTCGCGAATTGCCAACATCGCCTGGGTACGCCTGTCAAAATTAGCGGAAAAGGATACCGCCTCCAATTGGAGGTTTTTTCCCTGGGCATCCAGGAGCCCCAGGCTGACCCTCGTTGCCTGTAAAAAACCCGCCAGTAAGTTCACCAGCGTAATGCCGGTTTCCTGTAATGAATTTTCTTTTAATAAACTGGAATTGACCTGCGCCAACGCAGCATTAACGGTTTCCGGTAACGGAGCTTGCAATGCCGGCGGCGCAGTGTGGCCTGCGGGGATATCCACCGGTTCGTTCGGGTCAGGCGACCCAACACCACCCAATTGCACAATGAATTGCAACCAGAATTGACCGAGCCTGAGCGACTTTAATAACACGGGTAACTCGGTCTTATCGGGCAGGGTAATTGTGCAAACCAGCACACCCCAATGATTCCCGTCAATGACGATTGGATAACCCAATAAATAGCGGTGGGCTTCCAGGGGCTGTAATTGCAAGCGCTGTTTTTCCATCACCGGCTGGATCAGGCCACGGAGTAGCGTGGAGTCAATTGCTTTGTCAGGCCATTTAGCGACTATATGGCTGGTTGTCGGCGTCACCTGTACGAGCATGGCTGCGCCCGCATTGCCCAACATTTGGCACTGCATGTTCAACCAGAGTTTGAACGCCCTTGACGATTGCATAGCAAAGAAACTGTAAGGATAGTTGTGTTGGATCAGGTTATGTAGCCTTGTTGCCTGCCGTGGCCAGACAGCGATCATTAACCCGGTGTTTTTTATTTATTAATTCCGGTCACCAGGCTTGTAGCAAGTCTAGTTCTAATAATTCAACAATGTATAACAATAACTTTTATTTTAAGGCGCGCAGGTTAAACGAATCACTTCCCACACGCCAGCCAAACCGCTCAGCGAATTGCTATATCCGTCGCATTCTCCGCTGGTACTCGTCCCGGCGGGCCTCCGCCTTTAACAGGATCATTTGCCTGGTTTCATTCGTCGTTACTGACCACTGGGTAATTTCCGCCAGGCTGCGGAAGCACCCTAGGCAGACATCCTCTTCATTCAAACAACAATTTCGCACACAGGGCGAATGGATAACCGGCTTCATATGACGCTCATTTATACATGACTTAATACTATAACCAATTCACATAGCTAATTATTTCAGTGTAAGCCCTGCCATTCCAAGAATATTTATTATGTTGAAACTACACTCAGATTTGCCTTTACCAAACTTAAAGTTACAAGCGGAACCTAACGACACACAACGCGCAACCACACGCTGAATAATCCCAAGGGTTATGATTGAACAAAAGAACGTCCATCCAGCTATTGAACAATTCACGCCGCGGTTCATAGCATTGCTGCTATGCCTTTTGGGCACAGGTGTTTTATTTAGCTGGCACAGTCCGCATTTACTCGCCGATATATATCCCTACGCCACCCTTATGGCTTACAACTCAGCGATTGGCTTTTGCGCATGTGGCCTGGGGCTTTACGCCATCATGACACAACATTGGCAGCTGAAAATACTTTCATGCACGATATTATTTGCCATCGGTATTTTGAGTTTGCTTGATGTGTTATCGAGTGTCCCCCTTAATACCACAAATTGGTTTGTACTTTTTTTAAATGAAACACCGGTACGCAACCAACCGGTACCACCCACCGCCAGCCTTGCTTTTTTACTCTCGGGTTGCGCAATCCTTGCGGGCACTAAACAGCAGGGAACCAGGACCGTCCTTACTTGCCTGCTAGGAATTGTGATTTTATTTATTACCCTGACGGCAATGCTCGGGCAAGGCTTTGGCGTGCTGCCAACCTTCGTCTGGCTCGGTATCAAAATGGCCCCGCACACCGCGGTGGGCTTTACCTTATTTGCGGTTGGGCTGATTAGCTTGCGCTTCGCAGCAGCAGTCGATTCATTCAACCGATTTAACGTATTTAGCCGCCTGGCCACCGGGTTTGTATTGATGAGCCTTTTATTTGTCGGTGTGGGGTCCATCGGCTCGCTGCAAATAAACAACGTCACCTCCGTGACCCAGGAACTTTATGAGAATCCCATCCAGGTCAACAATGCGGCACTGAGAATCAAAAGCAGTCTTGGCAATTTCAATCGCGACATGAAAGATATTGCGGTAAACCCCCAACTTGCCAATCAAACTAAAATTCCGGAAAGATTGCGACAAATCCAGGTTGAAGCCGCGCAAGAACTGAACATCATCAGCAAAAAAACCTCGCCCGACAATATTGCGGAATTGAACACCACGTTTATTCAATGGCAAACAGCAATCCTTGAAAACCATGAACAACTCGTGGCGGGCAATATCCAGGCGTACCGCGATAGGACCCTAACGGAAATCCAGGAACTGACCATAAAACTTGAAAGCCTCTGTGAAAATATAATCCAGCAAGCGCAAAAGCGAATGCTCCAGCTTAATGACGAAGTGGTGCAAACCAGAGAACAGGCCGGCAGCCTGATGCTCATTGTGATTTGCGGCTTTTTGGTGGCGGGCATGCTGGTGGCCGCACTGATAACGCGCAGTTTGAATTGGCAATTGCAAAAAATTCGCGCCGCCATGGAAGACCTGGCAAAAGGTAATACCGACATCAATATTCCGTTTTTGGATCATCCCAATGAAATGGGTGTTATGGCGAAAACCCTGGCCGTATTTGCTGAAAATATCGAGGCGCGCAAACAAAACGCGTTGTTGTTGATAAAACATCAGGCGGACCTGGAATCCAGCAACCATCGCCTTGAACAAACGAACAAGGAACTGGAAACCTTTGCTTACGTTGCCTCCCACGATTTGAAATCCCCGTTGCGCGGAATCGCCCAATTATCGACATGGATTGAAGAAGACCTCGCAGAAAAAGAATTTACTGAAGTGGAAAAACACACAGCCATATTGCGCAATCGTATCCACCGCATGGAAAGGCTGTTGGATGACATGCTGGTGTTTTATCGCGCGGGAAAAGCCGATGGCAAACTCACCAGGGTGGACGTTCGGCATATGGCAATGGGATTGTTTGAAATTCAAAATACCAAGCCGGGTTTACAGTTGGAGTTGGGCGATTACCTGCCGGAATTTGAAACCCTGGCAACTCCCTTTGAACAAATCCTGCGTAATTTATTTTCCAACGCCATTAAACATCATGATCGGGACCATGGAGTCATACGGCTTGAATGCCAGGTAATTGGTCACCAGTTTTTTGAATTCAGTGTCAGCGATGACGGCCCGGGTATTCCGGCCCGGTTCCAGGAGCGGGTGTTCGGCATGTTCCAAACGTTAAAATCCCGCGACGAACTGGAAGGCAGCGGCATGGGCCTGGCGCTAATTAAAAAATTAGTTGAAACCTATGACGGCACCATACAGGTTTTTTCCGAAGGTCGGGGTTGCCGTTTTACATTTACCTGGCCTCAAACTATTGATGAGAAACCTAACCCATGATCAATAAATTACACCCGCCGACCGGTAACCAGCATTTTAAAACGGTAAGCCTGCTAATCGTTGACGATGACGATATAGACGCAACGGCGCTGCGACGTGCATTGCATAAACTTAAATTACTTAACCCGCTATATCGCGCCAGGGACGGAATAGAAGCGCTTGAAATATTGCGTAATGGCGAGGTCCCATCCCCTTACATTATTTTATTGGACATCAATATGCCGCGGATGAACGGCATAGAGTTCCTGGAAATATTGCGCGCCGATCCCGACTTAACCCACGCGATTGTTTTTGTATTAACAACATCGAAATCCGATGAAGATATTTTGGCGGCCTATCGCGAGCACGTTGCCGGTTATTTACTTAAACAACGGATGGACAGTGATTTCCTGCAAGTGGTAAGCCTGCTGGACCATTATTGGAAAATCATTGAATTACCCGTAGCGGATAAATGACATTATTGAGGGTTGACCTGCATGAAGCTGCTGTTGATTGACGATAATGACCTGGACCGCCAAGCGATCATCCGGACCTTTCGCAAAACCGAATGGGATATTACGATTTCCCAAGCCAGTTCCGCCGCCGAAGGTTTGGCGCAATTCGATAGCGAGGATTTTGATGCGGTACTACTCGATTATCGCTTGCCTGACGTCGATGGCATGGAAGTCTTGCAATTATTAAATCAACATCCCCAACATCACGCCGCTATTATTATCCTGACGGGTGCCGCCGCCGACGAGGACCTGGAGCGCGAATTTATCGAAGCCGGTGCCCAGGATGTCCTCTTCAAATCGGAAATTGCCCACAAACATTTAACGCGCGCAATTACCCATGCGCGTTCGCGCCATTTGCTCGAACGGCAACTCCAGGAAAGCCACCAGCGCCTGCGCGCGCTGGCCGAAAATGACTCGTTAACCGGCCTCGCGAATCGCTACTATTTTGATGAGAGTTTGCGCGCGGCAATCCCACGTGCGAAACGCCAAAATGATCGGCTAGCCCTGCTCTTTCTGGATTTGGATAATTTCAAAATTATTAATGACAGCCTCGGCCACATTATTGGCGACCAGGTTTTGAAAGAGGTCGCACAACGGTTATTACGTGTTGTGCGTGCCGGCGATATTGTCTGTCGGTTAGGCGGCGATGAATTTGCTGTGCTCGCCCATAATTTCGATTCGCAGGAAGCGATTAGCCAATTGGCACAGCGCATCCTGGATGACCTGCGCAAACCCATCATCATTAAAAAAATTGAAAATATCATTTCCACCAGTATCGGCATTGCCACATTCCCGGATGCGGGACAAAGCGCGAGCGATTTATTGCGAGCCGCCGACCTGGCGATGTATCGCGCAAAACGAGATGGCCGCAATAATTACCAGTTTTTTTCGCAAGCCATGCAGGCGCAAATGCAAGAGCGTATTCGCCTGGAAAAAGAATTGCGCCGCCTTATTCCCACCGATCACTTTGTGCTCTTTTACCAGCCGATCGTCGACGCGCAAACTTTTGCGGTCTGTGGTGCCGAAGGCTTGATCCGCTGGGACCATCCTGAACGCGGCATCCTGCCTCCCATTGAATTTATCGGCTTGGCCGAAGAAATAGGCTTGATCGGCGAAATAGATTCCAAAAGCCGCTTGAAAGCCTGCCAGCAAATTGCGCGCTGGCGCGAACAAGGTTTGGTAAATAATGGATTTAACATGAAATTCAACGTGTGTGCGCAATTGCTTACCGATGAGGATCTTTATCAAAATATTATTCGCGACCTGGAGACAACCGGTGTTCCCGGGCATTGTGTCAGCCTGGAAATTACTGAATCCGTTTTAATCGAAAATTTGCAAGAAACAGCGCAATGCCTGAAACAATTGCTGGCGTACGGAATCGAAATTGCCGTGGATGATTTCGGCACCGGTTACTCATCCATGGCTTATTTGAAGGAGTTGCCGGCGAAAACCTTAAAAATTGACCGTACTTTTATTACCGGTGTACCGGAAAATCCCGCTGATTGCCGCATCCTGCGCGCCATGATTATCTTTGCCAAAAGCCTGGATTTAACCGTCGTTGTTGAAGGCGTGGAAACGCGGGAACAAGCGCGAATCTGCCGCGACTACGGCGCCGATTTCCTACAAGGCTACCTTTTCTCCAAACCCTTATCGCCCGCGGCCTTTGAACAATTGCTACGCGAGCACAATCCGACAGAATGGCATAACCATATTTCCGTCCTGGGCGCACTGGCCCGATAAAAGCTATCCCTGCCGGTGTTACAGGATTTATATAGGCAAACCTTATACAACGCATTGAAGCAGACAATTTTGCGCCGCCATTGCGATTCGCCTATCATGCCCCCACATTAGGCAACACCCGTTTAGCCCCCTTTTGAATCCAACTGCACAAATCAAGGATTTCCTATGAGTGAAGTACAACACCACCGTTTAATTATCCTCGGCTCAGGGCCCGCCGGTTATACCGCTGCTATTTACGCAGCGCGCGCCAACCTCAAGCCGGTTGTAATTACCGGTATGCAACAAGGTGGTCAATTAACCACCACCACTGAAGTGGAAAACTGGCCAGGCGGCCCGCATGACCTGCAAGGTCCGGATTTGATGGTGCAAATGCAACAACACGCCGAGCGCTTTGATACGCAAATTATTTTTGACCATATCCACGAAGCGGTACTGACTGAACGCCCCTTCAAATTGATCGGCTCCAGCACTTATACCTGTGATGCCTTGATTATCGCCACCGGCGCATCTGCCCAATATTTGGGATTGCCTTCGGAAGAAGCATTTATGGGCAAAGGCGTAAGCGCTTGTGCAACCTGTGATGGTTTCTTTTACCGCGGCCAGAAAGTGGCCGTGGTAGGCGGCGGTAATACGGCTGTGGAAGAGGCGCTCTATTTAGCGAATATCGCCAGTGAAGTTACCTTGATCCATCGTCGTGACAAATTGAAATCCGAGAAAATTTTGCAAGACAAACTCTTCGCCAAAGCGGAAAGCGGTAATGTGAAAATCCTGTGGAACCACCAGTTGGAAGAAGTATTGGGTAACGATTCCGGGGTGACCGGTTTGCGTTTGAAAAGCACCACTGATGGCGCATCCCGGGAAATCGATGTAGCCGGTGTGTTTATCGCGATTGGCCACAAGCCCAATACCGATATCTTTGAAGGCCAACTGGATATGCACAATGGTTACATCAAGGTGAAAAGCGGTTTGGAAGGTAATGCAACGGCAACCAATATTCCCGGCGTTTTTGCCGCCGGCGATGTTGCAGACCACATTTATCGCCAGGCTATTACCTCATCAGGCGCCGGTTGTATGGCTGCGCTGGATGCGGAAAAATACCTGGATGATTTGCAATAATTCTCCAATCAATCGCATAAAAAAAGGGTGGTCGCTTGATCGACCACCCTTTTTTTATTTGCCTTGCCGGTTAATTTCCGGATAAACGATCCAACTCGGTACGCAATTTTTTCAACCAGGCATTAAATGCCAAACGCACCTGTACGTTATTGGAAACGCGATTATTTTCTTCCCAGATTTTCCCCAGGTCGCGCTGGTCGGTAATGATGGCCAACACTTTTCCCGACATGGAATCGTAAAGCGAAATTTCCAATGTCATGGTACCCATGCCTTCACTGTACACTTTCATATGGGTCGGGCGGCCTTTCATATCATCCTTGCTCGCAAGGGGCGCAATTTCCAACACTTTAGCCCGCACCGTCATTACATCCGGCGCCGCCTGCATGGTGGTGGTAAAGCGACCATCCACAATTAAATTATTCATCAGCGCTTCTGTGTAGCGCTCCTGGTAATAGCGGCGGTCGCTATCATTCAATTCCCAGGGTGTATCGTTAATTAGATTGTTGCCCGTTTGCTTGCGGATTTTTACATCAGTCATATCCAATTGTTCAACAAACAATTTTTTATACTGTGCAAACTGCGCGTTGGGCGCAACAAAAGTGCCGTCGAATGTCGATTTTTCTACCACTGACAAGCCTTCCCTATCGGCTTTGATTTGCGCCTCTTTTTCATGCTTCTTGGTCATTGAACAACTGGCAACAACACTGCCGAGCAATGAAATTAAAACCAGTTTCAAAGCGGTGTGCTTGAAAAAAGTGTTCATGATTTACCTGCCTTTGTTCCCGGGAATATGTGCGATTCTCCGCGCCATGTAGACGTTATAGGTATATCCAGGTTCATCGGTTGCGCTGAACTGACAAGAACAACCGATTGGCTGAACTATTCAAAATCCTGGTTATTGAAGCACAAAAACAAACCGGGAGGCCAATGCCTCCCGTTACAGTTTGTAATATTTTGTAGTAAGGAAATGCCCTTAACCCACAAATACCCGGGCATTGCGGAATAAACGCAACCAGGCGCCATCATCTTTCCAGTCATCCGGTTTCCAGGAATTGGTGACTGCGCGGAAGACGCGTTCCGGGTGCGGCATCATAATAGTTACACGACCGTCTTTATTGCTGACGCTGGTAATACCCAGCGGTGAGCCGTTAGGGTTGGCAGGATAGCTTTCAGTGGCTTGCAGGTGATTATCGACAAAGCGCATAGCCACAGTGCCGCTGTCGTTGCAGCGCTTGAGCGCTTCGGCATTGGCAAACTCGGCGTAACCCTCACCGTGGGCAACAGCGACCGGCATATGGGAACCGGCCATGCCTGTGAATAATACCGAGGTTGATTCCTGCACCTGGACCAAACTGAAACGCGCTTCAAATTGCTCGGACAGGTTGCGCACGAAGCGCGGCCAATGGTCGGCCCCGGGAATCAGGTTTTTCAGGTTGGACATCATCTGGCAACCATTACACACCCCCAGGCTGAAGGTGTCAGTGCGATGGAAGAAACCTTCAAATTCGTCGCGCACCTTGTTATTAAACAAAATGGTTTTCGACCAGCCTTCACCCGCACCCAATACATCGCCATAGGAGAAACCGCCGCAAGCAACCAGGCCCTTGAATTGCGCCAGGGACACACGTCCCGACAGCAGGTCACTCATATGGACATCAACCGCTTTGAAACCGGCGCGATCAAATGCCGCCGCCATTTCCACCTGGCCATTAACACCTTGTTCACGCAACACCGCGACAGCGGGGCGAATACCGGTGTTAATAAACGGAGCAGCGACATCCTCGTTGGGGTTGTAGCCCAGTTTCACGCTCAAACCCGGATTGGATTTGCCGATAGCGGTAAATTCCTGCTCAGCGCAAGCAGGGTTATCGCGTAAAGATTGAATGCGATAGCTGGTTTCACTCCAGAGCGCTTGCAATTGCGCGCGCGGTTGGTCGAACAGTACCTTGCCATTGACGCTGATGCCCAGGGAATCACGGCTGTTTAAACCGCCGATGACGTTGGTTTTCAAACCCGCATCCGCAAAACGTTTTTGCACCGCGCCCGATTGCGCGCGAGTGACTTGTAACACCGCACCCGCTTCTTCGTTGAACAGAACGGCAAGCGCATCATCACCCAAACCGCCCAGGTCCACACTCACCCCGGTGTGTCCGGCAAATGCCATTTCAGCGAGTGTTGCCAATAAACCACCGTCTGAACGGTCGTGATAGGCCAGTAATTCATTAGCGGCAAGGCTCGCTTGTACCGCGTTAAAGAAACCCTTGAGTTGATCCGCAGAATCCAGGTCCGCCGGTGTTTGCCCAAGCTGGTTGTAAACCTGCGCAAGGATCGAGCCGCCAAGACGATTTTTACCATTGCCCAAATCAACCAACAGCAATTCGGTTTCGCCTTTGTCAGTGCGCAATTGCGGGGTCAGGGTTTGGCGCACATCAAGCACAGGCGAGAACGCGGAAATTACCAGCGACAAAGGCGCAGTGACCGCTTTGTCTTCACCGCCCTCTTTCCATGCGGTGCGCATGGACATGGAATCTTTACCGACAGGAACGGTAATTCCCAATGCCGGACATAATTCCATTCCCACCGCTTGCACAGTGCGGAACAGTTTTTCATCTTCACCTTTATGGCCCGCTGCACACATCCAGTTAGCGGAAAGTTTTATATCGGACAGTCTTTCAATGCGGGTTGCAGCGATATTGGTAATTGCTTCAGCAATCGCCATGCGACCGGACGCAGGGCCATCCAGCAGGGCGACCGGGGTGCGCTCGCCCACACTCATGGCTTCACCGGCGTAGGAGTCATAGCTCACCGTGGTTACCGCCACATCCGCAACGGGAACCTGCCACGGCCCCACCATTTGGTCGCGCGCAACCATACCGGTTACCGAGCGGTCACCGATGGTGATCAGGAAACTTTTGCTGGCTACCGCCGGGTGTTTCAGTACGCGTTCAACGGCATCGTCCAATTCGATACCGGCGGTGCTGAATTCAGTTGTCCCGGCCCGGTGCTTTTCCGCCGTGCGATGCATTTTGGGTGGTTTTCCGAACAGGACTGACATGGGTAAATCGACCGGTTTTGCATCGAAGTGCTTATCGTTAACCAGCAAATGCTTTTCATCGGTGGCTTCACCAACCACCGCATAAGGCGCGCGCTCGCGCTGGCAGATAGCCTCGAAGCGAGGCAAGTCTGCCGGTGCAATCGCCAATACATAACGCTCCTGGGATTCGTTACACCAGATGGCCAACGGACTCATGCCCGGTTCGTCGTTGGGTACATTGCGCAATTCGAACTTGCCGCCGGTACCGCCATCCTTCACCAGTTCCGGGAAAGCGTTGGAGAGGCCACCGGCGCCGACATCATGGATAAAGGCGATGGGGTTTTTATCACCCAACTGCCAGCAGGCATCGATTACTTCCTGGCAACGGCGTTCCATTTCCGGGTTCTGGCGCTGCACGGAGGCGAAATCCAGGTCTTCAGAGGAAGCTCCGGAAGCCATGGAGGATGCCGCACCGCCGCCCAGGCCGATCAGCATCGCTGGCCCGCCCAGCACAACCAGCTTGGTACCTGCCCCAAAGGGCGGCTTCTCAATATGCTCGGCCCTGATATTGCCGTAACCACCCGCCAGCATGATGGGTTTGTGGTAACCGCGACGCTCGCCATCAAAGTTTTCTTCAAAGGTACGGAAGTAACCGCAGATGTTGGGGCGGCCGAATTCGTTATTGAACGCCGCACCGCCGATAGGGCCTTCGATCATAATATCCAGCGGGGTTACTATGCGGTTGGGCTTGCCATAGTTCTGCTCCCAGGGTTGTTCAAAACCCGGGATTTGCAGGTTGGAAACCGTAAAGCCGGTCAGCCCCACCTTGGGTTTTGAGCCACGGCCTACCGCACCTTCATCGCGAATCTCGCCACCGGCCCCGGTACCCGCGCCGGAGAAGGGTGAAATGGCGGTCGGGTGGTTATGGGTTTCCACTTTCATCAGCATATGGATGGGCTGCTGGGTGTACTCGTAGGCCCCGGTTTCCGGATTGGGATAGAAGCGCCCGGCTTCGTGGCCTACCACGACCGCAGCGTTATCGGCATAGGCGGACAGCACATTGTCGCCGCCGACCTCATTGGTGTTCTTGATCATCTTGAACAGGCTGCGCTCCTGGTCAACACCATCAATGGTCCAGGAAGCATTGAAGATTTTGTGGCGGCAGTGCTCGGAGTTGGCCTGGGCAAACATCATCAATTCCACATCAATGGGATTGCGGCCCAGGGCGATAAAGCTTTCTACCAGGTAATCAATTTCGTCTTCCGCCAGTGCCAAACCGAGGGATTTATTCGCTTCCACCAGGGCAGCGCGGCCACCGCCGAGGACATCCACAGACGTTTGCGGCGCCGGTTGTTGCTGGATAAAGAGTTGCTCTGCCGCTTCCAGGCGATCAAATACGGTTTCCACCATACGGTCATGTAATAAAGCAGCGAGAATTGCGCGGTCCGCTGCGGAAACCCCGGTAATGTAATAGGCGATACCCCGCTCGATACGCTTGATGTTTTCCAGTCCGGTGTTTTTTGCGATATCCGTTGCCTTGGAAGCCCAGGGTGAAATAGTGCCCAGGCGCGGAACCACCAGGAATAACTCCCCTTCGTGGCTGGCTTCTTTCTCTACCTTGGGGCCATAGGTCAACAATTGCTTGAGCACTTGCAATTGGGCATCACTCAGGGGGGAAGAAACATGGGCGAAGTGGACAAATTCCGAGCTAACGCCCGTCACCCCAGGAATACGTTGTTGCAGGTTGGACAGGAGTTTTTGGTTACGGAAACTGGAGAGAGCGGGAGCGCCACGCAGGATTAACATAGTGGGAAGAGCCTCGGCATGGGGTAATGACAAAAGAGAGGCGCGCATTGTACTGGATTTGCGCCCTGCCCGAGAGACTTTTTTCCCCTCCCCGGTGCCTCAAACACGCATCCTCCCGTTTAGCCGCCGGGTATGGGTCGCTCACACATTACGTCATAGGAGGTTCCACGCTTAAGTGACACAAACCGTGTCGAAAGAAGTTCCACTCGCCAATTTCCTCTAAACAATTATCAAAAAATCCGGTGAAGCCAGCGCGCTCAAACGACCTATTATTTACCCTCCACACTATTTACCTTACACCAATAAGATTTGATAAATTTCTTATGGTTTATTTCTCCAAACATTTTTATTAATTCGAATTCAAAAAAAGAAGAGATATTTGTCCAACAAAAATCTTCCCTCCTCCTCGCGTTGAAGCCGAACCTGAAAATATTCAGTATTTTAATATTGGTTAATCCCCGTCCAACATACTCCGTATTTTGCCTTTTATTTTTTCGATGAAAATTCGCACCTCGACTTGTGTGAATATTTCCCGGTAATTTAAGACCCTTGCCATTACAACGTCCTACCAATAAAAAATTAGCAGGATTAAAAATATGCGCGCAGCGATGCAAAAATTTATTGCTGCATTCCAACAATAAAATTCAGTGTCCATATGGGGGATCAGACTGGTTTCCTTTTACCGGCCGGGATAAACTCGCGCTTGTCGCAAATTGTAAAAAAAATAACGATAAAATTTTTTTATGAAATAAATACAAATCCAAAGCCCCGCTTTACATCGCTTATAACAAAAAAATCTGAATTTATGTGCCGCTTTTTAACAGGAAATTGTATTTATGCTCAATTTTCCGACTGTTTTTTTGTCCGTTTTGGCGTAAAAAGTCACATTTTTTATTATTTTTTTGACCGTTCGTCGGGCGTCTATATTGCACCGCACCTCGCCGAATCCTGCGCCAATACTGGCTTTATTGAAAAAATGATCAAATTTCAACCACAGAGCTAACCCAATCCTGCTCAAAAAACAAGCTAGGCATACAAAAAAAGTGGCTATACCATGGCGTCGTATTTGCACGGGTCATTAACGGATTGGATTCGGCATGAATGCACACAAACGAACAGAGAGTACCCTTTCGCGCGATGCAGTTCAGATCACCGGAGAAACCCCCTTATGGAAATTCGCAAACCATCAGCGTTAGTGATTTTAAAATCCGTAGTGACAAGCCTGTTTGCCGGCTTGTTAATCACCGCCAGCAGTGCATCGCTGGTGCGCAGCACGCCTCCCACATTACTGGAGAAAGTGCTTGAATCAGGCGAGTTGCGTGTTGTATCTACCAACGGTCCTACTACTTATTATGAAGGCCCCAATGGCCTTACAGGATTCGAATATAGCCTGGTGAAAGGCTTTGCGGATTCGCTTGGCCTGAAATTGGTGCTGGATAACAACACCGACACCAATGCAATGCTGGATGGTGTTATCGCCGGACAATACCATTTGGCGGCAGCAGGATTAACTGCACAGGAAAGCCGTGGCAAAGCGGTTAATTTTGCCACGCCCTTTATGCAATTAACCCAGCAACTGGTTTATAACGCGCGCCTGCGACCGCCCGCCAGTATTAAAGAGCTGGCAAATAAAGAGGTATTAATCCTCGCGAGCGAATCCCATAGCGCCCGTATAAAAGCCCTGAGAACTACTTTCCCCGAGTTGCAATGGCGCGAAGTTGTCAATGCGGAAATGATTGACTTGCTGGAAATGGTTAATAAAGGCGAAGCCGATTACGCTGTGATCGACTCCACTGTGTATTCATTAAATCGCTATTCTTACCCCAAGGCGGAATTGGCGTTTGATGTCAGCGATCCGCAACCGGTTGCCTGGGCATTTCCGCAAAGTAATGACTCCACCTTATTTGACGCCGCACAAAAATATCTGCAATCGATTAAAGCGGATG